>CAMATZ010000057.1 GCA_945861275.1 Bordetella parapertussis
CCGAGATCGCGGCCAATGCGCCGGCCGACGGCTACACCATCTTGCTCGCCGACGCGCCGCATACCATCAATGCGCTGGTTTATACCAAGCAGCGCTACGATGCGATCAAGGATTTCACGCCGCTGAATCTAATCGCCACCTCGCCGCAGGCGCTGTGTGCACATCCGTCATTCAGTGGCAATTCACTGAAAGATCTGCTGGCGATGCCGCGCGCGCAGACCGAAAAGCTGGCGATGGGATCGAGCGGACTTGCCAGCGGTCCGCACATGCTCTACGAGTGGTTGCGGCTTAAAACCGGCTTGACGCTCAACCATGTGCCGTACAAGGGCGGCGGGCCCTCGCTGGCGGATGCGGTGGGCGGGCAAATTCCGCTGGTTATGAATGCCGTGCCCGCGGCCATGACGTTCATCCGGTCGAACCGGCTGAAAGTACTCGCCATTACCAGCCCTCAACGCCACCCGCTGCTGCCCAGCGTGCCTACGTTCGTGGAATCCGGGGTGAAGGATTTTGTATCGTTTCAGTGGTACGGCATGCTCGGCCCTGCCGGGATGCCCAAAGACATCGTTACCACCCTCAATCGCGAAATCAGCAGAGCGCTCAATGCGCCGGATGTGAAAGACCGTTTCACGGCGCAGACATTCGATCCGACGCCCGGCACACCGGCAGATTTTCTCAGGCTGCTGGAATCAGAAGACAAGCGCTGGCGCGACGTGCAAAAACAGGTGAACGTGCGGCTCGACTGACAGCCTCACCACGCGGCAGCATCTGGATTCAGTCCAGATTCAGGCGGTACGCTTTCGCTGCCGCGCCATAGAAAAGTGCCCGCTTCTCGTCCGCAGAGTAGCTGGCGGCGATGCGCTTGAAGGTGTTCCAGATGACCGCATAGCTGACTGAATCCCGGTCCGGCGGGAAATTGCTCTCGAACATGCAGCGCTCGGGTCCAAACTTGTCGATGCAATGCCTGAACAGCGGCCCCCAGCTCTCGGCAAGCTGCGCCGACGATGCGGGCGCCGCAAGTTTTTCAAAACCGAGACCGAGATAGGGCATGCCCAGCCCGCCGAGCTTGACGAAGACATTGGGGCACTTTGCCAGTTCCGCCATCTTTGATTGCCACTGCGCGATGGCTTCGTCTTTGCGCGCGAGGTAGGTGCGCGTCGAGGCAATCAGGCCGCCGATATGATTGAGCACGATGGTGGTTTGCGGAAACGCGCGGGCGAGTTCGGCCAGCTCCAGAATCTGCGGGTGATAAATCATTGCGTCGAAGCTCAGCTTGCGCGGCGCCAGCATCGCGAAACCGGCACGGAAATCCTTATCCTGCATCACATCACGCGGCACGATGTAGCGGGTGGTGTTCAGTTCCTCGTCGGCATCCCACTTGGTGCTGACACGGATGCCGCGAAAGCGCCCGCCCCCAGCCGCGATCTGCGCATCGAGCACCTCTGCCACACCAGCGCCCACACTGATGTCCGCGGTGCCGACGATGCCGGCGCACACCAACGTGCTGTTGTAGGTGCTGCTGGCCGCCATCGCCGCCGCGCCGTTGGCAAACTCGACTTCGCCCACCGGCGCCATCAGTGCAGTGGCGTTTTTGCGGTAGAACGAGCCGCATTCCACAAACACCGAGGCCTTGATATTGTGGCCGGTCTGCGCCTCGGCCAAAAAGTCTTCGAGAAAATAACGATTGCTCGGACGCACCCACATATGATGGTGCGCATCGATGATCGGCAGGCCGGGTTCGAGAATATCCTCCCGCTGCTGGGACAGCCATTGGGCTTTACGCTGATGCTGTTCGATGGCGGCTTGGGCATCGGTAAGGTGATTTCTGTTGGTATTGGGCAGCAATTTGGTAGGCATGAGTGTCCTGTTTTCCGATTGAAAGTTCAGTCAGGCTTGATGCCATGTTCCTTGATGACCTTGGCCCACTTCTCGACATCCCGCCGATTGGCTTCGGCAAACTGCTCGGGTGTATTTACTACAGCGACGGCGCCCACGCTGGCCAGCCGCTCCAGGGATTCAGGCGACTTGATGATCTTCACCAGTTCGGCATGCAGCCGGTTGATGATGGGCCGTGGCGTGCCCGCCGGCGCCAGCAGGCCGTAGTAGCTGCTTGACTCGAAACCTGGAAAGCCGCTTTCGTTTAGCGTAGCAACATTCGGCAGCAGGGACAAGCGTGTCGATGCAGCCACCGCTATGGGCCGCAACTTGCCCGCCCGGATGTGCCCCAGGAATACACCGGTGTTGGCAAACAGTAAATCGGTTTCACCGCCCAGCATCGCGATCAAGGCGGGGCCAGCGCCTTTGAACGGCACATGCACCACCTTGATGCCGGCCTGCTGCGCAAACAGCACCAACGCCAGGTGGCCGCCGGCGCCATTGCCTGAGGATGCCCAACTGATTTTTCCCGGATTGGCCTTGCCGTAGGCCGCGATTTCCTGAGTGGTCTTTGCGGGAAAAGACGGGTGCGCCACCAGCACGTTGGCCACATTCACGAAATTGGTGATCGGCGCGTAGTCCTTGACAGGATCGTATTGCACCTTGTCAAACAACAGCGTCGGAAAGGTGTGCGTGTTGCCCGAGCCCACCAGCAAGGTGTAGCCGTCGGGCGCCGCTCTGGCGACAAACTCACCGGCGATCAATCCGCCGCCGCCGCCGCGGTTCTCATAGACTATCGGCTGTCCAAACGCTTCTCCCAGCCTGAGCGCAATCGGCCGCGCAATGACATCCGTTCCGCCACCGGGCGCATAAGGAACCACCCAGCGTATGGGCTTGGTGGGATAAGCGCCTTGCGCGAATACCGTGGAGACAGCGGCAAGACCCAGTGCGCAAAAACCATAAAACAACGAAACAGCGGCGGCACGCATCACTTTATTTCCTTTCAAGGTCATGGCTGACCGCTATCATAGCTTCGGATAAGGCTGCTCCGCCACCATCACCTCCACCAGCGCGGGCTGAGTCCTGGTTGCGGCGAGGCCCTGTCGCAACGCCGCTTCGACATCGCCGGGATCGGCTACGCGTATGCCTTGCGCGCCGCAGGCCCTGGCGATCTCCGCAAAATTGGGACTCTTGAAGGTGGTGCCGTAGGTGTGGCCGTAGATGTTGGTCTGCTGCATGAACGTTTGGCCGAAGGCGCCATCGTTAAGGACCACGATCAGGATGTTTGCGCCGTATTCCGCGGCAGTGGGCAAATCGCCGATGGTCATGAGAAAAGCGCCATCCCCCGCAAGCGCCACCACGTCGCGCTGCGGAAACTCCATCTTCGCCACAATCGCCGTCGGCAGTGCGTAGCTCATCGCGTTCCAGACGCCTGACTGCATAAAAGACTGCGGCGTGGCGATGCGGCGAAAAGTACGGGCCCACATCTGGCAGTTGCCGACGTCGCTGGCCACCACGGCATCATCGCCGAGCACGCTGTTCATCGCGTTCATCAGCACGCCGGGAGAAATGGGTGTGTCGTTGCGGTGTTGCTCGCTGTGCGCGGCCAGACTGCGGCGGATGGCGGCTTTGCCTTCGGCCATCTGCCTGATCAGCGCTTCGTTGCGCGGCCGCTGATAATCGCCGAGGCGCTCGAGCAGCGCGCTCAGGAACAGCGCGGGATCGGCCACCCGCTGGTCGTCACCCTGGTAGCGCGCATTCTGCGCATCATCAAAGCCGATCAGGATCAGGTTCTTCTCGGGCGCGCGCTCTTTTAATTCGCTCATCTCAGCCGCGCCCGCGCGCAGCCCCACGCCGAACACCAGATCGGTGCGGGCGAGCGCTTCGACGCACAGCGGATAGCTGCGGGCGTGCTGGAAATGTCCGGCGAAAAACGGATGATCCTCGGGGATGACGCCGATCGCGTCCTGGGCGCAGATCACCGGCGCCTGCAGTTTCATCGCCAGTTGCGAAAGCTGCGGCATTGCGCCCTGCCGGATGATGCCTTTGCCGGCCGCCAGCACCGGTGCATGTGCTTCCATCAACCGTCGTGCACACTGGTCCACGTACTGCGGATCGGGCTGCGCGACCACCGTGGCAAGCGCTTTGTAGGCCGGTAGCGCCGCAGGATGTTCCTGCAATATGTACTCGCTGTAGTCGGACACGCGCGGCAGCTCGACATGCACCGGTCCCGGCCGCCCGCTGCGCGCGATGTGAAAGGCTTTGGCCATGACCTCGGGTATGTCTTCGATACGCTCGATGCGCGCGCTCCACTTGGTGATTTTTTTGAACATATCGTGCACGAAGGCAGGATCATCCACACCGTGAAAGGCTTCGAGGTCCGCCTTCAGCGGCACCCCCCCGCCGATATGGATCATGGGAGAGGCCGCGCCGTAGGCCTGGGCAACACCTGCCATGGAATTCAGGCCGCCGGGGCCGGCAGTCACCAAACACACCCCCGGCTTACCGGTGAGTCGCCCGTAGGCGTCCGCCATAAGCGAGACGTTGGGCTCCTGCTTGCAGGTGACAAAACGAATGGATTCGACGCGGCTTAAGCCATCATAGATGGGATGAATGTGGGAGCCGGGCACACTATAAATCCGCTCAACCCCTTCTTCGCGCAAGGCCTCGGCCACTGCCTCGCCTGCGTGCATGGTCTTGCGCTGAGTCGTCATAGTGTTTTCCTTGGCGTTCAAGCCATGTCGCTCTGCCATCATAAGCAGGGCGCAATCTTATTTGGTCATGCCGATGTCGGCCATCAACGTGCGTGTCAATTCATAGTGCTGCCGCAAATACTCGCGTGTCGCTGCCGATCTTCTGAAATCCAGGTCCTGCAGTTCCGCCGCCATCATGCGCTTCCATTCCGCAGTGTTGGATGCGCGTTCCAGCAAATTTTCCCAGTACTGGGTCTGCGCCGGGGTGAGTCCGCGCGGGCCCATCACGATGGTAAAGCCGCCCATCACGACATCGTAGCCCTGCTCCTTGTAGGTGGGCACATCGGGCAGCGCGGCAAGGCGTTGGGCGGAGGAAATGCCGAGTATGCGCATCACGCCACTCTTATGGTGCGGCGCCGTGTTGTCGATCGACACGGCAGCGATATCGATGTGGCCGCCGAGCAATTGTGTGACCGATTCCGCGCCGCCGCTGAAGGTGACGAGCTTGAGTCGCCGCGGGTCGATGCCGCCTGTCTTGACCAGCAAGGCGAGCGCGAGATGCGGTGCGCCGGCACGCGTGCTGCCGAGGGATACGGTGAGCGACTGCGGATCCTGCCGCAAGCGCTCCAGAATATCGGGAATGGATTTCAACACGGCGTTGCTGGCGCGCACGGCAAGCGAGCTCGCTTCGCTGGTGAGCATCGCCAACGGCGTCATGTCGGCGGGACTGATCGCGCTGCGCCCAAGAATATGATTGGACAACAACCCTTGCCGCACGATCACCAGGTAGTGCGCGTCATTCGCATGCTGGTTGACGTAAGTGTAGGACAGCGCGCCGCCGCCGCCCACTTTGTTGATCACCGAGACATTACTTAACCATTTGTTTTCATGGAGTAATTTTTGCAGGCTGCGTGCAGTACGGTCATTGCCGCCGCCGGGGCCGGAGCCGACGACGAGTTCAACATGCCGCTCCGGGCGCCATGCGGGCTGCGCATGTGCGGTGGCGCCGGCCCAAAGCAGCACTGCGAATGCGACGCGCGCACCCACCTTAGTGCCAGCCTTTCAACGCGGCGGGATTGACAACGCCGTAGCATTTGCCTGCCGCACACGCCAGCATACACTTGCACGGATTGCCGATCGAATTCTTAAGCATTATATTTCACACAATTGCGTCCACTCTGTTTGGCCGCATACAGTTGCGCATCTGCAGCGGCCACCAGCGATTCGGCAGTGGCGTTATCGTGGGCTGCAGCAAGACCAATAGACACGGTAATGCCTGGCAGAGCAGCGCCGTCAGGCTGCGTAATTTTGTAATCTTCGGTGTTCCGCCTTAGACGTTCTGCGAGCGCTACACCCGCGGCGTGCGTGGTGTTGGGCAGCACGACCATGAACTCTTCACCGCCATACCGTGCGACGAAATCATACGGGCGAACCGTCGATTTCAGAATTTTCCCCATGCCGATGAGCGCCAGATCGCCGCCGGGATGCCCCTGCAAGTCGTTGTAGTTTTTGAAGTGATCGACATCAATCATCAAGAGGCACAGCGGCTGCGCGCTGTTCGCCATTTGCGTCACGATGCGCGGCAGTGCGTTATCCAGCCAGCGACGATTGTAAAGTCCCGTCAGGCTATCGATGTTCGCTTGCGTGGTCAGTTCCGATATTTTGTATTGTTCGTTGATGATGATTTGCGTATTGCCCTTCAACAGACGCGTGAGAGACCGCAACAGATTGTGTGCAACCGGGTGTGTGTCACGAATAAGGGCCAGCAAGAAATCGCGGTGCAGCGGAAACACCAGACAACGCCCGCTGGCTTTCACGTAGGCGGATGGCACGGCATCGTCGATAACCGACATTTCTCCCGCGGAATCCCCCTGGGTCAGCGTCCGCATGATCGGCGAGTCTGGTGTATCGAAATGCACCGAGAGCGTTCCCTCGAGCAGCAGGTAGACGTGCGCATTGTGCCGTTCCGGTGACAGCAGCAGTTCACCGGGTTCCAGTTGGACAGGGCTGGCGTGCGCCAGCACCTTTTCGAGCAGCGCGTTGGAGGCATCGCGCAACAACTCCGTTTCAGCCAATGCTTCGATCAGTTGATTCATGCAGGTTTCCTCGCTCTGCGTCCGCCGGGTCACAAGGCGGCAACAAATGCCTCGATCAGCGGATTGATTTTGTCCGGAAACTCCGTCGGCGGAAAATGCCCGGCGCCGGGAAGTT
This sequence comes from Bordetella parapertussis, assembly GCA_945861275.1. Lineage (GTDB taxonomy): Bacteria > Pseudomonadota > Gammaproteobacteria > Burkholderiales > SG8-41 > UBA5216. Next base: position 6,777 of record CAMATZ010000057.1, read on the forward strand.
TGATGTACTGCGAGCCCGGCACGGCTTCATGGATTTCTTTTTCGTACTCCGGCGGATTGCCGTGATCGGCAAGGCCGCGCAGCAGCAACAACTTCGGTTTGAGCGATGCGATGCGGTCGCGCACATCGAAGGCGTCTATGGTCATCAGATCGTGGTACTGCGACATCGGACCCACCTGTTTATGCCGCGCCATCAGGCGCTCGCGCAATTCGGGTTCCACAAATTGCATTGCGCGCAGCTGAAATGCCAGCCATTCTGCGTAGGCTTTAGGGTCTTTCGCGGCCCGCAGCCGCATCTCGTAGGTGTCGGGCGCGCGCACCTTGGGCCCTGCTGAGACGGTCATCACCACCAGGCCACGCACTTCATCCGGATAATCCAGCCCATATTGCAGCGCGATGGATGCGCCCAGCGTATAACCCACCAGCACCAGGTCTTTGTGCTTGCCCTGTGCCCACAGCCAACCGCGCACCCATTCGGTGTAGCGCGCCACATCCACACAGCGTTCGCCTTCGAGGTGCCCCGGCAAGGTGGGCGCAACACTGTTCGGAAAATGCCTGAGTTGATGGTAATAGGCGTCGGCGCAGGCGCCCGCGCCGGGGCCATGTATAAATACGAGTTGTGTCATTCAAAAGCTCCTGTGGTCATTTTATCCCCGCCCATTGATTCACTTTCCGGCCTGACGTTCAAGTCGTTAATCCGCACTTTTCTTGATCTTCGCGGTACCCGCCGGCGCTCGCGTGCGGCTTTGCAGATAACCGCCAAAAGCCAGTATGCCCGAATTTGACAGGAACACGGTTTTGAATCCGAATGCCGTGCCCACAGTGCCAAAGAATACCGGGATCACCACATGCGTGACGCTTCTCAAGGTTTTGTAGAGGCCTATCGCCTCTGCAATGCGGCCCGCCGGCGCCATTACATACAGTAACGACATAATCATCGGCTGCGCGCAACCCACGCCCAGGCCGAGCAAAAAGGCAATCACCGCCAGCGCGTAAGCATTCACAAAAAACGGCAGCAGCAGATAAGCCAGTGCCGCCACGAAAATCGCTGACGTAAGTATGGTGGCCTCGCTCAATTTTTTCACGAGAAAAGGAATTGCAGCGCGAATCACGAAGGCCGCTAGCGCGACCATACCGAGTACCATGCCGATCGCGGATGCCGACAGTCCGACCGAGTGGCCGTACACCGGCATATAAAACTGAAACAAATCCTGCGCCGAACCAATGATGCCGCCGGCGATGAAGGTGGCGCGCAAGGCAGGTATGCGCCACAGATCAAACACGCTCTTGGGTATTCGGGCTTCTCCCGCAGCAGGCTTGGGCGTATTGGGCAGCAGCCGTGGCCGCCACCACAGCAGCGGGATCGGCAGCGCCACAAATAGCGCCAGCACCCAAAACACGCGCTGATTGCCTATGGTGTCGATCAACAGTCCCGTAATCAACGGCCCCAGAAAGTTGGCCACCGACCATCCCATGGTGATCAGCGCATAATTGCGCGCCCGGTGTTGCGGTCCACCGACGCCGCCGACAGCGGCCTCAAGCGGAATGCTGAATACCAGATGACCGAAGCCATTCAGAAACGCCAAAACGCACAAGGTCGCAATCCCCGGTGCAGCCAGCGGCAGCAGCAGGGCTACCACCATCATCACCGAACCCCAAATCATCGGCAGATGCGGCGACACCCGGTCCGACAGTCTGCCCAACGCGATGGATAGAAACATCGGGGACAGCGAGAAGAGCGCGACCATCACACCGACCGTGAGCTGGTTGGCGCCGAGTTCAAGCGCATACAGCGTAACCGCAACGCGGCTGCCGCCGAAACCGATCTGGCTCAATACGGAAATTAGTATGACCAGATAGATCGTCAACTATTTAACCTCGACCAGCTCCAGCGCTTCGCGGCTCGGGCCGTCGATCATCACCGCGCGCGTGTCACCGAGCGGGTAGGGCCCCTCGAGAAACGTCACCTGCTCGCTCTTCAGCTTGGCGATCCACGCATCGAGATCGGCAACGCCAAACGCGATGTGATCGTAGAGTTGGCCGCGCGTGCCCGCCAGTGGCTGATCGCCCTGACGCGCATACCAGGTCAGCGCCACATCACCAAACAGCACGGCGGCTCTGGGGGTGCGGAACATCCCTTCACGATTGAGCGCCGGCCAGGTGCGGTCGGCGCCACGCGGCACTTTGCAGTTGGCGTCCGTCATTGGCGCGGGGCTCTCACGCCCCGGCATCACCAGCGCGTTGAGATGCTTTTGATACCAGAGTTGGGCGCAAAACGGATCTTCCTGATACAGATGCACGTGGTTGAAGCGCTCGGACGTAAAGTCGCCCATGTACTCCACCAGTACCTGCTCGGGCCCCTGCATGTAGGCGAATCCGCCGCCGCCCGGCGGTTTTAGGCCTTGGGCGCGGGCCTCGGCAATCTGTGCCTTGGTCAACCCGAGCATGCCGCCAACGTTGGGCCAGGTATCGCTGTTGATCAACACATAACCGCCTTCGTCCGTGGTGTAGAGCGGCAGCAGCTTGACCTCGGGACGGGTCTTGTAGGTTTCGAGATTCTTGCGCACATCGGTGACATACCAGCCGAAATGCCAGATCGCGCTCTGCGGCGCTATCGCCGGCGCGGTGTCGACTTTGGTGAACAGCAGCAGCACGTCATTCGGCGACTGCAGCGCCGGCAAGCCGCCCCAGGTCGTCTTTGATGTGCTCGCGAACTGTTGCACATAAAACTCGATCGCAGCGTCGGGATTGATCGAATTCAGATGCAGATGATGGAAACTCGGGGTAGGCAGCATGTGGGTTATCCTGTGAAAAAATTCCGCACTTGTAGGTTGGGCTGAGCCTGCGAAGCCCAACATCACAAACTTTGCAACTCGCCACTGTCACCATTTTGTAATGATCGCTTGTGTTGGGCTTCGCAAGCTCAGCCCAACCTACGGTTTCTCTCTTTGCGATTCAAATCCTTACACAGCGAGCCGGTATACCCGTGCCGCCGTGTCGCGATACAGCGCCAGTTTCTCCGCCGCCGAGCACTTCTGTGTAATGCGCTTCATGGCGTTCCACAACACGCAATAACCGGTCGATTCCTTGTCCACCGGGAAATTGCTTTCCATCATGCAGCGGCTCTGTCGATTTTACGACGAACGTGAAACCAATCACTTGCCTAATATTCTCGGATAGTTCACCGCGGGCGGTTCCACCAGCGGGCGGGCCGACAGCTTTTCTTCCAGTATGCGGATCGCCGCGGCAAGCTGCGCATCCTCGCCTTTGAAGGTGGCGTAGGGCAGGTTGTCGATCTCGATGTCGGGTTCGACGCCTTTGCCCTCGATCAGCCACGTGCCTTCAAGGTCGATCTGCCCCCACTCCGCGGCACGCGCCTGACCGCCGTCCACCAGCCGGTTCGAATCGCTCAACCATACGCCCGCACCTGCCGTGCGCTTACCGACCAGCGTTGCAAGTCCGAGACGGCGCATGCCCTCCGCAAACACTTCGCCGTCGGAATAAGTGCCAGCATCGATCAACACGACGATATGACCGCGAAACGCCGATTGCATATTCCAGATGCGTCTTCCGTTGCGATCTTGCCAATAGGCCCACGCCCGGCGCAGCAGCTTTTCGATCACAATGGAATCGATGTTGCCGCCATTGTTCTGGCGTACATCGATGATCAGTCCTTCACGCTCGACCACCGGATAAAAATCGCGCGCGAAATCCGCGAGGTCGGCGGACGCCATCGCGCGCAGATGCAGATAACCGAAGCGCCCTTTGGATGCGGCCTCGACGCGTTCGCGCCGCTGCCATACCCAATCGCGGCGTTTGAATTCCGCCTCGCGCGCCGCCGCTGCCGGCGTCACGATCGCCTTGCGCAGCGAACCCCCAGCGGTGCGCAATTCCAGCAGCACCTGCTGGCCCGCCTTGTCGCGCAGATTCACGCTCAGGTCCGCGATATTTTTCAGCGGCTGACCGTCGAATGAAACAATCACGTCACCCGCCTTCGCGCCCACTTCGGTCCGCGCCAGCGGCGGCAGACTGTCAATCAGCTCCGGGTCACCCTGATACACGTGCGCGATGCGCACCCCTTCAGCCGCGTTCTCCAGCAATGCCCCCAGCGTGGCGGGCGCAATGTACTCATCGCCACGCCGCAAGTCGCCAAAGCGCACCTGCGAATGCAGCAACGAAAGTTCGCCGGACATCTGCGCCAGCAGATCCGACAATTCCCCGCGGTCGGTTACGCGCGACAGCAGCGCCTCGTATTTGCGGCGCGTCGCCGGCCAATCCACGCCGTGCATATTGGCGTCGTAGAACCAGTCGCGGTGCATGCGCCAGGCATCAACAAAAATCTGCTGCCAGTCTTCGCGCGGCAACACCGGGAATTGCCAATCGTCGAGTTTCACCTGAAAGCGTGACAGTTCCGGTAATGGCGGCGGCTTGGGTCCCACATCGACGATGAATAGATCGCCGGGAATAGAGACACCGCCGGGGTTAGCTGGATTATTGAGGGCAGGCGCTGTCACCCACTTGCGCAACAACAGCTTTTTGCCATCACCGGAAAGTGCGAACTGTCGTATATCCGGCAAAAACACTTGCGGCGGTGCGCCCGCATTGTTTATCGCCAGCGTTTTAAGCGTCGTCCTGCGCTCAGCCGTGGTTTCCGCTTCGAGATACCACAGGCGCCTGCCGTCACTGTCGAGCCGCGTGTAATTGCCGGGTGCCAGCGGCACCTCGTACAAGCGTTGTTCGAGGCCGTCCCACGCGATGGAGGGAATCCTGGGCTTGGCGGCTGCTGGCGCAACGGCCGGGGCGGCCTGCTCTTCACTCGCCACCGGCGGCGCAGGTACCAATGGCTCCGGCTTGAGCGGCGCCAGTTCATCCTTCGGTTGAAATGGAAAACGATTACCCGGCTGCAATGCAATGGCGTACGCGCGTGTGCGCTTGTCAAAGAACGGCCCCATGTTGCGCTCACCCCACGGCGTAGCGGGCATCGGCACAAAGTTCCGGTTCGACAAAAACCACAGCCAGCGCCCGTCCGGTGAAAACGCGGGCGAGAAATTGCTGTAGCGCTGCGAGGTCACCGCAAAGCGCTTGCCGTCGGCGACGCGAAACATCACCAGACCATAGCGCCCCTGATTGCCGATGTGCGCGACTTGCACCACAAATGCGGAACTGTCAGGCGACCATTTGATGCCTTCAAAATTCCAGTTGCCGAAGGCCTCGCCCTGCTCCAGCAACTGGTTGCGCCCGCTTTCCACTTCAAGCAGCCACAGCCGCTGCTTACGGTCATTGTGCGCAATCCATTTGCCGTCGGGCGACGGCACGCCTTCCCAGCGCAGGGTGTCGGCGTCGCTGGTTAACTGGCGGCCGGGCCCGCTGCCATCCGCCGGGAACAGCCACAGTTCGTTTTCGCCCGAGGCATCACACACCACCAGCATCGATTTCCCGTCGGGCATGAAGGTCGCGCTGCGCGCGCGGCTGGTTGCGGGCACAGCGATGTTCACGCGGCGCAAAGCGCCCGTCCCCGCGGTAACGACACGTCCACGCGCGACGACCACGGCGCGTTCCCCGCTGGCCGACAATTTTGCTTCCTCAAAGCGCTCCAGCGGCCGGCGCACCCAGCGCTCGCGCTGCTGGTCAAAATCCGATACCAGACGTAGCGGCACAAGCCGGTCCTGCCCGCTGCTTAAATCAAGCACATGTAAATCGGCGCCGAGCTGATACGCCACACGGTCACCTGACAGTGCTGCACCACGCACCTCGAACGCCTTGTGCCGCGTATGCTGACGCAGATTGCGCCCGTCGCGATCCATCGACCACAGATTGGTCACGCCGTCGCGGTCCGACAAAAACACGATGCGCCCTTTCCAGTGCAGCGGACGCCCGCTGTTGGAGGTCACCTGCGTCAAGGCCACTGCCTCCGCGCCGCCGTCAATAGTGAAGCGCCACAGCGTGGTGGCCGCACCGCCGCGATAAGCGCGCACGTTGTCGATACCGCGGTTGCCGCGCGTGTAGACCAGCGTTTTGGCATCAATGAAGGCGGCAGTGTCCGCGTTTTCTATCGGCATCACTGTCTGTGCACCGCTCGCGCGCGACACGGCAACCAATTGCGACCGGCCAAGGGGATGGAAATGCCGCGTCGATACCAGCACCTCACCCCGCGGCGACCACCCCACCACCTCGGCACGGCCGCCATACTAGGTCAGCCGCTTGGGCACGCCGCCCGAAAACGGCATCACATAGGCTTCCGCCGGGCCTTCATAGGTCGCAGTGAACGCGATCCACTGTCCGTCAGGCGAAATGGCCCCGTGGGTCTCCATACCCGGATGCGTGGTCAGACGCTGCGCCTCGCCGCCCGCGACACTCGCCTTCCATAAATCGCCCTCTGCCGTAAACACCAGCGTGTCGCCGTGCAATGCGGGATAGCGAAAGTAACCACCGGTGGCAAATGCTGTCGAGGACAGCAGAAGCAAAGCCGTGGCAAGCAGACGCATGATCATTGTTTCACTATTTGTTTTTAAAGCGGATTATTTCGCCAGCCCCAATTCACTCAAATTTAGTATGCCGCGAGATCGGTGATTATCATACGCAAACGATAACCGAGCAGCGACCGGCATGCCAGTTTTTCCTGCACAGCGGCTGCCGCGCCGCCATCGCGGATTCCAGTATCTGGGCGTGGAGCAGGATTTTCGCCCTGCGTTATTCCGCGCGCCGTGGACTTGGGCGTAAAATGAAAGCTGACCATGCATCAATCCACCGGCCCGGCAACAGGCATTAGTACTTCCAACCCCTAAGGATACCCGTATGAACGCACCACTTACCGCCGCACCCAAAATCGCATGTTCGCCCGAGGAATGGGAAGCCCGTGTAGACCTCGCCTGCGCCTATCGCGCGGTGTCACAGATGGGCTGGCATCACAGTATTATTTACAATCACATTTCGTCGCGCGTGCCCGGCACCCTGTCGCACTTTTTAATCAACCCGTTCGGCTTGATGTATCACGAGATCACCGCCTCGAACCTGCTGAAAGTCGATCTCGATGGCAACAAGCTCACGCCGTCGCAGTATCCAATGCTGATGGCGGGATTTGTGGTGCATCGCTCCATCCACATGGCGCGCGAAGATGCACATAGCGTGATTCACACGCACTCGAAGGCCGGCGTGGCCGTGGCGTGCCAGGAACAGGGCTTGCTGCCGATCAACCTCGGCGCGATGCATCTGCATGACAAGATCGCCTACTACGATGTGGAAGGCGTGACCAACGATACCGAGGAAAGCGATCACATCGCAGCCGCGCTCGGCAACAAGAATGTGGCGATTCTGCGCAACCACGGTCTGCTCACCTGCGGCCCGACCATGGGGCATGCATTTCACCTGATGCGGCGTATCGAGAGCGCCTGCGAAATTCAGGTGCTGGCGCAATCGGGCGGCGCGAAACTGATTTATCCGCCGATGGATGTGGTGCGCAAGACCGCGACGCAAACCACGCAGCTCGTCCAGAAAAACGACATCGACACCTCAGACGGTCCGGCGATGTTGTGGGCGGCGGTACGCCGCTGGATGGCGCAGATCGACCCGAGCTATATGGACTGAATGCGCCTCAGCATTGTTGCAAAGTGCATAGCGGCTGCCTGGTTACCGGCAGCCGTTTTTTCATGATGCCGATGCACACTGCACAACGAGTTTCTCTGAGTGCCATCGTTTGACACTGTGCTACTATTTTCGTTGACCCATGGAAAGGTACTGCAATGACCGCATCGCACAGCGCACCGCCGCAGACGCTTGACCGTGATCTTGAAGTCAGCCCCGGAGAATGGCAGGCGCAGGATTTTTATCACCTGATGACCGCGCTGGTGATTCCACGCCCCATCGGCTGGATATCCACGATTTCCGCCAAGGGCGTGAGCAATGTCGCACCGTATTCGTATTTCAACATGATGGGCAACGATCCGCCTTACGTCGCGTTCGCTTCCACCGGCATCAAGGACAGCCTGCGCAATCTGCGCGAAGTGCCGCAATTTGTCGCCAACATCGTCACCATGCATGTGCTGGAAGAAATGAATTTCACTTCCACGGATTTCCCGCACGATGAAAGTGAATTCGGCTGGGCGGGCCTCACCGCCGCACCATCGGTAAAAGTGAAACCGTTTCGCGTGCTCGAAGCCAGGGCGCACATCGAGTGTGAAATGAAACAGATCATCACCGATCACAACACCAACATCGTGCTCGGACGCATCGTGCATACGCACGTTACCCCCGCGGTGTGGAAAGACGGACGCATCGATCCGCGCCTGCTCGACCCGGTGTGCCGTTTATCGGGGTCGGGTTACGCGCAACTTGGCGAATTGGTGAATGTGGCGCGGCCATACTGGAAAGACGTGAAGAGCACCCAGGGGCGGGAAGCGATGCCGAAGGCGGTGAAGCGCTGAAGGCAAAATTCAAGGGTAATTAGCCACAGAGGACACAGAGGAACACAGAGGAGGTCGCCCTCCCACTTGCGTCATTCTGGCGAATAACGGGCTGATTTTTCTCTCCGGTGTTCCTCAGTGCCCTCTGTGGCAAAACAGGTTATGATGTAAGTAATTGTTTTTAAACATTATTTTTAAAGGCAGCCCATGCAATCCACTCGAATCAACCGCAGCCCCATCATCGTTGCGGCGCTACTGCTTTGCGCTGGCGCGGCTAACTGCGCCGATAGCTATCCATCGAAGCCGGGTCGTCTCATCCTCCCCTTTGGCGCGGGCGCGTCCACCGACATCGTGGGACGGATTTTCGCGCAGCGCTTCAGCGAAGCGTGGGGACAACCGCTGGTGGTCGACAACCGCGCAGGCGCCGCCGGCATCATCGGCACCGAGCTGGCGGCGAAATCCGCGCCTGACGGCTACACGATTTTTACCTACGGCATCAACCAGACGATCACCCCCCACCTCTACAAGAAGCTCCCCTACGATCACCGGCGCGATTTCATCCCGCTCTCGCTCTATGCCACCATGCCGAATATCTTGTGCGTCAACATCGGGCTGCCCGCCGCGAGCGTCAGTGAATTCATCAAGCTCGCCAAGGCCAATCCCGGCAAGTACAAATACGCATCGTCGGGTGTCGGCGCTTCGCCGCATCTCACGATGGAGCTGTTTAAATCAGTGACCGGCATCGACCTGGTGCACATCCCCTACAAAGTCGCGGCACAGGGACTCACGGATGTGCTCGGCGGCCAACTGCACGCGTTTTTCTTCAATCTCCCCAACCCCCTGCCCCATGTCAGGGCGGGACGCCTGCGCGGACTCGCTGTCACCTCCGCCAAACGCGCCGAACAATTGCCCAATCTGCCCACCATCATCGAATCCGGTATACCCGATTTTGAAGTCACGGTATGGCAGGGCTATGCCGTGCCCAAGGGAACCTCCAAAATGCATACTGCGTATATTCACGCGGCGATGATAAAGGCGCTCGCCGTACCCGAACTCAAGCAACGCTTTTTCGATAACGGTGTTGCGGCCGCGCCGATGTCGCCCGACGAATTCATGAAATTCATCAACGCAGAAACCGCGCGATGGCAAAAAGTGGTGGCGCTGTCGGGCGCGCAGGTCGACTAGCAATCAAGAATCAGAGGTAATGCCATGCGACACGTCGAAAGACACCGAACACACCGCATGGGATGGCTGCGCGCCGCTGTGCTGGGTGCCAATGACGGGATTGTGTCGACGGCAAGCCTGGTGCTGGGCGTAGCGGCCGCGGGCGCAAGTTCAACCAATATTTTGATAACGGGTGTTGCCGGTCTGGTGGCCGGCGCGATGTCGATGGCTGCGGGCGAGTATGTATCGGTGAGTTCGCAAGCCGATACCGAGCACGCCGATCTGGAGCGGGAGCGCAAAGAGTTGGCTGCCGATCCCGACCACGAAAAGGCGGAATTGAAAGCGATCTACGTGGGGCGCGGGCTGGATGCGGCACTGGCCGCCAAGGTCGCCACCCAGTTGATGGCGCATGATGCACTCGGCGCCCATGCGCGCGACGAGCTGGGCATATCCGAGCTATTAACGGCACGGCCGGTGCAAGCCGCATTGGCGTCGGCCAGCACTTTTGCGGTGGGCGCGGTTTTGCCCTTGCTGATTGTCCTGTGGGCGCCGCGATCCACGATCCTGTGGACGGTTTCCGCCGGCTCGCTCGCGTTTCTCGCGATTTTGGGCTCCCTGGCGGCACGCGCCGGCGGCGCTTCGGTGATGACTGCCGCAGTGCGGGTGACTTTCTGGGGTGCGTTGGCGATGGCCTTGACCGCAGGCGTCGGGGCTTTGTTTGGCGTGATTGCCTGAGGAGAGCCAAGGCCCACCAAATTCTTCACCGCAAAGGCGCAAAAACGCAAAGGAAACGCAAAAAAGGTCAAAAACTTTTCTTTGCGGCTGTTCTTTGCGTTTTTGCGTCTTTGCGGTAGGCTTTTCGCCCTTACGTCACGCGAAAATTTTTGAACTGCCACGGGTCGGATTCATCGATATCCTCTGGAAACGGATGATGGCGGCCCCGCAGCGGGCTCCACTCGGTGTAAACGCCGCGCACCTCGCCCAGATACGGACTGGCGACTTCCAGCACACGGCGAAAATCAAGATCCTCCGGGTCAAGGACGCCCGCGCGCGGGTTCTCCATCGCCCACACCACACCGCCCAGCACACCCGCTGCGACCTGAATGCTGGTGGCGTTGTTGTAGGGCGCCAGCTTGCGCGCTTCGTGAACATTCACGCGCGAGCCATACCAATACGCACCGCGTGCGTGCCCCATCAGCAACGCGCCAAGCTCATCCGTGCCGTCGATGATGTCGTCCATCAAAATGCGCTTTTTGTCGGGCAGCTCCCAGTTCTTGCCGGCCAGCTCGTGTATCGACGACACGGTGTTGTCGCACGGATGATAAGCGTAGTGACAGGTCGGCCGGTACACCACTTTGTCTTTTTCGCGCACGGTAAAATAATCCGCGATCGAGATGGCTTCGCCGTGCGTGATCAAAAAGCCGTGGTAGTTGCCTTCAGAAGGCGTCCACGAACGCACGCGCACCGAAGCGCCGGGCCGTGTGAGAAAAATCGCCGAGTCGCAACCGTACTCATGGCGCTGGCCGTCATGCGGAAAATGTTTCTCATGCGTGCCCCAGCCCAATTCACAGGGCTGCGAACCTTCGCCGACAAAACCGTCGACCGACCAGGTATTGACGAACTCAAAGCGCTGTTTACCGGGACTGGCTACTTGCGTGTCGCGCTCGGCGCAATGAATCACTTTCACGCCGAGCTTCATCGCGAGTTGCGCCCATTTGGCCTTGGTTTTGGGAATGTCGGTCTTGCGGTGCAGATCGCGCGCGATATTCACCAGCCCCTGTTTCACCCAGTGCGAAATCAAGCCCGGATTGGCGCCGTGCGTGGGGATGACCGTCGGCCCGCCGTTGGGATATTTGTCGCGCAGCGCGCGCACGTCTTCGCGCAGGCCGTAGTTGGAGCGGTGTGACGCGGACACCGTCGGATCGGTATACCCGCCGAGCCAGGGTTCGATGCAGGTATCGAGATACATCGCACCTTTCTCGTAGCAAAACTCGATCAGTGCAACGCTGGAAACATCCACCGAAAGATTGAGCAGGAAATCGCCCTTGTCAAGCAGCGGATCAAGCAGCGTCCGGTAATTGTCCTGCGTCAGCGGATGGACGACGAACTTTATGCCGAAATGCTCGGCCTCGACCTGGCCGCGCTCGTCGCCGGTGAGTATGGTGATACGCTCAAGCGGCATGTCGATGTGCCGCAGCAGCAGCGGCAGCGTGCCCTGTCCCACGGAGCCGAAGCCGACAAACACCAGTCTTCCCGGAAATTTAACGTGCTTTTTATCGGCCATTGCATAAACTGCCTTGTGTTTGCCTCGAACGGCGCGCAGTGTAGCATTTTCCAGCGTCGCTGCGACGCCGCAATGCGCGTCGCAGCGAGAAAAATAGCAAGACCGGAATATAATCACACCGTCATTCTGGCGAAAGCCAGAATCCAGAGCGTAACCCTATCCGAAGGATCATATTAGATGCTCCGCATGGGCGCACGAACTGGATTCTGGCTTTCGCCAGAATGACGAGTTGGGATTTATGCTCCGTTCTCTCCATAGCCAATACTTAATATAGTGCCATTGATGCCTGATACCGCACCGACTCCTGCCGCGCAAATTGTTGCTGCGTTGGTAGCGAACGCGCGCGCCGCGCAGGCCGTCGCCGCGCGTTACACCCAGGCGCAACTTGACGAACTCACCACCGCCGCGGGCTGGGCGATCATGGAACCCACCCGCAATAAGGCATTGGCGGAAATCGCCGTGCGCGATACCGGGCTGGGCAACGTGCCGGATAAAATCAATAAGAACCACCGCAAGACGCTGGGGCTTTTGCGCGATCTCAAAGGCGCTATCTCCACCGGCGTGCTTGCCGACTATCCTGACACAGGCATCACCGAAATCGCGCGGCCCGTCGGGGTGGTGTGCGCGGTGGTGCCGTCCACCAACCCCGGCGCCACCCCCGCCAACAATATTATCAACGCGCTGAAATGCGGCAACGCGGTAATCCTGTCGCCCTCGCCCAAGGGGGTATCCACCAGCGCCAAGCTGATTGAATTCATCCACGCCGAGTTCAGGCGCATGAGCGTGCCGGTCGATCTGGTGCAGATGCTGCCGAATCCGGTGACCAAGGAAAGCTCCAGCGAATTGATGAAGCAGTGCGATCTGGTGGTGGTCACCGGCTCGCAAGCCAACGTGCGCGCGGGTTATTCGAGCGGCACACCGGCGCTGGGGGTGGGCGCGGGCAACGTGGCGGTGATCGTCGATGACAGCGCGGACCTGGCGGACGCCGCGGCGAAAATAATGTGCTCGAAGATTTTCGATAACGCCACCAGTTGCTCATCGGAAAACAGCATCATCATTCACGCCGCCGTGTATGAACGCATGCTTGCCGAGTTGGAAAAGCAGGGCGGCGTGCTATTGAGCACAGCCGAAAAAGACACGCTGCAGCAGGCCATGTTCCCCGACGGCCATCTCTCGTCACGGGTCACCGCGCAGCCGGTGGCCAAAATCTGCGCGGTCGCCGGATTCACACGCCCGCAACTGGTCAACGCCAAATGCCTGATGGTCGAAGAAACCGGCGCAGGCGATGCGTACCTGTTCTCCGGCGAAAAACTCTGTCCGGTGCTCACCGTATACAAGGCGCGCGACTTCGATCATGCGTTTAACACGCTGCGGGCGATTTACGATTACATGGGCGATGGCCACTCGTGCGGCATACACACCAGCAACGACGCGCACATCCGCCGGCTCGGTCTGGAAATGACGGTGTGCCGCGTGATCGTCAATCAGGCCCACGCCATTGCCAACGGCGGCAGCTTCGACAACGGCCTGCCGTTCTCGCTCACCATGGGCTGCGGCACCTGGGGCGGCAACAGCTTCTCCGACAATTTGAATTACAAGCATTTTATGAACATCACCCGCATCGTACGTCCGATTCCGCCGCGCGAGCCGAGTGTGGATGAGATCTTCGGCGGTTATCACAAAAAATACGGAAAGTAGATGAACTTCGAGGAACACGCCGCCAAGCCGCTCCTGGCAAGTCAGGGCATTGCCGTTCCCAGGGGAGAACTGGCGACTACGCCCGAACAGGCCGCCGCAGTCGCGGCGCGGATCGGCGCGGTCGTCGTCAAGGCGCAAGTCCCGACCGGCAAGCGCGGCAAGGCGGGAGGCATCAAGCTCGCAGCGACCCCGGACGAAGCCAGGCGTCATGCGGAAGCCATCATCGGCATGCAGATCGCCGGCCACAAGGTAGACAAGGTGTTGATCGAGGAGCAGGTTGCCATCAAGCGCGAACTTTATGCCGCGGTGTTGAACGATCCCTCGAGCCAGGGTCCGCTCGTCATGTTTTCGACCGAAGGCGGCATGGACATCGAGGAAGTGGCGGCGAGCGCGCCCGCTAAGCTTTACCGCCGGGCTGTCGATATCCGCCGCGGCTTCTCCCGCGCGGATGCCGCGGCGCTGATCCAGAGCCTCGCGCTCGGCGCAGCCGAAGACAGGGTCGCTGACGTGCTCGCCAGGCTCTACGCGACTTATGCCGCTTTCGACGCAGAGCTACTTGAAATCAACCCACTCGTCATCACCCGGGACGGCCGCGCCGTCGCGCTCGATTGCAAGTTCGTCATGGACGATTGCGCCATCGTCCGCCGGTCCGATATCGCGCGCGCGGGCACACCGGATAAGCAGACCGGCCTCGAAGCGAGGGCCAAGGCCGCAGGGCTCAAGTACATCGATCTCGAGGGCGATGTCGGCGTGCTCGCCAACGGCGCCGGGCTGACCATGACGACCATGGACGTCATTCGCTACCACGGCGGCCGCCCGGCGAACTTTCTCGAGATCGGCGGCGAGTCCTACACCCAGGCGAAGCCAGCGCTCGAGCTGCTGCTGTCGAATCCGCGCATCAAGAGCCTGGTCATCAATTTCTGCGGCGCCTTCGCGCGCACCGACGTGATGACTCAGGGCGTCATCGACGCGATTGAAGCCTTGAAACCGGAACTGCCAATCTTCTTTTCCGTGCACGGCACCGGCGACGTGGAAGCCATCAGGCTGTTGAAGGAGCGCCTTAACGTCACCCCGCTCGCGACCATGGACGACGCAAGCAAGGCGGCGGTGATGGCGGCAGCGGCATGAGCGGCGGAGCAGGGGCCCCGCTTGCGGGGATGCGACCCGCGAAGGACGCTGGCCGCCGACGCGATGCAGATGGAATTGCGCTGGCGACGATTGAGGCGGCAAGATGATCGTTCGCGGCGCCGATCGCGTGCTGGTAATGGGCATCACCGGCAAGCAGGGCACGTTCTGGACTGAACGCATGCAAGCCTACGGCACCAGAATTATCGGGGGCACCAATCCCGGCAAGGCGGGCACGCTGCATTGCGGCGTACCGGTCTTCGCCACCGCCCGGGAGGCGATGAAGGGCGCCGGATTCGACGTCGCGGTGCTGTTCATCCCGCCCCTGATGGTCAAGGCAGCCGCCATGGACGCGATCGAAGCCGGCGCTCAGGGGCTGGTCGTGCTGACCGAGCACATCCCGGTGCAGGACGTAATGTACTTCCTGGCCGCGGCGAAAGAACGCGGCATCTGGATCCTCGGCCCCAACACCGCCGGCGCCGTCACACCCGGCGAATGCTTCGCCGGTTTCATGCCCGCCTTCAACCCGCGCATATTCAGGAAAGGCTCGATCGGCGTGGTTTCCCGCAGCGGCAGCCTGGGCACGCTGTTCTGCCTGAACATCGTTCAGGCGGGCTATGGTGAATCCGCGTTCCTCGGCATCGGCGGCGACCCGATCATCGGCACCACTACGCGCGCGGCGCTCATCGCGCTCGATGCCCTTCCCGACACCAAGGCTGTCGTCATGGTGGGTGAGATCGGCGGCTCGATGGAGGAGGAAGCAGCCGATTACGCCAGGACGATGACCAAGCCCGTGGTCGCGTTCATCGCCGGGGGTGCTGCGCCCGAAGGCAAGAAGATGGGCCACGCCGGCGCCATCGTCATGGGCGACAAGGGCAGCTACGCCTCCAAGCGCTCGGCGCTCGAAGGCGCAGGCGTCACCGTGCTCGATACGCCGTCCGATGTAGGAACAGCGCTGAAGGCGGCGCTCGGAGGCTGATCCGATGGCGCGCTGCACGCCGGATGAATTCAGCGCGTTTTCGCTGAACGAACTAGGTTCTGCGGTTTAGTGGCTTGTTAACGAATTAATGGTGGTCTGTCCCCGATTACTCGTGATGAAGCGGTTGCGCTTGCGTATTTGTCGGGACACCATACGATGGCGGCGATTGCGACGCATTTCGACATGCACTACACGACGGTAGACAAACGGCAGTTCTGCTTTTAGATAATCTTTTAACTGCGCAAGCGAGAGCTCGGTTTTTTCATCTTTATACTTAATTTCTGCGATAGCCAACGGTTTCTGAGATTTCAGATCAATCAATGCCAAGTCCGCAAGGCGCTCTCCCGCCCCTGCATAGTCATAATCAGTAACAACAACAAAAGGTTTCGAAAACTTCTTCCCCCAAAGGGCCGACGCAAGCGAAGGCACTTCGCGAATTACCTCAGCTAGCACCTCACCAAGATAACGACCACCGTAATCGACGTGCATTTTGCTTTTGATTCTTGTGAAAAAACTTTTCACGGAGTTTCCTTCTAATTGGTCGGTGTTTCCTGGAATAATAGATAGGGGACAGACCACGTTTTTCGATACTCAGAATAGCTTTTGCTGGTCCAATTCGTCCGCCCGTTGACTGGGCCGCCCCGCCTTGCCGCGTGTTACCCGGCGCTTTAACATCTTCCCGATCTGCTCCTCGAAGCGTTTGCTGCCCAGCACCACATTTCCGTTCGTAGCCGAGCGTATCTGCGAAATCACTTCCGGGTCAAGATGCGCCTTGAACAGCGCGCGATAGGCTTCCCGCCGCGCCGCATCATTCCGAGCAAGGCCCAGGTATTGCTCGTGCGGTGTCACCAGCGCATCTTGCTTGCCGTCGCCGTTCGCGTGAAAGCTCGACCAGCGGTAGTCGCGCGGGTGGCGCACCATGCCCGCCCGCACGGGGTTCAGTTCGATATAGCGATAGCAGGCGAGCACGTAGTCTTCGCTTTGCGTCAGACACGAGCGAAAGCGCCCTTCCCACAATGTGCCGCTGCGGCGATACGCGCGGTTCACATACTGCACATAACGCTGGCCGAGGTGCTTCATCATCTGGCCTGCGCTGTCGGTCTTTTGCGGAGTAAGCAGCAGATGCACGTGGTTGGTCATCAGCACATAGGCGTGAATGGCG
Source organism: Bordetella parapertussis (assembly GCA_945861275.1). Lineage (GTDB taxonomy): Bacteria > Pseudomonadota > Gammaproteobacteria > Burkholderiales > SG8-41 > UBA5216. Next base: position 23,587 of record CAMATZ010000057.1, read on the forward strand.
CAGCCAAAGCGACGCGACTGCTCGGCAAGATCATCAAGATAACGCCGGTAGTCTTCCTCGGCGTGAAAGCACACCGCGCGGTTGTTGCCGCGCTGGATGATGTGCCAAGGAATGCCGGCAACGCTCAGGCGCGCACGGCGCGGCATAGTGGAAGTGATACTTTAGCGATCATTTACGCATCTTAGCATGAAATAAACGTGGTCTGTCCCCTATTAACGCTATTTGTTGCGTAGTCCGGCAGCAGCGATGACCTTGGACCAGGTCGCGTGCTCGGCGCGCAAGTGATTCGCGAACTGCTCGGGCGAGGATGCGTTGACATCGAAAGCGATCTCAGTCAGTCGCGCCCGAATCGAAGGCGTATTGAGCACCTGCGTGAGCGTCGCGTGCAGTTTATCGACGATCGCCGCGGGCGTGGCCTGAGGGGCCAATACCCCGTACCAACTTGCCGCGTCGAACGCGTAGCCGCTCTCCTTGATCGTCGGCACCTCGGGCATGAGCGGAGTTCGTTGCAAGCCGCCTACGCCGAGCGCGCGCAAGCGTTCGGATTTCACATGCGGCAGGCCCGCAGTAATGGAGACGAACGTCGTTGCAACCTCCGCTGCGAGCAACGCCGTGAGCGAGGGTCCGGCACCCTTGTACGGCACATGCACCATGTCGAAGCCGGCGACCAGCTTGAACAGCTCCGCAACCATATGGCTGCTGGTACCCGTGCCGCCCGTGGCATAGTTGAGCTTTCCCGGGCGCGCCTTGGCGAGCGCGACCAGCTCTTTCATCGATTTGGCAGCCACGCTCGGATGCACGACGAGTAGGAAAGGCGCGGAGACCGAAAGCGACACTGGCGCAAAGTCCTTGAGCGCATTGTACGGCGGGTTATCGCTCAACAGCGGACCGATGATGAGCGGCCCGGGAAAACCGACCAGCAGTGTGTAGCCGTCAGGCACCGCACGCGCGACGATCTCGGTGCCGATCATGCCGCCAGCGCCGGCGCGATTGTCGATGACGATCTGGCGGCCGAGCGCCTCTCCCCAAGCGGGTGTGACGAGACGCGCCAGAAAATCGTTCGGCCCGCCGGTCGAGGTGGCGACTATCAGGCGCATCGGCTTGTACGGATAGGCCAGCTCGGCGGCCTGGGGCGCTGTTGCCACAGCGAAGAGGATAGTGGCACTCGAAAGAAGCGCTGCGACCCAAACCAATCGGAACGCTCCGGTTCGACGTCTCGAGTGACGATTGCTAGCCATGGGCGATCCTCGACTTTGCATGCAACAATTGACCGGCGTCGATCGGGTTCCCCTCCGTCGAATGCAGCAGAGACGGGACATGCGCAATGGGACGGTCGGGTCGTTCCGCGAGCGGGTACGGCAATGATAAGCGACAGGCCGTGTTCCGTGCGATAAACCCGCACCGATACGGGTTGCAGCGGCGGTTAGGAATTTCAAACACCATTTTTCACCAAACGGCACTCTATTGCCCGCCCGGCGTACGTCAACCGCGTGGCAATTCACGCAAGCCCCGCGGAAGGGCGCCGGATTCGACGTTGCGGTGCTGTTCATCCCGCCGCTGATGGTCAAGGCGGCCGCCATGGATGCGATCGAGGCCGGCGCTCAGGGGCTGGTCGTGCTGACCGAGCACATCCCGGTGCAGGACGTAATGTACTTCCTGGCCGGACCGATTCTCGTCGCCGCTAGCCCATAGTGCGCGCTACTCCGGCGTCAGTACGCCCGCTTTGATCAATCCCCGGACCCGCGCGGCCTGTGTCATCACGTACTTCGTGGCATCTTCCGGCGAGCCACCGACCGTCTCCATGCCGAGATCACCCAGGCGGCGGCGCACCTCCGGTTGCGCGAGGGCCTCGTTGACGCCGGCGTTCAACTTCTTCACGATCGCCGGCGGCGTGCGCGCCGGCGCAGCCATGCCGTAGAAATTGGGCGCTTCCGCGTTGCTGATCCCGGCCTCCGCGAGCGTCGGCACATCGGGGATCGAGGGCAGGCGCTTCGGCCCCGCCACCCCGATCACGCGCACACGGCCCGACCGGATCTGCGCTTCGGCGGTCGCTACCGAGGTGTGCATGCCGGCGACCTGGCCGCTCACGATGTCGATCAGTGCCGGCGCTCCACCCTTGTACGGCACGTGGGTCAGCTTCACGCCGGTGGCGGCGGTGAAGATCGCCATGCTGACGTGGGGCGTGCTGTTGACGCCCGCCGAGGCCCAGTTGACCTTGCCGGGATTCGCCTTGAGGTAGTCGACGAATTCGCGCGGCGTGTTCGCCGGAAACGAAGATGTGACGATGAGGACCATGGGCGTGTCGGCCGCAATGGCTACGTACGAGAAGTCCTCGACCTGGTAGGGCGGCTTCTTCGAAAGCAGCGGATTGCCGATGTTCGGTCCGCCGGTGGCGAGCAGCACGGTGTAGCCATCCGGGGCGGCGCGCGCGACCATTTCACCGCCGATCATGCCGCCCGCGCCGGGGCGGTTGTCGATGATGATCTGCCGTCCCCAGATTTCCGTGAGGCGGGCAGCAACCGTGCGCGCGATGACGTCGTTCGATGCGCCGGGCGCGAATCCAACTATCCACCGGATTGGCTTCGAGGGAAATCCGGGTGCCGGATCCGATTGCGCGGCCGCCATGCCCGCGGTTGCACAGTACAACGACAATGCGAGCCATGCCGCTTTCATCGGCTTCCTCCGGTTGGAGAGTGGTGGATAGGAATTTCAAACACCATTTTTCACCAGTCAGCAATCTATCCCGCGACGGGCTACCAGTCAATCGCGTGAATGTTCGCCAAGCCCCGATTTTTTCTGAAAATCTTGCCCTGCGAAACGTTCCGCAGCGGCTGATTTGCGACCCATTGACGCCTTTACACGAGCGCCAGCCGAGCCAACCCATCAGCCCTGGCAAATACCAGTCCGAATCCGGGAATCAAGCCGCCTGAATCAAGCCGCCTGAAAAAGATCAACCCGCCGCGCCGGTGTGCGCGGCGGCGGCTGCGCGCACAACCCCAAGTGCGTGAGGATGCGTTCAATCACCGCAGGTTCTTCGATCACTGCGATGATCTTCAATTTGCCGCCACACATGCAGCGCTCAATGTCAATGATCGAACACGTGCTTGGGCAAGCGCGCCCAACTCATGCGCATCGACGCACTGTGCGCGTGAACCTGCTTGCAATCACCTGCGCCTGCCGTTGTTGCTTGCTCTGGCGCTGGCACCACCTTGGATCGTAACTTCGCATTCGGCGCCAGCACCCCATGAAAGCGTATCAAGTGCAAGCGCGGGCGCGGCACCAGTGCGGCAAGCCGCTGCAAAAACTCCAGCGACGACATCACGATGTGCGTCGTACCGTTGCGGTAAGGCGTTTTGAGTTTGAGAACCACCTGCCCCGCGTGGTTCACACTCAACCGTTCGTTGGCGATGGCCGGGCGCGTGACGTAGCGGCACAGTTTCCCGCAGCGGCAGCCTGGGCACGCTGTTCTGCCTGAACATCGTGCAGGCAGGCTATGGTGAATCCGCGTTCCTCGGCATCGGCGGCGACCCGATCATCGGCACCACCACGCGCGCGGCGCTCATCGCGCTCGATGCCCTTCCCGACACCAAGGCTGTTGTCATGGTGGGTAAGATCGGCGGCTCGATGGAGGAGGAAGCAGCCGATTACGCCAGGACGATGACCAAGCCCGTGATCGCGTTCATCGCCGGGGGTGCTGCGCCCGAAGGCAAGAAAATGGGCCACGCCGGCGCCATCGTCATGGGCGACAAGGGAAGCTACGCCTCCAAGCGCTCGGCGCTCGAAGGCGCAGGCGTCTGCGTGCTCGATACGCCGTCCGATGTGGGGGCGGCGCTGAAGGCGGCGCTCGGAGGCTGATTCGATAGCGCGCGCTGCACGCTGGATGAACTCAATGCATTTTCCCTGAAGGAACTCGGCAAATACAAAACGCCGAAGATTATCAAGTTCGTGAATGATTTGCCCAAGGGGCCTTCGGGAAAAGTGCAGCGCTTGAAGCTGCTCGAACAAGACGGCTGAACAATAGTTTGGTAGGGTGGGTAAAACGTACTTTGTTTTGCCCACGCTGGCGAACTTGAATGCACTGCACCGCGTGGGCACAAAGTGCGTGCCCACCCTACCAAATCTCAAACAAATCATTGACATCGAACAGAGTATCTACAACTACTGGGAATGAAAAACCGACTACAACGTCAAATTCAAAACTTCACCACAAGTGATGCGCCAGTGCATGGCAGGATTCGCGAGTCAGCGTAGAATTCGTGTGTCGGCTGTCACGACGTAAACTTCCGGGGTGCAACCTATGCCTGCTACAGTTCAATCCATTGCGCGCAGTGCCTTGCTGATCGCCTTCGCCACGCTCCTCGGTACTGGGAGCGCTTTGGGGCAGGCGTATCCGAACAAATCCATCAAGCTCTTCGTCGGGTTCCCACCCGGCGGCGGATCGGATGCACTTGCGCGTCTGCTCGGCGCCGCACTACCCGACAAACTGGGTCAGCAAGTCCTGGTGGATAACAAGCCGGGAGCAAACACCATCGTCGCCACCGAATATGTAAAAAGTCAGCCTGCGGATGGATATACCTTGTTATTTGTGTCAGCTTCTTTTTCGATCAATCCCAGCCTCTACAAGCTGACGTACGACATCGAGAAGGACTTTGCGCCGGTCACGGTGGTGGCGATCGTGCCGCTGTTGCTGATCACGCACAACAGCGTGCCCGTCACGACGGTGAAAGAATTGATCGCGCTGGCAAAGGCGCAGCCGGGCAAACTTAATTATGCGTCCTTTGGCATCGGCAGTGCTGCGCATCTTGCGGGAGAGATGATGCTCAGCATGACCGGAACCGACATGTTGCACGTGCCCTACAAAGGCAGTGCACCCGCGATCGCGGATGTCATGGGTGGGCGCGTAACGATGATGATGCCGGGCATAGGTTCGGCGATTAATCTGGCGAAAGAAGGCAAGCTGAAAGCGCTGGCGGTATCCACCGCAAAGCGCGCCACCGGCGCGCCGGATATTCCAACCATCGCGGAATCGGGCATACCGGGCTTTGACGTGGCGACGTGGGAATCGATCCAGGCGCCGGCGGGCACGCCGCCGGATGCGATTGCCCGGCTTAATACGGCCATACGCGAGGTCGTTGCCGGCAATGAGCTACGGCAGAAAATGTTTAACCTCGGCTTTGAGCCGGACGCGATGAAGTCTCCGTCCGAGACCGCGCAATTTATTCGTGCCGAGCGGCAGAAGTGGGCGAAGCTGGTCAAGGAACGCAATATCAAGGCTGAGTGACCGCGACATGAGTGAAGCATCGGTCACGGTTATAGGCGCTGGCATCGTCGGCGTTTCATCGGCGTTGTGGCTGCAGCGTGCGGGTTTCAAGGTCACGCTGATTGATTCCGGGCCGGTGGGTGAAGGTGCTTCGTTCGGCAACGCCGGCAATATCAGTCCGGGCGGGGTGGTGCCTTATTTGATACCGGGAATTCTGCGCCAGGCGCCGGGCTGGTTGCTCAATCCAGAGGGGCCTCTGGCAGTGCGTCCTGGCTATTTTTTCAAGGTGCTGCCATGGCTGATGTCCGCGGTACGAGCGTCCACAGAAGAAGCGGCACTGAAAACATCGCGCGCAATGCACGCGCTGCATGGCGGCACACTTGAAGCTTATGAAACGCTGACTCGTGGCACCGGCGCCGAAGGACTCATCGAACTTTCCGGCCAGCTCTATGTCTCCGAGCGCCCCGATGCCGCACAAGGCTCCGCGCTGGCGCAGCGCATGCGTGCCGAGGCAGGCGTGAAAACCGTAGTGCTGGACTGGATGGAGATACGTGAGCTGGAACCCACGCTCGCCCCGATTTTCAAGAGCGGTATGCTGCTGCCCGATAACGGTCGCTGCAAGAATCCACATCAAATGGTGAAGGCGCTCGCGGCAGAAGCGCAACGCAATGGTGCAACCCTGGTGCGTGGCAAAGTCACAGGGTTCCAGACCCACGGCAAAACTGTGCAGGGCATCCTTATTGATGGCGCGCTCAAGCCCGTTGAGCGGATTGTGATTGCAGCCGGAGCGGCATCGGGTGCGTTAAGTGCGCAGCTCGGCACGGCACTGCCGGTGGAGGCAGAGCGCGGCTATCACATCACGATTGCAGATTCGGGCGTTGCGCCACGCCTGCCGGTTACGCATACCGATGCCAAGTTCGCGTGTTCGCCTATGAATGTCGGCCTGCGCTTGGCGGGAACTGCGGAATTCGCAGGCATCGATACACCGCCGAACTGGAAACGCGCGGAATTGCTGATACAACAGGCGCGGCGCATGTTCCCCGGTGTACGACTCGACAAAGTCACGCGGTGGACGGGTAACCGGCCGAGCCTGCCGGATGGACTGCCGGTGCTGGGCGCAGCGCCCAAATTCGAAAATGCGTTTTTCGCCTTTGGCAATTCACACTTTGGCATGACTGCAGGTCCGGTCATGGGCAAGGTGATTGCCGCAATCGTCGCAGGCGACAGGCCCGCTATCGATGTCACCCCGTTCACAGCCGAGCGTTTCCTCAATGGCTGATACGGCAGGCTGTATTCCCGCGCGGCTGGCGCCCTCGCTGGCCTTTATGCTGTTGCTCGCATGTGGCGCCGTGGCACAGGACTATCCCGCACGGCCGATACGCGTCATCGTTCCCTTTACGCCGGGCGCTGGCACCGACATTGTGGGGCGCGCAGTCGCGCTGTCCTTGAATGAAGCCTGGAAGCAATCGGTGGTGGTGGACAATCGTCCCGGCGCCGGTGGCACCATCGCCGGTGAAATGGTAGCGAAGGCCAACCCCGACGGCTACACCCTGATGCTGGGCAACGTAAGCACGCTCGCCATTGCGCCGGCACTGAATCCGAAGCTGAGCTATCAGCCGCTGCGGGATTTCGCGCCGATTACGCTGATCACCACCAGCGAAAACGTGCTGGTGTTACATGCGTCGATTCCTGCCGCTTCGGTAAAAGAATTTATCGCCTATGCCAAGGCTAATCCGGGCAAACTGAATTACGGCTCATCGGGCAACGGCACAACGTCGCATCTGGGCGGCGCGATGTTTGCGTCGATGGCGGGCGTGGAAATGACGCATGTGCCGTACAAGGGCAGCGCGCCGATGCTCACAGATTTACTCGCCGGACAATTACAATTGGCGTTTTCGTCAGTGCCAACCGCGCTGCCGCACATCAGGTCGGGCCGGCTGCGTGCGCTGGCGGTGACACTGCTGGCGCGCTCAACCACATTGCCGGATTTGCCTACCGTGCAGGAAGCGGCGGGGCTAAAGGGCTTCGAGATATCGCTGTGGCAGGGCATTGTTGCGCCTGCCGCCACACCGCGCGCGATTGTCCTGAAGCTCAATCAGCAGATCGTTGCCAGTCTGCGCACCGTCGACCTGAAAAGCAAACTCACTGCGCAGGGGCTGGAGGTGGTGGGCAGCACGCCAGAACGATTCGCGGCCTATATTCGGGAAGAGATCGAAAAATGGACGAAAGTGGTTAAGAGTAGCGGCGCACGCGTAGAGTAATGCATTCAGGTATAAATCGATTACCGTAGCTTGTAGCCTATTCCAGAATCAGTATAAAATATGAAGTCGATAACGTGGCTTGGCGACAGCCGCAAAGCGGTTAGGCGCTTTTCTGATGCGGCAAGGTACCAAACCGGCAAGGAACTTTTCCGATTGCAGGTTGGTGAAAATGCGCTTGACGCAAAACCGATGCGTCCTGTCGGGCCGGGTGTGAGTGAAATTCGAATTCACGCGGAGACCGAGTATCGCGTGCTCTACGTGGCAAAGTTTGCGGAAGCGATCTACGTCCTGCACGCGTTCACGAAGAAGACGCCCGCGACGAGCTTAACGGATGTGAGAGTCGGAAAGCACCGTTTCGGTGAAATGATCGAATTGAGGAAAGCGAAATGAAGAAACGGATCAAAGTCGAGAAGGGTTCCGGGAATGTATTTTTGGACGTTGGATTCCCGCCAGGGGAGGCGCACAACCTCTTGCTGCGCGCCGATCTAACGATTCGGATAGAGCGCTTTGTGAAGCAGAGTGGCTTGACTCAGCAGGCCGCTGCACGCGTGCTAGGCGTCACGCAGCCGCGTCTGAATCAGCTTCTCAAAGGAAAGATCGAGCTGTTCAGCCTGGATGCACTGGTAAATATGGCAACCCAGGCTGGCATGCGCGTCGAGTTGCGCGTGAAAAAAGCCGCGTAGATTCCACCAGCATTCATATCGCCTATCTGGTGGATAGCGTTATGCCGCGGGTGCCGGTAAGGCAAAGGGTGCTGTCGTTTCCGATTCCGCTGCGCAGCCACTTCGCCGTCCATCCCGAACTGCCCGCGCCGGTATTGCAAGTCATCCTCCGTACTGTCGCGACCTTTCTGATCATACAAGCAGACATCAAACTCCGCGAAGTGACTACCGGCGCCATCACCCTCTCCGAGCGCTTCGATACCGCCGCCAACCTTAACTTAAACTTGCTATGCCCAACACCGTCATGCTGGCGTATGCCAGCATCCAGTTTGTGAAAATCACTTCTTGGAATCTATGCCTCAGCCGAATTGCACTCAATAAATTGGAGCACACATGATGCGTTACTTATGGTGTTTCTTGATCTGGCTGGCGTTTGCCGGCAGCGCGCTCGCGCAGACTGCTGCTAACCCTGCCGCCGCTTATTTCCCGGACCAGTTTGAGTGGCAGCGGCGCACACCTGCGCAAGTGGGCATGGATGCTGCCGTGCTGGACGAGGCTGTGCGTTTCGTCAAGACCAAAGACAATCCCGCGCCCCGCGATCAGGCGATGGCATGGGCGCAGAGCTTTGGCATCCGCGAGCCGTATTTCGGCGGGCTGATCGGGCCGACCAAGGTACGCGCCCCGATCAACGGGCTGATCGTGCGTCACGGTTATGTCGTGGCCGAGTGGGGCGAAACGCAAAACGTCGAAACGATCTGCTGATTGTGGTGCGCTGGATCGATTCCACCGAATCGCTGAATGCGTTTATCGGCAAGGTGATTGCGGCGATTCATTGATTTTCAAGTCGCCGCCGGATGTGTCAGTCTGTTCTGGAGACGTTCACGCACCAGTTGGATGTAGCCGCGCAACGCGTATAGTTCGTCGGTAAAGGCGAGCGGCACCACAACATTGGCAACTTGCGCGTCAAGCTTGTTCAGTTCGTCCAGCAACTCGACGGGCTGGACTGAACTCTGCGCGAGCGCATCTTCGATCTCGCGTAAATGCCGGTACCAGCGGAACACGCGCGAGCGCACCCGAAACGTATACAGCGGCGGCACCCAGCGCGTCAGCGGGATCAGTATCGCAATAATGGATATCCCCACCACCCACATGCGGTCTATGAGATTGGCAAGCCAGAACGGCAGGTAGCGCTGCAGCAAAGGCGGGCCGTTACGGTAGTAACGCTCAGCCTCGCTCGCCAACGCAAACTGCATGTGCTGCGGCGACGGAAACTGGCCCGCCGGCGCGAGCCATCCAGCCTCACCATGGATTTTTTTCGCGGCCTGAACGAAAAGCTGCAGTATCGCCGGATGGGTGCCTTGGCGCGCGACCAGCATGGTGGTGGTGGCGACTACGGGCACGTCGTGTGCCGGCACGTTCAAAGCGAGATCCGCTATGCCGCGCGGCAGGCGCACCGGGCTCAAAAATGACAACTGGCGCGAGTACGCTTCAGCCTGAGGAAACTCCAGCAGCTTGATGCCCGGTGCGCGCAGCAGCATCTGCACCATCGGCGACTCCGGCGCCGATGCGATGACCACCGCATCCAACTCATTGCCAATCAGGGCCATCACGGCCGGTGTCAGGTTTTGCCGGCTAAGCTGCAGACTGTCTGCTTCCACGCCACTGACGTTAAGCAGCTTTGCCATCGCGTTCGGCACCCCACTGCCGCTGGTGCCGATGTCCACCTTCCAGCCCCGCAGCTCACTCAATTGCGTGAGAGTCGCTTCAGGATTCAAGCGCTTTGCCGATTCCGCGCGGTAAAAAACCCATAGCGGTTCAAAAAACAGACTGCCCAGCGACACCAGCGGCGCAGCGGCGCTTTCCTCGTCGACGGCGCGCAGCGCTTCGCTGGACCCGCCGCGCACGAATCCCAGATCCAGCTGCTCTTTGCCCTCGCTCAGCAGGCGCAGGTTATGCGCCGAGCCCTCGGTCGGCTTCAGTATGATTTCGATACCGTAGCGCTTGAACTCTGCCGCATAGCGTTTGCCGAAGGTAGCGTAAGCGCTGTCTTGCGGTCCTGTCGCCAGCACCACACGTTTAGGCGGCGCCGGGTCAAGCATAAAATACGCCGCCAGCAGCAACAGCACTGTCAGCAGCACGAACGGGCCCGCCGCGATCACAATATCGCGGACGGATATCAACGTGGTTCGAATGGTTCGAGGCATGAGATCAATCTCATGAAATAGTTTCTAGCTGCCGTTGTGCGCCCCTGGGAAACCCAGAGTCCCTAACATAATATGCGCTTGCCGCTATCTTGCGGCGAAATTCGGACGCACGCAATGGATCGCAGCGAGCTTCGCCTCAGTGATATTGCCAGCGGATGCTGCGTATTGACCGCGCGCTTTGCGGCGACCCGCAAAGGCCAGCCCGACCACCGCTCAGCGCTCACGCGACTATCCCCCCCAGTCAAGACAGTTGCGGGTGGCGTTTTCGTGCGATCATCGCCGCATGAATTGTCACCTATCACCCTTGGCGTACTTGTAGAGCGTTCACGGATTATGCAGGCATCAACCTCCACATCGCGGGACATCGAATCCCCCTATGCATGGGCGCGTCTGTGCGCGTCGCTGCTGCTGATGACCATCGGCGGCTCCGGCATCTACACCATCAGCGTGGTGCTGCCGCGCATACAGGCCGAGTTCGGCGTGACCCGCGGGGATGCTTCGCTGCCCTACACGTTGTCGATGATCGGCTTCGGTTTCGGCGGCATTTTGATGGGCCGCCTGTCGGACCGCTTCGGCGTGATGGTGCCGGTACTGCTGGGGGCAACGTTTCTCAGCGCGGGCTTTATTGCCGCTGGTTCGGCCAGCAACCTGTTTTACTTCAGCCTTGCGCAGGGCGTGCTGATCGGACTGCTGGGCACCTCGGCCACCTTCGCACCCCTCGCGGCCGACACCTCGCAGTGGTTCACGCGCCGCCGCGGCATTGCCGTGGCGATCTGCATGAGCGGCAACTACATCGCGGGCGCGGTGTGGGCGCCTGTGGTTCAGCATTTCGTCGAGAGTGCAGGCTGGCGTCAGACCTATATCGGCATGGGTGTGTTCTGCCTGTTCACCATGCTGCCGCTCGCGCTGGTATTGCGCCGGCGCCTGCCGCCAACCACGCCATTGCCGGCGACGACGTCGTCGATGCCTGCGCGGCCGTTTGAGCTGCCGCCCGGATCGGACCCGTCGCGCCCGTTGGGATTTTCTCCTGCCGTGCTGCAAGGATTACTATGTGTCGCAGGCGTCGCGTGCTGCGTGGCAATGTCGATGCCGCAGGTGCATATCGTGGCTTACTGCAGCGATCTTGGTTTCGGTGCGGCGCGCGGCGCCGAAATGCTGTCACTGATGATGGGGGCAGGTGTCATCAGCCGCCTTGTCTCGGGCTGGCTGTCCGATCACATCGGCGGTCTCAGTACCCTGATGGCGGGCTCGATATTGCAGGGCATCGCATTGCTGATGTTTCTTTTCACCGACGGCGTCACATCGCTCTACGTGGTCTCGGCAATGTTCGGACTGTTTCAAGGCGGCATCGTTCCCAGCTACGCGCTGATCGTGCGCCAGTTTTTCACGCCGCGGGAAGCCGGCATACGCGTCGGCACTGTGCTGATGGCCTCGCTGTTGGGCATGGCGCTGGGCGGCTGGATGTCCGGTGCGATCTTCGACCTGACCGGTTCCTATCGCGCCGCGTTCCTCAACGGCACTGCATGGAACCTGCTCAACATCAGCATCGTCGGATTTCTCATCTACCGCGCGCGGCGCGGGCATTCGCTACGGCTTGGGCAAGCTGCTTAGCGGATCACTCGCTTCGCGGAAATCTTCAGCCTCTTCGCCGCAGCAAGCATGCCGTTGTCCAGAGTGGCGACGAATTCCACGCTGTTACTATGCGCCACCGCCAGATGCAGCGCGTGCGGTCCGAGGTCGCGCGCCGCGACCGCGCGAGGAGGCCCGCGGCGCGCTGACGTATGGGCGCTGCCGTTGCTTAGAGCGCTTCTTTCTTGAGCAGCGCGCGGATCGCCGGTAGCTCTTCGGCGGACTGATGGGGTCTCATGACCAGGAGGACGTCGTCGATGCCAAGCTCGGCGAGTTGCTGGAGGCGCGCCGCCGCTTCGTCCGGGCCACAGCGCAGGTTGAAGGGCTCGTCGTCGGCCAAAGGCTTCGCCGGCGCCTGCAGGTCGATCCCGACGGTTGCGATCAGCGCCCGCTTGCCACCGTTGTCGCGATAGACCTTCAGCCCTTCGGCGAGGGTCCGAAACTGGTTGTTGTGCCGACCAGAGGCAATCCAGCCGTCGTAATCGCGGGCGGCGCGCTTGACCCAGATACCGCTGACCCAGGCGCCGATGAGCATGGGCGGCCCGCCCGCCACGGACGCCCAGGGGCGAAGGTTTGCCTCGCCTACCTGCTCGCCGTTGCACAGACGCCGGACCTCCGGCAGCGCCGCTGCGAACAGCCGGAAGCGGTCGGCGTAATTGATGCCGCAGGCCGCGAAGTCGGCCTGCGTGGAGCCGGCGCCGAGGCCAG
>CAMATZ010000058.1 GCA_945861275.1 Bordetella parapertussis
GGCAACACCGACACCTTGCTCTTTGATCATTTGAACAATTCGTAGCTTGAAGCTCGTGTCAAACGTCCTGCGGTCCTTACTCATTGCTTTCTCCTTAATTGGTGTATCTTCCACCTATCAAGGTGTCCGTTGGAATTAGACCACAACACGCCTCACGTTTCACCCTTCACTCTTCACCCTTCACGTTCGACGAACTATGGAGAACACAGCATGACCATTCCCAGACTCAACGGCATTATCAAGGCACTCGAAGCCGGCAAAAACGCTTTCGTGAGTTTCGCGCCGGGCGACGCTAGCAACGCGCAGACAGTCGCCACCGAAAAATACGATGGCGTGGTGTTTGAGATGGAGCATGGCGCTTACGACATCAGGGGCTTGCGTGATTGTTTGCAATACCTGCTGAACCGCCAGCAGATCGTGGCTTCGGCTACGCTCGCGCCGGCGGTGACGCCGATGGTGCGCATTCCGCCCAACGGCGCGGAAATGAATCAATGGATCGCCAAGCAGGTGCTCGATCAGGGCGTCTACGGCATCGTGTGGCCGCACATCAGCACGGTTGAAGAAGCGCGCAACGCGGTGGCCTCGTGCCGCTATGCGCGGCCCGCCGGTGCGCCGCGCTACCAGCCCGCGGGCCAGCGCGGCGATGCGCCTGCCAATGCCGCGCGCTACTGGGGCATTTCGCAGCAGGAATACTACCAGCGCGCTGACGTGTGGCCGCTGGATCCCAACGGCGAGATTCTCGTCGCCATCATGTGCGAAGACGTGGTGGGCCTTAAAAATCTGCCAACCATTTTGAAAGAAGTGCCTGGCATCGGCGCCGTGATCATCGGCGAAGGCGATCTGTCGCAGAATCTGGGCTTCCCGCGCCAGTACCGGCATCCTACCGTCGCCGGCGCAATCGCTGAAATTCTGGCGATCTGCAAAGCGCATAATGTCGCCTGCGGACACCCGCACGTCGAAGCCGACAATGTCGATGAGGTGGTGGCGCAGGGCTTCAAATGGCTGATGCCGCGGCCCGGACGCTCGAACGCCGTGCTGGAAAAAGCGATGAAGCTGTCTGGACGATAATATTAATGTAACCTGTTGTTTTAATTACAATTTTGACGATTCCACCTGAAAAACCGGCAACGCTGGTAGAACATCTCAACGCGTTTATCGATGACACGCTGTCGCGCTGCACGCGCTGCGGCAAGTGTTTTGAAGCGTGCCCGATGACGCGCTACGGCGAGGGCCTGGCCGGGGCTGATGCGAAAACCGTGGTGTCGGGCGTGCTCGATTGGTTGCGGCAAACGCCGGGCAATGACCACAGTGTGCAGTGGCTCAAGGTGTGTACGCAGTCGTCGCGGTGCATTGAAGCCTGTCCCGAAGGCATCAATGCGATGAAGATGATGCGGGTGGCGCAGGTGAGTGCTCTGGGTTCGCTCGGCGCGCCGGCGGTGCTCAAATCACGCGAAGAAAAAGATTTTTTCCGCAAGATCAATGCGTTTTCGTCGACGCAAATGAGCGCCGATGAAATCGCGCGCTGGCAACGGTGACCGCATGAGCGACAAAGTAACGTTCTGGTATGGCTGCAACGTGGTGCGCCACGGCGATATCATACACAGCGCGATCGCGCTGCTGGAAGCGGTAGGCATCGAGGTCACGCCTGCGGGCGGCGCGGGTTACTGCTGCGGCACCGCAAAAGACGCCAACCTGCGCGCGGCCGAGGGCATGGGTAAACGCACGGTCGAGAAATTCAACGCGCACGGCACCGGGCAGGTGGTGTCGTGGTGCCCCTCGTGTTATCGCCACATGAATGCGTTCATGAGCGAGTACACCGACGCGCAGTTCCAGTTGTCGAATTTCGCGCAGATGCTGCATGCCCGGCGTGACGTGCTGGCGCCAAAACTGGTGCATCGCGTCGAGCGCAAAGTGCTGCTGCACAAACACTTCGGTTTTCACGAAGTGGATGTCAATCCGCTGGTGGAGGATTTACTGCGGCTGATTCCGGGCGTTGAACTGGTCGCGACAGCGGTTTCCGCCCCGGGCCACATGTGCTCGGCGCTGTCGCGCGTGCCGGCATCGATGAAGGACGCGACGCGCGCGGTATGCGATGCAGCGGTCAGCGCCAACGCCGACACCGTGGCAACGGTGTTTCACTCGTGCCAGCGGCTGCTGTGCGCACTGGAAGGCACGGAACCGTTCACGGTGGTGAACTACGTCAACCTGCTGACCGAAGCCATGGGCCTCACCTCGCATGACGACTACAAAGAATGGAAGCTCGCCGGCTCAGAAGCCGCCGTAATCGCCAGCGTTGGTGAACAACGTATTGCAGCGATGGGTGAAAAACTTTTCCGCGAATCGATACTGCCTGAACTGCTGCGCCCGCCGTCGAAATAGCGCCGCACTACGGCAACGCCTTGCGCGCCGGATTCTGCGGGGCCGACTGCCTCGCGGCGTGCAGGCGATGCAGGGTGATCTGGCGCACCACGGCCTTGCTGCTCTCGATGTGCGCCTTCAGCATCATGCCTGCGGGATCCTGCTTGCGGCGCATGATGTTGCGCAGAATTTGCGCGTGCTCGTCATAGGTCGAGTCGATGCGATCGGGCTGTGTGAAATCAAGCCGCCGTATGATGCGGATGCGGCCGGTGATTTCCTGATGGATGCGCGCGGTTTCCGGATTGCCGGTGGCGGCCACCAGCCCGGCGTGAAACTGCTCGTCGAGATCACAGATTTTCTGTGGATCGCGTTCGCGGCGTTCGGGCGGCGCCAGCCAGGTTTCCTTGAGTGCGTCGAGCAAAGGCTTGGCTTCCATCTCGCAGAGCTTTTTAACCGCGGCCAGTTCCAGAATGATACGCACGTCGTAGAGATTCTCGAAGGCTTCGAAATCAAAGGGTTTGACGTTCCAGCCGTTGCGCGCGGAGACAAAAATGTAGCCGTCGCGCTCGAGCTTGTAGAGCGCTTCGCGCACCGGTGTGCGCGACACGCCGAGCCGCAGCGCCACTTCGGTTTCGGTAAAGCGGTCTCCGGGCAGCAAACGAAAATCGAAGATGTCGTTTTTCAGTTGCGCGTAAACCGTTGCCGAGAGATTACTTTTGGGCACGAGTTGCATGGCGGTTCACCGATCACGTTGCCGGGCGCAGACTGACGTGGGCGGATACCACGCGCCAGCCGTCGGGCGTGCGCATCCAGGTCTGGCTCTGGCGGCCCAGGCGTGCGCCGCGCGCGAACTCGCAGTTGGCCGTGGCGAAATCGCGGCCATAGCTGGTGATCTCGGTGCGCACCAGCGTGCGCGCGATCCCCAGCGGCGAGCGGCCATTGCGAAACGCCTGAATTTCGTCGTAACCGTAGAGGTTCTCATCCACGCCGTAGCGTATGGTCAGCGGGTTTTGCCAGAATAATTCTCCGAGCATCGCGACATCGTTGGTGACCAGCGCACGTTCATACCGCGCGAACACCGCTTCTACTTCAGCCACAACTTCGGGGATGTTGATCTGCATGTTTAAGGCTCCTCTGGCGCAACGGTGATGGACGCTTAGGGTAATTGAGGTGATGCGGCAAAATGACAGGCCACCGTGTGGCCCGGCGTCAGCATGCGCAGCAGCGGCAGTTCGTTCTGGCAGCGCTCCGTCTGCGTCGCGCAGCGCCCGAAAAAGCGGCAGGTGTTGGGGTCGGGATCTATCGGGCTGCGCGGTTCGCCGCTGAGCACCGGGCGCGCCTCCGGACGGCCGCCGATGGCCGGAATGGCGCGGATCAGCGCCTGCGTGTAAGGGTGCGCCGGATGCCGGAACAGATGCGCCGCCGGCGCCTGCTCCACGACGCGTCCCAGATACATCACGATGACCCTGTCGCACAGCATGCGCACCACATTCAGATCGTGCGACACGAAAATATAGCTCATACCCAGATCGCGCCGCAGTTCGGCCAGCAGTTTCAGTATCGTGGCCTGCACCGAGACATCGAGCGCGGCGGTCGGCTCGTCGAGCACCAGCAGCGCGGGGTTCACCACCACGGCGCGGGCGATGCCGACACGCGCTTTCTGTCCGCCCGAAAGTTGATGCGGGAAACGCGGCAGCAATTCGGGCGGCAGCCCCACCTTGTTTGCCGCATCGGCGACGCGGGCTGCGAGTGTGCTTTGGTCATCGACCAGGCGCAGCCGCTTGAGCGGTTCTGCGATCGCCTCGAATGCGGTCTGGCGCGGGTTGAGGCTGTCGGTCGGATCCTGAAACACCATCTGTATCTTCGAGCGGAATTGGGTTTCGGCGAATTTGCGCGCCGGGATGAAGCCGATGTTGCGGTCACGAAACAGAATATCGCCATCCGTGGGGTCCAGCATGCGCGTGATCAGCCGCACCAGCGTGGACTTGCCGCAGCCGGATTCTCCGACGATGCCGATGCTCTCGCCTTCACCGAGGGTGAAGCTCACGTCATCCACGGCGTGCAGCATCGGCACCTGTGGTTTTTCCCCTTTCAGCGCCGCGCGCCACGAGCGGCCTGCGGCCAGAGGGAAATACTTTTTCACGCCGCTGCACTCAAGAATGTTCATGCTGTCTGCGGCCGCAAAGGATTGCAGCAGTACGCGCTATGCGTGGAGTCGATTTCGACCAGCGGCAGCGCCTCGGTGGCGCAGCGCTCGAGGGCGCGCTCGCAGCGCGCGAAAAAACGGCAGCTCGGCAGGTCGTCGCGGCGCAGATCGGGCAGGTTGCCCGGAATCGACGCGAGGCTCGCGATCACGCTTTCCGGCTTGGGGGTGGCGGCGATAAGGCGCGCAGTGTACGGATGGCAGGCGCGCTCGAAAATGCGCTGCGTCGGTGCGGTTTCAACCACGTGCCCCGCGTGCATCACGATAATGCGGTCGCAATATTCGGAGGCGAGCGCCAAATCATGGGTGATAAAAATGACCGCGGTGTTGCGCGCGCGCGCCAGTTCACGCAGTAAATCCATGATCGCGGCCTGGGTGGTGACATCAAGTCCGGTGGTGGGCTCGTCGGCGATCAGCAACTGCGGGTTGCACGCCAGCGCCAGTGCGATCATTACGCGCTGGCATTGTCCGCCCGACAACTCGAAAGGATAGGCGGCATAGCGCCGCTCCGGGTCGGGTATGCGCACCTGCGCCAGGCACTCAATCGCCTTTTTACGCAGGTCGGCGCGCAGCGTGGACGTATGCGTGCGCAGCACATCCTCGATTTGCAGACCAATGCGGCGGATCGGATTTAGCGCGGTGCGAGGGTTCTGGAAAATCATCGAAATTTCGCGCCCGCGCATTTCCTGCAGCGTCGCTTCGCTCGCCGCGAGGATGTCGAGTCCGCCGAAGGTTATCGCGCCTTGGGTGATGCGCGCCGCCGGATCGAGAATGCGCAGAATCGCGAATGAGAGCACGGATTTTCCGGAGCCGGATTCACCCACGATGCCGACGGTCTCGCCCCTGCCGACATCGATGCTCACGTTCTGCAGCGCATGCACGGCGCCCGAGCGCGTGCGAAATTCGAGCGTCAGATCGCGCACCTGCAATAGTGGCACGCCCTCACTCATGTGCGCATCCTCGGGTCCATCATGTCGCGCAGTCCGTCACCAAGCAGGTTGAAGCAGAACACCGCGAGCATCAGCGTGGCGCCCGGAAACAGTGCTATCCACCATTCGCCGGAGATGATGTAAGTCGCGCCCTCCGCCACCATGATGCCCCACTCGGCATCCGGCGGGCGCACACCGAGACCAATAAACGACAAGCCGGCGGCGTTGAGTATGGCCCATCCCATATTGAGCGATATCTGCACCATCATCGGCGGCAGCACATTGGGAAATATGTGGCAGGCCAGCGTGCGCAGATCGGAATTGCCGGCGAGCCGCGCGGCCTCGACGTAGCCGGCGTTGCGCCGCACATTGACCTCGGCGCGCGATACGCGGATGTAGAAAGGCAAGTTGATGATCGCCGTCGCGAGTATGATATTAGACACCGTGTTGCCGAGCGCCGCCACGATGCCCATCGCCAGCACAAACAGGGGGAAGGCCATGATGGTGTCGGAAAAACGGCCGATCAAGCGCTCGTACCATCCGCCATAGAAGCCCGCAAGCGAACCGAGCACGGAGCCGCAGACAAAGGAAGCGGCAACGGCCGAGATGGCGATGCCGAAATCCAGTCGCGTGGCGACGATGATGCGCGACAGAATATCGCGCCCCAGAGCGTCGGTGCCGAACCAATGCGCAACCGACGGCGGCTGCAACGCAATTTTCGTATCAGAGGCGAGCGGATCGTAAGGCACGATCCACGGCCCTATCAGTGCCAGCAGCACAAAGCCGAGAAACAGCGCGAAGGCGCCGAGCGTCACCGGGTTTTCGGTGGCGACATAACGCACATGTTTCCATGTTTCGCGCCAGCCGGGCGCCTGCGCGATGGCGGCGGCCGCCGTGCCGGGAGTGGCTACTGCGGGCGCGCTCACCTTCAGCCCTCCAACGCGACGCGCGGATCGATCACGCCGTAGAGTATGTCGATCGCGAGATTGAGCAGCACATAGAGCAGCGCCATGGTGAGCACGAAACCCTGCACCGGCGCGTAGTCCGAGGCCACCAGCGCCTCAATCACGTACGAGCCGATGCCCGGCCAGGCAAAGACTTTTTCCACCAATACGTTAGAGCCGAGCAGAAACGAAAACACCATGCCCAGGGTGGTGACCACCGGCAGCAGCGCGTTGCGAAAAGCATAGGCGTACAGCACGCGCGTGCGTGAAAGACCGGAGGCGCGCGCGGTGCGGATGAAGTCCGAGGACAACACGCCCATCATGGCGGCGCGCGTCATGCGCATCAGCGGCGCCATCACAAAGATGCCCATGGTCAACGTCGGCAACACCAGCTGTGCGGCGCTGGCGCGAAACAGTTCAAGATCGCGCGCAATCAGGCTGTCGATCAGATAAGCGCCGGTGATTGAAGGCGGCGGCGAAAATGCAACATCGAGCCGTCCCAGCGGCGCAGGTGCGATTCCCGCCAGATAATAAAACAGGTAGGCGAGTAACAAGCCGAGGAAGAACGTCGGCAGCGAAACACCAGCGGTGGCCAGCATGCGGCACAGGTGATCCATCCATGATCCGGCGCGCGTCGCTGCCAGCACGCCGAGCGGAATCGCCAGACTGCAGGCGAACAGCAGGCCGCACAGCGTCAGCTCCAGCGAAGCGGGCAAGCGGCTGCGAATCTCCGCCAGCACGGGCTGCCCGGTGGATAGCGAGTTGCCAAGGTCAAATCTTGATAAGTCTTTGATATAAAATATAAATTGATGAATTAAACTCTTGTCCAAACCTAACTGCACGCGAATCTGCTCGACCGCTTCCTGGGTGGCGGCGGGCCCCGCGAAGTAAGCCGCCGGATCGCCCGGCAGCGCGCGCGTCAGCAAAAACGTCACCACGATTACACCCAGCACATTGGGCAGCGCGCCGGCAAGGCGCTTGACGATCAGCGTCAGCATCAGGTGTTGCCCGCGAGCGGTATGACCGCAACAACACCCGCGCGCTCGAGCGCAGCGGCGACGCGAAAACATAAATCCTCGCGCCACGGCGCGGCGATGATCTGCAGGCCCACCGGCAGGCCATCCAGCGTGCCGGCCGGGGCGGCGATTACAGGCAGGCCGATGCAGGAGATCGGTTGTGTGAGCAACCCGGCGTTGGGACGCGCCAGCATTTCGACGCCGCGCACGGTGAAGGTTTCCTGACCGATGCGCTGCGCCGTGCGCGGTGTTGCGGGCGCTACGATGACGTCGACGGTTGCAAACACTTTCATCATTTGCGCATAACACCAGCGCCGCACACGCTGCGCCTGCAGGTACCAGGCGGCGGGGATCAGCGCGCCCGCCAGCAAGCGGTCGCGTATCATCGGTTCGAAATCGCCGGCGCGGGCATTTAAATTCTTAAGATGCAGTTGCGCGCCTTCCGCCGCGGTAATCACAAACGCCGCGGCACGCGCAAGATCGGCGTGCGGTATTTCCACCGTCTGCGTTACGCCGATGCACGCGCACGCCTCGCGCACGAGCTCAACCACGGCGGCTTCAGCGTTTTGCTCAAAGTAACCCGTTGCACGCGCGATGCGCAGATTCGCGATGCCTTCATCCGGCACGCCGCACACCGCCTGCAGCGGCTGTGGCGGACGGCATACCGGATCGCGCGGGTCCGGCCCCTGCATCACGTCGTATGCTGCGGCCAGGCCTGCCAGCGTCTGCGCAAACGGCCCCACGTGGTCGAGAGAATTAACGAACGGGAACGCGCCCGCGCGTGACAGCCGTCCGTAGGTGGGTTTGAGGCCCCACACGCCGCAAAATGACGAGGGCACACGAATTGAGCCATTAGTATCGGAGCCCAGGGTAAGCGGCACCAGTCCGGCCGCAACGGCCGCTGCCGAGCCGCCGGAAGAGCCGCCGGCCACATGAGCGGCTTGGTGCGGGTTGCGGGTGGCGCCGTAGTGTGTGTTCTCGGTCGAAAACCCGTAGGCGTATTCGTCCATGTTGAGGGTGCCGACCAGCACGGCGCCCGCCGCTTCCAGGCGTGTGATGAGCGTTGCGTCCGCTACTGCCGGCGGCAGCTCGCGATTAATTTTCGATCCGGCGAGCGTGGTAAATCCCTGCACGTCGAAGAGATTTTTGACCGCAAACGGCACGCCCGCCAGCGGCCCGGCGTCTCGTCCGGCGGCACGCGCCGAGTCTATCCGCCGCGCCTGCGCAAAGGCGCGCTCGCGGGTTAAATCGACGAACGCATTGATCGTGCTGTTGCGTGCGTCAATATCTGCGAACACGCGCTCAATGCGCGCCTCAATGGTGTTCACGGTGTCCACACCGGTGCGATCTCGTCGCTGGCAGCGAGCGCCAACGCGTTGAGCGGACGCGCGATCGCTTCAATGCGCGCAAGGTTTGCGGTCACACCGGCCACCTGCGACGGTGCGATGTCCAGCCCCGCGGCGCGTGCTGCCGCCAGTACATACGCGTCGTCGATGGGCGTGCCGGCGTTCATGCGCTACGCCTTTTCAAGGTCGCGGTAATCCGGCTGCAGGTGGAACCAGTAGGCATAGCCGCGAATGTTCTTTTGCATCGCCACGTCCATATTCGGCTGTGCGATCGGCACCCGCGGCACGTCCTCGAAAGCCATGTTGACGAAACCGTAGACGTCGTCCCGGTACTTCCTGGGGTCGGTCTCGAAGCGCGCGGCATCGATCAATTTGTCCATCGCCGGGTTTTGGTAGCTCATGGTGTTGAACACCGCGTTCTGCCCGTGGTAGCACCAGAAGAAAAAGTATTCGGGATGATTGAGCCAGCCGCCGAAGCGGTTGAGTATCAGCGGCATGTCTTTTTTCAGCAATGCCGCGCGCCAGTTGGAGCCGGGAATTTTGTTGATCGTCACCTTGATGCCGATCTGCGCCAGCGCTTCCTGAATCAGAATGCACGCCGGTTCGCTGACCGTGGCGCCGCCCAGATCGAAGGACAGCGTGGTTTCAAAGCCTGCTTCGGCGCCAGCTTCTTTCATCAGCGCTTTCGCTTTCTGGAGATTGTAGCCATAGCCGTGCGGCTGCGGCCAATTCAGATTCGACGCCTTGTTGTCTTTGTGGCCCCACATTTTGGTGGAGCGCTTGTACAGAGCGCTGTCCATGATTTTTTCGTAGGGTATGGCATAGGCCAGCGCTTGGCGCACCTTGGGGTTGTTGAACGGCGGCTTGGTGACGTTCATGCCCACATACCACAAGGCGTTCTCAATCGGCGTGCTGGCGACGTTTACCTTGCCGCCCTGCGACATTTCAAGAAAATCCTTGGGTGGCATTTCGTAGCTCATGTCGATGTCGCCTTTTTCGAGCAACGCCCGGCGGTTGCCTGCCGAGGGAATCTCGCGTTGCACCACGCGGCGGATTTTGGGCACGCTGCCGCTTTTCCAATCGTCGTTGCGCACGTAGATGATTTCCTGTCCGGGTTTCCACGATTCCAGCTTGTAGGCGCCGCCGCCCGCCGTATTGTTCTTGGTCCAGTTGAGGCCCCACGGGTCTTCCTTGGTCACGTTTTTCTTGACCAGTTCCGAATTGAAAATGCACGGCACCGGCACCGCAAGGTCCATCATCAACAGTTTGTCCTTGCGCAGAAAATCGACGCGTATTATGTGATCGCTAACTACTACGAACTGCTCCGGCTTTTCGAGCGAACCGGCTTTCATCTGAAACGTGGGGAAGCCGCCTACCGTCACCGCGCGGTCGAGCGACCACTTCACATCCTTGGCCGTTACCGGCGTGCCGTCGTGAAACTTTGCGTCCTTGCGCAGCCTGAAAATGACCGACATGCCGTCGGCGGCGATTTGCCACGATTCCGCCAGTTCCGGTTCGAGCTTGGTGTAGTCGTAGGTCAGCGCGCCGTTGGGCAGTTTTTTCTTGCCAAAAGTCATCAGGCGGTCGTAACACAGCCACGACACGCCGTAGGCGGGCCGGTTGGCGCCGACGGTATGAATGTCGAGCGAATTGGGGCCGAATTCGTTGGCGACGATGAGCAATTCGCGGCGCCGGTCGCTTTGCGCCAGCGCTTCGAGTGACAGCAGCGATGTGCTTGCCATTGCGGCGGAAGTGATCAGAAATTCGCGTCGTTTCATATTACTACTCCTTTGTATAAAGTTGTTTAAATTCAAACCGATAGATAAAAAAGTGTCACTCAGACGCCGCGCCTGAACGGGAGCGCACGAAGTTGCGCCAGCCACCCATGGCACTGATGTCTTCGCACCCGGCAACCGCGTAGTGTTCGCACAAAAAGCCCTGCACAGTTTCACCGTCCTCCAGCGTGAGTGTGCCCACGCCCAGCGGCGCCGGGATGCCCGCGACAAACGTACCGAAATGGCGCGACGGCATTGCCCATACTTCAATGTCCACACTGCTGCCGGAACTGTTGTCGTCTACATGCAGCAGACCCGGCTTGGGCGGCGTGGTGCTGTTGAGCGCGTATAAACGGTAGATCGGCGCGGTGCGCGTTGCACGCAACAGCCGCGCGCCGCGCGCAGTCAATTCGTGATTAAGCGGCATGCCGGTAAGATGCGCGCCAACCACGGCGACGCTTACCATGGCGGATGCGTCGCGTTCTGGTGCGCGCATCGGGTGATTGCAGTCGGGCTCGGCGTTAAAGCGCGCCGCGAGTGCGGCTAGCGCACGATCAGAGAACGCGGGCCCGATCAGGGTTATGCCGAACGGCAGGCCGTCGACGCGAAATCCGGCAGGCACGGTGATCGCGGCGAGGTCGAGAAGGTTGACGAAATTCGTGTAATGGCCCAAGCGGGCATTGAGCGCGTACGGCTCTGCTTCCACTTCGGCCAGCGTATAGATGGTGGGCGCGCCCGGCACCAGCAACACGTCTGCCGTGTCCCATACCGCTTCGGTTTGGCGTGTCAACGCGGCCAGCCGGTGCTGTGCACGGAACGCTTGCGCTGCGGTGTAGGCTTTGCCCGACTCGATCACGCGCTTGGTCACCGGATGCACGGCGTCGGGCTGCTCCGCTATGAATGATTCCAGTTGCGCCGTGCGTTCTGCGATCCACGGGCCGTTGTAGAGCAATTCCTGGGCGGCGTAAAACGCGCTGAAGTCAACTTCGATACGCGTGCCGCCCAAGGCGATAAGCCGCTGCGCCGCCTGCTCGAACAGCCGCGCATATTCGGCGTCGCCAAAAAATTCGAGTTGACCGGCGCGTGGCACGGCAAATCGAAATTGCGCTGCCGAAAACGACGGCGGCGCGCCGGCGCGGCGGGAATAAGGATCTGCGGAGTCGTATCCTTCCAGGGTGTCGAGCACCCGCAGCGCGTCAGCGCACGACAGCGCGAACACCGACACGCAGTCCAGCGAACGGCAGGCCGGCACCACGCCGGTAGTGCTGACGAGGCCGCACGTGGGCTTCAAGCCCACGATGTTGTTAAACGCCGCGGGCACGCGCCCCGAGCCGGCGGTGTCGGTGCCCAGTGCAAAGCTCACCAGGCCCGACGCAACAGCCACAGCCGAACCCGAACTGGAGCCGCCGGATATATAGCGCGCATCGAAGACATTACGGCAAGCACCATAAGGAGAACGGGTACCGACAAGGCCGGTGGCGAACTGGTCGAGGTTGGTCTTGCCGATCAATAGCGCACCCGCGGCGAGCAAGCGCTTAACCACCGTTGCATCGGCGCCCGGCACATAAGCGAAATCGGGGCAGCCCGCCGTGGTAGGCAGGCCGGCAGCATCGATGTTGTCCTTGATTGCAAAGGGAATACCGTAGAGCGGCAGGTGTGCACCCCCTGCGTGATTTGTTCTATCTGCGCGCGCTGCCTCAACCGCTGCTGCCCGCTCGAGCAGGCGCTCGCGCGGCTCCACATGAATCCACACCGGATTGGCGTTGCCTGCCGCTTCGATCCTGTCGCAGATATCATTGACCACTTGCGCAGGCGTAAGCGCACCCGTCGCGTAGGCATGCGCAAGTGACCCGATATCGAGACTGTAGGTAGAAGGCATTGCTGGGTGATCCGTTGTATACAACGTTGTACTCAGCAAATCCCGTGCCAGCATTGCTTTTGCCCTGCGGCGTGCATTACCCACTGATTTTATGGATATAATTTTTTGCGCTTGGCACCGCATCGCGCATGTTCGCACCGATGCGGTGCGCATTGTGCTGCGATGGTGCGGAGCAGAAGACGGCCGCGGCGGCAGCGTACCTGGATGCGATATCCGTTTAAACTCGTTAGCTCATCTGCACACAAATCCAAAGCCTTATGGACGAACAAATCAGAAAAGCCGCGCTCGATTACCATCGGTTTCCCACGCCGGGCAAGATATCCATCGCACCGACCAAAGGGTTGGTGAATCAGCGCGATCTCGCGCTGGCGTATACGCCCGGTGTTGCAGCGGCATGCGAGGCCATCGTTGCCGACCCTGCCGAGGCGCGCAACCTGACTTCACGCGGCAATCTGGTGGGGGTGATCACCAACGGCACCGCAGTGCTGGGTCTGGGGGCGATAGGCCCGCTGGCGGCCAAGCCGGTGATGGAAGGCAAGGCGGTGTTGTTCAAGAAGTTCGCGGGCATTGATGTGTTCGACATCGAAGTCAATGAACGCGATCCGTTAAAGCTGGTCGAAATTATCGCCGCGCTGGAGCCGACGTTCGGCGGCATCAATCTCGAAGACATCAAGGCGCCGGAGTGTTTTATCGTCGAGCGTGCTTTGCGTTCGCGCATGAAAATTCCGGTGTTTCACGACGATCAGCACGGCACCGCAATTACCGTGGGCGCGGCGATAATTAATGGCCTCAAGGTGGTCGGCAAGGATATCGGCAGTATCAAGCTGGTGGTGTCGGGTGCGGGCGCGGCGGCACTGGCGTGCCTGGGCTTGCTGGTGAAACTGGGCGTGCGCCCGGAAAACATCATCGTCACGGACATCAAAGGCGTGGTGTACCAGGGCCGTATCGAGGAGATGGACCCGGACAAAGCGGTGTATGCGATCGACACCGGCGCGCGCACGCTGGGCGAAGTGATCGAAGGCGCGGACGTGTTCCTTGGGGTGTCGGCGGGCGGGGTGTTGAAGCAGGAGATGGTGCGCAGGATGGCGCCGAGGCCGCTGATACTGGCGCTGGCCAATCCCGAGCCGGAAATTTTGCCGGAGCTGGTGCGCGAGGTGCGGCCCGACGCGGTGATCGCCACGGGACGTTCCGATTATCCGAATCAAGTGAACAACGTGCTGTGTTTTCCGTTTGTGTTTCGCGGTGCACTGGATGCGGGTGCGACCACGATTACCACGGAGATGGAGTTGGCGGCGGTGCGCGCCATCGCCGAGCTCGCGCAAGCCGTGCAGTCCGACATGGTGGCGGCGGCCTATGGCGAGCAGCAGCAGCCGTTTGGCCCTGAATACATTATTCCGCGCCCGTTCGATCCGCGCCTGATAGCGCAGATTGCGCCCGCCGTTGCCAGGGCCGCCATGGACAGCGGCGTGGCGACACGGCCGATCGCCGATTTTGACGCCTATCGCGAACGACTCAATCAGTTTGTCTATCAGTCGGGCCAGATCATGCGGCCGCTGTTCGCAGCGGCGAAAAAAGCGCCCCGGCGCGTGGTGTATGCCGAGGGCGAGGAAGAGCGTTTCCTGCACGCGGCGCAACTGGTGGTGGACGAAGGCATTGCGCGGCCGGTGCTGATCGGCCGCCCGCACGTCATCGACGCGCGCATCGAACGGCTGGGCCTGCGTTTGCGGCGCAACCAGCATTTTGATGTGGTCGATCCTGGCAACGACCCGCGTTACCGCGAATATTGGAGTGAATATTACCGGCTCACGCAACGCCAGGGCGTATCCATCGAACTTGCCAAGCTCGACATGCGGCGCTTGCCGACGCTGATCGGCGCCATGCTGGTACATAAGGGCGCGGCGGATGCGATGCTGTGCGGCATCCTCGGCCAGTACAGCCGCCACCTGCGCTATATCGATCGCGTCATCGGCAAGCGCGCGGGTGTAAACCATTATTCGGCAATGAACGCGCTGCTGCTGCCCAAGGGTACGGTGTTCATCTGCGACACCTACGTCACGTTCGACCCCAGCGCCGCGCAAATCGCTGAATCCGCCATCCTTGCGGCGGAGGAAATCCGCCGCTTTGGCATCACCCCCAAAGCGGCTATGCTGTCGCATTCGGCCTTCGGCGGCGGCGATACGCCCACCGCAACTAAAATGCGCGCCGCGCTTGAACTCGTCAATCAGCTGGCGCCCAACCTTGAAATCGATGGCGAGATGCAGGGTGACATGGCGCTGTCGGAGGAAATTCGCAGCCGCGCGCTGCCGGGTAATCGACTCAAGGGACAGGCCAATCTGCTGGTGATGCCCAATCTCGACGCCGCGAATATTTCGTTTAATCTGCTCAAGGCCGCCGCAGGGGATGGCATTACCGTGGGCCCGATACTGCTGGGCGCGGCGAAACCCGTGCATATCATCACGCCCTCTTCGACGGTGCGGCGTATAGTCAATATGACGGCGTTGATCGTGGTGGATGCCGGGGCGCAGCGGACTTTATTGTGAAGAGTGAAGAGTGAAGGGTGAAGAGGCGCCCCATTCACTCTTCACCCTTCCCTGTTCACGCTTTTTATCCAGGAACATCCATGACCCAAAAAACCACCCGCACCGAACACGACACCATGGGCGACATCGCCGTCGCCAACGACAAGCTGTGGGGCGCGCAGACCGAGCGCAGCCTGCATCACTTTCACTTTCCCGGCGAGACCATGCCGCACGACGTGGTGATGGCGCAGGTGATGGTGAAAAAAGCCGCTGCGCTGACCAACATGTCACTCGGCGTGCTGGATCGCAAAAAAGGTGACGCCATCGTCAAGGCCGCTGACGAGGCGCTGGCCGGCAAACTCGATGCGCATTTTCCGTTGGTGGTATGGCAAACCGGCTCCGGCACGCAGACCAATATGAACGTCAACGAGGTATTGGCGAATCGCGCATCGGAAATTCTGGGCGGCAAGCGCGGCATGACGCGGCTAGTGCACGAGAACGACGACGTGAACAAAGGTCAATCGTCGAACGACACTTTCCCCACGGCAATGCACGTGGCAGGGGTGATCGCGCTGGAGCGGCAACTTAAACCCGCGGTCAAAAAACTGCGTGATACGCTGCATAAAAAAGCCAATAAGTTCATGCACATCGTGAAGATCGGCCGCACCCACCTGCAAGACGCAACGCCGCTCACGCTGGGGCAGGAATTTTCCGGTTACGTGGCGCAACTCGACCATGGCCTGAAGCACGTGCAGGCGGCGCTGCCGCATCTGTGCGAACTCGCGCTGGGCGGCACGGCGGTGGGCACAGGGCTGAATGCGCACCCGAAGTTCGCCAAGGATGTCGCGGCGCAGCTCAAAAAACTCACCGGCCTGCCGTTTATCACTGCGCCCAACAAGTTTGAGGCGCTGGGCTCGTGCGACGGTGTGGTGCATGCGCATGGCGCGCTCAAAACACTGGCGGCATCGCTGATGAAAATCGCCAATGATATCCGCTGGCTGTCGAGCGGCCCGCGTTGCGGTATTGCGGAGATCGTCATTCCCGAAAATGAGCCGGGCAGTTCCATCATGCCGGGCAAGGTGAATCCCACGCAATCCGAATCGATGACCATGGTGTGTTGTCAGGTGTTCGGCAACGACACCGCGATCAATGTCGGTGGTTCGATGGGCAATTTCGAGTTGAATGTGTTTCGTCCGATGGTGATTCGCAACTTCATGCACAGCGCGAGCCTGCTCACGCACGCCTGCCGCAACTTTGATGAACATTGCGCGCAGGGGATCGAGCCTGACCTGGCGCGCATCGACCAACTCATGCGCGAGTCGTTGATGCTGGTGACGGCGTTGAATCCGCACATCGGTTATGCCAATGCGGCTGCCATAGCCAAGAACGCGCACAAAAAAGGCCTGACGTTGAAAGCGTCGGCGATCGCGATGGGCCATGTCACAGCCGAGCAGTTCGACCAGTGGGTGCGGCCGGAGGATATGGTGGGGATTAAGCTGAAGACGGGTAAAGTGAAGAAGTAAAGCGAATGCCATTGAACTCAAAGAGGACTACGCTGCGTATTGCACTGGGCGTGTGCGCTTGTGCGCTATCAGGTAACACTGCCCACGCGCAGCCCGCCGACCCCTACCCCTCCAAACCGGTGCGCGTGATCGTTGGTCTCGCTCCTGGCGGCGGCACTGACATCATCGCGCGCCTGCTGACGCAAAAAATGAGCGACAATCTCAAACGCTCATTCATTGTTGAAAACCGCACCGGTGCAGGCGGCACATTGTCTTATGCGCTGGTGGCAAAGTCTGCGCCGGATGGTTATACGCTGCTGGCGGTAGCCAGCGGCTATGCCATCTCGCCGGCGGTGTACCCTAAACTCAGTTACGACCCGATCAAGGATTTCACGCCTATTTCCGTGGTGGTGCAGGCGCCTATCCTGCTGATGGTGCATCCGGCGCTGCCGGCGCGTTCGGTGCAGGATTTGCTCGCGCTGGCGCGCAGCCCGCGTGCGCGGCTTGATGCGGCGTCTGCGGGGCACGGCACCTCGAACCATCTGGCACTGGAACTTTTCAACAACCTGGCCGGGGTGAAAATCGCGCATGTGCCGTACAAGGGCACCGGGCAGGCGCTGGTGGATTTGATGGCGGGGCAGGTGCAGGTGATGTTCGGCAACATTTTATCGTCGCTGCAATACGTCCGCATCGGCAGGATACGCGCGCTGGCGGTCACCAGCGTCAAACGCTCAAGCGTGATGCCTGATTTGCCTACCGTGATCGAGTCCGGTGTGCCCGGCTATGAAACGACGACCTGGCACGGCTGGCTTGGTCCAGCGGGCCTGCCCCCGGAGTTGGTGGCGAAACTCAATGCCGAACTCGCGCGCGCTGTGCGCTCACGCGAAGTCATGGAAAAACTGAGCGACGATGGCGGCGAGCCGGTTGCGGGTTCGCCGGAGCATTTCAGAAGTTATCTCGCCACCGAACTCGCGCGCTGGCGCAAGGTAGTGCGCGACGCGGGGATACGCGTGGAGTAGGCCTGGCGCGTATCAGAGTGCTGCCAGTTTACGCACCGCATCCGGTAGCGCAAGCGGCCGCTGTGTAGCGGAATCAACCCACACCGAAACGCCGTAACCTTCCGCCGCAAGGGTGTCGTCGCTGCGCAGCAAATAATGTGTGCGCACGCTGCTCCTGCCCATGCGCCCCAGATAAATTTCAACCGTAACCGCGCCGGGGTAACGCAGCGGCGCGCGATAGGAGCATGCTGACGCAGCGAGCACCGGTACCGGCGCAGGCGGAGTCATCGCCAGCCCCAGTGTATGCACCCAGCGCATGCGCGCTTCTTCCATATAGCGATAGTACTCGGTGTTGTTGACGCGGCCATCGGCGTCCATATCCGCAAAGCGCAACGGCAGTTCGCAGCGGAATACCAGCGGCCACGCGGTTTGCACCGCGATCTCGTTTTGCGAAACTTCAATCATCAGCGTCTATGAAAAAATATTAATAAAAACAAATACTTACATCATTGTCGCGATTGTCGGTCACGGCACAACCCAAAAAAAATCCCCCGTGCTGCGGGGGATTTTGGCGCATGGCCCGCGTGCGGATCAAATGCCCAGTATCTTCATCGCTTTGGCGAGCGTGTCAACGGAATCCTGATGCTTGCCTGCCTTGTGCGATGCTTCGCCATCGGCGCGATACTTTTTCACGTCGGCCATCTGCGCTGCGCTTAGCTTCGGATTAGCCGCCAGCGCGGCGTCGATTTTTTTCATGTCGGCGGGGCAGTGCATCGCCATCGCCGCGCCACTGACCAATACCAATGCCGCCGCCGTTACGATTTGCTTCAGTTTCATGGGATATCCTCCAGGTTATTTGAGCCGCAACTAACGCATAGACCACGATCGGCGGCTACAAAGATAGTGTAATCCAGCTTCACGCACCGCTCAAGCTTCATCGAGCCCTGTTCTGGTACACTCCGGGCCTTGTTTTTACATTCATCCAGGGGAGCGGTGGTCATGGCTGCGGCAAAGAAAAAACCGGCAAACAAGAGTGCTCGCAAATACAGCGATATTCTGTATGAGGTGAAGGATCAGGTGGCCTGGGTCACCATCAACCGTCCGCGTGTGCTGAACTGCTTTCGCGAGCAAACGCTGGACGAGATGATCGATGCCCTGAAATCGACACGTGAAGATCCGTCCATCGTGTGCGCGGTAGTGACCGGCGCAGGCGATAAGTCGTTTTCGGCGGGCGGTGATTTTTACGCCATGAAGCGGCTCAATTTCAACAATGCCTACATGTGGAATGACCGCATGCTGGGTCTGGCGATGACCATTCGCGGCCTGCCAATACCGGTGATCGCCATGGTTAACGGTTGGTGCATGGGCGGTGGCCACGAACTCGCGTTGTGGTGCGATCTGGTGATTGCATCCGAGAACGCCGTGCTCGGCCAGACCGGCGCCAAAGTCGGGGCGTGCCCGACGGTGGGCGCCACGCAGTATCTGCCGCGCATCATTGGCGAGCGTCTGGCGCGCGAAATGATTTTTTGCGCCCGCCGCTTCGGCGCCAGGGAAGCGGTCGAGGTCGGCCTCATCAACAAGTGCGTGCCGCTGAAAGATTTACGCGCTGAAACGCTCAAGTGGTGCGAAACCATGAAAGGCCACAGCGCACTCACCATCCGCATGACCAAAAAATCGCTCAACTCCGAATCCGACATGCTGTATGCCTCATGGCAGCAGGGCATGGAGTTACTTGCGCACGTGTGGGGCTCGGAAGAAGCCGCGGAAGGCATGAACGCCTTTCTCGCCGGGCGCAAGCCTGACTTCCAGAAATTCCGCCTGCGCGACAAGAAGATGCTGCAGGCGTATATCGACGGTTGCGCGAAGGATATGAATGCGCCGCCATCGATGCGCGTCAAGAAGAAGTAGAAAGGTGAGGCGTAGAAGCGTTCTTGCTTCTCCGACCACGGCGGAGGGGTTACTCCTAACGCCTCACGACTTACGCCTCACGGACAACCAACCATGACCGATCCAAACCCAGGCGCCGAAGGTGCATTAACCGGCACCAAAGTCCTCGACCTCACCCGCATCCTCGCCGGCCCGTTGTGCGCGCAAGCACTGGGCGACATGGGGGCGGAAGTGATCAAGGTTGAACCGCCAGGCGCGGGCGACGATACGCGCGCGTGGGGGCCCCCGTTCGCGGGTGGTGAATCCGCGTATTTTCTCGGCATCAACCGTAACAAGCGTTCGATTACGCTGAATATGGCGGCCAAAGGCGGGCAGGAAATTCTCGCCAGGCTGATCCAGCAATGCGATGTGCTGGTCGAGAATTTCAAGGCGGGCACCTTGGAGAAGTGGGGTTTTACCAACGCCTGGCTGGAAGAGAACGCGCCGCGCGTGGTGCGTTGTTCCATCACCGGCTATGGCACGGACGGGCCCAAGGGCGGGCTGCCGGGATACGATTTCATACTGCAAGCCGAAACCGGGCTGATGAGCATTTGTGGCGAGACTGATGGCGACCCCATGAAATACGGCGTTGCCATTGTCGATATCACCACGGGCCTGCTCGCCTGCAATGCCATACTGGCGGCGCTCAACGCGCGCCACCGCAGCGGACGTGGCCAGCATGTCGAAGTGTCGTTGTATGAATCAGGCTTGTTCATGCTGGCGAACGTGGCGTCCAACCATCTGGTGTCCGGCAATGATGCGCGGCGCTTCGGCAACGGCCATCCGAATATCGTGCCCTATACCGCGTATCCGGTGAAGGACGGCATGATAGCGGTGGCGGTCGGCAACGATGGGCAGTTCGCCAGGTTCTCCACAGCGTTGGGTCATGCCGAATGGGCCAGCGATGCACGCTTCATCAAGAACCCGGGTCGCGTGGTCAATCGGGAAGCCATTGACGCCCTGATTATCGAGGCATTGCGGCAGGAAGATGCCAATTCCCTGATCGCCAAACTGACTGCGGCAGGCGTGCCCTGCGGGCGCATCAACAGCGTGGCGCAGGCACTGTCTGCTCCGCATACTGCTGCGCGCGACATGGTGCGCACGATTAAGCACCCGACGGCGGGCGATGTAAAAGTACTGGGCATGCCGTACCGGTTTAGCGATACGCCGCCGAGCATTCGCCGCGCGCCACCCACGCTCGGACAACATACCGAGCAGGTGCTGGGTGATGAACTGGGATTATCGGCGGAGCATATTGCCGAATTGCGTCAGCAGAAAATTGTTTGATACAACACAGGTAAAATCCTTTGCCACAGAGGGCACAGAGCTACACAGAGAAAATCAAAGGTGGTGTTCTCTGTGTCCTCCGTGCCCTCTGTGGCCAACGCTTTTGACTTAAGCGGGGTTTGACGTGATCAATAACCTGTCCCACGTTTCGATAGTAGTCCCCAGCCTAGACGCCGCAGCCAAGCGTCTTGCCGACACCTACGGCCTCACAATCGGCGACATCCACGTCAACGAGCAACAGGGCGTGCGCATGGCCTATGTCGATCTCGGTAACGCCAAGATTGAACTGATGGAACCCTCGCGCCCCGACTCGCCGGTCGCCGGGTTTCTCGAGCGCAATCCCAAAGGCGGCATCCATCATTTCTGCGTCGGTGTGGAAAACGTGGATGCCACGCGTGCCGTCCTCACAGACAAGGGCGCACAGGTGCTGGGCGACGGCAATCCGCAATACAATGTGCATGGCGAGCGCATCGCGTTTGTGCATCCCCGGGATTTTCTGGGTGCGTTGGTGGAGCTGGAAGAACACAGCGTGAAGCATGAAATTTGAAAGGCACGGGGTGCGCACCGCGCACCCTGTATATCAAGAGGCTCTGGTATGCGACAGCTAAAGCATTGGATCGGTATTGTCATTCTGACTGCCGCCGGCGCGGTCACGGCGCAACCCTATCCATCGCGCCCCATACGCATGGTGGTGCCTTTCGCGCCCGGCGGCGCCACCGACATCGTCGGCCGCATTCTCGCGCCCAAGCTGGGCGAGCGCCTAGGCCAGCAGGTAGTCGTCGATAACCGTGCGGGCGCCGCGGGCAACATCGCGGTGGAAATCGCCGCCACCGCGCAAGCCGACGGCCACACCATACTGGTGGGCAATATCTCCACCAATTCGATCAATCATCTGCTGTTCAAGAAGCTCAAGGTGAATGCGCTGCGCGATCTCGCGCCGGTGACGCTGCTGGCGTCGATTCCGAATGTGATTCTCGGCGGGCCGAAGATGCCGAACAATCTGAAGGATGCCTTTGCCTACGCGCGCGAACGTCCGGGGCAATTGAATTATCAGGCGCCGCTGGGTTCGTATTCACATCTCGACATGCTGGCGCTTACTGCCGCCGCCGGATTAAAGATGGTGCATCTGCCCTCGAAAGGCGCGGGTGAAACGCTGACGGCGCTGATGCGCGGCGATGTGCATATCACCAACTCGAACGTAGCGTCGAATATCGGCCCGATACGCGCGGGGCAGATCAAGGCCTACGCGGTTACCTCGCAAAATCGCATTCCCGAATTGCCCGATGTGCCGACGCTCACGGAATCCGGGTTCGCCGGCATCGGCAGTCTTAACTGGAATGGACTGTTCGTTCCCGTAAACACGCCGCGCCCGATCATCGACCGCATATTCAAGGAAACCATCGCGGTGATGAGCGATGCGGAAATGAAGGACTTTCTCACCAAGCGCCTGATCCCGCCGGTGTTATCCGAGTCGCCGGCGGCGTTCAGTGCTTATGTACAAAGCGAGTCGAGGCGCTGGGACAAAATCATCCGTGACAACAAAGTGGTGATCGAGTAAACGTCATTAAAATGGCATCCACAACGCCCGTAGCCTCGCGCGTGACTGCGGCGCAGCTTGAAACGTTTATCGCTGCGGCGTTTATAGGCGTAGGCATATCGGCGGCGGAGGCCAGCGCCATCGCGCAACTGATGGCGCGTGCCGACGTGAATGGCTCCGAAGGTCACGGCGTATTCCGCTTGCCGCAGTACATCCGGCGCATCAAGGGGGGCGCGGTCAACGTTAAACCCAATATCCGCATCGAGCGCGAGGCAGCGGGCATGGCGCTGGTGAACGGTGACAACGGCATGGGCCATCTGGTGATGCGTTTCGCCACCGAAACAGCCATCGCAAAAGCACGCACCGCAGGTGTGGCGTGGGTGGGCGCACAGTGGAGCAACCACGCCGGTCCCGCGTCGCTCTACGCCAGCATGCCGGTCGCGCACGACATGATCGGCCTCTATCTCGCGGTGGGCAACGCCAACCATCTGCCGGCATGGGGCGGCCTCGACATGCTGCTTTCCACCAATCCGATTGCCATCGCCATGCCCGGGGAATCTGAGGCACCGGTGATCCTTGACATGGCGACCACCGTTGCGGCGTATGGCAAAGTTAAAACCAAAGCGCAGCGCGGCGAAATGATGCCCGAAGGCTGGATGATGGACCGGCAGGGCAAGCCGCTCACCGACCCTGCGCGCGCAAACGAAGGATTTTTGCTGCCCATCGGTGGCTACAAGGGCTACGGCCTGGCGCTGATGTTCGGCTTGTTGGCCGGCACCCTGAACGGCGCGGCGATGGGCCGTGATGTGGTTGACTTTAACGCCGACGACGTCACACCCACCAACACCGGGCATTGCATCGTCGCGATCAACATCGAGGCGTTTCAGCCGGTTGCCGAATTCAAACAGCGTGTAGATGCGTTAGTGCGCGACCTGCGTCAATCCGCGCGTTTGCCCGGTGTCGAACGCATTCACATCCCTGGTGAAGGCGCGCAAGCCGCGCGCGCGGATCGCCTCAAAAATGGTGTGCCGATACCGCCGGCGCTGATGGCGGCGCTGGATACGCTGGCGGCGGAGTTGGGCATTGCGCCGCTGGGGAAATAGCCGGCGGGGAATGGCGTTTCCAGATTTCCAGGCAATTGGGAATTCCGCGATTAAAGTTCATTTTGCTTTTTTGAATAATGTGGTTATGATGACCAAAGTGACCATTTTAGGCTATGCTTATGAAAACTGTTTCAGCGCGTGAAGCCAAGACCCGTTTCGGCGAACTGCTCGATACCATGCAGCGGGAACCCGTCATGGTGACCAAGAACAACCGCCCGGTCGGTATCATGATTTCCATTAAGGACGCGTCGGATACGCTCATTCCAGAACTGTTCATGGAAAAAGAAGAAGGCTATGACGAGTGGTTCGTTGCCAAAGTGACCAGCACCCTTGAAGCCGTGAACGCAGGGTCAATAACATTGACCGAACATGATTTGGCGATGGAACGCGTCTGGAGCCGGGTGCTGTCGCGCGCCAGGAAACCAGCGTCCGCCTGATTTTCAAATTCGCCTTCACCCATGGCTGCTGTTCACTGGACGGCGAGGGCGGAGCAAGACCTCGAAGATATCCTCACCTACTATCTCAATGAAGCAGGCGCTCATGTTGCGCAGAGCATCTACGTTCGGATCCGGTCATCGGTGCAAAGCCTGCAACAATTCCCCGGGCGTACCCGTATGGGGCGTGTCGCTGGAACGCGCGAATGCGTCGTTGCGCGACTGCCGTTTATCGTGGTGATCCAGGTGCAGGACGATCACGTCACTGTGCTGAACGTTATCCATACGGCACGAAAATATCCGGCGTAATCAGCGCTGATTTGTGACCTAGCCCAGTCTATGGATAATCCGCACTTCAACCACCGTGTGGCATGGCTGGTGGCGATAGTTCTCGCCCCGTTGCTGTATCTGCTGCTCCTGCATGCCCCCATACCGCAAGACAAGGCCTACCACTTTTTCGCCGACGCGCGCACTTGTCTGGGCGTACAAAATTTCGGCAACGTGGCATCCAACCTTGCATTTCTGCTGATCGGTGTCATCGGCTGGGTGTGGTGTTACCGCAACCTTAAAACCGGCGCGCGGCTGTCGTGGATGATTTTTTTCGCCGGCGTGGCGCTGGTGTTCGCCGGCTCCGGCTACTACCACGCGACGCCGAATGACGATACGCTGGTGTGGGACCGGCTGCCGATGACGCTGGCGTTCATGGGTCTGTTCGCCGCGTTGCTGAGCGAGCATCTGGGGGCGCAATTCGAGCGGCCGCTGTTGATCCCCGCGCTGGTGATCGGCGTCGCCAGCGTATTCTGGTGGCGCCATACCGATGATCTGCGCATTTACATCTGGGTGCAGGCAGCGCCCTTGTTAGCCATCCCGTTTATTCTGGCGATGTTTCCGAGCCGCTACACGCAGCGCATTTATCTGCTGTATGGCCTTGCCTTTTATGTGCTCGCCAAAATCGCCGAATACTACGATCGCGAAACCTATGCGCTGACGGCGCAATTCGTGAGCGGGCACTCGGTGAAGCATCTGCTGGCCGCGATGGCGCCGCTGTTTTTGTATCTCATGCTGTTGCGGCGCCGGGCGGTGGCATGACGCTTGCGAAGGATGTGACATGATCATCCCACCTACACGCCGGCCTCAACGCGGTTACCTGCTGGAAATTCCCATTTTGGTGATGGGGGTAGGCATGGTTGTGGCTTTACTGTTACCGCACCTTGCACCCGTGGGGCGCAAAGTCCTGATCAGTATCGCGGCACTTCCTGTCCTTTTCTGTCTGTATTACATGATCGTCATTCCCGGCTGGACGCCCAACCATAGCGGCCGTTTGAAGCCGCCCTGGAACCTGTTGGCATTCCTGCTGCTGGCCGCGCTGATTGTTACCGGTGTCGTGATGTTTGTACTGGGCGACAACGGCAACCCCTAGGTTTCGCGGTGTCCGACACATCCTGCATCCCGGCCGCAAGCGGGCAACACCCAGCTCGTCAATCGCAACGGACCGCGCGAGGAGAGGATTGTGAAATTCGCTAAGTACGGGAAAGCCGTGCAAGCGCCGCCTGCGCCGGAGCAGAAAAAGTAGTGCGGGCGGAAGAAGCGCAGTGTATCCCGCCTTTCGGGTTACGCCGTCTTCGCGAACTCATAAAGATACACGATTGAACCAGCCTCCAATGCGCGCCCACAACAACCGCCAAAACAAACGCCCCGCGTTTAACGGCTGGGCTTCTTCAGGCGCGGTGGCGGGCGCGGGTTCCCCCTGCCGGACGGGTGCTGCTTCTACCATCGCGCCGCTGATCGTTTGGCCGGCCGCAATCCGCTCGCGCAAATTGACCGAAAAATCACGCGTCAGCGCTGCGGCGAGTTCCTTCACAATCGCCCCGCGCGAAAATTGTGCAAGCGCTCCTGTCAGACTGTAGTCCACGTTCACGTCCACTCGTGTCTCGCTCGCACCGGTTTCGGTGAGCGCAAATTTCGCCTCGCCCTTCACGCGTGAGCCGCTTTTTCGGTCAGCGCCGGCGCCCGAGAAAGTGCCGCTATGGGTAATCGCATCACGCCGCACTTCGCCCTGGCCCTGAAACGCACCGGTGATAGGCCCGAGCTTCACCGTAAACAGCAAATCAAACGCCGCGCCATGCTCCACACTGCGCGGCTCACCCTGCAAGGCTGCGCCGGGCATGCACGACACCAGCATCGGCACATCGGCAAATGCGGACCATACCGCTGCCAGCGGAAATGGCAGGGTAAATGATTGCTCAAGCTGCACGCAGCACCGTTGCGCGTTCACGCAGCACGCGTTGAATGGCGCGCACTATGCCCTGGTAACCCGTGCAGCGGCACAGATTCCCGGCCAATTCCCGGCGTATGCGCGCCTCGTCGATGGCGTTCACCAGGTGCGGCAACCGGGTCACAATGTCGCGCGCAGTGATTAACATGCCGGGCGTGCAAAACCCGCACTGCAGCGCGTGCTCGGCGCTAAAGGCGGTGCGCAAGTGTTGCATCACCGCGTCATCGTCGAAGCCTTCGATGGTGCGCACCTGCGCGCCCTCACAGCGCATGGCGAACTGAATGCAAGAGCGCGCCGGCGCCCCATCGAGTTCAACAGTGCATGCGCCGCACACACCGTGTTCACACCCCAGGTGCGTGCCGGTAAGCCCCTCATGTTCGCGCAGAAAATCGGCCAGGTGAGTACGTGGCTCGACCGCGGCCGAGACGCTTTGCCCGTTAACGGTCAAATTCAGATTTGTCATGCGAATACCTGTGCCACGGCGCGCTTTAACGCCACGCCATGTATTTGAAATTCATAGGGTTCGTCACAACCCGCGGCGCGTACTTCTGCGTCAATGGCGGCCTGCGACCCGCTGAGCACGCCCTCCATATCACGCACCAGATACGGCGCACCGGCAGTCGCACCGATCACCGCCCGTCGTACGCCGCGCGCGGGGTCGAGCAACACCGCGCCTATCGCTTCGGCAAAGTCGCCCACCTTGCGGCAAAATTTGAAATAGCCGAACGTTGCGCCTGCCGAGCACTTCGCAATGCGTACGCCCAGCAATAGCTCGTCCGCGCCCAGTAATGTGGTAAATGCGGCCCGCATGAAATCACCGCTGGCGACTTCGCGCCGGCCTTTACCGTTGGGGCCTTCGATCACATACACCGCATCCAGCAGGCGCATGGTGCTCACCCAATCCGCAGCGGGGTCGGCGTGGCAGAGACTGCCGCCCAGCGTGCCGCGATTGCGCACCGCACGGTAGGCGATATTCGCTGCGACAAAAGGCATTAACCCACGCGAGGGATCGGGCACGCGCGCATCCTCAATCGCGGCATGCGTGACGTTCGCGCCCAAGTAGATGGCTTCACCCTCGTCCCGCACTTCGCTCAAGCCGGCAAGTGCAGTGAGGTCTATCACGGCACTCGGTTGCGCGAGGCGCAAGTTCAGCATGGGCCCTAACGATTGGCCGCCAGCCATCGCTTTGGCGAGCCCTGCGCCCGCGGCCAGCAGCGCACAGGCCTCGGCAGCCGTGCCCGGGCGCTGGTATTCGAATGCAGCCGCTTTCATGCGCTCCCCTCCCGCCTTGCAGCTGCGATAGCTGCCAGCAAGCGCTTCGGGCTCACCGGGCTCTCGGTGATTTCCACGCCTATATCCTTTAGCGCGTCGTTGATCGCATTCACAATTGCCGCCGGCGGCGCAATCGCGCCGCCCTCACCTATGCCCTTTTGGCCAAACTCGGTGTAGGGCGAGGGCGTTTCGATATGCGCTATGCGCAGGGTTGGCACCTCAGGCGCGCCCGGCAGCAGGTAGTCGGCGAGCGTGGAGGCCAGGGGTTGGCCGTTCTCGTCAAAAGGCATTTCTTCGTACAGCGCCGTGCCTATGCCCTGCGCGGTGCCGCCCATGATCTGGCCGTCCACCACCATCGGGTTCACCAGCACACCGCCATCTTCGGCGATCGCATAGTCGAGAATTTCGACTGCGCCCAGTTCGGTGTCGACCGCGACCACGACCGCATGGCAGGCATACGAGAAGGTGCCGCTATCGCGCGCGGCTTTGTAGCCCGCAATTACTTCAAGCCCCGCAGGATCTATGTCGGCGGGCAGCAGTTGCGGTGCGCGGTGCCAGGTGTGCGCAATCTCGGCCAATGACAAACGCGGCGTATCGCCTTCAAAAATCATGCCTTGCGACAAGCGCAACGCAGCCTCGTCGCAGCCCAATAATTTCGATGCAATGTGTTTCACACGTTTGGCCATTTCCTTGCACGCCGCCGCAACGGCCCCGCCGCTCATCACCATCGAGCGCGAACCCCAGGTGCCGGTGGAGTACGGCGAATGCGCGGTGTCGCCATGCGACAGCCGCACCTTCTCAATATCGATGCCCAGCACCTGATGGGCGATCTGCGCCAGAGTGGTTTCCATGCTTTGCCCGTGCGAATGCGCACCGATGGCAAGCTCGAGTACGCCGTCCGCATTCATGCGTGCGCGGCACTGCTCATGTCCCGGCACCATGGGTATGCCCCAGCCGAAGTAGACGCTGGTGCCGTGCGCGGCCTGCTCGCAATAGATCGCAAAGCCAACGCCGATACGCCGTCCGTCGGCCTCGCCCGCACGCTGACGCGCCCGCACTGCGTCCAGCTTGATCGCATCACGCGCCATTTTCAGCACGCGCGGGTAGTCGCCGCTGTCGAAATGTTTTTTCGTAATGTTGTCGTAGGGCATTTCCGCGGGCTGCACCACGTTGGCAAGCCGCACATCGATGGGCTCCATGCCCGCTTCTCGCGCAACGGCATCCACCATCAGTTCGAGCGCGAAGCACACGCCAGTGCGCGCCACGCCACGGTAGGGAAGAATCGGCGCCTTGTTGGTCGCCACCGACCAGGTCTTGCAGCGGTAGCGTTCCATCTTGTACGGGCCGGGCAGGATCGAGCTGACCTGCGCGGCTTCGAGACAGGCGGAAAACGGATACGACGAATACGCGCCCGAATCGACGGTGGCCTCGCAATCTATGCCCAGCAAGCGACCATCGCGCCCGGCATACACCGTAATGTCGTAATCATGTTCGCGGCAATTGGCGTTCGCAATCAACTGTTCGCGGCGGTCTTCGATCCAGCGCAGCGGGCGCCTTAACTTGATCGCCAGCCGCGCCAGCACAATTTCTTCCGGCAGCAAAATACCTTTGTAGCCAAAGCCGCCGCCTACATCCGGTGCAATCACGCGAATCTGCCCTGTATCCAGGCCCAAACATTCCGACAGGCCCTGGCGGTTGATGTGCACCATTTGCGCCGAGGACCACAGCGTGAGTTGCTCAAGCCGTGTATCCCACTGGCACACCACGCCGCGTCCCTCCAGCGGCGACATGCATTGGCGGGCGGTGCGTATATGGCGTGTGATCCTGATCGGCGCGTGGGCAATCGACGACAAATCATCGTCAACTCTGGTTTCCAGAAAAATGTTATCGCCCCACGCTTCATGCACCAGGGCGAGTGGCGCTGTACGTGCGCGCAGCATATCCACCACCGCGGGTAATTCGTCGATATCCGCAAACACCTCCTGTGCCAGATCTTCCGCCTGCGCGCGCGTGGGGGCTACGCAGGCGGCAATCAACTCGCCCACCTGGCGCACTTTCCCGCGCGCCAGCGGCCATTGGTCGGATGGCTTGAAGCCTTGCAGGCCTGATACGGCGCGTATCGGCTTTACGCCATCCAGATCATCCATGGTGAACACTGCGGATTCGCGCCCGGCGGGCTTTTCTATCCCTTTAAGGTGCCCGTGCGCAATTGGCGAGCGCGCGAAGGCTACGTCCCACATGCCCGCCAATTGCAGATCGCCTGTGAATTGACCGCGGCCAGTCATGAAGCGCCCGTCTTCCTTGCGCAACACACTCGCGCCTACGCCCTGCCCCGCAGCGCCGACCGCGAGGTGCTTCGCGTCGCCTGGGTTCATGCCGCCTGTGCCTGGATTTGCGGCAGGATCGGCGCGCACGCCTCATGGCGCACGCCGTCGCGTATGCAATACGCCGGCGTAAGCACGCGGTCGGCCACCACTTGCGTGCCCTCGTTATCACTGAGCACAAAGCGCCCGCGCTGATCATTCAATACGGAAATGTCCGCCGCTGCGCCCACACCCAGATGCCCCAAATCGCCGGGCAGGCCAAAGTCACGCTGCGCATTGCAGGTCGCCATCGCCACCACATGTTCGAGCGGCAATTTCAGGGCGAGCATGGAGGTCATGGCGGACACCAGCGAAAACTTCACCGCGCCGAAAAACATGTGCTCCTTGTCGGGATGCGCATCCGGCGTGCCCGGTGCTTTGGGCTTGGGCACGGTAGTGTTGTAGCCGTGCATATCCGCGCCCAGCGTGTCCGGCATGATGCCTGCATCCAGAGCAATACGTGCCATTTTGTAGCTGAAATGCGAGCCGTGACCGACATCAACTTTCAAACCCATGGCCATTGCCTCTTTCACAATCGCATGCACCTTGCCCTCGCGATTTACGAAACCACCGGGGTGACGCGTGAACGGGTGCGCCAGAATATCGCCCGCCTTCAACAGCGGCACCACTTGTGCAAGTATGGTATCGGCATCGACGCCGTTCGCGCCTGCCTCAGGCAAAGGCCACAACTGGCCGAAGTGGATGTACACCGGCAGGCCGGCGCGGCGGCCGATCTCGGCAGCCTGTTTCATCACATCCATTCCCCAGCGCGCAAAGCCACCCAGTTCCGCATGGGCCTTAAAACCTTTGATGATGTCGCGGTTCTCGTTCGCCACCTTCACCGTGGCTTCTACATCGAGGCAATCCGGCTTGTAAAGCGCCGGGTAGTAATGGCCTTCCATTCCACCCACCAGATAAGAGGAGAGGTAAGCGAACACGCGCGATTTTTTGGGCTTCACCACATATTCAGTAAACGCCGGATAAGTCATGCACGAAGGTCCGCCCTGATCGATCAGGGTAGTTACGCCCGAATCGACGCCGCACATATCGGCTTCCAGACCAAAGCGCCCGGTCACATGCTCAAACACATGGGCGTGGGTGTCGATCAAACCGGGCGTGACCAGCATGCCGCGCGCGCTCATTACCTTCTTGGCGGAGGAAGGCGCGATGCTCTCTTCAACGGCGGCGATGCGGCCATCCTTGATGGCGATGTCACGCACCGCGTTCAGCTTGTGCGCGGGATCCACCACCTGCCCGCCTTGCAATAACAAATCGTAGGTCATGATTGTCCTTTCACTAAAGGGGCGGGGGCGGTTACGTCAAACATTGCAGAGAAATGAAAGCTGCGTACATTTTTAAAAACAAATTGGAATCCCAAAGAGTGCGATGACTATAATCCCGTCCAAGCGCAGGGGCAAGGCGCGCTGCGGTTCGATTCAAACCGATGTGGAAGCATAGACATCTAAACATTTCTCCACAGAAAATCCCTTCCCCTTCAGGGGGAAGGTTAGGATGGGGGTGGGGTAAATTACACTTTTTGATCCAAAGAATATGGATTGCCAGTGAAAGGCCGAACCAACCAGACTATCCTGCGTTCAAAGTTGCAGCGGCGCTTGCGTACCAACATGACAGATGCCGAGCAGCGCTTGTGGCGCCTTTTACGGCGAAAGCAAATGTCGGACTTCAAATTCCGCAGGCAGCATCCGTTTGGTGACTACATCATCGATTTTGTTTGTCTGGAGGCCATGCTCGCGGTAGAGGTCGATGGTGGCCAGCATAACGCACATCAGGCAGAAGATACGGTGCGTACGGCGTTTCTAAAGCAAGCGGGTTTCCTTGTTTTACGTTTTTGGAACAACGAAGTAATGAGTGATATTGACTCAGTGACAACGGTGATTTGGCGAGCATTGCAGGAGCGGGACCCCACCCCCATCCCAGCCTTCCCCCTGAAAGGGAAGGAGCTTCTTTGATCTATATAAATGTCGATGCCTACGCGTTAGTTTGAATCGCACCCGACTCGCTGTGGCTAACCGCGAAAGGACAAGTCTTTCATGAGCACGCTTTCCACCACGGGCAGTGCGAATGCCCGCGCACTCGCGCGCATAGTGCGCAGAGCACCACGCTGGGTGGGCGTGGCACCCGCGCGCGAAGTTCTGGGTTTGGCGGAGCGCGTGCTGCTGCACGCCGGTCCACCTCTGCTCGACCCTACCCAACCTCCGCCGGCGATGCGCCACGCCGCAATGCTTGCCTGCCTGCACGAAGGATGGGCCGCAAACGAAGCGACGGCCGGGCAGCTCATTCAAAGCGGCGAGGTGCGGCTCGAACCCGGCTCTACGCATCGCATCTCAACCCCACTCGTAT
Organism: Bordetella parapertussis; assembly: GCA_945861275.1. Lineage (GTDB taxonomy): Bacteria > Pseudomonadota > Gammaproteobacteria > Burkholderiales > SG8-41 > UBA5216. Next base: position 32,028 of record CAMATZ010000058.1, read on the forward strand.
CGCTGGTGTCCGCCAGCACGACACTGGCGATCATAGACGCAGGTGAGCTTGAGGCCAGCGCTCGCTGGTACGGGTTTCTCGGCACCGGCGGCGGTGCGCAAATGCGCTTCGGCGCGCTTGATCACGCGATCGTTGACCGGCTCAAATTTCGTGAGCACACGCTGCAGCCCGGCTTTGCCGCACTGCTCAAAGCCGGGCCAGTGGATTTGCTTGCTATCGCACGCGCGGGCTTAAGCGAAGGCGACGACTTGCACAACCGTTTATCCAGTGCCACTCAGGTGCTGCACGCGGTGCTCGCCTCCCGCAGGATCGACACGCCCGCCGCTCAGGCTGCGCTGGTCACGATACTTGAAGCGCCACTTTATTTTTTGAATCTGTGGATGCCCGCCTGCGCGCTGATGCTCGACAGCGCCGTGGGCGAAACAGGTTCTTCACTGGTGACGCGATTCGGCGCCAACGGTGAGCAAGTCGCCCTGCAGATTGCCGGATTGCCGGAACGCTGGTTCAGCGGCCCCGCTACGCTGGTGCGCGGTCCCTTTATGAAAGGCGCGCCGGACAACCCGCAGTTTCCCCCGGTCACCGGCGACAGTGGCATCATCGACGTTTTCGGGCTCGGGGGCCAGGTGCTCCACCGCGCGCCCAGCCTGTTATCGGCATTCGCACCCTGGCTGGCGGCGGACGACACCGCACGCGCCCAGGCACTGTTGTGCGGCATGCATCCGGTGCTGGGCGTCGCGGTCGGGCTGGACGCCGCTGCTGTGGTCGC
>CAMATZ010000059.1 GCA_945861275.1 Bordetella parapertussis
GCAAAACATCGTCACAAGAATTATCCTAGAAACGGCAGTTGACCGCTTACCATGCTCCCAACCTCTTGATGACCATATACTTCTTCATGCTGTCAATGATCACCCGTTTGGTGACAGCGCTACGGGGCGGATCGCACGGTTCTGGCGGCGCATGGCTGCGTTGCAACTCCTTGGAATGGAACAACCATTCCGCGTCGTTGCGCCTTGCCCTGCACCTCCATAACCGCACGCTCCACCCCGTCCAACTACCGTTTCTAGGATTATCCCGTATAATCAAACACCTGCAATTGATTGTCGCGATCAGCTTTAGCCACCCCGGTAGCCCATGCCCATCAGCCACACCCTGATTATTCCGATCTACCGCAACCAGGAATTCCTGCCGGAAGTGCTGCAGGCGGTGCGTCAGATTGCGGATCAAACCGCGGGTGAACTGGAAGCGGTATTTGTGATTGATGGCAGCCCGGATCATTCCGAAGCCTGGCTGTGCGAGCATCTGCCGGCATTTACGGTGGCGACGCAGTTGATAGCCTTATCGCGCAATTTCGGTTCGTTCACGGCGGTACGCACGGGGCTGGCGGCGGCGCGCGGCGAATTCATAGCGGCGATGGCGGCGGATTTGCAGGAGCCGCCGGAACTGATGGTCGAGTTTTTCAAAAGCCTCGCGCAAGGGCACGATGTGGTGGTTGGCACCCGTAGCGGACGCGACGATCCGGCGGCGAGCCAGTTCTCCGCGCGCCTCTACTGGCGGCTGTACCGGTTTCTGGTGCAACCCGAAATACCCGCATCCGGTGTGGATGTGTTTGCGGTATCGCGCCGCGCACGTGATGCGCTGCTGCAGCTGGATGAAGCCCACAGCTCGCTGATTGCGCAGTTGTTCTGGATCGGATTTCCGCGCGCGCAAGTGCCCTACCAGCGGCGCGCCCGCAAGTACGGCAGCAGCGGCTGGACCTGGCGCAAGAAGGCGGCCTATCTGCTCGACAGTATTTTTTCGTTCACGGCTATACCGATAACGCTGTTGATGATTATCGGTTTCGCGGGCACCGTGGGATTCATGCTGCTGGGCGTTGCGCTGCTGGGGGCGCGCTTGTTGAATCTGGTGGCGGTACCGGGATACACGGCCATCATGGTGACCCTGCTGTTTTCGGCGTCACTGATCCTGTTGGGCCTGGGCATTGTCGGGAGTTATGTGTGGCGTGCCTACGAGAACACCAAACGGCGGCCTTTGGGACTGGTGCGTGAGCGCATGCAGTACCCGGCGGCTGACGGCCCGCACCATGAATAGCGCCCTGCGCTACGCGCGATTTGCCGGGGCGGGTGCGCTCAATACGCTGATCTCATTGATGCTTTATCAGGCCGCATTGTTTGTGATGGGGCATTTGCCGGCCTATGTAATTTCCTATGCAGTGGGTGTGGTTGCCGCCTACTATCTGTATGCGCGGCACGTGTTCGGCAGCGGCATGTCGTCACGCGGATTCATGCTATTTGCCGCGTTTTACCTTGTTGCCGGTGCGGCGGGCAGTTGGGTCAACACGGCGTTGATCGATTACCTGGGCTGGCATGCGCGCATCGCGATATTCGCCACGGTGCTGATCATGCTGCCGGTAAATTACCTCGGTTCGCGCTGGTGCCTGAGCGGACTGCACACGCGCAAACAGGGTCACGCCTGATGTTGGCCCGCTACGCCGAATTCGAGGTCAAAGGCGATGACCTGGGCTGGCTGGTCGCCATCGAAGGGCAAAAAAATATCCCCTTCGCGATTCAGCGCGCTTACTATATTTTCGGCACGCGCGCGGGTGTGCACCGCGGCAAACACGCGCATCACACGCTCAAGCAACTGATGGTGTGCCTGAGCGGAAGCTGCAAGGTGCTGCTCGACGATGGTAAGCGTCGCGAGGACGTGTTGCTGGCGCGCAACGACCGTGGGCTCTATATCGATCCCATGGTGTGGCACGAAATGTATGATTTTTCCGCCGGCTGCGTATTGCTGGTGCTGGCCGACGCCTGCTATGACCTCGCCGATTACATTCGGGACTACGCGGCGTTCAAGGCGCTGAGCGGGACCGCGTCTTGAGCGCGCACGGCGGTGTAGCCATGGCCTCTGTTCCGAAGATTCAAAAAGCACACCAACTGGTGGGTAATCAACTCATTTTGCGCAATGCCGGCGTGGACGATGCGGGGTTCATCGTGCAGCTGCGCACCGATCCTAAAAAGCGCCGCTACCTTTCGCCCACCAGCACCGAAATCGCCCAACAAGTTGCCTGGCTCGCACAGTATGCACACGCCGCGGATCAGGCGTATTTTGTCGCCGAAGAAAAATCCGGCGCGAAAGTCGGCACCATTCGCATCTACCAGCCCTTCGAAGACAGTTTTTGCATTGGCAGCTGGGTGATGCAGGACGGCGTGGCGGCTACGTACGCGGTGGAGTCGCTGCTGATTGTTTATCATTACGCGCTGGATACTTTGGGTTTTAACCGCTCTCATTTCGCGGTGCGCAAGGCCAATCGCTCGGTGTGGCGCTTCATGCAGCGCTTTGGCGGCGTGCGCACGGGGGAAACAGCGGTGGATTATCTTTATGCAACCCAGCGCCAACCCGTCGAAGCATCGTTTAAGCGTCATGCCGCGCTGCTGCCCGCGCCGGTGAAAGTAATTCATGATCCCGTTTCTTGACCTGCTCGGCATCAACGCACGTGACCGCGACGCGCTGATCGCGGCGTTCACCCGCGTGCTCGACAGCGGCTGGTACGTGATGGGCAAAGAGCTGGATGCGTTTGAGCGCGAGTATGCGGCGTATTGCGGCACGCGCCATTGCGTGGGTGTGGGCAATGGGCTAGACGCGCTGACGCTTTCATTGCGTGCGTGGCGTGAACTGGGGGTACTGGCGACAGGTGATGAAGTGATCGTGCCCGCAAACACTTACATCGCGACGATACTGGCGATTACTGAAAATGGACTGACGCCGGTGCTGGTCGAGCCGGATGCGGCGACCTGTAATCTTGATGCGAGCCAAATCGAGGCGCACTTAAGCGCGCGCACGCGGGCGATTTTGCCGGTGCACCTCTATGGCCAAACCGCGGACATGAGCGCGATCAATGCGCTTGCCCGGCGCCATGGTCTCAAAGTGCTCGAAGATTGCGCGCAGGCGCACGGCGCGCGCCATGCAGGTGTGCGCGCGGGCGCACTGGGCGACGCCGCCGGGCACAGTTTTTTCCCCAGCAAGAATCTCGGCGCACTGGGTGATGGCGGTGCGGTAACCACCAACGACGATGCGCTCGCTGACACCTTGCGCGCCTTGCGCAACTACGGCTCGCAGCGCAAGTATGAGAATCTGCACAAGGGGGTGAACAGCCGGCTGGACGAATTGCAGGCCGCGTTGCTGCGCGTGAAGCTCGCCCGCGTGGATGCCGACAATCAACGCCGGCGTGAAATCGCCAGCCGTTACCTGAGTGAAATTCGCCAGCCGCAAATCACCCTGCCGGTGGTGGGCGCGAACAACGAACCGGTGTGGCATGTGTTTGTCGTGCGCAGTCCTGCACGAGAGGCATTGCAAAAGCATCTGCAGGACTGCGCTGTGGACACGCTGATACACTATCCGCTGCCGCCGCATCAGCAGCAGGCGTATCGTGAATGGCATGGCCGCGTCTATCCGGTGACCGAAGCCATCCACCGCGAAGTGCTGAGTTTGCCGATCAGCCCGGTGATGAGCGACACACAGGTGCAAGCAGTGATTGCTGCGTGCAACGCGTGGCCAGGCGCGTAGCCGTCGGCGCGCGGGCAGGTCATGCTTTTTAATTCACACCCTTTCATTTTTTTGTTTCTGCCGCTGACCCTGGCGGGATTTTTTGTGCTGGGACGGCGCAGCCCGATGGCTGCAGCGGCCTGGGTCACCCTCGCCTCGTTGTTTTTTTATGGCTGGTGGAATCCCGCGTATGTGGGGCTGCTGGTGTTATCGATGGTGTTCAACTATCGCATGGGTCTCGCCATCGTGCAGACGCGTTCACGCAAACTGTTGCTGCTCGCGCTGGCGGCTGATCTCGCGTTGCTGGCCTACTACAAGTACGCCAATTTTTTTATCGACAATCTGAATGGCGCATTGCAAACGCACTTCAGTTTGGGCGAAATTATTCTGCCATTGGGTATTTCGTTTTTTACCTTTACGCAGATTGCTTTCCTGGTGGATGCCTATCAAGGCAAGGCGCGCGAATACAGCTTCGTGCATTACGCCCTGTTCGTCAGCTATTTTCCGCACCTCATCGCCGGGCCGATTTTGCACCACGCGGAGATGATGCCGCAATTTGCGCGGCGTGAGATTTACCATCCCGACGCGGGCAAGCTGGCCGCAGGCGCGACCTTGCTGGTGCTGGGCCTGGCCAAGAAAGTGCTGATCGCGGATGGCGTGGGTGTGTATGTCGCGCCCCTATTCGACGCCGCGCGTGGCGGCGCCGCGCTGACATTCCTCGAAGCATGGAGCGGTGCGCTGGCGTACACCTTTCAGCTGTACTTTGATTTTTCAGGGTACTCCGACATGGCCGTGGGCTTGTCGCTGCTGTTCGGGGTGAAATTGCCGGCGAATTTTTATTCACCGTACAAGGCGGCAAACATCATTGATTTCTGGCGCCGCTGGCACATCACGCTGTCGCGATTTTTGCGTGACTACCTCTATGTGCCATTGGGCGGCAATCGCAGAGGGCCCGCGCGGCGTTACATTAACGTGCTGGTTACCATGCTGCTGGGCGGGCTGTGGCATGGCGCGGGCTGGACGTTTGTGCTGTGGGGCGCGTTGCACGGCGTGTATCTGTGCGTCAACCACGGCTGGATCGCCCTGCGGCGCACCTTGGGATATGCGCCGCAGGCTTCGGCGTGGGGCCGCGCGCTGGCGTGCGGCCTTACCTTTATCGCGGTGGTGGTGGGCTGGGTGATATTCCGCGCGGACAGTATGTCGACCGCGTGGCTGATGTTGCGGGGCATGGCGGGTGTTCACGGTTTCGCGTTGCCCGATCAATGGCTGGCGAAGTGGGGCGACGCAGGATTGTGGCTGTCCGCGCAGGGGGTGGCGTTCACGGACACACGCGGATTGGTTACCGCGGGACTGACCTACTGGATCGTGTTGCTGCTGCTGGTGGTGTGGTTTGCGCCCAACACGCAACAAATCATGAGCCGTGCGCAACCGGTGCTGGGTGCGTTTTCTGACAGTGACGCGCGGCACTGGTGGTGCTGGCGGCCCGCGGCGTGGCTGGCCGCGCCGTGCGCAGTACTGGCCCTGGTGATCGTGGTGAATCTGCACAAGAAGTCCGAGTTTCTTTATTTTCAGTTCTGATACCGTGAATCCGGAATCCCACAGCAAGCGCTATCTTTTTGTTTTTATTGTATTTTTTTTCATACCGTTATTGATCATACTGGTGCTCAACCTGGCCTTGGGCGAGCGCGGCCTGGGCAGCGCGCAAGCGGTAACCGAGGCCAGCGCATGGCAGCAGGCCACGCATGGTGTCACCTATGCGCCGCCGGTTACGAATTCGCGGCCGTTCAAGGCGCATCGGCTTGCCGATCGGCTCATCGATCACACGCAGGCGATCAACACCGTGGTGTTGGGTGCATCGTCGCTGATGGGCGTGACCGAAGCGATGTTTCCGCCGCCGCTGCGCGCCTATAATTTTTCGCTCACCGCCAACGCAACCTCCACCGTCACCGGCGAGGCCGAGTACCTCGAGCGCCATCACGCCATGCGCGTACGCAATCTGGTGATCGGTCTCGATTGGGCGGTGGGGATGATTTATCAGCCCGGTGATGTGGCCGCGCTCGACCTCGCCCCAGCGGCGCAGTTTGCGGGCTATGGTGCAACTACCATTTCGCCGGCACGCAAGATCGCCGATGCCTTGTCCTTGCCCAAGGTTGAGAACCTGGGCAACGCGTTGCGCGCCGTGTTGAAATCCGCGCAACCGCTGGCGGCGTTCCAGCGCGCGTTTTTTGATCTTGCGGGCGCCGAATACCGTTGCGCCGACGGCGCAGCCGCGCGCGACTTTGATGTGATTAATCGTGGCACTTGTCTGGGGTTTCGTTATGACGGCAGTTGGACGTTTGCCGGCGAACGCCATTTGAGCGAAGCCCGCGCGCGCGTGCTGGCGCAGGCGGCTGCCGCGCCCAGTTCGCAATTTTCCAGGCACTTGTGTTCCGCACAGGGCGCGCCCAACCCGGTGTTTCTGCGGCGCTTGGGCGCGCTGGCGCGACGCATGAATGACAACGGCGGGCACGTGGTGTTCATCGTACCGCCCCTGATCCCTGGTATGGAACACGCGATGGCAAAAGCGCAGCCGTCACAGGCCTGCCTTGAACACACAAAATCGGCGTTGAACACCTGGGCGCTCGAGTATCAGGTGGCGATTATCGATGCCGCCGCATCGGAAGCCTTTGGTTGCACGGCCGGGGAATTTCTCGATGAAAATCACGCCTGGCCGGAGTGTCATGCTCGGGTGATGCGCTACTACTGGCGTGATCATGCGCGGGGCGTCGTCGTTCCAGGGCTCTACCGGCCGCCCTTGTGAGGCGGGTGCGCGTGGTGGCGAATGCTAAACTTCCCGCACGCCGGGCGCTACATGGATAAGCATGCTGTTTAACTCTCACGCCTTCATTTTTATTTTTCTGCCGCTTACGTTTGCGCTGTTTTTTTTATTCGCACGAACAAGTCACATGCTGGCGGCGGGATGGCTTGCGGTTGCGTCGTTGTTTTTCTATGGCTGGTGGAATCCGGCGTACGTGACGCTATTGCTGCTGTCGATCGTGTTCAACTACTTCGCGGGCATGGCCATCGCGCGTGTCGCGCCCGCTGATACTGCGAAAAGAAAGGCTTTGGCCATCGCCGCGGTTGCCGCGAATCTGCTGCTGCTGGGATATTACAAGTACAGCAATTTCTTTCTCGCCAATGCTGCCGGATTGATGGGCGTTGCACCGCCGCAGGCGGAAATTATTTTGCCGCTCGGCATTTCGTTTTTTACATTTACCCAGATCGCCTTTCTGGTGGATACCTACCAAGGCAAGGTGAAGGAATACAATTTTGTTCACTATTGTTTGTTCGTGACCTATTTCCCGCACCTGATTGCGGGGCCCATCCTGCACCACGCCGAGATGATGCCGCAGTTCGCGCGCGCATCGACGTATCGCATGCAGGCAGAAAATGTCGCGGTGGGCCTGACCATATTTTTTATCGGCTTGTTCAAGAAGGTGATTCTGGCCGACGGCATTGCCCCTTACGTCGCGCCTTTGTTTGCACTTCCCGGCGCGGGAACGCCGCCGACGTTGATCGAGGCGTGGTGCGCGGTGCTGGCGTACGCGTTGCAGCTTTATTTTGATTTTTCGGGTTATTCCGACATGGCGATCGGTTTGTCGCGCGTGTTCGGCGTGCATTTGCCGCTGAATTTTCATTCGCCCTACAAGGCCGTAAATATCGCGGAACTGTGGAATCGCTGGCATATGACGCTGTCGCGATTCTTGCGTGACTATGTGTTTGTGCCGCTGGGCGGGAAGCGCAAGCGCGCGTGGCGGCGCTACGCCAGTGTGATGGTTACGATGTTTTTGTGCGGGCTGTGGCACGGCGCGGGCTGGACTTATATCGTTTTTGGCTTGTTGCACGGCGTATATTTGTGCGTGAACCAGTGGTGGCGCATGCTGCGCAAACGCCTGGGGCAGGATCGCAAGCACCCCACGCGCCTGGGTACCGCGGCTGCCATCGCGCTGACGTTTGTGGCGTGGCTGGTGGGCCTGGCGTTTTTTCGCGCGGACAGCGTGCCGCATGCGCTGCAGATCGTTGGCGGCATGTGGGGTTTACACGGACTCGCTGTGCCGGATCATTGGCTGGCGAAGTGGGGCGCAGTGGGGGCATGGCTGTCGCTGAACGGGGTGTCGTTTGCCAACTCGCGCGGGTTGGTTACCGGCGGATTGATCAACTGGATCGTCATCCTGCTCGCCATCGCGTGGTTCGCCCCGAACACGCAGCAGATCATGGCGCGCTTTAATCCGGCGTTGTTGATTCCGCGCGATATGCCGGCTGCGCGGGTCCTGTTGTGGCGGCCCGGTGTGGCAGCCGGATTAGTGATGGCGGCGGTGGCGTTTGCCGCCATCGTGAACCTGCACCGGCAGTCCGAGTTTCTGTATTTTCAATTTTGATGGCCCACGCAACGCCGCAACTTCCGCAGGCGCCCGCGCACAAGGCGCTACGCCGTTATGTGGCAGCGCTTCTCGGCGCATTGGGATCGGCGCTGGCGCTGGTGCTTACACTCAACCTCATATTGGGTGACCGCGGCCTCGGTAATCTGCAAGCCACGCGCGCCGCCTCCGTGTGGCAGCAGGCCACGCGCGGGGTGACCTACGCGCCGCCGGTGGGTTACACCGGGCCGTTCAAGGTGCTGCGGCTGGCGGATCGATTGCCGGAAATCAATGCTCTGGTGCTCGGCTCTTCGACGCTGATGGGCGTCACCCAGGATGTACTGCCGGCCGGCTGGCGCAGTTATAACCTGACGGTGACGGGAAACGCCACCGCCTCGGTGGCGGGCGAGGCGTATTACGTGACGCAGCACTGGCCGCAGCGCGTGCGTTGGGTGCTGGCGGGGCTGGATTGGTCAGTGGGCAATATTTATCTGCCGGGCGCGGTGGGTGAGCTAGACCTTTCCGCGCAAACGGTGGAGCGCGCCTACCTGGTTAGCCGCGTCGCGTTCGCCAAACGCCTCGAAGATGCCCTGTCATGGCCGCGTGTGGCGAACCTCGGCACGCTGCTGGTGGCGGCGCTCAAAAGCGATGAATTCGTAAGCAGCCTGTGGCATGCGTTCTTCGATGTGGGCGGTGCGCCGTATCGTTGTGCCGATGGTTCCGTGGCGCGCGATTTTGATGTGATCAATCGCGGACTGTGCCGCGGTTATCGCTACGACGGCAGTTGGACATTCGCCAATGACAGCCGGCTCACGCCAGCTCAGGCAGCCACGCGTGCGGTGGCCGCGGCCGCGCCCAGTTCCAAATACACCAAACACCTGTGCGCAACCCAGGGCGAACCCAATGCGGCGTTCCTCAAGGGGCTGGGCGAATCCGCGCAGCGCTTGGCCGCGACAGGCGGGCGCATGATTTTCATACTCCCGGCGCTCGCGCCCGGCATGGAAAAAACCCTGCGCGACCATCCGCGCTGGAAAACTTGCCTGGATCGCACCAAAGCCAGTCTCGACACCTGGGCGCGGCATTACCAGGTGAGCGTGATCGACGCCGGCGCTTCGGAACAGTATGGATGCCCCGCTGGGGAGTTCGCCGACGAGCATCACGCGTACCCCGAATGCAACCGGCGCGTGCTGCAACGGTTCTTCAGCGATCTGGATGCGGGCCGTGTGCGTGCGGGACTGTACCGGCCGGAGACCCTGTGAAAACCCAACTCCACCCTCACTCGCCGGAGCTTACACGACAGGCCTGGCTCATCTATGCGGCGGCCATAGCCAGCTCGATCCCGACCCTGTGGTTTTTCCTGGTGGGTGAGGAGGGCATCCTGGTTAACGCATCGCTGGAAATGTGGCAGCGCGGCGACTGGCTGCGGTTGTGGCTGTATGGCCGGGATGCGCAGCATGGGGTATTTGCCAACTGGCTGATTATTTTGCTGGCCAGTGCGGTGGGGTGGGAGCATGCGCCGGGTGTTACGCGCGCGATCATGATTGCTTCCACCGCACTCAGCGGGGCGATGCTCGCATTTCTGGCGCATCGTTTGTGCCGTAATGTTGCGCTGGCAGCGCTGGCGGCGGCGATCGCGGTGACTTTTGGCGATATTCTGCTGTACCGTGGCTGGCTCGGCTATCGCGACCCCCTGCTCGGCATGCTGGTGTTCGGCGCGATCGCGGCGCTGTGGCTGGCGGTGGAAACGCGACGCGCAGCTTGGCTGCTGGGCACGCTGTTATTTGTCACCGCGGCATTTTTGACCAAAGGCATTATTGTGTACGCGTTCACCGGAGCGGCTGTGCTGGTGTTTTTGTGGCAGCGTGACGCACGAAATTTTCTGTTGCAACCGCTGCCTTTGTTACTGGCTGCGGTGACGCTATGCGTGCCGTTTGTGTGGGCCTATTTAATTGGCGGCGATCAGGCGCACAACAGCCGCATGGCAGCGGAGATTGCCGACAAGCTGATGCCGCTGGGCGTGTTTGCGTATTTGTGGAAATTGATCGCCTATCCGCTGGAGACGTTATTGCGGCTGGCGCCGCTTTCCCTGCTGGTGCTGTGGTGGCTGTGGCGGCGGCAGCAAGTAATAAATATTTTCAGGAACCCCGTGGTTAACACAGCGCTTGCCATCGCGGTGGTGGCGTTTATCCCTTTTTGGCTGGCGCCGCAGAGTCATATTCGCTATCTGATGCCAGTGTTTCCGCTGCTCGCGTTGGCGCTGGCTGTGGCCTTGGGCGCGCTCGGTGATGCGCACGTCCGCACGGCCATGCGCTGGCTGTGGGCCATGGTGGCGCTCAAGTTTCTGCTGGCGCTGGTAGTGTTTCCGCTGTATCAACAGCAGGTGCGAGGCGAGAACTATGCGTTGGCGGCACAACAGGTCATTCAGCGCAGCGCAGGGTTCCCGCTGTACAGCCACGATGTTAGCGCCGCCGGACAGTCGGTGACGGCTTATGTCAATATTCAGCGACTGCCGCAACCTGTGCTGACCTTCGCGCCGGCGCAATGGGACAACGGCTACGCACTGTCAAACCTGCCCGATGCCGCACTGGGCAAAGTAGCCGCGCAGTATCCGCTGGCCGGAGATACATTGTATCTGCTGTGTCGCGGCGCGGCTTGCGCCGGGCATTAAGGATCAGGATCCGCATGGGCATCAACCAGCAAACGATACAGTCACGTCGCCCGCTTTACCGGCAATAGGCGCTTCGCGGCCACTGCTGTTCAGCCGTTCGCTGGTATTGATTCTGGAGAAACGCTAGTCGCGGCGCAGATACGTCAGCATGTCGTGCCCGCGCCGGGCGATGCGCGCGGGAACGTTCAGCAGTTCCGCGGCGATTTTGCCCAGCGCGTAGCGCATTTTTGAAACATCGCCCTTCTCGTGAAACTTCACGCGCGCGGTCTCCAGGCGCGCCACGCGAAATCCGGCGTTGCGCGCGAGCGTAGCCATCGACTGCGGATTGAAAAAGCTGATGTGTCCGCCGTCTTTTTCGATGTGAAAATAATCCCAGCGCGCGCCCATTGCGGCCACCGTCCAGCTGGCCGTGTTACCCGTGCTGACGATCAGTATGCCGCCGGGCTTGAGGATGCGCCCGCACTCGCGCAGTAGCGGCAGCGGTTCACGCAAATGCTCCACCACTTCGAACAACGACACGGCGTCGAACGATGCATCGGGATAGTTCTGCTGTTCGAGCAAACCGCTGCGCACATTCAGTCCCAGCACACGCGCGGCGGCCGCTATGTCGGGCGCGGGTTCAACGCCTTCGGCAGCAATCCCGGCTTGCGCGGCGAAATCCACAAACTGTCCGCGTGAACAACCCACATCGACAAGCCGGATGTCTGCGTGCGATTTGCCGAGCAGGCGCGCCAGCGTTTTCAGGCGCCGATGCGCTACAGAACGCCGCCGTTCGATTTCGCGCGGTGAGGGCTGATTAAATTCCGGTGCGTTGAACGCCGCCATGGTTTCCCAATAACGCGCTTCACTCGCCGCACTGATCAACTGCCCGCAACCGGCGCAACGCCGTAACCAGCCTTCGGGTAAACTGAAACCGCTAACTTCCAGCGGTGAGGCGCAGCCGACAGGGCAATGGGTTACGTAAGCATCGGTTGTCATTGAATATTTGCAACATCGCGTAAGGCATCGATGACCCGCGCTGCCGGCAGTTGCAGCAAACAATCGCTGAAGCTGGCGAGGTGCCGTTGGCAGCCTTCGTTGCCACACGGCACACACGCAGCACTTCCCTGCAGCAGACGCACGTTGCCGCTGCTTTGATCGCCCAGGCGGCGCCACGGCGCGCGGCTTACGTCATGGTCCTTGGGCCACGGTCCCCATTGCACGGCGTCAGTCGGGCCAAAAAACGTGACAGTAGGCACGCCCAGCGCCGCCGCCATATGGGTAAGCGCGGTGTCGGGGCCGATATAGGCCGCCGCACGCGCGAGCACGCAGGCGGATTCGCTGAGCGTCAATTTTCCTGCGAGGTTGAGCGGCATGGCCATCTGGTTTGCAAGGCGGCGCACGTAATCGGCTTCGGCAGCGTCGTGTCCACCGGTGAGCACGATGCGCAGTCCGCGCCCGGCAATCCAGCGCGCGAGTTCCAGCCAGCCTGCGTCGCTCCACATTTTGTAGTTGAATCTGGGGTAGAGGTGTAACACGATGTAGCGAGCGTTTTCCAAAGGCGCGAGCATCTGCGCTGCGCGCTGCGCGTCGGCGGCGCGCCAGCTGGGTGTGACTTCGGCCACCGCTGGCACGCCCAGTGGCGCGAGCACGGAGAGATGTGTCAGCACGGTATGCGTAGACGCAAGCGGGTACGGCACCCAGTGATGCAGAAATCTGCGTTTCCAGCTTTCTTTGGGCGTGGGCAGCAGCAGGCCCACGCGTGAGCGGCCTGCGGCATAGGCGTAAAAAGTCGGGCGATCGCCGGGCACAAGCGACAGCGCCAAATCATAGCGCCGGAATATTTTCAGAATAAAAATAATATGCTGCAGTATGCCGGGGCGTTCGGGGATGGCGCGTATGCGGTCGATGTCGGCGTTGGCCGTAAGTACGCTCGCGCTACTGCTGAACACCAAGGCATCGATGGACGCGTTGGGCCAGGCGCGTTTCAGCGAGCGCAATACGGGCGTCGCCAACAACACGTCGCCGATGCGGCGTGTGACGATCACCAGCACGCGGCGCGGTGGTGGATTCATAAATACTGGCTAACGCCGAGGCGCGCTTCGATGCGTTCGGAACGGATGATTTCGTCGAGCAGTTTTTGATTTTCGCCCAGCCGGCTGCGGTCATTTTCACGATGCCACAGGTGAAACACCGGCGTCGCGAAGCGCGCGCTTTTGTGATGCACGCCGGCGTGTAGCAGACGGATCGCCAGATCGCTGTCTTCGAGTCCCCACCCGCAGTAAGACTCGTCAAAGCCATTGGCGCGCATGAAATCCTTGCGCCACAGTGACAGGTTGCAGGTCTTCACGCCCTGCCATTGCCGCGGTGAGCGTTTGCGCCACGACGCGTCGGGCAACTTGAGCAACGGCAGCAGGCGATTCACATCACGCGCGGCCCATGCGCGCAGCCAGCGCGCGGCGCGCCAGCGGTGTATCGGCGCGTGCGCAGCAAGCACCTGCTGGGTAAATGATTGCGATAGCAGCACGCGGTTGCCGGAAAGAAAATATCCCGGCTCAGCGAGCGTGTGGTGCTGATCAACGAAATCGGGCGCGGGCACGCAATCGCCATCGACGAAAATAAGATAATCGGCATCCGTTCGCGCAGCCGCGCGATTGCGTGCGGCGCCAGGCCTGAAGCCGGCATCTTCCTGCCACACGTGACGCAAGCTGAACGGTGCGCGCGCGGCCTGGTTTTCAACCAGGCGTCGCGTTTCGTCCGTTGAGCCATCGTCGGCGACCAGCAACTCGAAGTCATGGCCGGCTTGATCGATGTACCCGTCAAGCACTGCCGCGAGTGCGTCCGGCCGGTTATAGGTGGTGACGATGACCGCAGTTTTCACCGGGGCCGCGATGTGCCACCCAGCAGCATCAGCTTGAGGTAGCGGTAATAGGTGCCCTCGGCGTTGGACACGGAAAGCATGAAACCTTCACGCCCATCGAGAAACCCGGCCTGCAAAATATAGGTGCGCACGAACGCCCACCCGCCGTGAAAGATCGCCTGTCCGAGTGATGCGCGCTTGCCGCGCTCGAAATTGAATGTCGCGCCGGCAGAGGAATAACCATTCATTTTGTTGATGACATGCTCCAGCGTCGGCATCGGCTCGTGCCGCAGCGCATGGTGCAGTTTGCCCATCTTGCCATTCACGAGTATGCGGTCGTGCAAATGGTCTTCCGAAAAACGTGCGGCACCCTTGCGGAAAAGCCGCGTGACCGGATCGGGCCACCAGCCGCAGTGGCGCATATCGCGCCCGCAAAAATTCGATAGCCGCGGCATGGTGAATGCGACCGCATCGCCGGGGTTTTTGATAGTGGCTTCGATTTCTGCACGCAGCTCGGGCGACACCATTTCATCGTGATCCAGCGCCAACACCCAATCGCCAGTGGTGCGATCCAGCGCACGGTTTTTTTGCTGGCCGTAGCCCGGAAAATCCGGCGTTTGCGTAACCTTGGCGCCCAGCTCGCGGCAAATATCACGCGTGTTATCGGTGCTGCCGGAATCGACGGCAATGATTTCGTCCGCCCACGCGACGGATTCCAGGCAGCGGCGAACCAGCGGCTCGCCGTTGAAGGTAGTAATCGAAACCGAAAGCGTCATCTAGAGTGGGTTGGTTGAGTCAGTCTGGCCGTATTTTAAGCCGCCATAGCGTACGCAAGTAGCTGTTCGACATGGCGAGCGCCGCGGGGCTGGAACCACCTATCCGCGTCAAGGTTCCACAGTCTGTACGCTAGCGCCTGGACCCTGAGCTGGATTTAGGGTAACTTGATTATAATAATAAGTATTTGTTTTTAATATATTTTATTAACTATCTTGAGTGGAACTCGCTAGTGGTTTGGCACTCTAACGTCAAGAGTGCTAAACTAACATTTGCAATCATTACATCGGGAGGTAGCATGTCTACGCTTGCGTTACCCATTCCCTCGGCAGGGGGAAGTCTGGATACCTATATCCAGTCGGTCAGCCGGTTTCAATTCCTCACGCAGGAGCAGGAGACGGGTTATGCGCGCCGGTTTCGCGACAGCGGTGATCTGGATGCCGCGCGTGAACTGGTGGTGTCGCATCTGCGGGTTGTGGTTTCGATTGCGCGTGGCTATATGGGTTACGGCCTGCCGCAGTCCGACCTGATTCAGGAAGGCAACATCGGTCTGATGAAGGCAGTGAAGCGCTTCGACCCGGAGCGCGGCGTGCGACTGGTGTCGTTTGCCGTGCACTGGATACGTGCGGAGATGCACGAGTACATTTTGCGCAATTGGCGCATTGTCAAAATTGCCACCACCAAGGCGCAACGCAAACTCTTTTTCAACCTGCGCAGCATGAAACCGGGGCTTAACACGCTGGGTAGCGATGAGGTGAAATCCATCGCCAAACGATTGGGCGTCAAAGCCGAAGAAGTCGTTGAAATGGAGACCCGCCTCGGCGGACAGGACGTAGCACTCGAACCCGGCAGCGCGGACGACGACGACAGCTACAGCCCGATTGCCTATCTCGCTTCCGAAGATGCCGAGCCCGGCGTGGTGATTGAGCAGCAACAAAACGCGCGTCTGCGCGGCGAGGGCCTCGAAAAAGCACTGGGTGGCCTTGATGCCCGCAGCCGCCGCATAATCCAGGCGCGCTGGCTCGCCGAAAATGACCCGGCGACGCTGCACGATTTGGCGGATGAATTCGGTGTGTCGGCCGAACGTATACGTCAGATCGAGTATAAAGCGCTGGGTAAGATGAAAGAGGCGATGGTTACTTTGGCGGCAGCATGAGTTTTTAATGCTGCGCAACACAAATCCCGGCGTAAGCCGGGATTTGTGTATGTAGAAGGTTAACCTTGATCGGACAGCGGGTGAAGCCGGCGTAAATCAGGACGTCTGCTTTAACAGGATTCGGATATCGCCCAGCAGGGTGGGTGCGCTGGCGCCATGTTGCGCGAACAGCCGCAGACGCCCTTGCTGATCGAGAATAAATGTGCCCGCCGAATGATCAACGCTGTAACCGCTGCCGCGGGTGGGCTGTTTCTGCACGTAAACCTTGAATTCTTTCGCGGTGCGCGCTGTTGCCTCGGCGTCGCCCACCAGTCCCAAAAACGAGGGATGAAACGCGGTGACGTATTGCTTCATCAGCTCGGGCGTATCGCGCTCGGGGTCGACCGACACGAATAACACCTGTACTTTGCCGCCGTCGGCGCCCAATTCCTTGACCACCTTGGCCATCTCGGCGAGTGTGGTCGGACACACGTCCGGGCACTGCGTAAAACCGAAAAATATCACCACCACCTTGCCCTGAAAATCCGCCAGCGTGCGCGGCTTGCCGCTGTGATCGGTGAGCGCCAGCGCCTTGCCGAAGTTGGCGCCGGTCACATCGGTCAGCTGGAATTGCGGCGCCGCGGATTGACCGCATGCAGCCACCAGGCACGCCAGTGCGATCAATGCGACGGAAGCAAGCGCTCTCATCGTGCTACAGCAAGATGCGGAAGTAGTGATCGATCAGCAGCGCGGCAAACAGCGCGGTGAGATAAATGATCGAGAAACGAAAGGTCTTGCGCGCCAGCAGGTCGCTGTAACTGCGATAGATTTTCACCGCGTACACCATGAATCCCGCACCCAGGGCGAGCGCCGATGCCAGATAAATCAATCCCGACAACTTCACCGTGAACGGCAGCAGCGAACAGGCGACGAGGATGATGGTGTAGAGCAACACATTGAGCCGCGTGAATTTTTCACCGTGCGTGACCGGCAACATCGGCACGCCGGCCTGCGCGTATTCGTCGCGCCGGTACAAGGCGAGCGCCCAGAAGTGCGGCGGCGTCCAGGCGAAAATAATCAGGAACAGCGTCAGCGCTTCAGCCGTCACCTCGCCTGTCATCGCGGCCCAGCCCAGCACCGGCGGCATCGCCCCCGATGCGCCGCCGATCACAATATTCTGCGGCGTCATCGGTTTGAGGATCACGGTGTAGATCACTGCGTAACCCACGAAGGTGGCGAGCGTCAGCCACATGGTCAGCGTGTTGACCCAAAAATACAGAATCACCAGCCCGCTACCGCCAACGACGCTGGCAAATATCAATGTTTGCAGCGACGTGAGTTGCCCGCGCGGCAGCGGGCGCGCGCGGGTGCGCGCCATGATCGCGTCTATTTTCTGCTCCACCAGACAATTCATCGCCGCCGCTGCGCCCGCCACCAGCGCGATGCCCACCGTGCCGGCCAGAAACGGTTGCAAAGCCACCATGCCCGGCACGGAGAGCAGCATGCCGATGATCGCGGTAAACACGATCAGCGACACCACGCGCGGTTTGGTCAGCAGATAAAACTGCTGCGCGCGCGAGCCAAGTGTAGCGTTTGCGGTGGTGGCAGACATGGGGCGTTCAGGATTCAACTTCAGGATTGAGATACAGAACTGAGGGCTTGGGACTTAGGACTTAGCAACGGCGTGTGCTGCGGACGGTTTGCGCTCAGCCCTCAACTCTCAGTCCTCAGCCCTCAGCCCTGAATGTGCCGCAAGCGCGAAGTTTAGCACCACCAGCGCCACCAGCAACAGTGCGGCCCCGGCGTTGTGCGCCACCGCCACCGCGAGTTTAAGACCCGTCAGTATGTTGCCGATACCCAGTAACACCTGCGCCGCCAGCAACACGCCGATCACGATGGCGATGCTGCGCAGGCCATTTACTCGCGCCGCCCGCCACGCGAGCCACGCGAGATACGCTGTGAGCACCAGTGCGCCCACGCGATGCGTCCAGTGAATTGCGGTGAGCGCGTCATAGCTCAAGGCGCCGCCGGCCGCGGTTTGACCGACTTCGCGCAACAATTGGAAGCCGTGCTGAAAATCCATTTTCGGCACCCACTCGCCATGGCAGGTAGGCAGATCGATGCAGGCGAGCGCGGCGTAGTTGGTGCTCACCCAGCCACCGAGCGCAATCTGTGCCAGCAGCAGCAGGAGCCCCAGTGCTGCCCACGCGCGCAGTGCCGCAGCACCGGCCTGCAGTGCAGGCCAGTGCAACTGCCGCACGGCTAGCCACGCCAGCAGCGCCAGCGTCGCCATGCCGCCGAGCAAATGTAGGGTGACGATCACCGGCTTCAACAGCAGGGTGACCGTCCACATCCCCAGCGCGGCCTGAAATATTACCAGCGCCAACAGCCCACTCGCCAGCCACGGCGCTTGTGCCAACCGCCGCCGCTGCGCCCATGCCATCGCCGTAATGACCAGTATCAACAGTCCCAGCATAGCCGCGAGATAACGATGAAACATTTCGTGCCATGCTTTTTGTATCGACACCGGGCCGTGTGTGCCGCCTTGTTCGGCGACGGCCTTGGCGATGTCTTGCGCGGCGCGCGCGGGCGTAATCTGGCCGTAGCAGCCCGGCCAGTCGGGACAGCCCAAGCCGGCGCCGGTGAGCCGCACAAATGCGCCCACCACAACGACCACAAACGTGAATGCTGTCGCAAATAAAATAATGTTAAAAAACAAATGCTTACGCATATTCAACCAATGCGCGACGCGCGCAGCAGCCGTTGTAAATCCTTTTTCATGCGGCTGGCGTCAGCGTCTTTGGGGTAGCGCAATATTACGTTGCCCAGAGGATCGACGAGGTAGATGTGATCGCGCTGGGGGTCGTGGTGCGGAAATGCTTTGAGAATCGTGCTGCCTTGCGCGCGGGCAATCCACGTGCCCTCGTATTCCTTGATGACGCTGGCGGCGACGCCTTGGGTGTCGGTCAGCAGCCACACCCGTTCAATGCGTTCGAGAGACTTGCCCTGCGTCAATCGCACCTGGCGCATTTTCCAGAGTTTTTTCTGGCAATAGTCATCGCACGCGCCGGAATCCACAGTGACAAACAGCCAGCGTCCGCGCACCTGCGAAAAATCAAACGGCTTGCCGCTGCCCCCGGCGGGCGCGAGTGTAGCGGCGGGCACCGTCACGCCTTCGACCAGTTCACCGTAGTTGATGCGACCCGACGGCTGCCAAAACCAGTACAGTGCGAACGAGCCCACAAAGGGTGCGATGCATACCGCAGCCACCAGCAGCAGCGTGCGCCGGCTTTTACGCTGCGCGGTTTGGTATTCAGGGGGTTGCTGAGCCGGTTTTTCTGCGGACATTGATGACCACGTAGTAGATAAAAATTGCCGCCGCCAGCGCGAACCACTGCACCGCATAGGCGAGATGGGTGTTGCGCTTGAGATCGTGCGGCGGCCAATCGCGTGTCAGCCCGTCCGCCAACGGCTGCAACGGCGGCAACGGCTCCGACTGTTGCACGATGATCGGTTGCAGGTCCAGTTTGGTCGCCTGTCGGTAGCGCTCCAGCACCATATTTTGCCAGATGTTGCCTTCGGCGATTTTGCTCGAAAGCTCGATGAAACGCTCGCTCGCCAGCGTTGCGGTGCCGCGCACGAGCACTTCACCTGCGGGCGTTTTAACCGGCGGCGCGCGATTGCGCTGGTTGCCTGCGGCCACCCAGCCGCGGTTCACCAGCACAACTTTCTTGGAACCCGACAGCCGCAGCGGCATCATGACGTAATAGCCCGCCTGCTGTTTGTAGACGCGATTGTCGATGAATACGACATGGCGCGGGTCAAAATGGCCGCGCGCTTCAACCGGCCTGAGCAGCACCTCGTCGGTTTTTATTTCGCTTTCCCCTATCACCCGCGGCGGCTGCCGCGCGTACGCATCGATACGGTTTTGCAACGCCTGTTTGCTGTCGGCACGCCCCAACTGCCAGAAACCCAGCGTGACCGTTAGCGCCACGCCGGCAAGCATGGCCAGCGTTGCCCACCACGCGGGCGTGAATTCGCGGCCCGCCATCCTCATTGGCGCTCCCAACGCGCTTGGATTACACTGCCGCCATGAAATATATCGTTGTTCTTTTCCTGCTGTGTATCGTCTACAGCCTCGGTTCGGCGGCGTACTTCATGCTGAAAGACAATGGCACCAGCGAGCGCATGGTGCGCGCGCTGACCGTGCGCGTGGCGCTGTCGGTGACACTGTTCCTGCTGTTGATGGCTGGTATACATTTCGGATTTATTACGGGCAAGCTGTAACCAGTTTTCCGCCCAGAGAAAAAAAGCCGCACCCGAAGGTGCGGCTTTTTCTTGCAATCGCTGGTTGCTTACAGCGGATCAGAGGATGTAAACCAGCACGAACAGCAGCACCCACACTACGTCCACAAAGTGCCAGTACCAAGCCACGCCTTCGAAGCCAAAGTGATTTTCAGGCGAGAAATGCCCCGCTACGCTGCGAAACAGAATCACCCATAACATGATGGTGCCCACCGTCACATGAAAGCCGTGGAAGCCGGTCAACATGAAAAACGTCGAGCCGTAGGCGCCGCTGGTGAGCTTGAGATTCATCTCGGAATACGCATGCGCGTATTCGTAAATCTGAAAACCAAGGAAGGTCATGCCCAGCGCGATGGTGGCCACCAGGCCCCAGATCAGCTTGGCGCGGTTTCTTTGCAGCAGCCCCCAGTGGGCGATGGTGATGGTAACGCCCGAACTGAGCAGCAGCGCCGTATTGATCGCCGGTATGCCCCACGCCCCCATCGGCGTGAAATCGCCGGGTTTGAAGTGCGGGCCGGCCGTGGGCCAGGCCGAGTCCTTGAAGGCGGGCCACAGCAGTTGCTGATGCTCAAGGCTGCCGAGATCGGGCACCGAGTACAGCCGCATATAACCGAGCGCGCCGAAGAAAGCGCCGAAGAACATCACTTCGGAAAAGATGAACCAGCTCATGCCCCAGCGGAACGACATTCCTACCTGCTTGTTGTAGAGGCCGCCTTCGGATTCATGTGCAACTGTGCTGAACCATCCCGCGAACATCACAAACAGCACAAGAAAGCCGAGCAGCAGCATGAGATTGCCGCCCGTCATGCCGTTGACCGAAAACGCCGCGCCAAAGCCCAGCAGCATCATCGAGCATGCTGCCGTGATCGGCCAATGCGACAGTCCCGGCAGGTAGTAGGTGTCGGTGCTCTGCTGCGTACTCATGCGTTTCTCCTGAAAAATTCTGTTCGTTCTAACGTAGCACTAACCGCACCACCATGATTATGGTGAACACAAACAGCGCGGCGGCGATAATTCCGGTAATCACCACCTGCAATGGCGTTACCTTGATTTCCTGGCCCTGCTTGCGTATGCCTATGAACGCCGACAATACCATTTTTACAGCCTCGAACAATGTCGCAGTTTTAGGCCGATCTTCATTGTCCACCAGCCATCAGCCTGCTTTGCCGGCAGCCATGTTCGCGCCCTTGATCTCGAAAAAAGTATAGGACAAGGTTAACGTCGTGATACTGGCCGGTAATGCGGGATCAATCACAAACTGCACCGGCATCTGGCGTGTTTCGCCCGCCGCCAGCACCTGCTGCTTGAAACAAAAACATTCGAGCTTTTTCACGAATTCCGCGACATGCTTGGGCCCGTAACTCGGTATCGCTTGTCCTGCCAGCGCGCTGTCGCTGTTATTCGTGATCTCAAACGCCACCTGCGTCATCTCGCCCGGATGCACGCGCACACTGCGCTGCAGCGGCGCGAACTGCCACGGCATGCCGTGAATATTGGCGTCGAACTCCAGCGTTACCCAGCGCGTTTTATCGACCTGCGTATTGCCGACCGGCGCATTCGGTTGCAGCAGGTTGTTGATGCCGGTAATTTCGCAGAACTTTTTGTAATACGGCACCATGGCAAAACCGAAACCGAACATCAGCAGCGCGAATACGCTAAGCCGCGCGAACGTCCGCCAGTTGGCTTTCTGGGTATTCTGGGTTTGCCCGGGAGTCATCTGGTCAGCCAGTAATATTTTGCGATCATGTAAAAAAAGATAGCGGCAACTACCAGCCACAACACCGCTGCGGTGAGGCGGATGTTGCGTTTGATCTGTTGCTGACGCTCATCTTCCTTTACGTCATTCGCCATTGATTAATGCAACTGAAAGCACGGCTACTTCAGCACCGGCGGCGTCACAAAGCTGTGGTACGGCGGCGGTGTAGGCAGATGCGTCCATTCAAGGCTGTCGGCGCCTTCCCATTGCTTCTGCTCGGCCTTCTCACCGCTGCGAATACATTTAATGACAATGTAGAGGAACAGCAATTGCGACAGGCCGAAGCCAAACGCGCCGATCGACGAAATGGCGTTGAACTCAGTGAACTGCAGCGCATAGTCGGGCACACGCCGCGGCATGCCTGCCAGACCAAGGAAATGCTGCACAAAGAAGGTGACATTGAAAAAAATCAGCGACAGCCAGAAATGCCATTGGCCGAGCGTCTCGTTGTACATGCGGCCGGTCCACTTCGGCAGCCAGAAGTAGATGCCCGCGAATGCCGAGAACAAAGCGCCCGCCACCATCACGTAATGGAAGTGCGCTACCACGTAATAAGTATCATGCAACTGCACATCCACCGGCACGATGGACAGCACCAGCCCGGTGAATCCGCCGAGGGTAAACAGGAACAGGAAGCCCAGCGCAAACAGCATCGGTGTCTCGAACGTGAGCGAACCTTTCCACATCGTCGCCACCCAGTTGAATACTTTTACGCCGGTAGGTATCGCGATCAGCGTAGTGGCGTACATGAAGAAAAGCTGGGCTTCGACCGGCATGCCGACCGTGTACATGTGATGTGCCCACACGATGAACGACAAAATCGCGATCGAGGATGTCGCGTACACCATGGAGGCGTAACCAAACAGCGGTTTGCGCGAGAACGCCGGAATCACCTGCGAGATCACGCCAAACGCGGGAATCGCGATGATATACACCTCCGGATGGCCGAAGAACCAGAAAATGTGCTGATACAGCACCGGGTCGCCGCCGCCCGCCGCGTTGAAAAAGTTGGTGCCAAAGTGACGGTCGGTCAGCGTCATGGTCACCGCGCCCGCCAGCACCGGCATCGAGGCCACCAGCAGGTACGCGGTGATCAGCCAGGTCCAGCAAAACAGCGGCATTTTCATCAGGCCCATGCCGGGCGCGCGCAGGTTGAGGATGGTGGTGATGATATTGATCGAACCCATGATCGACGACATGCCGAGTATGTGCACCGCGAAAATGGTGAGGTCCATCGCCGGGCCCGCCTGCGTGGTGAGCGGTGCGTACATGGTCCAGCCTACGCCCGCGCCGCCACCCGGCACGAATTGCGCGGCGATCAACAGCAGCGCCGCCGGCGGCAACAGCCAGAACGACAGATTGTTCATGCGCGGGAACGCCATGTCGGGCGCGCCGATCTGCATCGGAATCAGCCAGTTCGCAAACCCCACGAACGCCGGCATGATGGCGCCGAACACCATGATCAGGCCATGATACGTGGTCATCGAGTTAAAGAATTCCGGCTGCACGATCTGCAAGCCAGGCTGGAACAATTCGGCGCGGATAATCAGCGCCATTACGCCGCCAACCATGAACATGGAAAAGCTGAACCACAAATACATGGTGCCGATGTCTTTGTGGTTGGTTGAACCAAACCAGCGCATCATGCCGTAGGGCTTGTGCGCATGCGCGTGATCGTCGTCTGCGTGTCCGTGCGCGTGGTCGTGGGATGCGGTGCTCATCTGGACTCCGGTTCTCTAAATAATTTGTTTAAAAACAAATGCTTATGATGCCGCCTATTTCCCGGCGCCACGTGCGGCTTTGACTTCGGCGGGGGTCGCCATGTCGCCGGTCTTGTTGGCCCAGGTGTTGCGGGTGTAGGTAATCACGCTCGCCAAATCGGCATCGGACAGATGTTTGAAGGGCGCCATAGCCGTGCCGGCCTTGCCGTTCATGACGCGGTCGATCTGATCGGCTTTGGGCCCGTTAACGATTTTCGAGCCGGTTAGCGCCGGGAATGCCGGTGGCGTGCCCGCCCCCGAGGCCTGATGGCAGGCAACACAATTGGAGGCATACACTTTTTCGCCGCGCGCTTTCAATTCATCCAGTGTCCACGGCTTATCGGGCGCGTCCGCGACCGCCGCTTTTTTCATACCGGCTTTCTGGCTTTCCACCCATTTGCTGTAGTCGGCAACCGATTTCACTTCAACCACGATCGGCATGAAGCCGTGATCCTTGCCGCACAGTTCCGCGCATTGGCCGCGGAAAATTCCCGGCGCTTCCGCCTTGAACCAGGTATCGCGGATAAAACCCGGCACCGCATCCTGCTTCACTGCCAGCGCCGGCACCCACCACGCGTGTATCACGTCGGCGGCGGTGACCAGCACGCGCACTTTCTTGCCCGCGGGTACCACCACATGGGTGTCGGTTTCGAGCAGGTAGTGTTCGCCTTTTTTCTCGGTGCCTTCGATTTGCGCGCGCGGCGTGGAGAGGCTGCTGAAGAAGCTGATGCCTTCGCCTTCACCCTTGATGTAGTCGTAGCCCCATTTCCACTGGTAGCCGGTGGCCTTGATGGTCAAATCCGGATCGGATGTGTCGCGCAGCATGATCAGTGACTTGGTCGCCGGGAACATCATCGCCAGCAGAATGAAACAGGGCACGATGGTCCACGCAACTTCGACCCCGAAATGCTCATGGAAATGGGCGGCCGGGTGCCCCACCGACTTGCGATGCTTGAACACCGCATAAAACATGAAACCGAACACCACGATGAAAATCACCACGCAGATCCACGTGATAATCGAATGCAAATCGTATATGGTATGACCCAGCGCGGTATTCGGCGTCTGAAGGTTGAGTTTGTAATCTGCGAACGCGATGGCAGGGGCCATCAGCAATGCCGCGAAAATTTTGGCCAGCTTGTTACGCATTCTTCCCCCGGATAGTTACAACCTGTCTTACCGCTCGGCTTCCGCCATCAGCGCGCATTGAGTCTGGACTTCAGCTCCTGCGCCAATCTTTGCCTGCCGCCGCTGTCGAGATAGCGGCCTACTTCCACTTCGTTGCCTTTCGAGCGCAGCGCCAGTCGCAACTCCCGCTCACGCCGCTGCACCACCAGGCGCGCCCACACGCGGTTAAATTCGTAATGCCGCATGTGTGCTTCTTCGCGCACGGCCAGCGTCACCGCGTCACCGCGGATCACCAACTGCTCCGAATCGTCCGCGTGGCGCACCACCCAGTTGAACGCCAGATACAGCGCCATGGCTTCCAGCCCGGCGAACGGCAAAATCAACCACGCGCCGTGCGCCGCGAACACCACTGCCACCATCAGTGAAAATGCTGCCAGAGACCCAAAGACGGTGCCGACATCACGCGTGCTCACCGCGTTGATGCGGCGCGTACACAGTGCGAACACCTCAGACTCCCCAGCCCCCGGGTTACCAGCGCCCTCAATATGATCGTTGTTGGACAAAGGCGCAGGCCCCTCTGAAAACAGTGAGAATTTAACACAGCGGGGGGTTTCGAAGCAACCTTGTAACCCTTTGAATCCGCGAGATTACTCGGTACACGAGCGCATTGACACGCGGCATTTTTCAAGCTACAGCAGCGCGCCGAGGTGCTTCAGGTTAACTTGCAGCGCGATTGCGGCAGCATCGGGAACATCGCAAAACGCAACGCGCGCGATCAGCGGCGCGTCGAGCCGGGCCTGCAATGCGGCGATATTGGCATCCGTGTGCGCCATCGCGGGATCAATTTGATTGGCGACCCAGCCTGCGAGTGTAAGTCCGCGCGCGCGTATCGCTTCATAGGTGAGCAGGGCATGATTCAGACAACCGAGCCGCAACCCCACTACCAGCAACACCGGCAACGCGAGCTGCCGCGCCAGATCGGCGCTATTCTCAACATCGTTAAGCGGCACGCAAAAACCGCCCGCCCCCTCGACCACCACCACGTCAGCGAGCGCCGACAAGCGTTGATAGTTGTCGAGTAGGCACTTGTTTTCAATTACTTTGTTTTGCAGGCCGGCAGCGATATGCGGCGCTATCGCCGGCGCAAAACAGTAGGGATTGATGGCGTCGCGCGGCGCTTCCACATTACTCGCGGAGATTAATTGTTCCACGTCGCCGTTGATCCAAACGCCGTTGATCTGCTGTGCGCCGGCAGCTACCGGCTTCATGCCGATCACTCGCAATCCGCGTGCCGCAAAGGCGCGCAACAGCGCACACGCCAGCAGCGTCTTACCCACGCCGGTGTCGGTGCCGGTGATGAAAAAGCCGTCAGGCATGAGGCGTGAGGCGTGAGGCGTCAACATCAGTTCGCGCGCGATGGCTTGATATCGATCACGCGCTGGCCGCTGGCCGTGATACGCGGCAGAGGTTTCCAGGCGTGGCCGTAGACCACTTCGAATGTCGCCGGCAATTTGCCGTCGCGCCGCAGCCGTTCGTACGCCGCCGTTACCGCCGCCCATCGTGATTTACCGCTTAATCCCGCCGGGCGCTCCCGCGTGACGTTATGCGCGCCGATCGCTTTCAGATCGTGCATCAGTGCGCGCACATCGCTGTAGGTCAGCGTGAACGGCTCCATGTCCATCACCGGGTCGGCAAAGCCGCGCTTGACCAGAATATCGCCGATGTCGTGCAGATCGATGAAGCGGCTGACGTGGGTATGCTGGTCGACGCCCGCCGCACTGGCAAAAGCCGCGCGCAATTCTTTCAGCGTATCGGGTCCAAACGTGCTGAACATCAGTAACCCGCCGGGGGCGAGCACCCGATGAAACTCGGCGAATGCCTGGTCGGGATCGTTCACCCATTGCAGCGCGAGATTGGACCACACCAGGTCCACACTCGCGCCCACCAGTGGCAGTTGTTCAATGTCGCCGCACAGCGCGCTTGCGGGTGCCTTGAGCCATGATTTCCACCACGGCGCGCGTGCCCGGTCGCGCGCGAGTTGCAGCATGCTCAGCGCCAGATCGAGCGCAATCACGCGTGCGTTGGGGTAGCGCTGGCGCAACGCGGGCAACGCATTGCCGGTGCCGCTGCCGGCATCAAGCAGGGTGGCGGGCAGATGTTTAATCAGATCCAGCCGCTCGTCCATGCGCCTGCACACCTCGTGTTGCAATACGGCGGCGGCATCGTAGCTGCGCGCCGCGCGCGCGAACGAATGGCGCAGCGCGCGTTTATCAAACTGCGGCGATGGTTTCATCGAGAAATTCGTGCAGTAGCGCGGCCACCGTATTGGGATCGGACAAAAACGGCGCATGTGCAGCGCCGCTGATTTTGTGAAACCGCGCGTTGGGCAGTGTCTCACCCAATACCTCGCCCGCCCGCCAGGGCGTTACCGCGTCGTGCTCACCGTGTATCAGCACTGTGGGTTGTTGAATAGACGGCAACAGCACACGCAAGTCAGCAGTACGCAGAATCTCCAGCCCGCTTTCGAGCACGGCCTGCGCCGGCAGCGGGTTTGTAAACAGCGCCGTGCGCAACTTGTGCGCCACCCGCACCGCCTGTTTGTCGCCGAGGGATTGCAACGCTACAAAGCGGCGCAACACGCTCGGACAATCGCGCCCAATCGCCGAAGTGAACTGGCGCATCACCACCGGCGTCACCGCGTGCGGCCAGCCGCTGCGTTGGGTGAAACTCGGGGTAGCGGCCAGCAACGCCAGGCGCTTCACCTGCTTCGGCGCGCGCTGCGCCCAGGTCAGCGCCACTTGTGCGCCCAGCGACCAGCCCACCACACTGCACTGCTGCGGCGCGCTGGCCGCGAGCGTATCCGCGATGTGCTCCAGCGTATAGGGTGCGCAGGGCGCGGCGTTGCCGTAGCCGGGCAACGGCATTACCTGAACGCGAAAGCGTTTCTCCAGCGCACGCGCCAACCCGCGAAACACCTGTGCGTGGCTGGCCCAGCCGTGCAGCAATACCAGGGGAGGTCCGCCGGCCGGCATTGTTAATGAACCGCCTGGCTTACGTCACACAGTGCATGGCACAGTACCCGCACGTCGTCAGCCGCGTGCGCCGCCGACAACGATATCCGCAGTCGCGCCGTCCCTGGCGGCACTGTCGGCGGACGAATGGCGGGAACCAGCACCCCGCGCGCGGCGAGTTTTTCCGCGACTGCGGTCGCCGCATGGTTGTCGCCGATCACCAGCGGCTGTATCGCCGTGAGCGAAGGCAGCAGCCGCCAGCCCTCGGGTTGGCCATGCGCAAGCATTTGTTTTAATAGAATAATATTTTCTGACAAGCGTTTGCGCAGCGGCGCGCCAGCGGCGATCAAAGTTATACTTTTCGACACCGCACACGCCAGCAATGGCGGCATCGCCGTGGTATAGATATAACTGCGCGCGCGCTGCATCAGCGTTTCGATCAGCGGGTCGTGCCCCGCGACAAACGCGCCGAAAACGCCCGCCGCCTTGCCCAGTGTGGCCATGTAAATAATGCGCGAGGTGTAACGAATAGCAAAATGCTCCAGCACGCCGCGCCCGCCCGTGCCCAGCACGCCAAAGCCATGCGCATCGTCGAGCAGCAGCCACGCGTCATAACGCTCGGCGAGCGAGAGGAGCTCCGGCACCGGCGCAATATCGCCATCCATGCTGAACACCGCATCCACAACAATCAATTTGCGGCGCGCCTTGGTCGCGGCCAGCAGGCGCTCCAGTTGTGCCAGGTCATTGTGGGCATAACGCTTGAACTGCGCGCGCGCCAGCAAACACGCGTCGTTGAGCGAAGCATGATTCAGCCGGTCGGCAAACACCGCGTCGTCACGCCCCAGCAGTGCGGTCACAATGCCCAAATTCGCCATATAACCCGTTGAAAAAAGCAGCGCGCGGGGCAAGCCGACGAACGCCGCCAGTTGCTGCTCCAATTCGTCATGCGCGCGTGTATGCCCCAGCACCAGATGCGACGCGCCGGCGCCCACGCCATACTGCGTTGCGCCGGCCTGCGCGGCAGCGATCAACGCCGGATGACTGGCAAGCCCTAGATAGTCGTTGCTGCAAAACGCGAGGTATTTCTTGCCATCGACGGTTACATGCGCGGTCTGCGCGCAATCGAGCGTGCGGCGGCGGCGGCGCAGACCTTTTTCGTCGAGTGCCGTCAGGTCCTCAAACAGGGCGGAGAAAGGCATAGGGATGCGCCCTTCATCCGCAATCATGCACCCTTCACTGGCATCGCACGCAGGCCCAGCTTTGCAAACAAAGCCTGATCGCGTTCGACTTCGGGGTTGCCGGTAGTCAGCAGTTTTTCGCCATAAAAAATTGAATTGGCGCCCGCCAGAAAACACAGCGCCTGTATGCCTTCGGGCATTTCCTGGCGCCCCGCCGACAGGCGTACCATCGCTTTGGGCATGGTGATGCGTGCGCACGCCACGGTGCGCACAAACTCCAGCAAATCGAGTTGCTCGATACCGTGCAGCGGCGTGCCTGCCACCTGCACCAGATGGTTGATCGGCACCGACTCAGGATACGGATCCATATTCGCCAACTGCACGATCAGCGCCGCGCGCGCACGCCGCGTTTCGCCCATGCCCACAATGCCCCCGCAACACACATGCATGCCGGCATCACGCACGCGCGACAGCGTATCCAGCCGATCCTGCTGCGTGCGCGTGGTAATAATCTCGCTGTAAAACTCCGGCGCGGTATCGATGTTGTGGTTGTAGTAATCAAGGCCCGCGGTTTTTAATTGCTCCGCCTGACCCGCCTTGAGCATGCCCAGCGTGGCGCAGGTTTCCATGCCCAGATCACGAACAGCGCGCACCATTTCGACCACTTTGTCGAGGTCACGCTGCTTGGGCCCGCGCCACGCCGCACCCATGCAAAACCGCGTCGCGCCATTTTCTTTGGCGCATTGCGCTGCCGCCACCACTTGTGCGAGTGACAGGATGTCTTCATTGTCCACGCCGGTGTGATAGCGCGCCGCCTGCGGACAATAACCGCAATCTTCGGGGCAGCCACCGGTCTTGATCGACAACAGGGTGGAGCGCTGCACCGCGTTGGCGTCAAAATGCGCGCGGTGAACCGTCTGCGCGCGATAAATGAGATCATTCAGCGGCAGGTCCAGGAGTGCGGCGACCTGATCTACGCTCCAACCTGCGACCGGAACGTTCGCGACACTGGCTGCTGGTGCGGAGGAATTAGCGGTGTCCATGGCAAAAACTCAATATTTTTAATAACTTGCATCATCCGTAATGAAGTCTCCCTTGTCAAATTTGCAGGCTGGTTTTTTGGTCAGGTGTACAAATTTTATACAACACCTGATTGCACCGTCGTGCCTGTTATGCAGCGGCCCCAGCGCCGGCGCTTTGCTGTGCGCGCCGTGCGACGCCGACCTGCCGCGGCTCGCGGGCGCACACGGGGGCTACTGCGACACCTGCGCATTGCCGGTTACCGCCGGCACACGCTGTGGCAGGTGCCTCAGCGATGCGCCCGCCTACGACCATGTGTGCGCGTCCTTTACCTACGCCTTTCCGGCCGACGCACTGGTGCAGGCACTCAAATATCGCAGCCTGCTGGCGGTGGCGCCGCTGTTCGGCAGCGCCCTTGCACAGTGCCTCGACGAACGCCCCGACGTAATCATTCCCATGCCTTTGGCGGATGCGCGTCTGCGTGAACGCGGCTTCAATCAGGCGCAGGAAATCGCGCGCCATGTTGCAAAAATCACCGGTATAACGCTCATGCCACGTGCCTGCCGCAAAGTGCGCGACACCGCGCCGCAGGCTGCGCTGCCGTGGAAAGAACGCGCGAAAAACATGCGCAAAGCCTTCGTCTGCGATGAAGATTTCGCAGGCCTTCACGTCGCCGTCGTCGATGACGTGATGACCACGGGCGCCACCCTCAACGAACTCGCACGCAATTTGAAGCGCGCAGGCGCGTCGCGCGTCACCGGGATCATGGTTGCGCGCACGCTGCCGGATGCGTTCAGACTGCGTGAGCCCGATGTTTGACATCGTTCTCTACCAGCCGGAGATTCCACCCAACACCGGCAACGCCATGCGCCTCGCCGTCAACACCGGCGCACGCTTGCATTTGGTCAAACCGCTGGGGTTTTCCATTTCGCACAAACAACTCGCCAGAGCGGGCATGGATTACCGTGAATTTGCCGAGGTCATCCAGCACGAGGATTGGCGCGCGTGCCAGACGCATTTCGATGGGCGTCGGTTATTCGCGGTAACCACACGCGGCTTGCAGCGGCATGATGCGCCCGCGTATCGCGAAAACGATGTGTTCGTATTCGGCCCCGAAAGCCGCGGTTTGCCGCAGCCGTTGATCGACGCGCTGCCGGCGGAACAACGCATACGCATACCCATGCGCACGGCGGCACGCAGTATCAATTTATCCAATGCCGTGGCGGTGGTTGTGTACGAGGCCTGGCGGCAGTTGGGGTTTGCCGCGGGGGCTTGAACCAGCGCTGGCGCACTCTCGAACGCCGCCGTTTCCAGCACCGCCACGGCGTTGCGCCCAAGCTGACTACTCCCTGCCCGTTGCCCCCACCGCATGATTGGAAACCACCTCCAGCACCCGCTTGCGACCGGCCCCGAACAACTCGGTGCGCACCACCGCGACGTTGCGGCCGCTTTGCAGGATAGTTGAGCGCGAGGTGATGACTTTGCCCATGCCGGGGCTGATGTACCACGCCGAGGCGCCGGTGAGGATGGGGTGCTCCGGCACTGCGGCTTCTGCTGTGGCGAGCGCGGCGTGAATCAAGAATCCGCCCTGCACGTGGCCGACGCGGTTTCCCACAGGCATGCCCACCACCAGTCGGCCGCTGGCGCCGCTGGAGGTGCGCTTGACCACCGGGGCGCACAGGATCGAGAGCAAGTCGCCGTTTTTTGCGATGCGCAGGGCTTTTTCGACGCGGCGGAGCAGGGCTTTTTCCGCAGAATCGAGATCTTTCTTTTTGAGCAAAGGTAATTGCGCGCCATCCAGCCCGCCTTCCCACGGCAGACCCTGCATCACCGCGCCTTGGGGCGCCGGCGGCGACACCCAGGTGCCCGACATGCGCATCACCTCGCGGGCGTTGCAAACCATGCGCCCGGCGCACACACTCTCCGGCAGTGCGGTGCGCGGCGAAAAGCCGCTGCCGCGCGCGCTGGCCTCGAGCACGCCGCGCGCGGGTTCGCCGGTGAACTCCACTCTGATCATCAGCGTGGCAGTGCGCACGTTCGGATCAAGAAACACCCGATTCGCCGCCGCCAGCGTGGTGTCGGCGGCGAACAGCAGCGCCGCGCGATTGACGATGCCGTCAGCGTCGGTGCAATGGGGCGCGGCCTCGAGCGTGAATTCGACGCCGTCGGTCGCGAACCGCCGCGGCGTGAAGCCGAGAAAATAGCCGGCGAAATTCATCCCCGGTGCACGATTGCTCGAAATCGCGCGCAATACACGACGGCGAATGAAATCGAAGTCTTGCGGCTTGATGCTCACAGCGGAAATCCTGTTTTAACCTAGAAACGGTAGTTGGACGGGGTGGAGCGTGCGGTTATGGAGGTGCAGGGCAAGGCGCGACGACGCGGAATGGTTGTTCCATTCCAAGGAGTTGCAACGCAGCCATGCGCCGCCAGAACCGTGCGATCCGCCCCGTAGCGCTGTCAC
>CAMATZ010000060.1 GCA_945861275.1 Bordetella parapertussis
GCGGTTATGGAGGTGCAGGGCAAGGCGCGACGACGCGGAATGGTTGTTCCATTCCAAGGAGTTGCAACGCAGCCATGCGCCGCCAGAACCGTGCGATCCGCCCCGTAGCGCTGTCACCAAACGGGTGATCGTTGATAGCATGAAAAACTGTAAGGCCATCAAGAGGTTGGTAGCATCGCGAGCGGTCAACTGCCGTTTCTAGGGTAATAGTGCGGCAAGCGCTGCCGCAGCAAGCACGCGAATGATTTCAGACTGAAAGGGGTGACGTGGATACTAGCGGTTTTCGCGGCGCGCGTCAGTAACCTCAGATTTCCTATATTACTTTCCCGATAAGCGCTCGTAGTTGTTCGGGGCGGGTTTGCATCACCGATGGTCACCCGCTGCGTTTTGGCCCCAACATGAACAGTACGGCGCTGCACGCAAGCACCGCCGCGAGCACGGTAAAGGCGACGTCGTAACCCGACCTTGCGACGAGAAAACCGGTCAGCACTGGCCCGATGGTCTGACCCACATCCATTATCGTGCGCAGCACCCCGATGGAGGCGCCGAACTGACCCTGCTTGGAGAGATCTGCGACCAGCGCAGATGTGGACGAAGTGACGGTCGCAAAACCGATGCCGAACAACAGACTCAGAAAAGACAACGTGAACACGTCGCGCGCGAACGGTATCGCGGCGACACTGACAACGCCGATTGCCAGTCCCGGCAGGATGATTGTGCGACGCCCCCAGCGGTCGGACAGCGTGCCCATGACGGGCTTGACCGCAATCACGCTGATCAGTTGTATGCCGAGAATAATGCCGATTTGCCAGGCCGAAATCCCGACCGATACCGCGTACAGCGCGAGAAAGGCTTCGACCGCGCCGAACACCAGGAACTGCGCGGCCTCGACGGTGCTGGTGAGCAGGATGTCCCTATTGCCCAGCACCGTACCTAACGCGGAGAAGAATTGCGGCATGGCGCGCCCGTGCAGTTTGGGCCGCACCTCGCGCGGCAGCAGAATGCCGGCGAACAAGGCGAGCATTCCGCTCACCGCGCAAGCGACATACACCGATTGAAAACTCGCCACGGAAATCAGAAAACCGCCGAGGAACGGTGCAATCGAGCGGCCGACAATGGTGGCCGAAGAGTATGTCGACAGCATCGCTGCGCGCTGTTCAGGGTAGCGTTCAGCGATTGCCGCAGCGGCGACGGTACCAAAGATCGCCGTTGCGAAGCCGTGATAGAAGCGTACCGCCATCAGTTGCCAACTTGTGGTGACCAGCAGATAGAGCAAAGGCGCGGTGGCGAACACGACCAGCGAGGCCATGATCACCCGGCGCTTGCCAAGCATATCGGCGATGGCACCTGCCGGAAAGCTGATCAGTATTCCCGGAACGGTCGAGGCGATGACAATCCAGCCGATCTCCTGGGCCGTTGCCCCCAACGACAGCGCGAACAGCGGCAGTACCGGTGTTTTCGACAGCGTCGAACTCAGAATTGCCAGCGCGCCGATCACCGCAATGAGCAAAAAAAACTTGCGCTCAATGGATTGCATTGTCATGGCAATTAAGGTCTCGGGTGATACCGTCTACTCGGTCTATCGCGCACCGCGCTGCGGCGGATACCGCGTGCGGTGCCCGTAAGGCGCCCTGAATAGTGAACCTGCAGTTTACCGACAAACCGGGGTAGGTCAACCTTGACTCTTGCCTATCTTACGAGGCTGCAAGGTGTGAACGAACGCAATTGGGTCAGACACGAGATAAAATAACCTGTTGTTTTTAGAATGTTACCGTCGCCGTAGGCAGCACCACCGCCTCAGACGGAAGGTATGATCTGGCGTTCGCGCTCACTCGGTCTTGATGTTCGCGGTCTTGATGATCTCTGCGAACTTCGTGAAGTCCGCCGCCATCAGCGCAGCGAATTGTTCTGGTGTCGATACTAGCGGTTGCGAGCCCCAGCCGGTGATACGTTCCGTGATCTCGGGCAGCACTACGATCCTGGATGTCTCTGCCGCCAGCCGGTCGATGATGGGCTTTGGCGTGCGGGCCGGTGCGAGGATGCCCTGCCAAGGCTGCAAGCGGAAGCCGGGCAGACCCGCCTCGGTGAAGGTGGGAACTTGCGGCAGTGCCGGGAAGCGCGTCTCGCCACCGATGGCCAGCGGCTTCAGGCGGCCGGACCTGATGTGAGGAAGGGCGGAGATCACGACGGCGAAATGCATGTGCACCTGGCCTCCCATGAGATCGATCAGCGCCTGGCCGCCACCCTTGTAGGGAACATGCAGGGTCTTGGCGCCGGTGAGCATGTTGAACAGCTCAGCAGCCAGGTGGTTCATGTTCCCGTTGCCTGCCGAGGCATAACTTATCTGCCCCGGTCTGCCTTTCGCAAGCGCGACAAGCTGCTTGAGGTTGTTGACAGGCAGGGAAGGATGGACGACCAGCACGTAGTCGCTGCGTTGTACCGTTGCCACCGGTGCGAAATCCTTGACACTGTCATACGGGAGATTGCGCACCAGCAAAGCGTTGATGACATGCGTGCCGCCTCCCAGCAATATGAGCGTGTAGCCGTCGGGCGCCGCCTTGGCCAGGAGTTCGGTGCCGATCGCGCCATTGGCTCCGGAGCGGTTGTCCACGATCACTTGCTGACCCCAGCTTTCGGTCAGCTTCGGAGCAAGCAAGCGGGCGACCGGGTCGATGCTTCCCCCCGGCGGAAAGGGTACGATCAAGCGGATCGATCTGACGGGATAGGTCTGCTGGGCGAAAGAAGCGGTGGACAAAGCCACCCACACGCATAGGATCGCAATCCGGGCCGCGCTTGAGAAAGCCGTCATATGTTGCGTCTCCTCGGGTGTCTACGCCTGCGTGCGCGCCGCCGCGAGTATCAAATCCGCACCTTTTTCACCGGTGGCGATCGACGGGATATTGGTATTGGTCGACGGTATCGTCGGGAAGATCGAAGAATCCACCACGCGCAGGCTGGCGATGCCGTGGACGCGCAGCTCGGGATCGACCACCGCCGCCCTGTCGACACCCATCTTGCACGTTCCCACCTGGTGCCAGGCGGTCTGCACGGTCGATCGGATATAGTCGAGCAGCCCCGCGTCGTCCTGGACTTCCGGCCCGGGCCGCGTTTCGCGCACGACCAGCGGCTTGAGCGACGGCTGCTGCGCGAGCTTGCGCGCCAGCCCCACGCCGTCCAGAAAGAGCTGTGTGTCGGCTTCATGGGAAAGATAACGCGGGTCCATCTTCGCAGGCTGCAGCGGATCGCGCGACTGGAGATGCAGGGAGCCTAGTGAACGCGGCCGTATGAGCGTCACCCCTATCGTGAATCCCGGAAACGGATCGAGGCCCTTGTCGGGCGTGCGCGCGTAGCGGTCCTTGCCCGACAGCGGCTGCAGGCGCAACACGATGTCAGGCGAATCGGCGTGCGAACTGCTGCGCACGTGCGCCTGTACGGTCGACGATGAAATCGACAGCAGGCCACCGCGATTGAATGCGAACTTCAGGCCTTCCTTGAACTTGAGCCATGGGCTGCGCAGCACATCATTGATGGTGATCGGTTGCGAGCATTCGTAGGTGAGTCGGGTGTTCGGGTGGTCGCTCAGGTTCTCGCCGACACCCGGCAGGTGGTGCACGACGTCGACACCGTGCTGGCGCAGGATCGCCTCGTTGCCTATGCCGGACAGTTCCAGCAGATGCGGCGACGCCATCGGGCCGGCCGACAGCACGACCTCGCGGCGCGCGAGCACCTTGCGCGTGGCCTCGCCCTGCCTGTATTCGATGCCCGTCGCGCGTTTGTTCTCGAGCAGCACACGCGCCGCCACTGCGTTGGGCAGCACGGTCAGGTTGGGCCGCTTGCGCGCAGGTTCCAGATAGCCGACCGCCGAGCTATTGCGAAATCCCCGGCGCGTCGACATCTGCACGTTGAACGCCCCTTCGTAATTAACGCCGTCGTTGTAGTCTTCGCCGACTCTGTAGCCCATCTCGCCGCATGCGGCAAGGTACGCGTCCGACAAGGCGTCGAAATGCTTGAGCATTGTGCAATGAATGGGGCCGCCGCGGCCGCGCACCGCCGGATCACCGTCCGGACAGTCCTCGAGCCGCTTGAAGAAGGGCAGCAGGTCCTGATATCCCCAGCCCGCGCACCCCAATTCGTCGCGCCAGGCGTCGTACAAACGCGGATCGCCACGCACGAATATCATGCCATTGATCGAACTCGAGCCGCCGATCACCCGGCCGCGTGCCCACTTGGTTTGCTGGCCGTTCAGATGGGTCTGCGGCTCTGTCAGATATTGCCAGGTCCAGCGCGTATCGTTGAGCACGTGGGCGACCATCAGCGGGACGTGAATCTTGTACGTATCATCGCGCCCGCCCGCCTCCAGCAACAGCACGCGATGGCGGCCGTCTTCGCTGAGGCGATTGGCGAGCGCGCATCCCGCCGAGCCTGAACCTACGATGACGTAGTCGAACTCGGCATTCTCGGGGATCGAAGTGACATACATCAAAAATCTCCCTGGTTGCGGTCACACGTCATGGGTATAGATTCTTTTGCCATGACTGCTTTGCGTTTAACAAAGAACATTATGCGGCGATTTTCAACTCATCGCCCGGAAAGTGATATTTCTCTCAAACTCAAGACTAGCGAAGGCGTCTAGACTATGCCTTCTTACGCTGAAACTCCGGCGCAACCTTCTTCATGAATAGCTCAATGCTGTTGGCGGCCACCTCATAAGGCATAGGTCCTAGACGAAACACCAGTATCAATCCGCCGACACCAATTTTGTCAATTTCCGCGATCGCTGCGGCGACCGTATCCGGCGAGCCGCACAAAATCGAGTGCTGCTGCTGATTGCGCGCCGGGGTCACCGGCTCGGCCTTGAGCATCAAGCCCTGCTCGGCGTAGACCTTCTTGCGCATGGCCTCGCGAAATGCCTGCTGCGTTTCCCATGCGGGCATCGCAATACGTTCGGCCTCGGCATCGGTTTCACCGACAAAAATATTGCGCCACACCCAGGTGTTGTCGACGTTGCGCGCCACCGTGGCTTCATCGTAGCCGCATTCACGCAGCGTCTTGCGATACAAATCCATGCGGTGTTGCGTCACTTCGTTCGACTGAATATTCATCAGGAACGGCCGGCCCTCGCGCGCCATGCCGAGCATGGCTTCTTCGCCCGAGCACGCACGCACTATCGCCGGATGCGGTTTAGTGTACGGGCGCGGACGCAGCTGCGGCAGCTTGAGGTTCCAGTACTTGCCCTTATGCTCGTAGTTCTCAGTGGTCCAGGCTTTGATCATGATGTCTTCGGCTTCGAGCAGGCGCTCGTAGGCCTCCTTGGGATCAATGCCGTAACCCTGATAGTCATAAATGTTGTACGCCGTGCCGCGACCCAGCCCCACCACCAGCCGGCCTTTGCTGATGTTGTCGATCAGCGCCATTTGCTCGGCCATGCGTATCGGGTGATGCAGCGACATTTGCGCCACCGCGAAGCCGATGTGGATTTGTTTGGTGCTCGCCGCCAGCGCGGCGGCAAATGTCACCGGATCAACATAGGCGCAGATGCCGTCAAAATGGTGTTCCGCCAGCCATAACATGTCCATGCCGAGCGCATCGCAGAGTTGCGCCTCGCGCATCGTTTCGCTGATGATCTGCTGGTCTTTGTTCGCGTCCATCGACGCGGGGAACAGAAAGTTGCTGAATTTCATGAAAATTTCCTTAGTCGTATCACTCTACGCGTATATTCGCCACCTGCACCAGCTTGCGCCATTTGTCGATTTCGCTGCGTATCAGTTGATCGAATGCGGCGGGCGTAGTACTAGCGGCATCCAGCCCTTGTGTACTGAGCACATTGATCATCGCCGGTTGCGCCAGCACCCTGGTAATTTCCCGGCGCAGATGCTCAACAATAGCAGCGGGCGTTTTCGCCGGCACCACGATGCCCTGCCAGTTTTCGACGGCAAAACCTGCCACACCTGCCTCCTGTATCGTAGGCGTATCGGGGACAACTTTTGCGCGCTTCTCACTAGTGACGCCCAGCGCGCGCAGCTTGCCGGCTTTCACTTGCGGCAGCGCCGGCGGCATGGTGCTGAACATGATCTGCACCTGGCCCGCCATCAATTCGGTGATGGCCGGCGCCGTGCCTTTGTAAGCAACATGCACCAGGTTGACCCCGGTAGCGTGCTTGAACAGTTCGCCGGTCAGGTGCAGCGACGAGCCGGTGCCCGCCGAGCCGTAGTTAAGCGCACCCGGTTTTGCGCGCGCCACCGTGAGCAACTCTTTTATCGAGGCGGGCGCGGCCGGATGTGCAACCAGGATAAACGCGGAGGTGGCAAGCAGCGACACTGCGGCAAAATCGCGCGGCGGATGGTACGGATTGTTGGGCCGCAGCGCTGGATTGTGTGCAAGACTGCCAAGGCTGCCGAGAAACAGCGTGTAGCCATTGGGGTCGGCGGTGGCGGCGATCTGCCCGCCCACCATGCCGCCCGCGCCGCCGCGATTATCGACGATCACCTGCTGGCCGATGGATTCCGCGAGGCGCTGCCCGACTGCACGCGCAAGAATGTCATTGCCGCCGCCGGGCGGAAACGGCACGATCAGCCGCAGCGGGCGAGTGGGATACGGTTGCGCCTGCGCGACAGCAGACAGTACGCAGCACAGCGCGAACGTTACTCCGCGCTTACGCCGGCAACGCACGCGACTTTGGATCATTCCTGGATTTCCGTTTGGGTAACTTTTGCATAGTTTTGTAGGTTGGGCTGAGCGTGCGAAGCCCAACGACACGCGACTGGCACGCGGCACTCATAACCGGCAATTTTGTGGTTTGGATTTTGCGGTGGGTGTTGGGCTTCGCAAGCTCAGCCCAACCTACGCCAGCCTCAACTTCAGCCACGCGGTAATCATGTCAGCGATCTCTTCGTCCTTCACGCCGCCGCCGCGCCCCATGTGGCCGCCCTGCGGATAAATGCGCGCTTCCTTGGGATTGCCGTGCTCCAGCAACAGGTAGATGTCCTCCACCGGCGCCTGATCGTCCAGCTTGCCGTTCACGCAAAGTATCGGCGCCGAGGGCTTGTCCAGCAATCCCTGTTGTTTGAGCGACAGCGCGGGCGCCACGCGCAGAAATTCTTCCAGCGACTTGACGCCCATCGCCTTGCTGCGCGCCTGGAACAGCCCGATCGGGCCGAAGATCGCGGCCGAGGCTTTTTCGGTGAGCGCCGGGCGCAGCCAGTCTTCCTGAAAGCCGTAATGCACATTGCTGCCATGGAACACCGCGGCTTTCAGGCGCTTCACTTCCACATACGCGAGCTTGGCAGCCCAATAGCCGCCGTAGCTGCCGCCCCACACGCCCAAACGCGTGGCATCGATATCGCGGCGCTTCAACAAATAATCGATCAGCGCCGAAAACGTGCGTGTCGCAACGGCAGCAGTGAACAAGACCGGGCTCTCGCCGGTGCCCGGCATGTCGATGGCGAAGCCCGCAATGCCGGCACGATTCAAGCGCGCATGGGCGCGCTGGCGATCTTCCTTCCAGCCGTCGACGCCGCCCCAGTGCATGACGACCGGCGGCTTGTTGATCCCCGGCGGAATCTGCAAGTAACCGGTCAACTTACTGTCACCAAAAGGAATCTGGATGATTTCCAGCGGCGGATCAAAGTAGCGCGCGGCCTTGCGGAACACCCGCACCGAATCGCGGTACGCCTGCGCCTGCCCCTCTGATCCCGCACAGGGATAACGGCCAACGCGAAAATAGTGAAACGCCAGTTCATAGAGTTCACGGCATCGCGTTTTGTGGTCACCGCTTTGTTCCAGCGCGTCCGCCTGGCGCTCGTACTCGAATCCAAATTTGGACCACGCGCGCGCCCACTCGTCGCGATCGAGGCTGGTCAGCGCCTGCGCTATACGGGCGGCGTCCGCAGCGCGTATACCGTCGAGCGGATTCAGATGGCCGGCACGCCGCGTGATTTCCGCCTTCACCTCATCCAGCGGGCGCTCGCGTATAACGTTGTTTGACTGTTCCATCAACGGTTCTCTAGTCATCTCAATCCGGCTTCATGCCAATTTTCCGCGCCACATTCCCC
Organism: Bordetella parapertussis; assembly: GCA_945861275.1. Taxonomy (GTDB): domain Bacteria; phylum Pseudomonadota; class Gammaproteobacteria; order Burkholderiales; family SG8-41; genus UBA5216. Next base: position 8,052 of record CAMATZ010000060.1, read on the forward strand.
CACAAATTCATCTCCGCTTTAACAAAGCGCGCAAACTCTTCGGCGTTGCTGCCCACCGGAATTGCGCCTTGCGCGGACAGCTTCTCCGCCACCTCGGGGAGTTTGACGATGCGCGCGATCTCGCCGACGAGTTTGTTGAGTATGGGTTTGGGCACGTGGGCGGGCGCGAATACGCCATACCACTCAGAGGTGTCGAAGTTGGGGACGCCGGATTCGATGAAGGTTGGCGTGTTGGGCAGTCCCGGCGAACGCCTGGCGGAGGTGGTGGCTATCGCTTTCAGCCGTCCGGCGTTGATGTGCGGCAGCACGCCCGGCGGGCCGCTGATCAGAAACTGAATCTGCCCGCCGATCATGTCGGCAATCGCCGGTGCGCCGCCTTTATACGGGATATGCTGGATGTTGATGCCGGCATTCAGCTTCAGCAACTCCATCGACAGGTGGCCCGAGGTCAGTTGCCCGGGCGAACCGTAGTTCAAGGTGCCGGGCTTCGCTCGGGCGAGCGCGATCACTTCTTTCAGGTTGCTGGCAGGCACGCCGGGGTTCATGGTCATCACGCCCGGCACCGCGACCATCTGGCTCACCGCCTGCAGGTCGCGCTCGGTGTTGTACGGCAGATTTTTCAGCACATACGGATTGACCGCGGTTGGGGTGAGCAGGGTGGCTATGGTGTGGCCGTCAGGCAGGGCTTTCGCCACCAGATCGGTGGCGATGGTCATCACACCACCGGGGCGGTTATCCACTACCACCTGCTGGCCGAAGGCATCGCTCATCTTCTGCGCCACGATGCGCGTGACGATATCGGTGGTGGCGCCCGCCGGTACCGGCACCAGCCAACGTATCGGGCGGGTGGGAAACGTCTGTGCGCCGCTCGCCGCTGGCCATAAAGCGGCACTCAACCAGATCGCGGCGGTAAAACCTGAGTATTTGTTTTTCACGAAGTTTTCTCCAGCCGTTGTGGCGGGCCGTTCCAGTGTAACTCAACCTGGAAAAAGCCTGTAGCCACCCAATACAGAGTCGTATGTTGCTGTCTTCGTTACCGCTCCAAGCATCAGGGCCGCCCAAACACGCTGCAATCGTGCAACGCGTCTGAACGGCCCTGGGCTTATTACTAACTTAAAGGCTGATTATTTTGCAGCCGGCGCGGCTGCATCAGCTTTGCCGGCCTTTCCCGCTTTTTTGGCGGCACCCTTGGCTTTTTTCGCTTTCTTGGCGCCTTTTTTGGCTTTTCTTTTTTCCGCTTTCGGGGTGTCGGCTTTGGCGGGCGCGGCAGCAGGGGCCGCCGGTTGCGCCGGGGCTATCGGTGCGGAAGGCGCCTGCGCCGCGGCGCTAAGCGTAACCGCCGCGAAAAGGGCTGCGCTCAACGCGGACAGAATCTTGTTCATGCTGTTTCCTTTCAAGGTGCTGGGTGTGAATGGCATCACCCGGGTTTCGGGGCGTATACGTGAAACGCAGCTGCCGCGCGCCCGGTTGACCGCACCCGGTGTGCGGCATCTTCACGCGAAAACAGTAGTCTGGTAGCCCGTAAGGAGCGCAGCGTATTACGGGGCCGCAACAATCCCGTAATACGCTGCGCTCCTTACGGGCTACACGCTGCGGTGAGTTTTTTCCGGGTTTACGCCGCGCGCTGATAGCGTTTCAGCACCACGCGAAACTGGTCGGTTAAATGCGGACGCACCCTTATCGTCCATGGCGTAGTCGCCGCTTCTTTCCACACCTCTGAGGCACAGATTTCAGCGCGCTCAAGCTCATAAATCCCGATGCTGTTGTGCGTGCCCGAGTGCGAGAAAAAATGCCGCGCCGACACACAACCCGCTACTGCACCCAGACGCGGGATGTGTTCCTCGCGATACCAACGCTGCACTTCGGTGATCGCGTCGGGCTTCAAATTGCAGGCGTTGATCATCAGGTAGTTGGTGGTGCCGCGCATGACTTGATCGCCCGGCACCAGTTGCTCGCCCTCGATACGCAACAGGCGTTGCAGCCGTGAGGTCACGCGCTTGCTCCACGGCGACAGGTTGTCGCGCGCAATGGCCTCATACGGCGCGCTGTGCAGCACCGCATGGGACTCCAGATCGTACGTCGCAATCGCCACCTTGGGATCATCCACGCTCTCCCAGCGCACGCCGTTGATGAAGCCCTTGCAGCGGTGCCGTTCGGGCAGGTGCTCGGTGTCATACCAATCGTTGAACTCGCCCGCATCCACCCCGCTGTAGTTGAAACCGGCGGCCAGTAATCCTTTTGCCATTGTGTGCTCCTAGTCCACGCGTATATTCGCCGCTTTCACTACCGGTGCCCACTTGGCGATTTCCGCGCGTATGAAATCGCCGAATTTCTCCGGTGCGCCGCCCACCGGTTCGTAACCGTTTTCGATCATGCGTTTTTTCATTTCCGGCGTGCTGATAATGCGGTTGAACTCCGCATTCAGGCGTTTGATGATGTCGGGGGGTGTTGCTGCCGGCGCCAGCATGCCGTTCCACGAGGTTACGTCAAAGCCGTTGATGCCGGCTTCCTGCAACGTCGGCAAATCAGGCAAGGCCAGCGCGCGCTTGCCGCTGGTCACCGCGATGGCTTTCATTTTGCCGGATTTGATATGCTGCACGATGGTCGCCGGCTCGCCGAAAATCATAGCGATTTCACCGCCCATCAGCGCGATCGCCGCCGGACCGCCGCCCTTGTATGGCACATGGGTCAGCGGCGCGCCGGTCGTCGAGGCGAACAACGCGCCGGCCAGGTGATTGATCGCGCCGTTGCCACTGGAGCCGTAGGTAAATTGCTCGGGCTTTGATTTGGCCAGCGCGACAATATCCTTCGCCGTCCTGACCGGCAGCGACGGATGCACCACCACCACCTGCGGCACCGAGGCATTCCAGATAATTGGCGCGAAGTCGCTCTCCCTGAACGGCATCTTGCGGTAGATATGCGGATTCACCGAGTGCGTGCCTGAATACGCGAACACGATGGTGTAGCCATCGGGCGGTGATTTCGCAGCGATCTCGGCGCCGATGTTGCCCGCCGCGCCGCCGCGATTGTCGATAACGATTTGCTGGCCCAGCGCTTCGGATAGCGACGGCTGCAAAATGCGCGACAGCACATCCGCGCCGCCGCCCGGCGGCCACGGCACGATCCAGCGGATGGTTTTTGCGGGCCACGCCTGTCCTGAGCCTGTCGAAGTGGCCTGGGCGTGGGCACCACTCGCGCACAACACGCCCAGCGCCATTGCCATGGCAATGCAACTGCAAGCTATCGTTTTCATTTATTCATTTTCTCCATCGCATTCACGTAGGGCTTTGATGCCGGCGCGTAGATAGCAACATCTTCCGGCAATGCAGGCACTGCGTTCTTATTCATGACCGCTATGCCGCGATAGGGCGTTGAACGATCTATGCCAGCAACCTTGAGCCAGGTGAAAGCCAGCGCAACGTCCGGCGCATCACGATCCGCAACCAACAGCACTTGATCTTCGCTCACCACCGGTGCGACATCCAACCCGTCAAACAGATTGCGACGATACCACCGCCGGTCGATCAACGGCAGCCACTCACCCATGCCGCGCACGCTGAGGTAATACTCGCCCTTAAACACTTCCGCCGACGCCACGCCATACATCGCCAGCGACGGCGGATGGCCGGTGTGCGCGGTGATAAACCGCTGCGCTGAAAATACGCCCGGCACCGTGGCCATAATGCGCAAGTGCTCGAAGTACCACTGCGCCCAGGCGGCATCACGCGTGCGGTCGCCTGTGTCAATCAGGCCGCTCTGGCTGTTGAAAATCATGAGGGACGGCGTTTTCCTACGCCGAGCGCAGCTTCCTCGCCGGCTTCTTGTGCGAACCCGGCTCGGACAATTTACGCAGCAGGCTGCCGCAATCCATGATTTTCGGATCAACCCCCATCACCTCATACGCTTGCCACGCCGAGGCCTGCACCGCGGAATACACTGGCTTGCCCAGATCACGTTCGAGCTGATCCAGCACTTCCAGCGCGCGCAGCTGGGTACACGCCACGAACACCGCTTCGGATTTGGGGGTGGTGATTTCTTTCACCTTGCGATAAATTTCTTCGGGCTGAATCTTGGCGTGATCAAACATGTCGAGCATGTCGAAGGTGCCGAGCTTCACCACATCGATGCCGTGCGCCTTGAGGAAATGCTTGAGGCGCTCGTTGGTGACTTCAACATACGGCGTCACGATATCGACCTTCTTGTATCCGCCCGCCTGCAAACACGCCGCCATGCCGCCGGCGGTGGTCACCGTAGGCGCTTTGGTTATTGCCGTGAGCTGCTCGGCGATTTTCTTGTTCCAGGTCGGGCCTTCGAAAAAGCTGCCGCTGGTGCAGCCGTAGACCACCACGTCAGGCTCGATCATGCCCACATCACGCGCCGCCGCTTTGCTGGCGTCTTCCATGCCGCGCAGCGTTTCCGGCGTGCCTTCGCGTCCGCCGGCGATGCGCGCGGTATGCACCGACACGCCGGGCGGCGCGATTTTCCAGAACTCGGTTTCCATGGTGGTGTTGATCGAGGGAACCAGCAAGCCGATGCGTCCGCGCCATCCGTACATGTTTGTCTCCTGTCAGAAAATTCAAAATCCACCGCAAAGGCGCAAAGACGCAAAGGTTACGCAAAGAGCCGCAAAAAATTCTTGGTTTTCCTTTGCGGCAGTTCTTTGCGCCTTCGCGCCTTTGCGGTGAGCCTTTTAGGTTGTCGAGTTTATATGCCTCACCATACACACTGTCAAACGCGCATCGTGATCACGACCTTGCCCAGCACCTTGCGATCCTGCACCGTGCGCAGGGCCGCAAGATAATCCTGCATCGGATACGCCGCCATCACATGCGGCTTGATTTTGCCCTGTTCGTACAACGCGAACAGGTGCTCATACGCCTTGCGCACCACTTCAGGCGTGCGCTCACGGTAATCGCTGCTCTGCAAACCGATCAGTGAAATGTTTTTCACCAGCAGATAGCCCGCCTTCACTTCCGGGATGCGCCCGGCGGCAAAGCCGATAATCACCAGCCGCCCGCACCACGCCAGCACGCGCAGGCAGGCGTCGAACACATCACCGCCGACGGAATCCAGCACCAGGTCACAGCCGCGTTGTCCCACGGCGTCGAACACCTGCTTGCGAAACGCATCCCGCAGCTCAGGCACATCCGTTCGCACCACATGGTCGGCGCCGCTCGCGCGCGCGACCTGCGCCTTTGCTTCAGAGCTGACCGCGGCCACCACGATCGCGCCCAACGCCTTGGCCAGTTGCACCGCAGCCAGCCCCACGCCGCCTGCCGCACCGGTGACCAGCACGGTTTCACCCGCGCGAAACTGCCCGCGTTCGAGCAGTGCGTTATGCGCTGTCAGGTACACCAGCCCCATCGCCGCGCCCTCCTCATAACGCATCTTTGCGGGCATCACAAAACACAACACCTCGCGCACCACGGCGCGCTGCGCGAATGCGCCATGCTCGATCTGCGCCAGCACGCGATCACCGGGCTTCACGCGTGTGACGCCCTCGCCCACCGCTGCCACCACACCGGCGAGATCCTTGCCCGGCACAAACGGACGCGGCGGCAGATTCTGATAGCTGCCGTTAATCACCAGCAGATCGGGGAAATTCACGCTTGCTGCGTGTACATCGACCAGCACCTCCCCCCTGCCGGGTTGCGGATCGGGGAATTCGCCGAGGGAGAGGTTTTCGAGCGGTCCGTGTTGGTGAATGATCAGCGCTTGCATGAAATTTCGTAAGTATTTGTTTTTATTAGCGTTTCAGTATTTCATTCGCATTACCTAAAGCGGGGTAGCTGGCATCGATTTGTGATGATCGAAACACATCGGCCACCGGCAGCGGCAATGCGGTAATGGATTTTCCGTCAGCGGAGACTTTGCGGCTGAACACGCCGCGCGCCTGGAAGTGCGCATCGTTAAGCGCTTCTTCGACGCTCGCCATCACACAACAGCACAGGTCCTTACCCGCGAATTGTGCCTGCCACTCGGCGGCGGTTTTTTCGCCGATGCGTTGCGCGACAGCGCGCGTGGTGGCTGCGGCGTCCTTTTCGTCGTCGCGAAACGCCGGCGCGAGGTCGATTGCATCACAGAAATTCTCCCAGAACTTTTGTTCCAGTGGCGCGGCGGCAATAAATTTATGGTCGCGCGTACGATAGATGTAAAAACGCGGCGAGCCGCCGGTGACACGTTCGGCGCCCGGTTTGGGCCACTCGCCTGCCGCGAGTCCGTTGCCGATGGCCCAGTAGAGGAACGTGAACAGATTGTCGCCCATCGCGATATCGAGCTGGCAACCCTTGCCGCTCGCGTCGCGCGCGCGCAGCGCCAGCAGAATATTGATCACCGCCGGATACGCGCCGCCGCCGATGTCGGCGATCAGCGCGCCCGGCACCACCGGTTCGCCGTCTGCGCCGGCGGACAGTGAAAGCAGGCCGGATTCGGCGACATAGTTGAGATCGTGCGCTGCCACCTGCGCACGCGGGCCGTCCTGCCCGTAACCGGTGATCGCGCAATAAATAATGCGCGGATTGATCGCGGCCAGCGCCTCATAGCCGAGTCCCAGCCGTGCCATCACGCCGGGGCGGAATTGTTCGACCACCACATCCGCTTCCTGGATCAGCGGCAGCAGCGACGCGCGCGACGCCGCATCCTTCAAATCGATGGCGATGCTTTTCTTGCCGCGATTCAGCAGGGCGAAGTTGACGCTGTCGGCTCCGAACTTCGGCACATAGGAGCGCATTTCATCGCCTCGTCCGGGACGCTCGATCTTGATGACTTCAGCGCCGGCTTCGGCGAGTATCAGCGTCGCCAGCGGCCCTGGTAGCAGGGTGCTGAAATCGAGCACGCGAATGCCGGCGAGCGGCTGTACTGTCTTGATGTTATGCATTTTAAAAACTTTTTAACCACAGATGAACACAGATAAACACAGATAAAGTCAAAATCGAAAATGATAGCATTTGACCTTGGCCCTATCTGTGTTTATCTGTGTTTATCTGTGTTTATCTGTGGTTCATCATTCATTTCTTCAAAAAACTCCTGCCAATCAACTGCCGATGAATCTGATTCGTGCCTTCCCATATTTGCGTGATCTTGGCATCGCGCATCAAACGCTCAACGCGATAGTCTTTGATATAGCCATAGCCGCCGTGCAACTGCACCGCGTCGGTCGCAATACGCATGGCGATGTCGGCGGCGCGCATCTTGAGCATCGACGATTCGACACCGAAATCGGTGGCGCCGCCGTCGACCAATCGCGCGACATGCCACAGCCACGCTTCGCACTGCGCGAGGTCGGTCGCCATGTCGGCGAGCATGAACTGGATGCCCTGGAACTCGACGATTTTGCGTCCCGATTGTTTGCGTTCGTTGATGTACGCCACGGCATCTTCGAACGCACCGCGCGCAATGCCCAGCGCGTGTGCGGCAACGCTGGGCCGTGAGCGGTTGAGCGAAGCCAGCAGTATTTTCAGGCCATCACCAGGGTTGCACAGTAAATTGGCGCGCGGCACACGGCAATGGTCGAAAGCGAGTGTGGCGGTGCTGGAAGCGCGCAGGCCCATCTTGTCTTCCTCGCGCAGCACCGTCAGACCGGGCGTGCCCTTCTCGATGATCAGCGTCGAGATCGATGCCTTGCCATCATCAATCTCGCTCCATTTACCGAACACCAGCAGCAGGTCAGCATGTGCGCCGTTGGTAATAAAGGTTTTGGTGCCATTGACGATGATGTCGTCGCCGTCAGGCGTGAAGGCGGTTTTCATGCCGGTGGCGTCGGAACCCGCGGTCGGTTCGGTGATCACCAGTGAGGCCAGCGCGCCCGCCGCCACTTTGGGCAACAGACGTTGCTTTTGTTCCTCGTTGCCGAACTCAATCAACGGCTTCATCGCGTGAAAATTAGTTGCCCAGATCACGCCGGTGGACGCGCAGGCCTTGCTGATCTCGCGCACACACTCGAGATACGCCGCATACGACAAAAGCGCGCCGCCGTACGCGTCCGGCACAAACATCGCATTCAAACCCAGCGCGTTGATCGCTTTGACGTTTTCCCACGGAAATTCACCACTGCGGTCGAACCCCGCCGCGCGGGGCGCGATCTGGTCGCGCGCGAGTGTGCGCACGGCATCGATCAACATGCGCTCTTCGTTGCTGAATTCGACGCTGCTATCCAGATGCTCAAAAACCTTCATCGACGGACCATTAAAATATCTTTTAAAAACATATAGTTATATTAAGCTCTAATGAGCAATGCCTTGCCCGCCGTCGATGTAAATGGTTTCACCATTGAGGAACGGGATGTCCTCGCTGAAAATCGCCGCCACCAACTTGGCAATGTCCTGCGGCGTGCCGTGCTTGCCTCCAGGGATGCGCTTGGCGAGAAATTCGCGCAGCGGCCCCTTGAACGCATCACGATTAAGATCGGTTTCGATGTAACCCGGTGCAACGTCGAGCACGCGGATGCCCTTGCCCGCCCACTCCACCGCCAGACAACGCGTGATCGCGCCCACCGCCGCTTTCGACGCACAGTAAGCAACGTTGCGCTTAACGCCAATTTTGTCGAAAAACGAGCCGATATTGACGATGATACCGCCGCCCGCCTTAACCAGGTACGGATACACCTCGCGGCAGGCGGTGAATACTGCCGTGGCATTGGTATTCATCACCTGATTGTAGACATCCAGCGCGAGCTTGTCGCTCGGTGCATCGAGATGTATGCCGGCGTTGTTGACGATACCGTGGATGGCGCCGGTTTTTTGCGCGACTTCGGCGAGCGCTTGTTTGACACTGGCCTCGTCGGTGACATCACAGCGCGCATTCACAAAACGCGGCGCGAGTGCAGCCGGCACCGTGACTTCTGGTCCCTGGCCTTTACGCGTGAGACACGCCACCGTGTAGCCGCGTTGCGCCAGTTCCAGCGCGATAGTCGCGCCGATGCCGCGGCTGGCGCCGGTGACTGCGATGGTTTTAGCCTTCATCGGTCCTCAAACTTCGGTTTGCGTTTCGCCATGAACGCCGCCATGCCCTCTTTTGAATCCTCCGTCTGAAACGCCAGCGTGCCCAGATCGGTCTCTATTTTCAGCCCCTCGTGCAACGGCGTCTCGCCGGCGCGCTTGACCGCATCGCGCGCGAAGCCCAGCACCGGCAGGCTATAGCCGGAGAACTCGCGCGCAAACGCTACACCCGCCGCCACCGCATCGCCATCGCGATTGTTGTCAACTAAGCGATTCACCAGGCCGATGCGCAGCGCTTCTTCTGCGTCAACGGTGCGGCCGGTCATTACCATCTCCAGTGCGCGCGCCTCGCCCACCACCCGCGGCAAACGTTGTGTGCCGCCGTAGCCGGGGATGAGGCCGAGTTTGATTTCGGGTGTGCCCATTTTGGCGTTGCGCGTGGCGAGCCGGAACGTACACGCGAGTGCGAGTTCCATGCCGCCGCCGAAAGCGTAGCCGTTTATCACGGCAACAGAGGGGATGGGAAACGTATCGAGCTTGGCAAACACGGCCTGCCCGAATTCGCCGCCTTGCTTTTGCGCCATCAGACTGCGGCCCTGCAATTCCTTGATGTCCGCGCCGGCGCAAAACGCCTTGGGGCCAGCGCCGGTGATGATCAAGGCACGCGCGTCGCTTTTGGCTACTTCGTCAAAGCGCGCGCCCAGATCGCGGATCAGCGCCATCGAAAGTGCGTTTAAGGCATCGGGGCGGTTGATCGTAATCAACGCGAATTCCTCAATGCGACTTAGCTCAATTGCCATCGCGACACCTCACGCCTTTCGCCTTTCGCCTCACGCCTCACGATTTGGCACCCACCGCACCGGCGTGGGCGTTAACTTTCCGGCCCTGGTCCACTCCACCAATTCGCGCTTGAGGATCTTGCCGCTCGCGGTCAACGGGAAAGCATCCATGCGAATAAAAAATTCCGGCATATCGTATTTGGACAGACCTACTGCATCCAGATGCGCCAGCAACTGAGCGGCTTCGATTTGCGTGCCCTCGCGCTGTATGATCGCCAGACACACACGCTCGCCCAAACGCGTATCGGCGACAGGATACGCCGCCGCCTTCAGCACCGCCGCGTGCTTTAACGCCAGATTCTCGATGCGCGACGGATGAATGTTGTAGCCGCCGCGAATAATCAAATCTTTCTTGCGCCCGACAATCTGCAGATTGCCTTGTGCGTCCATGCGCCCAAGGTCTCCGCTCATAAACCAGCCGCCCGCGTTGAATGAGTTTTCCGTGGCGGACTGGTTGTTGAAATACCCCAGCATCAACAGCGCGCCGCGCGTGCCGATCTCACCGATGTCGCCGGGCTTTACCTCGAAGTCGGGATTTTCCTGATCCCACAAGCGGGTTTCGTAGCCGTGGCAGGCGCGGCCACATGTAGTGGTGATGATCTCCACACTGTCGTCCGGCATGGTGTATTGATGCGAGCCGTTTTCGGTCATGCCGTAGATGTTCTGCGGCTTGATGCCCCTGTCGAGAAACGCGCGCGCGGTTTCCGGCGGAATGGTCGAACCCGCCATATAGAACAGGTTGACCTTGCCAAGGCCGGACATGCCGCGCTGTTTGGCATCGGCAAGTATATCGATGGCGTGGGTGGGCACGCCCATGACGTAGGTGGCGCCGGATTGCAGCAGGCCATCGAGCGGCTTCATCCCCGGCTTGAGATCGTTCAGCACCAGCTCGAAGCCCGCGCACAGACTTTGCGCAATCGCCACCGTGGCAATGTGATGCGACAGCGGGCTGTGTGTATACAGGATCGTTTGTTCATCGTGATGCCAGTCGTGCACCATGGCGCGGCCATTGGCGAGCAGCGTGTTGTCCGAGTGCAGCACGCCCTTGGGCATGCCGGTGGTGCCGGAGGTGAAAGCGAGATAGACGATTTTGTCGGGGTCGCTGTCCACCGGCGGCAACAGGGATGCATCGGGCGCTGCAGCGGGCGCGGGGAACCCGCCGCCATCGACGGCGTACACGCGCTTTAATGCAGACAGCGACTTCGCAGCATCAAACACATTCACCTTATCGGCGTCTGCGCCGTAGCCGGCTTGCGCAAACAGCGCCGAGGTCTGAATGCGCTCCATCAGCGCGACGATTTCTCCCACCGTGTAGTTCTGGTGCAGTGACGGGTTGCACACATAGCCATTGCGTGAGCAGGCGAGGAATACCACGGTGGCTTCGACCCGATTGGGCAGCCATACGGATACGCGCTGGCCGCGCTTCAAGCCCGCCGCGTGCAGATCGGCGGCGAGTGCATCCACCCATCCCAGCAGCTGCGCCCAGGTCAGACGATGGCGGCTGTCACGCAGCGCATACGCCTGCGGCCGCGCGCGCGCGTGCTGCGCGAGCAGCATATACATCGTTTCCGCGCGCCACCAGCCGGCCTCGTAATAGCGGCGCGCGGTTTGGGGATTGTGAAGTGTGAGTAGCATGTTAGTGCGTGAAGGATGAAGGGTGAAGGGTGAAGAGTGAACCACCCCGCCACGGGGTTACGTTTCACTCTTCACTCCTCACAGTATTTAGTGCCCAAACTTATCCGTATCCGGCTTGCGCTTGCCGCGAAATGATTCGCCCAGCTCCTTCGACTCATCGGTATCAAGGTACAGCCGCAGCAGCAAATCGTGCGACACCCGCGCCAGCCCCGACACACCGCCATGACGCGCAGTGAACGCCGCCTTGATCGACGCCAGCGCAAACGCCCCGCGGTCGGCGATCTCCAGCGCCATCCTGCGCGTTTCTTCGTGCAGTTTATCGTCGGGCACCACCTTGTTGATGAGGCCGATGTCCAGCGCCTCGCGCGCTGACAGGCGCGGATTGGCGAACCACATTTCCTTGGCTTTCTTTTTGCCGACCAGGTCTTCGAGGTACCAGGTGCCGTAGCCGGCGTCAAAGCTGCCCATCATCGGCCCCACCTGGCGAAACACCGCGCTTTCCTTGGCAATGGTGATGTCGCACATCACCTGCAGCACCTGTCCGCCGCCGACCGCATAGCCGTTGACCGATGCAATCACCGGCTTTTGCAGGCGCTCGATGCTTTCGTAGATTTCCAGCGTGGGCAGCATGCCGGCGAAGAGCGTGGTGTCTTCGAGACCGTCCTTGCGCCCGCCAATGCAAAAAAATTTGTCGCCCGCGCCGGTGATCACCAGCACGCGCGTGCGCGTCTCGCGGCGTATGCCGTTGATGCAGTCGCGTATCTCGTAGCACATCTGCGCCGTGAACATATTGCCGTCGTCAGGGCGGTTCAGGGTGAGCCAGCCGATAGCGCCGTCTTCTTCATAGATAATGGTTTCAAATGACATTTTAGATTGCCTTCTGTGCTTTCAATTCTGCAATTTTTGCCGCACCGTAACCCAGCATACCGCCGAGCACGGTCTCGTTATGCTCGCCCAATCGCGGCGGCGCACTGCGGTAGCTCGCGTTATTATCATCAATCGCAATGCCAAGGCCGACTTGCGGAATTTTGCGCTCGCCATGCTCAGTGGTGTGTACTGCGGTAAACAATAATCCGCGCGCGATCAGCTCCGCATCGCACGCCACTTCATCGGCGCTGTTCACCGGCCCCGCCGGCACATTATGTGCTACAAATAATTTCAGCCAATGTTCACGCGGCTGCGTGCGCAGCACAGCCTGCGTTTTGTCGACGATTTCCGCACGCACGCCGCAGCGCTGTGCATTAGTGGCGTAGCGCGGATCATCAGCCACCGCGGGCTGCCCCACCGCCTGCCAGAAGCGTTTAAAAATGCCGTCATTGCCCAGGCCCAGCGTAAGGGGCCGGTCCTGGGTGGCAAACGTTTGATACACCGAAATCACGCTGTCGCGCGCGCCGCTGCGATGCGGCACGCTGCCCGAACCGAGATACGGCACGATGCGCGGCGACATAAAGCGCGTCATGCTGTCGATCATGGCAATGTCGATCTTGTGGCCGTTGCCACTGCGCTGGCGCTCAAATAATGCGGCGAGCGCGGCGTAGGCAGCGTCCATGCCCGCCAGCAAATCCGCCGCGGGCGTGCCAATTTTTTGCGGCGGGTTGGCGGCTTCCCCGGTGAGGTCCATCACGCTGCTGTAGCCCTCGGCGATCAGGTCGTAGCACGGAAAATCCTTGCGCGCGCCCTGCAGCCCGAAGCCTGACAGCGACACATGCACCAGGTCCGCGCGCACCGCCGCCAGCGCCGCATGATCGACACCCAGTTTTTTCTGCACGCGATCGGTCAGATTCACGATCACCACATCCACCTTGCGCACGAGGTCGTGCAGCACCGCGCGGCCCGCGCCGGTGGTGTAGTCGAGCGTCACGCTCTGCTTGTTGCGGTTGACGCTCAGAAACCACAACGATTCCCCATCGAGAAACGGCGGCCCCCATGCGCGACAGTCATCGCCTTTGCCCGGACGCTCGACTTTGATCACGTCCGCGCCCATGTCGCCCAGCAGCATCGCCGCGTAGGGCCCGGCGATCGAAGTGGTTAGATCGAGGACGGTAATGCCTTTGAGCAGCGCCAGTGGCGTGCGGGTGGGCGGTGGGGGTAGATTATCCAGGGGCAGCACAATTCAGCCTGTAGGATGGGCACGCCGTTGGCGCCCACCGTTCGAAGTTGCACGTTTACGCGGCGGCGTGGGCAAAACGAAGAACGTTTTGCCCACTCTACGCTTACATTGAGATGCGTTGATGCCTGTGCTCAAGGGGGAAGGAGTTTCTTTGCTAACGCTTCAATACAGTGCCGCTAACGCGTGCCGGCGTTCAACGCCTCGTCATAACGTTTGCGCGCGGCCGCTTCTTTGGCCCTGGCGGCGTCACGCACTTTGATGAATTTTTCCAGCTCAAGCCTGAGTGCTTCGGCGCGGTCGCGGGTGGCGTTGTAGGCATCCTGTGTGTTCAGCACATCCTGCTCGGCGAGCCTGGCTTCAAACGCGACCTGCGTGAGATCGCGATACGCGGCGCCGCTGCGCTGCTGTTGCAGTTGCAACGGGACAGCGTCGCTTGCGCGTTCCTCCACCGGCGCCGGCTTTTGCACTTGCGCATACAGCGTAAGTGGCGTCCCTGCCACCACGCACAACATAAAAACTGCCACGCGCATCAGGGCAGCAACACCGTCGATCCGGTGGTCTTGCGGCCTTCGAGATCGCGGTGCGCCTGTGCCGCCTCGCGCAGCGGATAGGTTTGATTGATGGCAATTTTGACCCCGCCTTTTTTCACCACCGAGAACAAATCACGCGCGGCGGTTTCGAGGTCTTCGCGCGAGGCGGTGTAGGTCGCCAAAGTCGGGCGCGTCAGAAACAGCGAGCCCTTTTGCGCAAGGATGGCGATATTCAGCGGCGGCACCGCGCCGGACGCGCTGCCGTAACTCGCCATCACACCCAAGGGCGCCAGACAATCCAGCGAATCCATGAAGGTCTCTTTGCCGGTACCGTCATACACCACCGGCACGCCTTTGCCCTTGGTGATTTCGCGCACTCTTTTTGAAACCGTTTCACGTTCGGCGACGATCACATGTTTGCAGCCCGCCTTTTTCGCCACCGGCGCTTTGGCATCGCTGCCGACGGTGCCAATCACAGTGGCACCCAGGTGCTTACCCCACTGACAAAGAATTTGTCCCACGCCGCCGGCCGCCGCGTGCACCAGTATGGTGTCGCCCTTTTTCACTTTATACGTGCGGCGCAGCAGGTACCACGCGGTCATGCCCTTTAACATCATCGCAGCGGCGGTCTGATCGCTGACGCCTGCAGGGATCTTCACCAGTCGCGCCACCGGGCGTATCAACACTTCGGCATACGCGCCTATCGGTCCAGCGTAGGCCACGCGGTCGCCCACTTTGAAGCCCTTCACTTTGGGGCCGACGGCTTCAATCACACCGGCACCTTCGGAACCGAGCGTCAGCGGCAGCGGCAGCGGATACAAGCCGGAGCGCTGATAGGTATCAATGAAGTTCAAACCGACAGCGGTATTACGCACACGAACTTCGCCGGGGCCGGGGTCACCCACAGTGACTTCTTCCCATTGCAAAACTTCGGGGCCGCCGTTTTGATGAGCGCGAATAGCGTATGGCATTATCTATCTCCTTGTTTTATATAAGTATTTTACGAACAGCGCCGGGAATGACAGTACGAGGGCACGAACCTTTATTGTATAGAAAAATTGCCTGCGCGGGCTGTCCCATCGGTGCTTCGATCGACCTGGCCATTGCAACAACGCCACTCGCTTCGCGAGCGCTTATCCAGGTTTAAATACAGCACGCGGCCAACCTTCCGGCAGACTGGATTCGATGATGGAAAGTATGACGCGGCTGGCTTTCTGAAAATCGCGCGGATCGATCCATTCCCACGCGCCGCATGCCAGCGCAATCAAACCGGCGAGCGTTAGCAACACAGCGAACAACACGCGTGGCGCCCGAAACAACAACGTCTTCCACCACACGCGCCGGCCCTGCGGATTGACGAATGCCAGTGCGCCCGCGCCCATCAGCATGAGTCCGCACAGGGCATACTGTGCGCCGGGCCGTTGATTCAAATAGGCGGTCAGCGCGTTCCAGCGACCGGCATCCATCGCGTACGCTGCGCCAATGACACAGCCCGCGACGAGCAACAACATCAGACCCCAGATCACTGCGGGTATGCCATCGTACGCGCCGTCAGAATCATTGGCCCCGAGCAACCCCATGCGCCGCGTATGAAGCGACTCCAGCGCACCGATCAGCACGCCCGCACCGATGGCGAAAATGCCCAGATGCACGCCCTTAGGCAGCGCGTAGTAGCGCGCGGCGACGATACCGATCGCGCCGAGAATCATCAGGCTGAAAGCAAGAAATGTTGTGAGGCGCATCGTGCGCGAAAGTGTAACGCGCAGGCGCGATCAGCGGCGGAAAAAATGGTGGGCCCTGATGGACTTGAACCATCGACCAACGGATTATGAGTCCGCTGCTCTAACCAACTGAGCTAAGGGCCCGCAGGGGCGTGATTCTACCGGTTTCGAGGGGGAAACAACACCGTCAGGAAATGCGTGAACGTGCGCCACCTGGGCGCGAACGTTTCATATTTCACATCGTCACATCCACGCCATAATCCGTGCGTACACAGTAAGCGAACATTGTCCCTCCCTGAAGTTACCCCAACTGCACTGATACGAACCCAAACTAATACAAGTAATGCTGGAACCCGACAAACACGCTCCTGATTTGTTCCGGGCTTCCCAAATCGGCAATGGCATCGGCGATGGCATTGTTGTACTTGAGCCGAAGCAACGGCGAGAGCTTTTCCGGATCGAGTTCGTCCACTCCCTCCTTCACATACTGCGCCAATACGAAATCAAGGAAGCCTTGCTGCTTGTCGTTGAAGTGGATATGAATAGCTTGCTTTGCTTTTGCCGCCCTGTCTATCCGAGTGACAAGTGGTGACGTAAAACGCACATAGGCCAGTACGTCAAACAAATCGCTGTTCTCAGCATCGATGATCTTTTGCATTTCGGCCATCTGATCTCTGCCAAAGCCCTTTTCGGCGAGCTTGGATAGAAGCGTTTTGCGGGTATCGGGGACGCTCCATATTGTCCGCAGTTCATCTTCGTCCTTGAAAAATTCCGGCAACGTGCCGAACAAGGCTTCAAGGAACTGCGCGGCAGACATCGGCTTGCCATCCGGCCCCCAGAACGTGGTGGCCATGATGTGCTGTATGTTGCGCTCTTTGCCGTCGGCGAGTTTTACCTTGGCCTTCTTCTTGCACACGCATGGGCGCTGCCCGCATATCGGACAAGGCGTCTTCACGCATTCGCATGGCTGTTGCCCGCATACGATGCAAGGCGGTGTGGGTTCCCTGATACACACACAAGGATAGCGATTGCATCTTTCGCACAACTCAGGCTCGACGGGTTCGCCGTCCCATTCCGGGTCATTGAAATGATGATGCGCCTTCACGAAGTCATAAATCGTGAAATAGTCCTTGCCATCAAAAAGCCGCGTACCGCGCCCAATGATCTGCTTGAACTCAATCATTGAATTTATCGGGCGCAGCAGCACAATATTGCGTATGTTCCGCGCGTCCACGCCGGTCGAGAGCTTTTGCGAAGTGGTCAGGATGGTCGGAATACTCTTTTCGTTATCTTGAAAATCGCGTAACCATTGCTCGCCCAGGTTCCCATCGTCGGCAGTTACCCGGTGACAATAATTCGGGTCTGCGCTTTTCTTCGTCTGGTTGATGAGATCGCGAATTACCAGCGCATGGGCCTGGTTGGCGCAAAAGACCAGTGTTTTTTCCCGCTGGTCGATCTGCGACATGAACAGTTCTACCCGCTTCTGCTCCCGCGCCCTGATTTCTATGATGCGGTTGAAGTCTTTTTCTTCGTAGAGCTTGCCGGCCTCGATTTCGCCTTCAACCACGGTATCGTCCGGTGTGTAGACGTATTCATCCAAAGTCGTGGCGATCTGCTTCACCCGAAACGGCGTCAGGAAACCATCGTTGATGCCTTCCTTGAGCGAATAGATGAATACCGGCTCGCCGAAATAAGCGTAGGTATCCACATTGTCTTTGCGCTTGGGCGTAGCGGTCAGGCCAAGCTGCACGGCGGGTGCAAAATAATCCATGATGCCGCGCCAGTTGCCTTCGTCGTTGGCGCCACCGCGATGGCATTCGTCGATAACGATGAAATCGAAGAAGTCACGCGGATACTCGCCGAAGTAGGGCGACGGCTTGCCATCTATCGGCGGGCCGCTCATAAAGGTCTGGAAGATCGTAAAGAAGATGCTGCCGTTCTTGGGCACCTTGCCTTTTTTACGGATGTCGCCCGGTTCGATCCGCACCATTGCATCCTCCGGAAAGGCGGAAAAGGCGTTGTATGCCTGATTTGCAAGTATGTTGCGGTCGGCGAGGAACAGTATGCGCGGGCGGCGGTTGGGTTCACGGCTTAGATTCCAGCGGCTGTGGAACAGCTTCCATGCGATCTGAAACGCGATGAAGGTTTTGCCGGTGCCGGTGGCAAGCGTCAGCAGGATACGCGGGCGATTATCCGCAATCGCCTGCATCACGCGCTCGACGGCAATGTCCTGATAGTAGCGGCTGGGGTGCGAGCCACCCTTGTCCTCGAACGGCACAGCGCCGAAACGATCGCGCCAATCGTCTTGCTCGGCAAACGTCAGCTTCCACAGTTCGTCAGGCGTAGGGTAGCGCGGCTGATCGCCTTCCTCCCCCGTCTCCATATCGATGCCGTAGATGCCCTGCCCGTTGGTGGAGTAGGTGAAACGTACCGCCAACTTTGTTGCGTAGTTCTTGGCTTGGCCTACGCCTTCAGTAACTTCGTCATCCCATGGTTTGGCCTCCACCACGGCGAGCTTGGTATTGCGATACTCCAGAACGTAATCGGCGATCAGTGGCTTGCCGCGTCGACCGTGGCCTTCAATGCGGCCCAGCGTGATTGGATACTCACGCCGGATACGGCTGCCCTCGACCACGCCCCAACCCGCTGCCTTGAGGGCGGGGTCAATATGCTCGGCGCGGGTTTCGGCTTCGTTCATGGAGGATCGCGTTTAAATAAAAAAACTGTTTAAAAACAAATACTTATATAGAAATAAACCTCAAGGAAGGATTTGCGTTTAAAGAGAATTTCAGGCCCAAAATGGCACATAGCTGCGGTAACGGGTCGAAGTCTGTGTCGGATCGGCCAGCTTGATTTTCCCGGCTTCTACCGTTGCGGCGATGATCTGCGAGACCGTAGCTGCCTTGTCTTCCGGCAGCTTGAACCGCTCACGCAGACTCTGGTTGGTCATCTTCGCATTCATCACGTAACGCAGGCAGCAGTGCTGGTAACACGCGCGAATGCGGTCATTGCGATCCATTTCATCGATTGCTTGATGAGCGAACAGTATGGCTGTAGTGCGGCGCTCACCCACGCGAAAATCCGGCGCAGGCAGTTGATACACTTCCGCAGCCTGAATCACCTTATCAACGCCACTGCCCTTTTCCTCGCAGATACCCAGGCGGCGCATCAAGTCCGCCAGCCGTTCATTGCGGGACTGATACTCATCGATGAACCGGTCGGGCGAAATGAACGGCTTGCCGGGGTTGGAGATTTCCATCCGGTCGTCGTAGAGTTCGATCATCACCGATGCTCCGGTTTCCGTGAAATCCTGATGAATCAGCGCATTCGCCACCAACTCGCGCACGGCGATTTCCGGAAACATCTTGACCTCGCGGCGCAGGGCCTGCTCGATGACTTCATTCGATGGTGCCAATCCGTTGATGTATTCGACCAGCCCCTGAAATCCCACCGCGTAGCCTTTCATTCCGGGTTTGTCGGATTTCGTTTGCAGTTTGTTATTCCCTTCGTAAACGATCACCCGCGCGGCCTTGCGCGCCAGCCGGTCGAACTGATCCAGCTTTTTGGCAAACAGCATCGCCCCCAGATTCGTAATCGTCCATCCGCCATCCTGACGCTGGATGAGCTTTTCACTTTCAAACCGCTCCAGCACGCCAGCCCGGTTCACCGGATACGGCAGATGCAGCAGGTCAAAGTAACTCTGCGTATCCAGCAACTGCACAACTTGGTCGTCATCGCAGTCCGTCAGCGCCGCATGAGAGAGCCAGTCCGGCTCGCCTTCGGCCATAATGCGCCGCAACTGATCGGGCGACATGGCGACTAGCTCACTGCCCGCCCGCATCAGATAACGGCCCCTGTAGTGAACGGGTTGGCCCGAAGGACGCGAAGGCACGTTAAAAACCAGCACGCGCCCGCCGGGATGCGCCACCTCATCGAACGTCACCTTCACGTGCAAGCGCTCGTGTATCCCGGCCACCGTGCGCTCGGGTTGATCAAATGCCTGGGTGCCCACCACGCGGCGCGGCGCCTTGTCGGTTACGCCGAGCACCATTTTCCCCCCGCCCTCGTTCGCCAGCGCCACGCAGTAATCCACCAGTTCCTCGAAGTCGTAACGGTTCTCCGCCGCCTTGAACTCCAGATGCTCATCCTCGGAGCGGGCGGCTAGAAGGGCATCAATTTGTGTAATCGTCGTCGCCATATTCAGCAGAGTATGCAGAGAAACCGGAACAGCGGCAACACGCTAAAGCTGCCCG
>CAMATZ010000061.1 GCA_945861275.1 Bordetella parapertussis
TCCATGGTGTCGGTTTCGCGCCGCGCCGGCTTGCCGCACTTGGGGCAGGCGACATTGACGAAATCGGCACGCTTGTTCAGCGGATTGCCGGAGCCATCGGGCACACAATCTTCGGGCAATACCACCGGCAGATCCTTGTCCGGCACCGGCACATCGCCGCACACAGCGCAGTAAATCAGCGGTATCGGCGTGCCCCAATAGCGCTGGCGCGACACACCCCAATCGCGCAAACGGTACAGCACCTGCTTTTCGCCGAGGCCCTTGGCCTGCAGGTCGGCGGCTATGGCGTCTACGGCAGGACCATAAGCTAAGTTATTGTATTTATTGGAATTGATGCAGACGCCTGATTCCTTGTCGGCGTACCACGCCTGCCACTCATCGGTGCTGAAGGTTTTGCCGGGGACATCAATTACCTGCTGGATCGGCAACCCGTACTGTTTGGCAAAATGGAAATCGCGCTCGTCGTGCGCAGGCACCGCCATTACCGCGCCTTCGCCGTAGCTCATCAGCACGTAGTTGCCGACCCAAACCTCGGTTTTTTCGCCGGTGAGCGGATGCTCGACAAAGATGCCCGTCGGCATGCCTTTCTTGTCCATGGTCGCCATGTCGGCTTCCATCACGCTGCCATGCTTGCATTCGTCGACGAATGCGGCGACTTTGGGGTTATTGATGGCGGCGTGCGCGGCTAGTGGGTGTTCCGCTGCGACGGCAACAAACGTCACGCCCATGATGGTGTCGGCGCGGGTGGTGAAGACCCACAGCTTTTCTGATCTGCCGCTCGGCGCGGCTCCCTCACCCCCGGCCGGCTCCGCCCCCCTCGCTACGCTCTCCCCGAAGGGGGAGAGGAGATTATGGCTGCTGCTTGTCGCAGCAGGTATCTCGTAGGGGAACGCAAAGCGCACACCGTAGCTCTTGCCGATCCAGTTCGCCTGCATGGTGCGCACGCGTTCGGGCCAGTCGGGCAATTTGTCGAGGGCGTCGAGCAGCTCGTCGGCATACTTGGTGATCGCCAGGTAGTAGCCGGGAATCTCGCGCTTTTCCACCAGCGCGCCGGTGCGCCAACCGCGCCCGTCGATCACCTGTTCGTTGGCCAGCACGGTTTGGTCGAGCGGATCCCAATTCACCGTGCCCGTTTTTTTGTAGACCAGCCCTTTTTCCAGCATGCGCAGGAACAGCCACTGATTCCAGCGGTAATACTCCGGCCTGCAGGTGGCGAGTTCGCGGCTCCAGTCGATGGCAAAGCCCAGCGACTGCAACTGCTTTTTCATGTAGGCGATGTTGTCGTAGGTCCATTTTGCCGGCGGCACACCGTTGGCCATGGCCGCATTTTCGGCGGGCAGGCCAAACGCGTCCCAGCCCATCGGCTGCATCACGTTAAAGCCCTTCATGCGGTGGTAGCGCGTAAGCACGTCGCCTATGGTGTAATTGCGCACATGGCCCATGTGCAGCTTGCCCGAGGGATACGGAAACATCGACAGGCAGTAGTATTTGGGCTTGCCGGTGGCATCAGATTCGACGGCCTGAAAAGCCCGGGTGTTTTCCCAATACGCTTGAGCGTCGCGTTCAATCACCGAAGGATTGTATTTTTGCTGCATGGCGCGAGAGAATGGGCGTGGAGTAAGTCACGATTATACCTGTAAGCGTGCGGTCACAATTGCCGACCCAGAGGCATTGCCACAGCAAGGAGTCGCTGATGTTTCGTTGCTTGATTACGCTATTGGTGGCGCTGAGTTTGACGCCAGCGCTGGCACGCACGCTCGTCGTTGAAGGCGTGGTCAGTCCGGCATGGGTGGAGCGCGCGGGCAAGCGCGAACCCTTGACGGTCGGTTTGCAGCTCACTGACAAAGACAAAATCATCACCGGCGAGCGCGCGCGCGTGATGCTGCGCATGAGCGAAGGCAGCGCGGTCAAGCTGGGTGAAAACGCCACCCTGGCGCTCGACGGTTTGTCCGAGAAAAAGAAAACCGGCAACACGGCCGTGGTAAACGCATCGCTCGATGTGGTGAAAGGCGCGTTTAGATTTACCACCGGCGTATTCGGCAAGCCGAGCTCCGAGCGCGATGTCAATGTAAAAATTGCCACCATTACGGCAGGCATACGCGGCACCGATTTGTGGGGACGCTCCACCGCCACCGAAGATTTGGTGTGCCTGCTCGAAGGCCGCATTTCGGTGCGCCACGGGCAGCAGGCGTTCGTGATGAATGAGCCGCTGCAATTTTTTGTCGTGCCACGCAACGACAAGCCCAAACCCATAACCAAGGCGCCGCAAAAACAAATCGACGAATGGTCGCTGGAAACGGAAATTACCGAAGGCCTGGGCGCAGTACGCGCTGGCGGTGCATGGCGCCTCGAGGTGATGCGCAGCGCGGATCAATCCGCCGCGCGCGCGCTGGCAGGACGGCTGCAGGACGCAGGTTATCCTGCGGTAATGGTTGCAGTGGAAACCGCGACCGGCGGCGCGCAGTACGCGGTGCGTGTGCCGGGCATCGCCACCGTGAAGGATGGCGACGCCTTGCTGTCGCGCCTGCAAACCCTGCTCGCAAACCCGTCGCGCCAGCCTTGATCACGCGGATCATGGGCGCGCGCAGCGATCACGTATAATCCAGCGCAACTGTTGCCTTGCGCTTGATGACCCCCGCATTCCTTTCCGGCCTCAACCCCCCTCAGCTTGAAGCGGTCACGCTACCGCACCAATCGGCGCTGATCCTCGCCGGCGCGGGCAGCGGCAAAACCCGCGTGCTGACCACGCGCATCGCATGGCTGATTCAAACCGGACAGGTGAGTCCGCACGGGCTGCTCGGCGTTACCTTCACCAACAAAGCGGCGAAACAAATGCTCACGCGCATTTCCGCGATGCTGCCGGTCAATACGCGCGGCATGTGGGTGGGCACTTTTCACGGGTTGTGCAACCGCATGCTGCGCACGCATTATCGCGAGGCGGGGCTGACGCAACTGTTTCAGATACTCGACAGTCAGGATCAACTGGCGCTGATCAAACGCCTGATGAAGCAGATGAACATCGACGATGCGCGTTATCCGCCGCGTCAGGTGCAATGGTTCATCAATGCCGCCAAAGACGATGGCAAGCGCGCGAAAGCGCTGGAGGTGCATGACGAATTCTCGCGCCGCAGCACCGAGATTTACATGGCTTACGATGCGCTGTGCCAGCGCGAGGGCGTGGTCGATTTTGCCGAACTGCTGTTGCGCTCTTCGGAAATGCTCGCCTGCAACGATCCGCTGCGCGAGCATTATCGCAATCGATTCAAGCATGTGCTGGTGGACGAGTTTCAGGATACCAACCGCTTGCAGTATCAATGGCTGCGGCAGTTGAGTGGCGCGGAAAGCTGCATGTTCGCGGTGGGCGATGACGATCAAAGCATTTACGGCTTTCGCGGCGCCACCACCGAAAACATGCATCACTTCGAGCGTGATTTTCATGTAGACAAGGTCATCAAGCTCGAACAGAACTACCGCTCGCACGGCAACATACTCGACGCCGCCAACGCGTTGATCAGCCATAACGAGCGCCGGCTCGGTAAAAACCTGTGGACCGCCGAAGGCGAAGGCGAACCGTTGCGCGTGTACGAAGCGGCCACGGATCTTGAGGAAGCCGGGTTTATTGTCGAGGAAGTCAAAGCCCTGCGCAACGCGGGTGTGCCGCTGGGTGAGATCGCCGTGCTGTACCGTTCCAACGCGCAGTCGCGGGTGCTGGAGCATGCGCTATTCAATGCCCTGGTGCCGTATCGGGTGTATGGCGGATTGCGCTTTTTCGAGCGGCAGGAAATCAAACACGCGCTGGCGTATCTGCGGCTGATGGCGCAGCAGGATGATGATGGCGCGCTGCTGCGAGTGATTAACTTCCCCACGCGCGGGATCGGCGCGCGCAGCCTGGAGCAGTTGCAAGCCGTGGCGCAGACACGCGGCATCAGCCTGTGGGCGGCAGCCTGCGCCAATACGCTGTCAGGCAAAGCGGCATCGAACACGGCTGCGTTTGTGCGGCTTATCGAACAAATGCGCGAGGCCACGCGCGGCCTGCCGCTGGCGCAAATCATTGAGCACATGATCGAACACAGCGGCTTGTCGGGCCATTATCAAAGCGAAAAGGAAGGTGCGGACCGGTTGGAAAACCTGGGCGAGCTGGTGAACGCGGCTGCGGCGTTTGTGGCTGAAAACGAGGGGTGGATTCCTGCCACGGAAGACATCGCGCCGATGACAACGCCCGCGCCGCAGGACAGCGGCCCGGTGAACGATGTGCTGGCGTCGTTTCTGGCGCATGCCGCGCTGGAAGCGGGCGAGCATCAGGCGTTGCCGGGCGCCGAAGCCTTGCAAATGATGACGGTGCATTCCGCGAAGGGCCTGGAGTTTCACGCGGTGTTTATCAGCGGCATGGAAGAGGGCTTGTTTCCGCACGACAACAGCATCAGCGGCGATGGCGACAGCGGCGTGGAAGAAGAACGCCGCCTGATGTACGTGGCACTGACGCGCGCGCGGCGGCGCCTGTACTTGTCGCTGGCGCAAAGCCGCATGCTGCACGGCCAAACGCGCTACAACGTCGCGTCACGCTTTTTTCACGAAATACCCGAAGCGCTGTTGCAGCGTATCAATGCCCGCCCGCGCTATCAGGAGCAGCGCGCGCCGGGTGGGTCAGCAATCGTTACACAGCCTTCGATCCTCAGTGCGCAGTCGGCGACGCCGTGGCGTATCGGGCAAAGTGTAGCGCATGCGAAATTTGGCAGCGGCGTGATCGTGAGTGCCGAAGGGCGCGGCGCTGAAGCGCGCGTGCAGGTGAATTTTCGCAACACCGGCCTGAAATGGCTGATGCTGGAGTACGCGAACCTCGCACCGCTGTAAGCGTTAGGGCCTGTTAACAATTAATTCGCTCGCGAATCAATTGTTAACAGGCCCTAACCAGCGCGGCTATCCCTTTGCATCGCCGGGCGGGGGGGTATCGGTGGCTGGAAAAATATCCTTATAGCTGGTGTAGATCGACGGGATGACGACGGGTGCGAGCAGCCACATACCGAGGTCAAGTATACGTGTGGCCATACTCAGCGGCGTCACCAGGACCAGTGCCACAAAAAGTATGCCCCCGTAGACCAGAAATGGCATCATATTTCGCCAGCAGGCGCTGAGGCTGGCGTGCATGGCCTGCAACGGCTTCATGTCGTGCAAATAGACGAGCAGCGGGCTGAACCAGCAGGCCATGGTCAAGGGCAGCGACAACAGCCAGCCCACCAGCACGGCTAAGGTGGCCTTTGAAACCGCGTCGCGGATCTGATGGATATTTTCCGGCGTTACTTTCTGCTCTGCGTAAAACTTCAGCACCTGCATCAGCGCTTCGCCGCCGAGCGTGGTAATCAGCAATACGATCAACAGGTTTCCGGCGAGATACATGCCGCCGAGCGCCGCCAGCGCTGCGGTGTTGCGCACGAATCCACTGAGCAGATAGGCGGGCTTCAGTTCGCCGCCGAGATCCAGCGCGCGACAGCCTTCCATCAGCCCGACCAGAATGATGGGCATCACGAGTATCGCGGCCACGCCGATAAACGGGATCAACAGGATCAGTTTGAACACGCATAAAAGTCCCAGCGTAATAAACACCCACATCAGCGGGCTCTTGCGAAACAGCGCGCAGCCGTCGACGATCCATCGCCATCCCCTGGCTGTTGCAACCGAACGAATTTGTAACATGGTGTTCCCCGCTGGCGAATGCGCGTGACCGCAGCCTGCGCATTATAGGCGAGTCAAATGGAGATTTGCGGGTATGGGTTTACGGCAGCCCGGGCAGTTCGTGTTGGTGCTCGACGTGCGCGCGCAGCAAGCGCTGAAAATACCGCGGATCCTTGGCGTGGGTCAGCTCGCCCGCGCGCGGCAGATGAAAATCATACAGCCGCGAAACCCAGAAACGCAGCGCCCCCGCGCGCAGCAGTGTGCGCCATGCGCCGCGCTCGGCGGCGGTAAAAGGGCGCAGCGCGTGATAGCCGGCCAGCAACGCCGTGGTGCGCGCGGGATCCAGCCGGCTGTCGGGCTGATTACACCAGTCATTTACGGCGATCGCGACCTCGTACGCCAGCGCGTCGGTACAGGCGAAATAAAAATCGATAACACCAGCGACCTCGTGGTTGTCGAACAAAACATTGTCACGAAACAAGTCTGCGTGGATCGCGCCGCGCGGCAGTGTCGCAGTGTGGTGCGCGTCCTGCCACGCGACTTCTTCGCGCAGCATCGCGGCGTCTTCAGCGCCAAGAAACGGCAGCAGCTTGGGCATCACCGCGCGCCACCACGCCGGGCCGCGCGGATTGTCCATGTGCGCGGTGTAATCTTGCCCGGCGATGTGGATACGCGCGAGCACTGCGCCCACTTTTGCGCAGTCAGCCGCCGTGGGATAAAGTAGGTCTTTGCCGTTGAGGCGGGTTACCAGGCTGGCCGGTTTGCCGTTCAGTTCGCCGAGGGTGCTGCCGCCAAGATTGGTGATGGGCGCCGGGCACGGCACGCCGCGCTGCGCAAGATGCGCCATCAGGTCAAGGTAAAACGGCAATTCGCGCGCACTGAGCTTCTCGAACAAGGTCAGCACGTAACGGCCACGCGTGGTGGTGGCAAAGTAGTTGGTGTTTTCGATGCCGGCAGCTATGCCCTTTAACTCGACCAGCGTGCCCAGGTCGTAGTTTTTGAGCCAGACGCCAAGCTGATCAGGGGTGACCGTGGTAAAGACAGACATCGCAATAGCGTACCGCGTTTGGCATCCGCCGTACAGGCGCCAATAAAATGCGCGGCCGCGCCGCGCAATTCATGCAGCACACCAAAGCGTAATGCTAAAAGCTGTGGATCAGCCACATCGGCGGACGCAGCCCGGTGTCGTGGCTGTTTTGGCGCGCAAAGGTCCCGTCACCGTGATTGTCGACCAGATAATACGGTGTGCTACCGCCGGCGGGCGTAATCTTCATCATGTAAAGCCGGCCGCCCAGGCGGTATTCCTCAACCGTTTCCGTGCCGCGCTTGACGGTGGTGATTTGCGGTTCCAGCGCGTTGTCAAGTTCAAAGCCTTTGGGCGGCGGCGGCGGTTCCGGCACCGGTTGCAGATTGAGCGGACGTGCAGGTGTCTGCGCCGCCACGGGCAAACCCGCGAACGCAAGCACTACCAGCGCGAAAACCGGCACAGCGAATTTAACCAATCTGGCGAATGCTACGAATCTGGCGATAGGGTCACGCATGGGGTATCCTCATTTCTACTTCAATTATCAGCCTTTCGCGGGCAATTGGAAAGCGGCGCTGACATCAGTAAATGCGGGCGGCCTCCCGTGAAATCAAGCGCTACTCCGGATAAAACATGAAAACCCTGCTGCTGGTTGACGGCTCCTCGTATCTGTATCGTGCGTTTCACGCCATGCCCGATTTGCGCAACCGGCGCAGCGAGCCGACCGGCGCGATTTACGGCGTGCTTAACATGCTGCGGCGGCTGCACAAAGATTATCCCTCGGCGCTCAGCGCCTGCGTGTTTGACGCCAAGGGCAAGACTTTTCGCGACGACGTTTACGCCGAGTACAAAGCGAACCGTCCGCCGATGCCGGATGATTTGGCGCGCCAGATTGCGCCGCTGCATGACGCCATCAACGCCATGGGCTGGCCCTTGTTGATTGTCGAAGGCGTCGAAGCCGATGATGTGATCGGCACGCTGGCGCGCGATGCCGAACGCGCCGGAATGCGGGTGGTGATCTCCACCGGCGACAAGGACATCACACAACTGGTGTCGCCGCAAATCACGCTGGTCAACACCATGACCAATGAAAATCTGGATGAGGCCGGCGTCGAGCGGAAATTTGGCGTCAAGCCCGAACGTATCATTGATTACCTGACGTTGATCGGCGACACCGTGGACAACGTGCCGGGTGTTTCCAAAGTCGGGCCAAAGACCGCGGTGAAATGGCTCACGCAGTACGGTACGCTGGACAACGTGGTGGCGCACGCGAGCGAGATCGGCGGTGTGGTGGGCGAAAATCTGCGCAAAGCGCTGGATTGGCTGCCGACGGCGCGTGGTCTGCTCACCATCAAATGCGATGTGCCGTTGCCGGTAAAGCTGAACGATTTGGGTCTGCAGCCGCAACAAACGCAAACACTCGACCAGCTGTTCGAGGGCTTTGATTTCAAGTCGTGGCGCAAGGAACTGCAGGATTCAGGATCAAAGACCGCGGCGCCCGTGGATGCGGCTGTGCCACAGGCGGTGGTCACCCTCCCGTCCGCGCCCCTGGAAAAACACTACGAGACCGTAAGCACCGATGCGCAACTGGAGGCGTGGCTCGAAAAAATCCGCAACGCGACGCTCACGGCGGTTGACACCGAAACCACCAGCCTCGATCCGTTCAAAGCGCGCCTGGTTGGCATATCGCTGTGCGTTGAAGCGGGCAACGCCGCCTATATTCCCGTCGGCCATCAATATCCAGGCGCGGGTGATCAACTGGAGCTGGATTACGTGCTGGCGAAACTAAAGCCGTGGCTCGAAGACGCGCACGCACCCAAGCTGGGACAACACCTCAAATACGACATCCATGTATTTGCCAACCACGGTATCCACGTGCGCGGTGCGGCGCACGATACGCTGCTGCAGTCGTACGTGCTGGAGAGTCACAAACCGCATGACATGGATGATTTGGCCGAAAGACATTTATCAATTAAAACAATAAGTTATGATGAAGTAACGGGCAAGGGCGCAGCGCGCATCGGGTTTGAGCAGGTGTCCATCGAGCGCGCCACCGAATACGCCGCCGAGGATGCCGACATCACCTTGCGGCTGCACCAGGCGCTGTATCCGCAAGTGGCGGCCGATGAAAAACTGCTGCACATTTATCGCGACATCGAACTGCCGGCAATGCCCGTGCTGCAGGCGATGGAACGCAATGGTGTGTTGCTCGATGTGAAACTGCTCGCCGAGTTGTCGGGCGAGTTCGGCGTAAAAATGCTCACCATCGAAGCCAACGCACACGCGCAGGCCGGGCAGCCGTTTAATCTGAACTCGCCCAAGCAAATACAGGAAATCCTGTTCGACAAGCAGGGTCTGAAACCGGTCAAGAAAACGCCGACCGGCCAGCCCTCCACCGATGAGGATTCGCTCGAACAATTGGCGCTCGATCACCCGCTGCCCAAGCTGATCCTCGAATACCGCAGCCTCGCGAAGCTGAAATCCACCTACAGCGACAAGTTGCCGGGCATGATCAACCCTGACACCGGGCGCGTGCACACCAATTACGGTCAGGCGATAGCCGTCACCGGACGCCTGTCAAGCAATGATCCGAATCTGCAGAACATCCCCATCCGCACCGCCGAAGGCCGCCGCATCCGCGAGGCATTTATCGCGCCGCCGGGCTGCGTGATCATCTCCGCCGACTATTCGCAGATTGAATTGCGCATCATGGCGCACATCTCGCAGGACGAAAGCCTGCTGAAGGCGTTCGCTGCCGGAGAAGACATCCACCGCGCTACCGCCGCAGAAATCTTTGGCGGCACACCCGCCGAAGTCAGCAGCGAACAACGGCGCTACGCCAAGGTGATTAACTTCGGGCTGATCTACGGCATGTCGGCGTTTGGCCTCGCGCGCCAGCTCGGACTCGAACGCAGCGCCGCGCAGCAATACATGGAGCGCTACTTCGCGCGCTACCCCGGCGTGGATGCGTATATGAAGCGCACGCGCGAAACCGCGCGCACTCAGGGCTACGTCGAAACCGTGTTTGGACGGCGCTTGTGGCTGGCTGAAATCAAAAGCCCGAATCCTGCGCGGCGGCAGGGCGCCGAGCGCGCGGCGATCAACGCGCCGATGCAGGGCACTGCGGCGGACCTGATCAAGCTGGCGATGATCGCTGTGGATAAATGGCTCTTCAACGACCGTCTCGCCACGCGGCTCATCATGCAGGTGCATGACGAGTTGGTGTTGGAGGTGCCGCAGGCCGAGCGTGATTTGGTTAAACAGCAACTGCCGGGCCTGATGAATGGCGTGGCAACGCTTGCCGTGCCGTTGCTGGTGGAGTTAGGAGAGGGGCCCAACTGGGACAAGGCGCATTGATAAAAAATACAATAAAAACAATTGGTTATATGTTTTAAGCGGAACCACTTTCAGCTCGACTGCCGTTGATATAACATACAAACATGTTATGCCAACATTGGGAGCTGCTATGAACTTCAATATCTATCTTGATGACGTGACCGGGCAGCGGCTAATCACCGCAGCCGAGCAGAACGCAGAGACCAGGAATGCCCTCATCCGCAGGGCTGTAAGCGAGTGGCTGGCGCGCCACGGCAATGCCCAGTGGCCTGAAGAGGTGCTGTCGTTCAACGGCATTGCGGACATGCCGCCGTTTGAAAGTCAGCGCGACAATCTGAAGCCGCCCGCCGCCGACCCGCTCGCGTGAAATACCTGCTCGATACTTGCACCGTAAGCGACTTCGTAAAAGGTCAGCCCGCCGTACTGTCGCGGATCAAGGCGACAGCACCGAATCTCATCGCCATTTCCAGCATTACCTGCATGGAAATCGAATTCGGTTTGATGCTAAGCCCGCAGCGTGCGAGCAAGCTGGCACCGGTTATCCATGCATTCCTGAGTTCCATCACAACGCTGCCGTTCGATGCCGCAGACGCGCAAGCAGCCGGTGCTGTGCGCGCCGCGCTGCAAACGCGTGGCCAGCCTATCGGCGCCTACGACGCGCTGATCGCGGGCTGCGGATTGGCACGCGGTTTGATCGTCGTGACATCGAACGTGGGCGAATTTCAGCGAGTGAGTGGGTTGGTAGTGGAGGATTGGCGGTGATACAAGGGGCTGCGATTGCTCTACGGCGCGCTACTTCGCTTCGTGCGCGATCTGCCCGCCTACCAGCGTGTGCGTAACCCGGCCCTTGAGTTCCAGCCCGCTGAACGGTGTGTTCTTGCCTTGACTCAGCAGCGAAGCGGGTTCGACTTTCCAGTAGCGTTCCGCGTCGAATATGCAGATGTCGGCATCCGCCCCCACCGACAAATGCCCGGCATCGATACCCAGTATGGCCGCGGCGTCGGTGGTGATGCGCGCGAGTGCAGTCGGTAAGGCAACCCGGTCTTCTTGCGCCCACTTCAGCGTCAGTGGCAACAGTAATTCAAGACCGGTGGCGCCGGGTTCGGATTCGGAAAACGGCAACTGCTTGGCGTCGTCATCCACCGGGCAATGGTCGGAACACACGGCATCCACTGTGTGATCGGCCAAGCCCTTGCGCAACGCATCGCGGTCGCGCTGGCTGCGCAGCGGTGGAATCAAGTGGCAGTTGGGATCGAAGTAGCCGATATCCATTTCGGAAAGATGCAGGTGATGCACCGCCACATCGCAAGTGACCGCCGCGCCGTCATGCCGCGCACGCCGCACCATGTTGATGCCCTCCGCGCTCGACAGGCGGCACAGGTGCACCCGCGCGCCGGTTTCGCGCGCCAGCAGCAGAATGATCGCCAGCGCCGCGGTTTCCGCGCACACCGGGATTGACGGCAGGCCCAGCCGCGTGGCGACCTGACCGTCATGCGCCACGCCGGCGCGCGCCAGCGCGGCATCCTGCGGCCGCAACCACACCGGAATGTTAAACGTGGCGGCATACTGCATGGCGAAGAACAACACCTGATTGTCGGTGAGCGGCACATCGGCATGCGAAAACGCAACACAACCCGCGTCACGCAGTTCCGCCATTTCAGTGAGCTGCACGCCCTTCAGCCCGGCTGTCAGCGCGCCGATCGGGTATACGCGCGCCTTGTTCAGATTGCGCGCGCGATACTTCAACATTTCCACCAGTCCCGGTTCATCGAGCGGCGGATCGGTGTCGGGCGGGCACGCAAGACTGGTGACGCCGCCGGCGACGGCAGCGTCCATTTCGGATTCGAGCGTGGCGATATATTCAAAGCCGGGCTCACGCAAGCGCGCGGACAAATCCACCAGGCCGGGGCAGACGATTTTGTCCGTGGCGTCGATGGTGCGGTTGGGACTAAATCCCGCAGGCGCCGCACCCACTGCGACAATCTTGCCGGCGGCGATGTAAAGGTCGCGCACGGCATCGATGTTATTGCGCGGGTCGATGAGGCGGCCACCCTTGATGTGGATTTTCATCCGCGCCATTTCCCCGCGACGATACTCATCACCGCCATGCGGATGGCAATGCCGAAGCTCACCTGCGGCAGGATCACCGACTGCCGGCCGTCGGCGACGCTGGAATCGATTTCCACGCCGCGATTCATGGGTCCAGGGTGCAGCACGATGGCGTCCGGCTTGGCGAGCGCCAGCTTGTCGGCGGTGATGCCATAGTACTTGAAGAATTCCTGGCCGGATGCGAGCAGCGCGCCTTTCATGCGTTCGCTTTGCAAACGCAGCGTGCTCACCACGTCGACGTCCTTCAAACCCTCACGCAAGTCGTGATACACGTGCACGCCGAGGCTCTCGATATCGGCGGGAATCAGCGTGCGCGGACTGATAACGCGGATCTCGGGACAACCCAGTGTGGTCAACGCGTGTATCTGCGAGCGAGCCACGCGCGAGTGCAGTATGTCGCCGATGATCGCCACCCGCAGACTGGTGAAATCCTTTTTATAGTGGCGGATCGTGAACATGTCGAGCAGGCCCTGCGTCGGGTGCTGATGGCGTCCGTCGCCGGCGTTGATGACATGGATGTCCGGTCCCACATGCTTGGCTATCAGGTACGGCGCGCCGCTCGCCGCATGACGCACGACGAACATGTCGGCCTGCATGGCCGCGAGATTGGCCACGGTGTCGAGCACGCTCTCGCCCTTGCTGGTGGACGACTGCGCGATGGCAAGGTTAATGACGTCCGCCGACAAACGCTTGGCGGCGATCTCAAATGTCGTGCGCGTGCGCGTGGAATTCTCAAAAAAGATGTTGAACACCGACTTGCCGCGCAACAGCGGCACCTTCTTCACCTCGCGTTGCGTCACGCCAACGAACGATTCAGCCGCGTCGAGGATCTGCCGCAAAATATCGGCGGGCAATCCCTCCAGCGACAGCAGATGATGCAGTTCGCCGTTTTTGTTGAGCTGCGGGTTTCTGGGATTAAGCCACATGCGGGCGCCTAGTTTTCATGCAACTTGAAAGTCAGCTTTCCCGCACCCTCGCGCCCATCCTGACTGTCGCGGATCAATTCAATGCTTTGCGAAATGGCGAGCGTAATATCGCCGCCAAGAAAATCCGCTCTCACCGGCAGTTCACGCCCGCCGCGATCCACCAGTGCCGCAAGCTGGATGCTGGCCGGGCGGCCATAGTCAAACAGCACATTCATCGCGGCGCGTATGGTGCGGCCGGTGTAGAGCACGTCGTCCACCACGATCAGGCGGCGGCCGTCGACATCGAAAGGTAAATCAGAAGTTTTTACATCGCGATGCAGGCCGATTTTCTCGAAATCATCGCGGTAAAACGAGACATCGAGCGTGCCCAGCGGGATTTTGATGCCAAGCGCTGCGTGCAGGCGCTGCGCCACCCACACGCCGCCGGTATGAATACCGATGATGCCCGTCTCCAGCCCGACGACAGGTTTCATTTGATCCAGCAACCGCGCCAGCAATTGCTCGGCGTCCGGCAGCGGATTCGCTATCGAGTTACCCGGTTTATTCATGGGCGTTTATTGGGGCGCAAGCGTAACACAAGGCGCCGCCGTGATTAAGGGGCGCAAGCCGTTTTCGGCAACTTTTTTTCGCGGCCCGCGTTGCGACAGGTGCAATATCAGCCGTGCGCGCGCCGCGGATCACGGACGCGCCCGCGGTTTGCGCTGCTGTTCGAGCCAGGTTGCCATGATTTCACAGGCCGCCGCCGAGTCGAGCACGGCTTTGAGATCGCCGCCATGCACCCCTGCCTCTGCCAGCCGCGACGCTGCCGCCTGCGAACTCAGCGTTTCATCCACCAGCGCCACCGGCAAGCCAAAGCGCCCTTCGAGGCGTTGTGCGAAACGCCGCGCGAGCCGTGCGATTTCATGCGCGCCACCGTCCGCGTGATGCGGTTCGCCGACGATGAGTTGAACGGGTTTCCATTCCGCAAGCAGCGCTGCGATCGCGGCAAAGCGGATTTTATTGTCCTCGGCATGAATCGCCTGCAACGGGTGTGCGATGCGCACCGCAAGATCGGCGACGGCGACGCCGATGCGTTTTTCGCCGAAATCGAAAGCGAGCACACTGCCTTGTGCGTTAGGCGTAAGGCGTGAGGCGTGAGGCGTGTCCCGCGCGCTCGCCATCAGGTGCCCCGCGCCTTACGCCTCACCCCTCACCCCTCACGCGAAACTCACGCATGGCCCGCGTCACCCGACAACATCGCCAGATCTATGCCCAGCAATTTCAGGCTGGCGTTGTAGCGCTGCTCGGCAGGCGTATCAAACAGGATGCGCATGTCGGCAGCGACCGAAAGCCAGGCGTTTTGCGCCAGCTCGTGTTCGAGCTGGCCGGGCGCCCAGCCGGCATAACCCAGCGTAACCAGTATCTGCCGCGGGCCGTCGCCGCGCGCCACCGCCTGCAGTATGTCTTTGGAGGTGGTGAGTCCGATCTGGTCGCTGACCACCAGCGTGGATTGCCACGCGCCCGCGGGCTGGTGCAACACAAAGCCGCGGTCGGTCTGCACCGGTCCGCCGTAGTGTATGGGGGTGCGTTTGCAGGCTGCGGAATCCGGCGTGATTTCAATTTGTTCGAGCAGCGTGTGCAATGTCATGTCGATGGGCCGGTTGACCACCACGCCCAGCGCGCCTTGATCGTTATGCTCGCAGATGAAGGTCAGCGTTTTCGAGAAATGCGGGTCGCTCATCGCCGGCATGGCGATCAGAAAATGCTGGGTGAGATTGACGGCTTGCATTAGAGGCCCTAACACCATGTTATCTACGCCAAAATGCGGGGGTGAAAATAATCAGCAGCGTAAAAAGCTCCAGCCGCCCCAGCAGCATGGCGAAGGTGCATACCCACGTCTGAAAATCGCTGAGCACGGCGTAGGTCGTTGCCGGGCCCACCTGGTTCAACCCGGGCCCGGTGTTGTTGATACACGCAATCACCGCGCTGAATGCAGTCACGAAATCGAGCCCGCTTGCCACCAGCACCAGGGTCATGAAAACGATACAACACACGTACACAAACATGAACGCGAGCACTGCAAAAATCACTTTATTTTCAATCACCTGTCCACCAAGCTTGGCGGGTGACACGGCGTGTGGATGCAGCAGTTTGATGGTTTCGCGATGGACCTGAACGTAGAGCAGTTTCGCGCGGATCATTTTGATGCCGCCGCCGGTGGAGCCGGAGCACGAAGCAAAGCAGCACAGAAACAACATCCACAACGGCGCGAATATCGGCCACAGGTTGTAATCGGTACTGGAGAACCCGGTGGTGGTGGCAATCGACACCACGTTAAACGATGCGTAGCGCAGCGCCTCCGCAAAACTGGGATAGGTGTTCATCAGGTAGAGATAGCCGGCAATGCCCACACAACTGGCGATGGTGACCAGCAAAAACATGCCGGCTTCCACGTCGCGGCGGTAGGGCGCAAGCGTGCGGCCGCGAAAGGCCATGAAATGCGTGCCAAAGTTGATGCCGGCCACCAGCATGAATGCGATGGTGACGGCCTCAATCGTTGGCGAATTCCAAAAGCTAAAACTCGCGTCGTGACTGGAAAAGCCGCCCAGGCCCATGGTTGAAAACATGTGGATAAACGCATCCAGCCAATTCATGCCGGCGAGCCGGAATGCAATCAAACACAGCAGCGAAATCAGCGCATACACCACCCACAGGCCCTTGGCGGTCTCGGTGATACGCGGTGTGAGTTGCGAATCTTTCATCGGCCCCGGTGTTTCGGCCTTGAATATCTGACGCCCGCCGACGCCCAGCAGCGGCAATATCGCCACCGCCAGCACGATCAACCCCATACCGCCAAGCCACACCAGCAGCCCGCGCCAGATATTGAGCGAGGGCGCCAGTTTATCCAGATCGCTCAATACCGTGGCGCCGGTAGTGGTGAGCCCCGAAATCGTTTCAAAGTAAGCGTCGGTAAACGACAGGCCGGGAATCATCAGCAGCAGTGGCAGCGTCGCGAACGCCGCACCCCCCGTCCACGCCAGCACCACCAACAGCATGCCGTCGCGCGGTTTGAGTTCGTGCTGGATGTTTCGCGTGACCATGAACGCGATCAGGGCCACCGTAAAATTAAACACCATCGACACACAAAATGCGCGCAACGCGCCGTCGTCGTAAAGCAGCGAAACCGCGATCGGCGCAAGGTGCGACAGGCTCATCACCATGCCGATCACGGCGAGCGGACGCACGACCGCGAGCAGGGGATTCATCGCGTTAGCTGCGCTTAAAAAAACCCGACGGCGACCTGAAACAATTTTTCGACTCTCGGCACCATGCGTTTATTCACCACGAATACAATCACATGGTCGTCGGCTTCTATCACCGTATCGTGATGGGCGATGATGACTTGATCGTCCGCATCACCCTGAGCGTGCTCGCCCTTCACGCTGCCCGCGCCCGCGATGACGCGCCGCCGCACAATCGCGCCGATGGTGGCGCCCTTGGGCAAATCAATTTCCTCAATGCGCCGCCCTACCACTTGCGACGATTTTGCGTCGCCATGCGCCACCAGCTCCAGCGCTTCCGCCGCACCGCGCCGCAGCGAATGCACCGCCGCCACATCGCCGCGGCGCACGCGTGCGAGCAGGGTGCCGATGACGGCTTGTGCCGGTGAAATGGCGATGTCGATGCGTCCTTCCTGCAACAGGTTGACGTACGAGGTGCGGTTAATCAGCGCGATTACCTTGCGCACACCCATGCGCTTGGCGAGCAGCGCCGACATGATATTGTTCTCATCGTCGTTGGTGAGCGCGCAATAAACGTCCATCTCGCCGATGTTTTCGGATTCCAGCAATTCTTCGTCGGTGACATCGCCCTGCAGCACCAGCGCTTTGCCCAGCTCGGCGGCAAGGCGCTCGGCGCCGGTTTTGCTGTATTCAATAATTTTTACTTCGCACTTGCCTTCGATGGCCTTGGCCAGCCGCCGCCCGATATTGCCGCCGCCACCAATCATCACGCGCTTCACGGGTTTGTCCATGCGCCGCAATTCACGCAGCACGCCGCGCAGGTTTTCGGTGGCGGCGATCAGAAACACTTCATCGCCGGCTTCAACAATGGTGTTGCCTTCGGGGGTGATCGGCGCGTCCTGCCGGAAAATTGCCGCCACGCGCGCGTCAATCTGCGGCATATGCGTGCGCAGGTAGGATATTTCGTGGCCCACCAGCGGGCCGCCATGATAGGCGCGCACCGCAGCGAGGCTGACTTTGCCGTGCGCGAATTCCAGCACTTGCAGCGCCTCCGGGAACTCCAGCAACTTGACGATATAGTCCGTCAGCAATTGCTCCGGACAAATCGGCACGTCCACCGCGAAATTGTCGCGCGAAAAAATTTCCGGGTGCGCCAGATAATCCGCCGAGCGGATGCGCGCAATCTTGGTCGGCGTGTTGAACAAGGTAGACGCCAGTTTGCACGCCACCATATTGGTTTCGTCGCTTTGCGTCACCGCAAACAGCAAGTCGGCATCGTTCAAACCCGCTTGTTCCAGCACCGACGGATGCGCGGCGTTGCCGCAAACGGTGCGCACGTCGAGGTGGTCCTGCAGCGCACGCAAGCGGTCGCCGTTGGTATCGACGATGGTAATGTCGTTGGCCTCCGACGCCAGATTTTCGGCGACGGACGAACCCACTTGTCCCGCGCCCAGGATGACGATTTTCACAACGCAATCTCCACGGTAGTGCGCGATTCTAGTCTTTGCGCCGGGGCTGCGCCATGCGCGCAGGCGCCCGGCGCGCCATCGTCCTATGGCATAATCGCCGCGCAAGGCAGAAGGTAACTCATTGACTCGATTATATTTTCCCGGAGAAATCGCCGACCACGGCGAATGTCGCGTGGTGGCCGGGCAAGCGCACCATGTGATTCATGTCCTGCGCCTGCAGGCCGGCGCGGCGCTCACGTTATTTGATGGACGCGGAGTAGAGTACGCGGCGCTGATCAAGCGCATCGACAGGTCCGGCTTGACGCTCAGCGTGACCGGCCGCCAGGCGGTGAGTCGCGAATCGCCGCTCACGGTGGTGCTGGCACAGGGCATCTCCAGCGGCGAACGCATGGATTACACCGTGCAAAAATGCGTTGAACTGGGTATCACCGCGATCCAGCCGCTGATCACCCAACGCAGTGTGGTACGCCTGTCGTCGGATCGCGCCGGCAAACGCGTGGCGCACTGGCAAAGCGTGGCCGCCGCCGCATGCGAGCAATGCGGCCGCAACCAGTTACCGCAAATCCTGCCGGTGCAACCCCTGATGAATTGGCTGGGCGCCGCCAATGACGGCGCACGTTATCTGTTGTCGCCGCGCGCCGGTACACGATTGCGCGAACTGCAGCGGCCGCAAGGCGCAGTAACCTTGTTGGCCGGTCCGGAAGGCGGCTGGAACGAAGAGGAAACGGAGGCCGCACGCGTGGCGGGCTACCTGCCGCTGACACTGGGGCCACGCGTGTTACGCACGGAAACGGCAGCCGTGGCGGCGCTGGCGGCCCTGCAGGCGGTGTGGGGGGATTTTTGACGCGGCGGTAGTGACCGCGCATCCGCGCCGGTCGGGGTTGACTTGGTTTGCTGCCTGATCCCGCGTAAACTCCTGTTTTTACAAGGATTAAAGGAACACGCTGATGGCGGTTGCAGCACCCGATAAATTCGTCCAATGGTTCCGGGCGGCGGCGCCATACATTCACGCGTTTCGCGGGCGCACGTTTGTCATCGCCTTTGGCGGCGAGGTGATGTCGGAGGCACGGTTTGTGGGCCTCAATCACGATTTAAATCTGCTGGCAGCGCTGGGGGTGCGACTGGTGGTGGTGCATGGCGCGCGTGCGCAGATCGACGCCAAGTTGAAGGAAGTCGGCCACACCACCCGTTACGTGCGCGGCCTGCGCGTAACCGACGATGTAACACTCGCCATTGCCAAGGAAGCGAGCGGACGGCTGCGCGTGGAAATCGAGGCATTGCTGTCGATGGGGCTGCCGAATTCGCCGATGGCGGGTGCTGACATTCGCGTTTCCAGCGGCAATTTCGTCACCGCTAAACCCATCGGCATCCTCGACGGCGTTGACCTTCAACACACCGGCGAAGTACGCAAAATCGATGTGGCGGCGATACGCGACCGGCTGAACTTCGGCGAACTGGTGCTGCTGTCGCCACTGGGGTACTCGGCCACCGGCGAAATTTTCAATGTGGCGCTGGAAAGCATTGCCGAAGCCGTGGCGGTGGCGCTGGGCGCCGAGAAGCTGATATTCATGATGGATAAGCCCGGTGTCACCACCCCGCGCGGACATTTGCTGCGTGAATTGACCCCGTTGCAAGCGCGCAAATTTCTCGCCCGCAAAGGCAGTGCGCCGGACGGGGATGCACGCTTTTACCTGCCGTGCGCGGTGCGCGCGTGTGAACAAGGTGTGGCGCGCACGCATTTGATTTCGCGTCACGCCGACGGTGCGTTGTTGCAGGAGTTGTTCACCCACCAGGGGGTGGGCACCATGATTGCGCCTGACCCGGTGGAGAATTTGCGTGACGCCAAAATCACCGACATCGGCGGCATTTTGCAGCTGATCGAGCCGCTGGAAGCCGACGGCACCCTGGTCAAGCGCAGCCGCGATTTGCTGGAAATGGAAATCGGGCGCTTCAGTGTGCTCGATCGCGATGGCATGATTATCGGCTGTGCGGCGCTTTATCCGTTCGCCGAGGAGCGCGCCGTGGAACTGGCCTGCGTGGTAGTGCATCCCGACTTTCGCGGCCGCGATGCGGGTGAGCGCCTGCTGGCGGCGATGGAACAACGCGCGCGTCGCAAACGTTTCAAGAAACTGTTCGTGCTCACCACGCGCGCCGAACATTGGTTTATCGAACACGGCTACGCCGAAGTGAATGTCGATGAATTGCCCGAGCAAAAGCGCGAGATGTACAACTACCAGCGGCGCTCGGTCGTGCTCACCAAGAAGCTGTAACGGCCTGCGTATGAGTACAAACCACAAGCATTTTCTGCAACAACATGGGCCCTTTGCCGGCCTGCTGTTGCTGTGTCTGGCGCTGGGCGTGGTGGCCGCCGCCGGCTTCGATGCGTGGACGGACGGCGGCGACGGCGAATCCAGCGTTGCCGGGGTTTACGCCGCAGGCGCCGCAGCGCTGGCGCTGGTGATAGCGGCGGCGCTGACCTGGCTTAACCGGATGACGCAGGCGCAGCGGCCCGGCACGGCGGCGAGCAGTCTGGGTACGCCGGCCGCCGCACTGCCTGCGCCCAGTGCGGCGCAAGGGGCTGCGCACGACGATGGC
Source organism: Bordetella parapertussis (assembly GCA_945861275.1). Classification (GTDB taxonomy): domain Bacteria; phylum Pseudomonadota; class Gammaproteobacteria; order Burkholderiales; family SG8-41; genus UBA5216. Next base: position 20,351 of record CAMATZ010000061.1, read on the forward strand.
GCGCGCGAACGGGAGGACCACGCGTGCATGTGGGCGCTGCTGAGCACCATGGATCTGGGCATTCTTTTCATGTCGGAACGCGAGCGTGTGGTCTACTGCAACCCGGCATTTCTGCGGATCTGGAAAGTGCCGCCGGGGCCGGGCGTGATCGGTGCGGCGCTGGACGAGTTGCTCGTGGTAACCGGCTGCACCCTGGCGCGTCCTGCCGAACAGTCGCGGTTTGTGATGCGCGCGCCGCCCGGCGACAGCGCCGAGGTCAAACTCGATTTGCCGATGGCCGATGGACGTTTAATCACCCAGCAAAGCCATCCGGTGAACGACGCGCTGGGCCGCGCGCTGGGCCGCATGTGGGTGTTCGAAGATGTGACGGTGGAGCGGCGCAACGCCAAGCAGTTGGTGCAATTGGCCGATCGCGATGCGCTGACCGGGCTCTACAACCGTCACCGCTTCAACGAAGAAATCGTGCGCATGAGCGCTGACGCACAACGCAACGGCACACGGCTGGCGCTGCTGTTTTTTGATCTCGACGGGTTTAAACACATCAACGATACCTTTGGCCACCGCGCGGGCGACGCCACGCTGATTAAGGTGGCGAGCGAGATTGGCGGCCAGGTGCGCCGCAACGAGATATTCGCACGGCTCGGCGGCGATGAATTCGCGATTCTGGTGCCGGACGCGTTGGATGAATTGCTCAGAGTGCTGGCGGAAAGAGTCACCCGCTCGATCAGTCAGATGCGCACTGTATTCGAGGGGCAGACTATGCGCGTCTCCTGCAGTTGTGGCATCGCGGTCTCTCCCGACAACGCCACCACGCCCGACACCTTGATGGCGTGCGCCGACGCCGCCATGTATCAGGCCAAAGAGGCGGGCAAGAATGACTGGCGCTTTTACCGTTCGCCCACCGATGCCACGCAAGCCTCCATGCTGTCGCCGCTGTCGCCCGAGGGGCGCATACGGCACGCGCTGGAAAGCAATCTGTTGGTGCCGCATATACAAGGCATTTACGCCACCGACAGCCGCGCGCTGCGGCACTATGAAGTGCTGATGCGTGTGCGCGACCCGGAAAATCCGGACGCCATGCTGCTGCCCGGCGAATTTATCGCGATGGCGGAAAAATCCGACAGAATCGTGGATGTCGACCGCTGGATGCTGGCGCAGGCGATCCAAAAATTGGGCGCGGCGCCGGGCATTCCGGCGCTGGCGGTGAACGTCTCCGGCCGCTCGCTGGATGATGAAACGCTGCCCGCGTTTATCACAGCCGAGCTCAAGCGCCACGGCGTATCCGCGGAACGCTTGTGGGTGGAGTTGACCGAGACCGCGGCGGTGTCGGACCTGCATGACGCGCGGCGCTTTATCGAAGCTTTGCAAGCCACCGGCTGCAGCGTGAGTCTGGATGATTTTGGCACCGGGTTTTCGTCGTTTGCGTACCTCAAGCACCTGAATGTTGATTCCATCAAGATCGATGGGCTGTTCATTCGCGACCTGCCGGAAGATCGCGAGAACCAATTGTTCGTGCAGGCCATCGTCACGGTCGCGCGCGGGCTGCACAAAACCACCATTGCTGAATGCGTCGAAGACGAGGCCACACTCAAAATACTCGCCACCCTGGGCGTGGATTATGTGCAGGGCTTTCATTTTGAAATTCCGCATGTGATGTCGGAAAACGCAAAAGTTTTGTAATAATCCCGTAATATCAAATACTTACAATAGGGCTTCGCCATGGCAAGAACCGTGAAATGTATCAAGTTGGGACGCGAGGCCGAGGGACTGGATTTTCTCCCGTATCCGGGCGAGCTGGGCAAACGGATTTTCGACAACGTGTCGAAAGAGGCATGGAAGCTGTGGCTCGAACAACAAAAAATGCTGGTCAACGAAAACCGTCTTAGCCTCGCCGACAAAAAAGCACGCGATTATCTCGCGCAGCAAATGGACAAGCATTTCTTTGGCGGCGGCGCGGATGCGGCAGCCGGATACGTTGCGCCGGACAAAAAGTGACGCCGGTGGCGGCACTGCCCATATTAGCGCCGCTTTGACTCCGTTATGAATGCACCCGATCACGGTTCAACGCTCGCCCCGGAGCTGTTTCTTAACCGCGAACTCGGCCAGCTCGCGTTTAACCGGCGGGTGCTGGCGCAGGCGCAGAATGCCGATACACCGCTGCTCGACCGCTTGCGTTTTCTGTGCATCGTCAGCAGCAATCTCGATGAGTTTTTCGAGATTCGCATGGCGGGGTTGCAGGCGGAAATCGAGGCAGGCTCTCCTGCATTCGGGCCGGATCGCATGCCCGTCAGTCAGGTATACCAGCAGGTCGCGCGTGAAGCGCATGAACTGGTCGCTGCGCAGTACCGGCTGTTCAACGACGACATCACGCCCGCGCTGGCGCGCGAAGGCATACGCTTTTTGCAGCCCGCCGATTTCAGCGAGGCGCAGGCGGCGTGGATCAGGAATTACTTCCTGCGCGAAGTGATGCCGGTGTTGACGCCGATCGGGCTTGATCCCTCGCACCCGTTTCCGCGCGTGTTGAACAAGAGCCTGAATTTCGCCGTCGAGCTGCAGGGCAAGGATGCGTTTGGCCGCAATTCGGACATTGCTATCGTGCCGGCGCCGCGGGTGCTGCCGCGGGTAATTCAGTTGCCGGCCAATCTGGTGCGCGGTGAAGGCGATGCTGATTTTGTGCTGCTGAGTTCGGTCATGCACGCGCATGTGTCGGCGTTGTTCGCGGGCATGAAAGTCGTGAACAGCTACCAGTTCCGCGTCACCCGCAACAGCGAATTGTTCGTCGACGAGGAAGAGGTGAAAGACCTGCGCGATGCGCTGCGCGGCGAGCTGCCGCAGCGTCAGTTTGGCGACGAAGTGCGGCTGGAAATCACCGCCGATTGCCCGCAGCCGATCTGCGATTTTCTGATGCATCAGTTCAAGCTCGACGCCGAAGACGTGTATCGCGTGGACGGCCCGGTGAACCTGGTGCGCCTGATGAGTGTGCCCGATGGCGTGAACCGACCCGATCTCAAATACCCGGTGTTCAAGGCGGGAATACCAGCACGTATTGAAAACGCAGGCAGCCTTTTCGACGCGATTCGCGGCGGTGATATTCTGCTGTATCACCCGTTTCAATCGTTTCAGCCGGTGATTTCGTTCCTCGAAGAAGCCGCGCGCGACCCGGACGTGGTGGCGATCAAACAAACCATCTACCGCACGGGCACCGAATCGGTGCTGATGGAAAGCCTGATTGCCGCCGCGCGCAGCGGCAAGGAAGTGACGGTGATACTCGAGCTGATGGCGCGCTTTGACGAAGAAGCCAACATCAACTGGGCGCAGCGTCTCGAGGACGTGGGCGCGCATGTGGTGTACGGCGTGGTGGGCCACAAAACCCACGCCAAATTGCTGATGGTGGTACGGCGCGAGTCGCACGAAAATGAAGGCTTACTGCGGCGCTATGTCCACATGGCGACCGGCAACTACCACGCGCGCACGGCGAAGCTTTATACCGACTTTGGCCTGTTTACCTGCAACCCGGAAATCACCGCCGACGTTCACGAAGTTTTTTTGCAGTTAACCGGCCTCGGCCGCGCCTCAAAATTAAAACACTTGTGGCAAGCGCCGTTCACGCTGCACAAAAATACGCTGCGCGCCATCCGCGCGGAGATCGCGCATGCGCAAGCGGGCCGCCCGGCGCGCATTACCGCGAAAATGAACGCGCTGCTGGAACCCGAGGTGATTGCGGCCTTGTATGAGGCGTCCCAAGCGGGTGTGCAAGTCGATCTCATCGTGCGCGGCGTATGCGCGCTGCGCCCGGGCATCCCTGGCGTGTCGGAAAACATTCGCGTGCGTTCCATCGTCGGGCGCTTTCTGGAACACTCGCGCGTATTTCATTTTTTAAACGGCGGCAAAGACGACGTTTATTTGTCCAGCGCGGATTGGATGGGACGCAATTTTTTCGGCCGCGTCGAAGTGTGTTTTCCGGTGCTGGAGGCGACGCTGAAACAGCGCGTCATCGACGAAGGCTTGCAGCCCTATCTCGAGAGCGCGTCACAAGCCTGGATCATGGATCAGCATGGCGAGTACCATGCCCCGCCCGCCACCGCGCCTACCGAAGCCGGCGCGCAGCAACAATTGCTGCATGCGTTGTCAAGTTAAAAATCATTTGAAAACATGAACTTACTGTTATGGCGTCATGCCGACGCAGCCGCGGGATTCCCGGATCACGAACGCGCGCTGACCGATAAAGGCCGGCTGCAGGCCAAACGCATGGCGGCGTGGCTGAACACGCGTCTGCCGCTGGATACGCTAGTGCTGGTGAGTCCGGCGCTGCGCGCGCAACAAACCGCGAAGGCGCTGAAACGCGAGTTCACCACCTGCGCTGCGCTCGATACGTCCACCGATTGCGCGAGCCTGCTCAAAGCACTCGGCCCGCGTAAGCATCAAGGCACCACCCTCATCGTCGGCCATCAACCCACGCTCGGCCATGTGGCGTCGCTGCTGTTAACCGGCGCCGAAGGTGAACTCAGCGTAAAAAAGGCCGCCGTGTGGTGGCTCACGCTGGGTCGCGAGAGTAAAACGCATGCGTTGCTGCGCGCGGTGATGGCGCCGGACATGCTCTGAGGATAGACCATGCCGGTGGCGAAGGCACCGCATCGGCCGCTTGGCGCACCCTGTGCAACCGTGACCTCGATGGCTGCGGTTCGCTGCGCTCACCGAGGCGTCGCTTGAGATAGCGTTCCTGGATTCCGGGTGTAATATTCGCAGTTACCGCTCTGTGGACGGCCCGCCATGCCCGCGCAGGAAATCGAACTCGCCGATAACGTAGACGAGTACCAATACTTTCTCGAAAAAGAATGGTCGGATGGCTTTCCCGTGGTTGCGCCCAATGAAACGCGCCTCAACTGGATGCTCGCCGGCACGCGGCGTAATCCGGATGAAGTCGTGGGTGTGATCCCGCCCGCGGGCGAAACCGCGACGGTGCGCGACGTTGCGCTGCATGCGCTGATGGCCGGCTGCAAACCGGAATATCTGCCGGTGGTGCTGGGTGCGGTAAAAATCATTCTGCGCGATGAATTCAATATGGGCGGCGTGCAATGCACCATGCATGGCGTGGCGCCACTGATGATCGTCAACGGGCCGTACGCGCAGGAAATCGGCATCCACGGTGGCAATGGGTGCTTCGGGCCTGGCTTTCGTGCCAATGCGAGTATCGGCCGCGCGCTGCGCTTGATCCTGATGAATCTTGGCGGCGGTCTTGCGGGACTGGCGTCGGCCACGGTATTCGGTTCGCCTCTTCGTTACACCGCCTGCCTCGCCGAAAACGTCGCTTTAAGCCCGTGGGAAACCATCGCAAAAGCCAATGGTTACGATGACACCGCCAATGTGATTACCTGCGCCATGGCGGACAGCCCGCGCCTGCATTTTGATGACGTGAGCACCGAGCCGCAGCGTTTGTTGCGTGGCATTGGCGATGCAATGACGTCCAGTGGTTCATGGAACATGTGGTTCAGTTCCGACGTGGTGGTGGCGATGGGCCCGCAGCACGCGCGGTTGTGCGCGGCCGCAGGCATGAGCCGCGCGCAGGTGCAGAGCCGCCTGTGGGAATTGGCCGAGCGCACGCAAGGCAATCTGAAACGTGGCGGCAACTGGCGGGCCGAGCGCGCGCGTGCTCTGGGTATCGACCCGGATGACGACGATGCCGCATTCAAAGCGGTGAAAGACCCGGCGCGCGTGCAACTGATAGTCGCTGGCGGGCTGGGGCCGGTAACGGCGGTATGCCACGGCTGGAACGATTCGAGCCGCGCGGTGCATGGCACGTATGATGTTTAAACTACAAATTCATTACCGCAAAGGCGCAAAAACGCGAAGGAAACGCAAAGAAACCCAAATCTTTAGGTGTAGAACTTCTTCGCGTTTCCTTCGCGTTTTTGCGCCTTTGCGGTGAGGTTTTCGAGTAATTCCAGGAAGCCATCATGACCACACTTATCATCGATCCCAGTGCCGGCGGCAGCCGCTCGAGAATTTTGCTCGCGCCGCGCCCCATGGATTTGCGCGGTAAAGTTGTCGGCTTTATCGACAACTCCAAGGAGCAGGCCGACATCATCCTGGAAGCAATGGCCGACGGCCTGCGCGAGAAATATGGCGTGGCGCAGGTGATCATTCGCCGCAAACCGTATTTCTCGAAACCGGCGCCACAGGAACTGATCAACGAACTGGCCAATGAAGTCGATGTCGTGGCGGCCGCCGTTGGCGGGTGAGGCTCCTGCACGTTGTGCAGTGTGCACGACGCAGTGGAATTCGAGAAACGCGGTATCCCCGCAACGGTGATCCTCACCCAGATTTTCAAAAACGCAGCCATCCACCAATTCAAAAGCCGTGGCATGGAAGGCCACCCACTAATTGAATTGCCGCATCCGATCAGCAACCTCACGCCACAAGAAATGCGCTTGGTAACCCTGAAATACGTCGATCAACTGGTGCGCCAACTCACCTCATAATCCTATGCCCATAGTCAAACGCGCCGGCCACCCGGATATCCACTACGCTCTCGATGACTTTACCGATCCCTGGCGCAACGCGCCGTATCTGATTTTGCAGCACGGTTTCGGCCGCTCGGGCAAATTCTGGTATAGCTGGGTGCCCTATCTCGCGCGCTGGTTCAAGGTGGTGCGGCCCGACGCGCGCGGACTGGGCCAATCGTCCGCCGAATTTGATCTTGAGCGCGAGTTTACCGTCGCCAACTGTGTCGGCGATCTGGCGGCGATCATCGATCATCTGGGTGCGGACTCGGTGCACTATTGTGGCGAATCGATGGGCGGCATTCTCGGCATGGTGCTTGCGGCCACGCATCCGGCGCGCTTACGCACGCTGACGCTGGTATCCAGCCCGGTGAACCTCAATGAAACCACCAAGACCACCTACGCGCTCGGCCACAAATCCGAATCCGAGGCGCAAAAAGCCATGGGCATGAAAGCGTGGGTAGCAGCAACCAATCGCACCACGCGCTTTCCCGCGAATGCCGATCCGGCATTGCTCGAATGGTACGAGCGTGCTTATCCGGTTAGTGCCCAAGCCTACTACCTGTAGTGGCTCGTGATTTTTTTGCATAAAGTTCGGCATAGGTCGGCGCAGTCACGTCGCCAGCAATGCCAAGCAGGGAGCGGAAAGCGTTGAATGGATAGAAACGGCGGTTGA
>CAMATZ010000062.1 GCA_945861275.1 Bordetella parapertussis
GGGAAGAGGCGCTGGAACTCCGGCAGCGAGCGCGGAAACGGCAGATCGCCTCGCTCAAGTACGTCAATAACCATGGTCGCTCCACGTCAGCGCGGATGCTCAACATACTACCGGTAGTTGGTTTGGGTGACAACCGGATAAGCACGCAAACAACCACGCGCAGAGTGGAGTAGGATTGGCGCGCGTAACACGGGAGCGGACACATGATGATGATCGAGAAGAACAATCCAGGAGATGCCAGCATGACACTTTGTCGCACTGTCCTCCTTACGAGCGGTCTAGCCCTCGCGCTCTTCTGTGGAGCGGCTCAGGCGCAACCGGCCGCGCAAGGCGGCAAGCTTATGATGACCCTGCAAATGCCGGCGACCCCCGACCCGGCCCGCGTTACCCTTGATCCCAAGACCACCGCTTTGATGGTGCTGGACTATGTCGAGGACATCTGCAATCGACAGCCGAGTTGCAAGGGCCAAATGCTGCCGGCCATGACCCCCTTCATGGAGCGGGTACGCAAGGCGGGCCTCGTCGTGGCTTACGGCACGCGCGAGCGGAACATGACCCATTGGCTGAAAGAGGTCGCGCCGGCTCCGGGGGACATCAAGGTCTTGAACACCGCTCAGGACCGGTTCTACAACACCGATCTCGACAAGGCGCTGAAGGCGAAGGGCATCAAGACGCTCATCATGGTCGGCTGGAAGATCAGCGGTTCGGTGACCTACACATCGGTCGCAGCGATGGCGCACGATTACACCGTCGTCATTCCGATGGATACGACCTCGGCCAGCAGCGGCTACGAGACGACCATCGGTTTCTATAATGTCTTGAATTCGGGCAATGCGAACCTGGCGAACGAGCCCTTGAAGCCAAAAGCCGTAACGCTGACCCGCACGGACATGATCACCTTTCAATAGATCAGATACTTACGTATATATCGATAGCAAGTAGAACAAACTCCCGCGGCGTGTTCGCAGGCGATTGCGTTGATCATCAGTGCTGTAGGGCGCAATCCCATTGCGCCGAATGATTGCAGGCCATCCATGCGGCGCAATAGGACAAGGGAACACTTGAAGCGAAGCATTGCGCCCTGCAGGTTGTGCTCACGCTCGATCATCAGGCCTTGGCCAGCAAGGTGGCGATGTTCGCCATATCGTTTTGATTCTCGAGATCAGCCACGGCATCGATGATCGCATGGGCCTGCGATGCGCCGATGAGGGTGCGCGTGTAGCGGCTGAATTTCTCGCAGGCGTCTGCCCAGGTGAGCGGGTTGTGCGGCGATCCTTTATGCGGCGTCGTCAACTTCTTATAGGTGTTACCGCCGCAAGTGATCGTCACTTCCGCCGGAGGGATAACACCGGGGGCATCGTGGATGGTGTTGTCCACGATTAATTCCATGTTCTTTGCCAGGCTGCGCACCAGCGGATCTTTCACTGCCGCAACGTTGTACACCAGCGGGTTCGACATATCGCGGGTGAGTGCCACCGCCGCCGTGAACGGCAGGCTGTACTGGCCGCCCATCACGGTCATGGGGTCGCGCACGGTATGGCGCTCTTCCAGTATGCGGTGCGCACCACGAATGGTGACGTGGGTGACGGCCTTGGGATCAAAGCCGTGCTCCCGCTTCATGTCCTGAATCGCCTGCACCACTGCCTGGTGCGTCACGTGGGTGGCGAATGCCTTGTGCGACGCGGGCTGGATCACCCACTTCTTCCCCAGTCCGTCGGTCAGTTTGGCGATGTCGGTAGGCTCGGAAAAGGCGTTGAAATAGCCGTAGGGCCCCTCGATCACGGTCACAGGGCCATGCAGGCCCTTCTTCGCAAGCAACGCGCTTTCCAGCCCCATGGAACTGGCGCGGCCGAGGTGTACGCGCTTGGTATCGTCGCCGGCCCAGGCGAACTCGAGCAGGCCTGCGGCACACGAGCCGGCAAGTCCCAGCGCACTGGCGAGGGTGGCAGCATCAAAGCCGTAGAGCTTGCCTACGGCGGCTGCAGCGCCGAAGGGGCCCTGAATGCCGGGATTGTGAAAGCCGCGCGTGCTCTCCAGTCCCACTGCGGTTTTCTGCAGGCGCCCGGAGAGTTCGAATCCGAGTGCAATGGCGAGCAGAAAGGCTTTGCCGTCGCGGTGATCGCGCTGGCAGACAGCGAGTGCGGCGGGGAGCACGGTGCCGGAGGCGTGCGAGCCGGTCAAAGGCTCGCACTCGAACGCGCCGATCATGGCGCCGTTGGCCAGTGCGGCGCGCGAGATATCGGTCTTCCACGGCTGGTTGACCACGGAGACTTCCGGCGTACCGCCGAGCTCATGCACCATTTCCACTACCCGTTGCGCCCACGGCAGTGAAGAGCCCACAAAGGCGGCGGCAAACACATCCAGCGTCGCAATTTTGCACTCGGTGATGAGGCTAGCGGGCAGATCGTTGTAGCGGGTATCGGCCACGAACGTCGCGAGGGTCAGGGTTTCTTGCATGGCGTCTCCTGGGTGCAGCGTTTCCGGCAATGATGCGTGGGCCGGGCGCAACAGGATGCGAAATCCGCTGCAACTTCGCCGAGTGTCGCTCCCGTGGCAATCGCAGTCAATCGTGGAATTCGCGCGGAGGGTCGCGCACACATCTGCTGCGGCGTGCGCCCCTGCTGCCGGATTAAAATGGGCCGCGATTCAAAGTGATGTGGTAGCACCGGTGCCTACGCATCTTCGCAACTCGGCTCCCTCTCCCGCCCCAGGGCGGGCGAGGGAGTTTCTTTGATTCGAATAAAGTTTCGTGCTTTCACATCACTTTGAATCGCACCCGTTTAAATGGAGCGCTTGGCAAGCCGGCGAAACACCCTGTAGTATCTCCCGCTGGGCACAGCCGTTGTCGATGGGATACGCTGGCGCCGGCTGAATATTCCTAACGCATAGAAGAGAGGGCCGCACGATGAGGTCTTGCACTGTGCTCACGCGCATACTGTCTGTTGCTGTGCTGGCGGGTTTTCCCGGTGCGCTACTTGCCCAGCAGAATTATCCGACCAAGCCCATACGCTGGATTACACCCTATCCTCCGGGGGGAAGCACCACGGCATTGTCGCGTCTGGTTGGCGACAAGCTGGGTGAAGTTTTTGGTCAAAACGTGATCATCGACAACCGCCCCGGCGGCAACACCATGATCGGCGCTGATGCTGTGGCAAAGGCCGCACCCGACGGCTATACCCTCCTGCTGGGGGGCAATACCCAAGTCATTCTTAGTCTGCTGATGCGGCCTCCCTTTGATGTTTTCAAGGATTTCGCCCCGGTAACCATTCTTGCCAAGACCAACTACATACTGGTGGTCAACCCATCGTTGCCGGCGAATAATCTGCAGGAGTTCATTGCCCTTGCCAAGGCGCGGCCCGGGCAGCTTAATGTCGCTTCCGTGGCAACCGGAAGTGCACAACATCTGATGGGCGAGTTATTCAATATCCTGGCCGGGGTCAAGATGCAGCACATCCCTTATAGGGGAGGGCAGCAGGGCATTATCGACCTCATGGGGGGGACGGTGCAGGCATCATTCTCCAACGCGCTCAACGTAATCCCTCATATAAAAAACGGCAAACTAAAGGGTTTGGCGATCACTGGCGACAAGCGCACGGTCTCCCTGCCGCAGTTGCCGACCTATGCCGAAGCCGGCCTGCCGGGCTACGACCCGAAGAACTGGCAGGGCATGCTGACCACGGCGGGCACGCCCGGCGCGATTATCAACAAACTGTCCTTCGAGGTTGGGAAGATACTGGCCATGCCCGACATCAGGGAGAAGCTGCTTGCCTCCGGCATGGAACCCTACCACAGCGGTCCGCAGAAAATGGCCGCGCAGATGAAGGCTGATTACGCCGAGAACGGTAAAATCATCAGGACTGCCAATATCAAGATTGAGGAATGATTCAGGTGTGCAGCACAGCGCGATGAGCGCAGGCCCGAAAGATCGAGCCCCGCCGATTTAGATGCCACGCACTACTGGCTGACGGGGCTGAACTTGTGGATCCGTCTGCCGCGGTTCTCACTCAAGTAGACATTGCCCTTCGAGTCCACAGCGATGCCGTGAATCTGGTTGAACTGGCCGGGGAAGCTACCGGCGCGCCCGAAGTTGCCAAGGTTCTTGCCTGTCGTGCGTTCGATGATTTCAATCCGCGCATTGTTCTGGTTGAGGACGAACATCAGCCGCTGCGCCTGATCGGGCGAGAAATCGATGGCGACCGCCGAGCCGCCAATCTCTTTGGGCACACCGTCTTCCGGGGGTGTCACCGGCGTCCATGGCACGGCGATGGTCCTCAGCAACTTGCCCATCTTGTCGTAGACCCGGACACCCGAGCCCCGCCGATTGCAAACATAAACGGTGCCATCATTCGCGATCGTCATGCAGTGGACGTTCAGCATATCCTCCATCACCCACTGGCGCAGGAACTTGCCTGCCGCGTCAAATACCGCGACGCGGCGATTGGTGCCCGCGCCTTCGCCGTCGGAAATGTAAACATCGCCATTGCTGCGGTCGACGAAGATGCTGGAGGGCATGAAGAACGCCGCGGCGGGCGAATTCAGTGGCTTGCCCTTTCGGGTGCCGTCGGAGGAATCGAGCTTGCCCTTGGTGCCGATCTGCAATAGCAGCCGCTTGCCGTCATGGGTGTACTTTTGCACCATGCCGGAGGGTGCGCTTGCAATCCATACATTGCCGTCCTTGTCGAAGTGACAGGAGTGCAGGCGCGGGTCGATGAGTTTGAGATCGCCCCAGGAATTGACTACGTTGCCGTCGGGATCGAATTCGATCAGAGGCGGCGCGAGCTTGCCGGCGTTGAGGTCGCCTTCGATCACGTCTTGCCGGTTGAGGATCAGCACGTGGTCTTTCGCATCCACGCAATGCCCGCCCAAACCGCCGAGTACCCAGCGGTCCGGCAATGGCTTCGGCCAATGGATATCCGCCTCGTAACGCGGCGCTGTCTGCGCACGCGATAGCGTTGGCAACGTGGTCACGGCGGCAATCGCCAGCAGGGCACAAATGCCGGCTCGGAAAAATGCATTCCTGGTCATAATCGCGTTCTCCTGATTACGGGAAATTCGAGTACCATTATTTAAGCGGGTTTTTTAACAAAATTCCAACGCCCATAGGCAGCAGCGGAATTTGCTGCCAGCCGCTACTCCCCCACCAGCGCCCTCACCAGCACCCGTGCGTCCTTGAGTTCTTCCAGTCCGTCAACCAGGCCGATCAACTTTTCCATCTTTGGCTCCGGCAGTGCGCGGCGCATGCAGTCCCGCACTTTCACCAGATGCACTTCGCGGGTTATGGGGTTGCGTGCGGAACCGCGGTAGGCGTCACACCGCTCCACCAGAACCCTGCCATCCTTAAGACCCGCTCGTGCCTGCACCCACATGTCCGTGGTTGCGGTTGAGATATCGGGATTCGGCTTAAGGCGGATTTTTTTCAGCGCGGCTTCCACCGGAGCAGAGAAACGAACCGCGTCGGAGAAAGAGTCGATGCCCACACGGTCCTGGGTCAGAGCCACCGCGGCGACGTACTCAAAACTGAATTTACCGTCGAGTCCGGTCGCAGGCGCGGGGCGCGACAGGCCCGGACGCCGCGAGGACACTTCCAGTTCCAGCCACGCCACGTCGTCCGCGCGGATGGCGTTCTTCTCGCGCAGCAGCACCACCGACTCGGTCGCCCACTGCATGGCGATCTGTGCCGGGTAGCGCTTGATGTTAAAGCCGTGCTGCTGCAGATTCCAGCGCTCGCCCAGTCCGCCCAGCAGGGCCTCCCACTCGAACTCATCCCCGAACAGGGTTTCCACATAACCGCGCTCTGTTTCAAAGATCGAATCGTTGGCGGTAAACCCATCGGCCGCCAGCATCGCCGCTTCCACGCCCATCCTGCCGGCGTTGCCTGGATGGGTGGACTTGGTCATGGTGCCATTGTTGGCGAACAGGGCGCCGGTCCTCGACGCGCCTATGCCTAAAGCCATGCGCGCCTTGTGCTCGTCAAACCCTAGCAGGTTGGCGCAGGCCGCGGCGCACGAAGGAGGGCCGTAAATGCCTGGCGGATGAAAAGGCCGCGATTCCGCCTTCTGCGCGGCCCTCGCGATGCGCTGCTGGATCTCCCATCCCACGGCGAACGCTGTTACGACAGCGCGTCCCGAAGCGCCGTTCACCTCTGCCAGCGCCAGAATGCCCGGCAGGAGAGTGGAGGTGCCGTGGGTGGAGGGAATGCCCTGAGGCTCGTAGTCGAGGACATGCATGGCCGCGCCGTTGGCGAAAGCCGCGAGTGGCGGGTTGGTGCGTAACGGCGCGCCGACCACCGTGCACTCAGGGCGTCCGCCCAGACGGTCCACGTAGCGCCGGATGTGATCGAGTACCGGCTGCGTGGATCCTGCGAGGACGTTGGCCACGCCGTCGAGGATGATGGTCTTAGTGGCGTCGAGGACGGGGCGGGGAATGTCCTCATAGCGGGTGTTCGCAATGAACTGCGCGATCTGCTGGGTGGCGTTCAACTATTACCTCATCTCGGTGAGACAGAATCCGCGCTCATTTGAGGCGGGTGGTGGTAGCGGCACCTGCCGAATAGTACACAATGCGACAATCGAATCCGTCTTTCTTGCCTTGATAATGGGTCTTTGCACGATCGTACTCCTGGCAGGTCTTCCCGATCAGCCGCTCCTCGCCATAATCGGCGCGTTTGATCGCGGAGCCATCAACCGTCATGAACGAAGCGCTGAAGATACCTTTGCTGGTGGTGAAGTCTTTGCGGATCAAGACGTCTATGCTCGCGGTATCATCGGTCAGGTCAGAATAGATTGCGCGCGGAAGCCAGTCGGTAAGTACGTGCTGGTAATTGTTTAATGTGCTCTCGGAAAATTGGTAACCGTCAGCGGGCCGGGAACGGATTAGCAGTTGCCTCGCGGGAAGATTTTCTGACATAGTGACCTTTCGATCGTCGAGAACCATCATTGCCAAGGATGACGAATATATCCGCCACCCTGTCAACGGTCAATGCGCTGAATTTGCGCTCAACACGGAGATATTGATGACTGCCGGAAAGTTGTCTGCGTTCATGCTGTGTGTCGCCGGATTCGCCGCAGGCTCAGCCGCCGGGGCGGCGGGCGAAAATTACCCTGTCCGACCGATACGCATTGTAGTCCCCTTCACGCCGGGGGGGTCGAACGATCTGGTGGGCCGTGTGTTGTCGCAAAAATTCCATGAGGCATGGGGGCAGCCGGTCATCATCGACAACCGCCCCGGCGCGGGTTCGACCATCGGCATCGAACTGGTGGTACGCGCAGCACCCGACGGTTACACCTTGCTGACTACCTCCGGCGGCATAGCGATCAACGTGTCGCTGTATGCGCTTTCGTTCAATCCCATCAAGGACCTGGCGCCGGTGATTTTATTGGCGCAGATGCCCTACCTGCTGGCGGTGCATCCGGCGGTACCTGCGAAGTCCGCGCGCGACGTGGTCAATCTGGCCAGGGCGCAACCCGGAAAACTGATTTTTTCGTCGTCGGGCGCGGGCACGTCAACGCACCTCGCGATGGAAATGTTCCGCCACATGACCGCGATCGAACTGCTGCACGTGCCGTGCAAGGGTGGCGGACCAGCGGTCACCGCAGTAATGGGCGGCGAAGTGCAAGGCACCTTCAATGTGATCACCGGTGTGCTGCCGTACGCACGCAGCGGCAAGCTGCGCGCGCTGGCGGTAAGCAGTGCCAAACGCGCAGAAGTTGCCTTGGAGATACCGACCATCGCCGAGTCGGGTGTGCCGGGATACGATGTGATCGCGTGGTACAACGTTTTCGCACCGGCGCGCACGCCGCGCGCGATCATCGAACGGCTCAATGGCGAGGTTAACCGCATGCTAAAGACGCCGGAAGTGCGCGAGCGCTTTCAGTTGCTGGGTGTTGCCCCATTGGGCGGCACGCCGGAGGCGCTCGGCAAGTATCTTGAGTTCGAAGTGACGCGCTGGGCCAAGCTGATCAAGGAAACCGGCGTCAAACTTAAATGAGGCGCGAGTGAGCGCGGGTGCCTGACTTGTCCCACGGGCTCGGATACACAGGCATCGAAAACGCTATCGTGTCGTTGCCGCCCCGGGCTAAGGTCTGCTCTGCAACTGCTGTGGCGGCTTTGCCATCAGAAAAAACAACGACCCCACGCCCGCGAACAAGGCCAGCAGCGTAAACCCCATGCGGTAATTGCCATTCCAGTCCGCGAACGCACCCGCCAGAATCGGTCCGATAATATTGCCGATAACGGTGACCATCGTCGACAGCCCGAGAATCACACCAATCGAGCGCCGTCCAAAATAGTCTGCACGGATCGCCTGCATGAAGGGGCCGCGCAGTCCCCAGCCCACGCCGTGCAGCAGCAGGGAAAAGGCGAGGATGACAGGGCCGGTAGCATACGTAAGCATGAGCATGCCGAAGGCGTGCATCAGCATGCACGCTGCGGCAACTTTGCGTTTCGCGAATTTTTCGCCAACCACCCAGCCGAGAATCACGCCGAAAAACTGTCCCACCGTCACCAGCGTGAAAAACAACGACGCCTGGGCGAGCGTGTAGCCAAGTCCTTCTTTCATATGCGTAATCGCATGCACGTTGATCGCCATCACCACCAACAGCGAACAGGCGTGACCCAGTGAGAGCAGCCAAAAAGCGCTGGTGCGCAGCGCTTCGCGCGCGGTGAACGCAGGCCCCGCCGGCAACTCCGGCTGTCCGCTGATTTTGGCCTTGGGCGGAACGCCGTCAACGGTTTGGCCGACATCCTCGGGGCGGCTACGGATCATGTTTGCCAGCGGCCAGCCGAGCAGAATAACGATGACACCCGAAGCGAATGCGGTTGGCCGCCAGCCAAAGGACTGTACCGACCATGCCACCAGAAATACAAAAAGTCCGCCGATCGCGCCGCCAAACTGCAACGCCGAGAGTGCGCGCGTACGATACTTCTCAAACCACTGGATGATCGCCACACTCACCAGCATGTTGCTGAACATACTTGAACCCAGTGCAAGCACTACAAACGCCCCATAGAAGCCGACCAGCGTGTCAGTCTGGCTCAACAGCATGAACCCGATACCAAAAATAATGACGCCGAAGCGCACCAAGCCCTGCGAGCCGAAGCGATCCACCAGCCAGCCCAGTACCGGGCCCAGCAGCGCGACTTCTGTCGATTTAAGCGCGGCTGCGCCGGAGAGCGACGTTTTACTCCAGCCGCGCTCTTCGACCAGCACCGCCACATAGACACCGAACGCCGAATTCAGCAGCACACTCTGCAAAAACTGCAATGCGCCACCCGCAAATACGATGCGCCAGCCGTAGAAAATTTTGTTCATAAGGTGCTGCGAGGATAACGCAGGCGCTGCGGCTGCGCATCACTTATGATGTATTCCACCCAGTGGTGTGCGGGGTCGCGATGTTGGGACATGACTCGTCCACCTCGTTACCGCCGATAACGTAGTATTCTTGCCGTGTTACCAAAGGGCCAGCCATGGACGCCACAACCTTAAGGAGTATACGAATGAGTTACACGCGTGTAATTGCCCTTCTCGCTCTCGCCGCGTTCGGTATTGCGCAGGCAGTTGCGGTCAGCGCCCAGACTTATCCGGCGCGTGCGATTCGCATGGTTGTCGGCTTTCCACCGGGCGGATTTACCGACATCCTTGCGCGCCAGTACGGTGAGCGGCTAACGCCAGGTATGGGACAGCCGATTGCCATTGACAACCGCTCCGGCAACGCGGGCATCATCGGCGCTGACATTGTGGCGAAGGCGAAGCCCGATGGTTATACGCTGCTGATGGGGCACAACAATTCCAATGCGGTGGCGCCATCGCTGTACGCAAAACTTTCGTACGATGTACGCAAGGACTTCGCCCCGATCGCGCAAACAGGATCCGTGGCATCGGTGCTGGTGGTGCATCCGTCGGTGCCGGCGCGGAGCGTCAAGGAATTCATCGCGGTGGCGGGCAGCACCAAAGGGCAATTGCGCGTGGCTTCGTCGGGCGTAGGCAGCACGCAACATCTGGCCATCGAGCGCTTCAAGCTCGCGACCCGCACCCAGATGATCCACGTGCCGTACAAGGGCAGCGGCCAGGCGGTGATCGATTTGATCGGTGGCCACGTCGACGCCAACTTCGACGGCGTCGGCGTGGTACTTCCGTACGTGCGCACGGGCAAGCTGCGCGCCCTCGGTGTCGGCACGTTGCAGCGCGTGCCGCAGATGCCGGAGGTGCCGACGATCCACGAGCAGGGCGTGGCGGATTTCGAGAGCGGGTCGTGGTTCGGGATATTCGCGCCGGCGGGCACGCCGCGTGCAATTATCGAACGCTGGTCCACAGCGCTGCGCGGGTTGCAGGCGCAGCCCGAGTTTGCCGAACGCATCGTAAACCTGGGCGGACAACTCGCCAAACCGAATACCCCCGAGGAATTTGTCGCGTTCATCGAGCTGGAAATCGAGCGTTGGGGGAAGATCATCCGCGCCGCGAACGTGCGCCTGGAGTGAGGCGAGAAACGGTGTGCGCGGGGACAAGGCAACACTAGAGGCGCAGCGGAGGCACTATGAATCATCGGTCATTCGGAAACACCGGCATCCAGGTATCGGAAATCATTTTCGGCGCTGGCGCTGTTGGTGGCATTCTCGTCCACAAAGACGACGCAACCAAGCGGGAAGCGATTCGCCGGGCGTTTGCCGGCGGCATCAATTGGGTCGACACGGCCGCGGCATACGGCAACGGCAAATCGGAACAATCGCTCGGCTGGCTGTTGCCCGAAGCCGGGGCGACACCTTATCTATCGACCAAGTTTCAGCTCGACGTCGAGCATCTCGAAGACATCCCGGCGCAGATCGAGGAGCGGCTGATGGCAAGCCTCGCCCGGCTCCAGCGTTCGTCTGTGGATTTGCTGCAGCTACACAACCGCATCGGCACCAAGCCCGGCGGCCGTGTCATGACGGTCGAGCAGATCCTCGGCAAAAACGGCGTCGCCGACGGGCTCGACCGGCTGCGCGATAAGGGGCTGATCCGTCACAGCGGTATTACCGCGCTTGGCGAGGCAGCATCGGTGTGCGAGGTGATCCGCAGCAAACGCTTTGATTCCGCACAGGTCTACTATAATTTGCTCAATCCCAGTGCGGGCCGCAGCATGCCCAAGGCATGGACAGGGCAGAACCTGGCCGGCATTATTGAGGCCTGTCGATCCCATGGTGTCGCGGTGATGGCCATTCGAATTTTTGCCGCCGGCATCATCGCTACCGACGAACGAACAGGTCGCGAGAGTATGCTTACCGCGGACACCAGCATCGCCGAAGAGCAACGCAAAGCGAAGGCGGTGTTCGACGCCATCGGCGCTGAGCACGGCACGCGCGCGCAGGTCGCACTGCGCTTTGTGTTATCGAACCCGCAGGTATCGTGTGCGGTGATCGGCAGTGCGGAGCTGCAGCATGTCGACGAGGCGCTGCAGGCAGGGGCGATGGGGCCGCTGCCGCCACAGGTGCTTGCTGCTCTCGATGCGCTGTACGCGAGCGATTTCGGCCGCGTGCAGTGAACGTAAGGCGGACGCAAACTACTTCGGCACCAGGTTGATGTCGCGAGCCACCTTGCCGTACTTGTCGTATTCACTTTTCATCAAATCGCGCAAATACTCCGGCGACTCGGTCCACAGATCCAGCCCCAAAGCCTCAAGCTTCGCGCGAATATCCGGTCGTTTCAGGGCTGCATTCGCTTCCCGGTTGAGGATGGCGATAATCTCCTTCGGTACCTTGGCCGGAGCAACGAATCCAAACCAGCCGCCGGAGGAGAATCCCGGTACTGTTTCCGCGACGGTGGGCAGGTCGGGATAGTTGGGCGCGCGCGTGGGTTTTGCGATGCCGAGCAGCCGCAGCCTGCCGGATTGCACAAATGGAAATACGCTCGTGAACGAGCTGAAGGCGGCATCCACGCGCCCGGCCATGATCTCCTGAGCCATGGGCACTGCGCCTTTGAAGGGGACATGCACGTATTCGAAGCCGACGGCGGAACGAAAGAGCTCGGCTGCCATGTGCAGGAATGCACCCTCGCCATTGCTTCCGAACGAGACTTTGCCCGGATTAGCCTTCAGATATTTGACGAACTCCCCGGTGGTCTTGTACGGCGCGCCCGGGTACGCCACCAGCGCGAGATAGTTGGTCGCGATCAGAGCGATCGGCGCGAAGTCCTTCAGCGCGTCATAGGGCACGTTTTTCATGGTGTGCGGAATGACCGACAGGTTGCCGCCTTGTCCACAGGCAAAAGTGTAGCCATCCGCGGGCGCACTGGCGGTCAATGACAGGCCGATCGTGCCGCCGGCGCCGGGTCGATTGTCGGCGATCAGGTGCTGGCCGAGGCGTTCACCCATGTGCTGGCCCAGCAAGCGGGCAAAGGTGTCGCACGGATCGCCGGGCGCCTGGGGAACGATGACGCGTATCGCCCTGGCAGGATAATTCTGCGCCAGCGCCGTACTCGTCAGACCAGCACATGGGATGAGTAGCCAAACAATACGTGCAGCAGGTGTCATGCTCTTTCTCCTGATAGTCTGTGCGAACGGGGCACAGCAAATTTAAACACTATGCCTCACGAACGGTCAATGCGTATATTCCCGGTGTTGCGGGGTTAGGGTCCGTCCGGTCGTCATAGTGCCCCGAAGCGGTCGACCATTCAGCCGAGCAGTGCGGTCTCCGTCGATTTCAGCGTGGCGGCGGCAGCATGCGTAGCCCGGAAGTAGCGCAGCGTATCCTGAAAGGGAGGATTGCAGCCAGGAACGATCAAATATCATCACCGCCAAGTCACAGGTCGAACATCGATGCTCACTGCAAGCCCTTGGTGCGGAACGATCGTTCCCGGAATGCGCTACGCTTCTTCGGGGCTTGCTTAGAGAAACGAATTGCGGAAGCAGACCTGAGAAAAAATATTCTCACGAATGTCAAACTATGAATGGCAGTTTTGCAATTCGGGCTAAAATTTGAGATCCGCCACGAATAGAAATCCCTCAGGAGTAAAAATGTCAAGCAGCCTGCTCGCCTACGACCCAGTCGCACCCTGTCTCACTCAGCCGCAAAAATCCCGCCAATCACTGGATCAACTCGCCGGCAAGGTCATCGGCTTTATCGATAACTCAAAGCCGAATTTCAATTATCTGGTCGAAGACCTGTCGCAATTGCTGGTCGAGAAGCATGGTGTTGCGCAGGTGATTATGCGGCGCAAGCGCAGCGCGTCGCAGGGATTGCCGGAAGCGGTGATGAACGAGCTGGTGGCGCAGACGGACGCCATCATTACCGGCTCGGGCGACTGAGGCTCCTGCACGTCGTGGAGTATCCACGACAGTGTAGAAGCAGCCAAGCGCGGCAAGGCGGCGCTGACGGTGTGCTCGACGAGTTTCGTTGGTTTGGGGCGCGCGCAGCAAAAGGCGCTGGGGTCGCCTGATCTACCCATCGCTGTAGTGCCGCATCCCTTCGGCACGCGTTCGCGCGAGCAATTGTGGGAAATTGCAGAGAAGTGCGCCGATGACATTGCACGTTTGCTGTGCGAGGCGGCGCCCGCAGATGCAGCTGCACCTGCCGCTGTCGCGCCCGCCGCCCCGCGCGCGAAGCTGATCGAAGCGCCCGCCGATCTCGATGAACTCAACCGGTTTTACATCAAGCGGCGCTGGGGCGACGGTCTGATCATCGCGCCGCCGACGCAGGAAGCGGTGCGGCGCATGCTGCGCCACACGAATCGTGCACCGCATGAGGTGGTGGCGACGATAGCGCCGGGCATGGGTGCGGCGACGGTCGAATACATTGCGATTCAGGGCGTGATGGCAGGCTGTTATCCCGAATACCTGCCGGTGCTGATTGCGGCAGCGGAAGCGGTAGCGACACCAAAATTTCATTTGCAGGCGATACAAGCCACCACCAATCCTTCGGCGGTATGGCTGATTGTGAATGGGCCGATTGCGCGCTGGCTTGAGGTGAACAGCGGCGCCGGTTGTCTGGGGCAGGGCGCGTGGGCGAACGCGACGCTCGGCCGCGCGCTGCGGCTGATCCTGCAGAACATCGGCGGCGCGTTACCCGGCGAGATGGACAAGGCGACGCAAGGCCAGCCGGCGAAATACACCTTCTGCTGCGCGGAGAACGAGGCGGCGAGTCCGTGGGCGCCGCTGCATGTCGAGCGCGGTTTTGCCGCCGACGCAAACACCGTGACGGTGGTCGGCGCGCTCGGCACCTGGAGCATGAACATGACCGCGAAAAAAGGCGAAGAAGTCATCAGCATGATCGGCGACACCATGCAGTATCCTGCGAGCAGCGATTACATGTATGGCGGCGCGCCCTTTATTCTGCTGTCGCCGCAGCACGCGAATTTGTTTCACCGCGAAGGCTGGAGCAAAGCAGAAGTGAAGCAACGCTTGTGGGATGCTTCGAAGATACGCGCAGGACGTTCAAAGGGCAGCGAGTTCGAGCGCATGGCGACCGGGCGCCGCGCGGAGTTGGGCGAGATCGGGCTGGAGTCGATGGTGCCGATTTCGGAGAAGGCGGAAGATATCAGCATCATCGTCGCCGGCGGGCCGGGCTCGCATTCGGTGTTCGTGCCGGTGTCGGCGCATACCCGGTCGGTGACGAAGGAGATTGTGTTGACTGAGGGTGGGATGAGAGCGGCAACATAACCTATTGATTTATAAATATTTTTTGATAACTAAAAATTTCATGAAATCTCAATTATTATTCGCTGCCGTGCTCGCCGCAGCCGGCGCCTATGCCCCCGCGCACGCCGCCGAGGTTTACCCTACACGTGCCATCCGCGTGATCGTTCCTTTTACCGCGGGTGGCGCAGCGGACATCATCGCGCGTCTGATGGGTGCTCGGTTTACTGAAACATTCGGGCAATCTGTGGTTGTCGATACGCGGCCCGGCGGCGGCACGGTGTTGGGCACCGAGATCGTCGCACGAGCCAATCCAGATGGTTATACGCTGGGGTTGCTGGCGACTTCGTTTGCCTTGAACGTCGGCTTGCTCCCCAAGTTGCCGTACGACACGATGAAGGATTTTTCGCCGATTACGCTGGCTGTCGACACACCGCTGATTTTTGTGGTGCCGGCTTCGTTGCCGGTCAAGACGCTGCCTGAGCTGATCACCATGGCGAAATCAAAACCGAATCGCGTGATATACGGTTCGTCGGGGCAGGGCACCAGCGGCCATCTTGCGATTGAGCTGTTGAGTTTCAAGACCGGCATCACCATGTTGCACGTGCCCTACAAAGGCGCGGGGCAGGCGCTCATCGATCTGCTTGGGGCACAGATAAACGTCGTGTGCACCAGCACATTGCCGGCGCTGCCGCATGTGCGTTCAGGGCAGTTGCGCGGGCTGGCGGTGACAACTGCAACGCGCTCGCGTGCCGCGCCGGACATTCCCACTGTGGCCGAAGCGGCATCGATACCCGGTTATCGCGCGAGCACCTGGTATGCGTTGTTTGCGCCGGCGCACACGCCGGCCCCCATTATCAGCAAGTTGCATCGGGCTGCAACGCAGGCGTTGAAAGCGCCCATGGTGGTCGAGCAATTGGCAGCGCAAGGTGGAGACCCTATCGGCAACACGCCCGACGAACTGAGACGGTTTCTGCAAAACGAAATCGACGTGTGGACCAAAATTATCCGGCAGGCAGGGATACGGCCGAATACTTGAGCCGGGTGGTCAGCCACCGACTGGTTTTATCGGAAGTGCGTTTTAGTTGCGTCGCAACAAGGACTTATTTATAATCACCGGCCGGTTACGCGGGAATAGCTCAGCTGGTAGAGCGCAACCTTGCCAAGGTTGAGGTCGGGAGTTCGAGCCTCCTTTCCCGCTCCAGAATTCTGGGGGCACACAGTGTTTGCGGCTGTGGCCCCTTTTAGTTTGGTGCAGCGTTTGTACTCGGGGTATTCTCAAGTGAGCGGCGGGGTGGCAGAGTGGTCATGCAGCGGCCTGCAAAGCCGTGTACGCCGGTTCGATTCCGACCCCCGCCTCCAAAAAATGCAATGACTTATGATAATTCAGCGGCTTTAAAAGTCGCCTAAAGAGGCCTGTCATCGCTAAATCAAGCTCAAATCGGAAGTGCTTTGAGATGACCTCTCAATTGATCTGAATCAATCGCGCCCCGAGGGTTCACGCTTATAGTAAAACCGCATTTTGAGATTCGGCACTTAGCGGCGAAGGGTAGCGATATGCATAAACACCCAGGCGTTTTCGCCGAGGGCTCCGCCCCGGCGCGCAGAACCGTACCCGAAACGACGAAACGGGCGCGCGGATCGGGCGCGGAATTTGTATGTGCCTCGGGGAGAAATACCTTGCGCTCCGCTGTGGCAGGCCAGTGAAGACGAATCAAACCAGTCCCCGAACGGCAAAGGCTTTGCTGTCGCGGCAGGATTTCGTCGGCGGACTGACGGTCATCGCCATTGCCGTATTGGCTTTCTGGCTGGGCCGCGATCTGCCGGGTGGACCGGGCGGCGGCATGGGACCGGGTACCCTGCCCAAGGGTCTCGCGCTGCTGCTCGGCGCGCTCGGTCTGTTGCTGGTGGTGACTTCCATCTACAACGACGGATCGCGACTTGAGCGCTGGTCGTTGCGCGGGCCGCTGTTCATCCTCGGCGCTCTGGTGGTGTTTGGTCTCGCGGTGCGGCCGCTCGGCCTGGTGGTCGCCGGCCCGCTCGCACTCATCGTCAGCGCATTCGCCAGCGATGAGGTGCGCTGGGGGGAAACGATCGTGTTCGGACTGCTGATGACCGCATTTTGCGTCGGCCTGTTCAAGTTTGCACTCGGACTTCCCATCCCGCTTGCACCGTGGTTGCTCGGTTATTGAGCGCGCACCATGCCTGAGCTCTTCAGCAATCTGGCGCTCGGCTTCGCGACCGCAACGACGCCGATGAATCTGTTTCTGGCATTCATCGGATGCCTGGTGGGGACGCTGGTCGGCGTGCTACCCGGGGTGGGCCCGATTGCGACCATCGCCATGCTGATGCCGCTTACCTTGAAGGTGGATCCGACCGGCGCGCTCATCATGCTCGCCGGGATCTACTACGGCGCGCAGTACGGCGGCTCGACCACGGCCATACTCCTCAACATCCCCGGCGAGGTCACCGCGGTGGTTACCGCCATCGAGGGGCATGAGATGGCGAAGAAAGGCCAGGCGGGCATAGCGCTCGGTGTCGCGGCGTTGGGATCGTTCTTCGCCGGCACGGTTGCGACACTGATCATCGCAGCCATAGGCGCGCCGCTGACGCGGCTCGCACTGTTGTTCGGCCCGGCGGAGTATTTCGGCTTGATGGTGTTCGGTCTCGGGCTCGCGATTGTGCTCGCGCGCGGTTCCGTGCTGAAGTCGGTGATCATGGTGGTGTTCGGCTTGCTGCTGGCGACGGTGGGCACCGATCTCGAAACCGGCCAGGACCGCCTCACGCTGGGCGTCGCGGCGCTTTCCGACGGCATCGATTTCGCGGTGCTGGCAATGGGCGTTTTCGGTATCGCCGAAATTCTGCGCAATCTTGAGAACCCGGAATCCCGCAACGTCGCGGTAAGCCAGATTGGCAGGCTGCTGCCATCGTTCGCCGATCTGCGCCGCTGCGTCGGGCCAGTCCTGCGCGCGACCGGCATCGGATCCCTGCTCGGCATCCTGCCGGGCAACGGCGCCGTGCTCGGGCCATTCGCTTCCTATGCGCTGGAAAAGAAACTCGCCGACGATCCGTCGCGCTTCGGCAAAGGCGCGATCGAGGGCGTCGCCGGTCCCGAGAGCGCCAACAATGCCGGCGCGCAAACCTCGTTTATTCCGCTGCTCACGCTCGGCATACCGCCGAATGCGGTGATGGCGCTGATGGTCGGCGCCATGACCATACACGGGCTCATCCCCGGCCCGCAGGTGATGACCAAGTACCCGAGCCTGTTCTGGGGAATGATCGCCTCGATGTGGATCGGCAACTTGTTTCTGTTGATCATCAACCTGCCGTTGATCGGGCTGTGGGTGCGTCTGCTCAAGGTGCCCTACCGTCTGATGTTCACCACCATCCTGCTGTTCTGCGCGATCGGCATTTACTCGATCAACAACAATCCCTACGACGTCTACTTCACCGCATTGTTCGGCTTCGTCGGCTATGTGCTGATCAAGCTGGGCCTCGAGCCCGCGCCGATGCTGCTGGGCTTCGTGCTGGGCCGGCTGCTGGAAGAAAAGCTGCGCCAGGCGCTGGCGCTGGCGGAGGGCAGCTTCATGACCTTCGTCGAGCGGCCAGTGGCGGCCGGCCTGCTCGTTCTCGCACTCGCCGTGATGGTGATCGCAGTCCTGCCCGCGGTGCGCAAGAGCCGGGAACAGGCGTTCCAGGAATGATTCGCAAGTTAAGCAACAGCAATTTCACAGGAGAGAAAACCATGAAACGACTTGTCATCGCAGTTACCACGGTGCTCGCGTTCTTGATCACGCCCGCGCTCGCCCAGAAATACCCGAACCGGCCCGTCACCATCATCGTGCCATTTGCCGCGGGTGGCCCGACGGATATCATCGCCCGCATCGTCGGCGAGTACTATTCGAAGGCGCTCGGCCAGCAGTTCGTCGTGGAAAACATTGCGGGCGCCGGCGGTACCACCGGCATCACGCGCGGCGCGCAGGCCAAGCCCGACGGCTACACCATCATGATGGGGCACATGGGCACGCACGGCGCGGCGCCCGCGCTCTATGCCAATCTGAAATACGACCCAGCCAAGGACTTCACGCCCATCGGGCTGGCGGCCGGCACGCCGATTCTGATCGTAGCCAGGAAAGATTTTCCGGCGGCCAACCTGAAGGAATTTGTGGCCAAACTGAAGGATCCGGCAGCGAAGGCCAAGCAGGCACATGCCGGCGTGGGATCGGTCTCGTTTACGACCTGCATGCTGCTTACCTCACAGCTCGGGGTCAAGGGGGGTATCGTGGCCGCCTATCGCGGCACCGGGCCCGCGCTCAACGATCTGGTCGGCGGCCAGGTCGATTACATGTGCGACCAGATCGTCAACCTGGTCGAGCAGATTAAGGGGGGGGCCATCAAGGCCTATGCCATCGCCACGCCCGAGCGCTCTCCCGCGCTGCCGAACGTTCCCACCACCAAGGAAGCCGGCATGCCTGAGTACCAGGTCAGCGCCTGGAATGCGCTGTTTGCCCCGCAAGGACTACCGAAGGACATACACGCCACTCTGAGCGAGACGCTGGTCAAGGCACTGGACGACGAAGCGACACGCAAGCGGCTGCTCGACCTCGGCAGCGTGATACCGAACACGGCCGGGCGTTCCCCGCAGGCGCTCTCCGACCTCGTCAAAAGCGAAGTCGCGCGCTGGAACCCGATATTGAAGGCTGCGCAAGTTACTGCGCAATAGGCGTTTTTGTTGGTCGAAAGTCCCCTGTGTCACACCGGTGCATGGTCATAGGCTTGAAAAAACCTGATAATGACAGCTTCGCCCGGGTGGTGAAATTGGTAGACACAAGGGACTTAAAATCCCTCGCTTGGGTAAAACCAGCATACCGGTTCGATTCCGGTTCCGGGCACCATTATGACTCCCAAAGAAGTCCAGTAACGTCCAGTAAGTAGCTAGTTTTCATAGGAAAAACGGCAAAGTACGGTCCAAAGTCATCCGGGGGTATTTGGTGACTTCCTGCTAAAAATGGGGGTATCATAGGGGGTATATTTGATACCCCCATGCGGAGATACCCCCAATGCCTCTGACCGATGCTCAGGTTCGTAATGCGAAGCCGAAGACAGCACCGTACAAGCTCACTGATGCGGAGGGCATGTACTTGCTGGTGAACCCCAGCGGCGCGAGGTACTGGCGACTCAAGTACCGCTACGGTGGTAAAGAGAAGGTGCTGGCCTTGGGCGTGTATCCCGACGTGCGCTTGCCTGACGCGCGGCGACGACGCGCCGACGCGAAGGCGTTGATCGCACAAAATCGTGATCCGGGTTTCGAGCGCAAGACAGAAAAAGTTGTCGCGGCATTTCGCACGAGCAATACGTTTGAGGGCGTTGCGCGCGAGTGGTGGGAGACTCAGCGAAGCGTCTGGTCAGACTCGCATGCAACCGGAACCCTGCAACGGCTGGAAAAGCAGTTATTTCCGGCTTTGAGTGGGCGGCCCATATCCGAGATTGAAGCTCCTGAACTGCTGACGGCGCTACGCATCATTGAAGCGCGCGGCGCGCTGGAACTCGCATCCAAAACGCTGATTACGGCGGGGCAGGTGTTTCGCTATGCCATTGCCACCAGCCGGGCGAAGTCCGACCCCACCCGCGACCTGCGCGGTGCTCTCAAGCGGCGCGAGGTTCGCCATTACAACGCACTCACGGAATCGGATTTGCCGGAGTTCCTGAAAAAGCTCGACGCCTACGACGGGCACGATTTGACGCGGCATGCGATGCGCCTGTTAATGCTGACTTTTCTGCGTACCAATGAATTGCGCGGAGCTAAGTGGACGGAGTTTGATTTCGACAAGGCGGAATGGCGCGTGCCCGCCGAGCGCATGAAATCACGCGCCGAGCATCTGGTGCCGCTATGCACACAGTCCATAGCGGTGCTGGAGCACATCAAGGCGCTGAGCGGGAACCGCGAGCATGTATTCCCCAGTGAACACAATCCGCTAAAGTGCATGAGTGAGAACACGATACTGTTTGCTCTGTATCGCATGGGCTACCGTGGCAGGGCGACCGGGCACGGTTTCCGCGCCACGGCCAGCACCATCCTGAACGAGCAGGGCTGGCGCGCGGACGTGATCGAACGCCAGCTTGCCCACACCGAGAAAAACAAAGTACGCGCGGCGTATCATCGTTCTCAATATCTTGACGAGCGCAAGCGCATGATGCAGGGCTGGGCGGATTTTCTGGATGGATTGGCGAGCGGAGCAAATGTGCAATCCATCCACAGGCCAATCACGAGGCAGATAGCCGCGGCTGACACAAACGGGGCACTTGTCGCCTGACTAGTTCTGGAATGAAATAGCCTATTTGACACATTGTCTGTTATAAACGACAATATACTATGACCGATCCCATTCAGGTCTTGCACTACCAGACAGCGGATAGCCGGATTCCATACCGGGAGTGGCTCAACACCGTGACCGATCCTGTCGGCTACACAGCGATTCAGGTCAAGGAAGATCGTCTGGCGCGGGGGCTGTTTGGGGATCACAAGCCGGTTGGCGATGGCGTGTGGGAACTAAGGATCGATACTGGCCCCGGCTATCGCGTGTATTACGCGAGAGCGGGAAAACTGGTCGTGATTCTGCTGTGTGGTGGCAACAAGCGATCACAGAAGGCGGATATCAAGACGGCGAAGGCCTATTGGAGAGATTATGAGCAAAGGACACGTAGCAGCAGCAGTTCCCGCTAGACCGTACATACTGGAGCGACTGCGTGATCCGGCGACGGCGGCAGCTTACATCAACGCTGCCGCGCATGAGGACGATCCCGGCGCGTTTCTTCAGGCGCTGAGAAACGTCGCCGAAGCGCGAGGGGGATTATCCAAGATCGCGGCCATCGCTGGCCTCAACCGGCAGCAACTCTATCGCACGCTTTCCAGCGCCGGCAATCCAGAACTGCGCAGCCTGACACGGATTCTTGAGGCCACCGGGTTGCAGCTCGTCGTAACCGCAAAGCCGGAACGCAAAGCGCGGACGTCCAAGAAGCGCACGTCAAAATCCGAAGCAATTGCGGTGGCGGCATAAGTTACGAACCTGACCGAGTGGTTAAGGTGTGGTCGTCGGGATGCGACCAGATAGAAACCGTCAGACTTCAACTATGCCCTGATACGAGGTATCTGTGGTTAACTCATTGTCCTGCCGCGACACCGCGCAACATTACTACGTCGATGACTTGCCAAGCGCAAACGTCCCTGGTACGCGCCTTCAAAACATTCTTGACAGCCTCCACCTCGGCAAGCAGGTACCTGTTATTATAAATCAAGGACTTACTGAACCAATGCGGTTCAGGTTCCGGGCACCATTGTTTCCGTTGGGATCAAAATGATTGTTTATGATCTGGAGTGCGAACACAGCCACTGCTTTGAAGGGTGGTTCGGCTCTGCCGGCGATTTCGATACGCAAGTGGCGAGCAAGATTTTATTTTGCCCCGTTTGCAACAGCGGCAATGTGGTGCGCCGGCCCAGTGCGTCGTATGTGAACACGGGCGCTGTTGAAAAAGCGCCGCGTGAAAAGCAGAAACCATTTGCCGCCGGTGTGCCTGAACACTATGCGAATATCTCACCGGAAATGGTCGCCAGGATCATCGAGCACATAGTCAAGAATACCGAAGACGTAGGCCGCAAATTTCCGGAAGAAGCACGCAAGATCCACTACAACGAAGCCCCCGAACGCCACATACGCGGCACGGCTTCGGCGCAGGATGTCGAATCGTTGCGCGATGAAGGCATAGAAGTGGTGTCGTTGCCGGTACCGCCGCATCGCGTTACCAAAACGCATTAAATGCGTTTGGGGTCCGGCAACTACTTGTACTGAGTGACTTATTCCCTCGCCCCTGAAGGCATAGGTATCTACACATCTCCACTTCACGATCCCCTCGCCCCGCTCGCGGGGAGAGGGTTAGGGTGAGGGGATGCAGCGTGCCCGTACCCTCACTCCCACCCTCTCCCGCCCCAAGGCGGGCGAGGGAGTTATTTCGCTGGTAGTGATCGCATTTTTTGCATTGTAAAGATGTGTAGATACCCGTGCCTTCAAGGGGAAGGCGTTTCTGGACACCGGCTTTCGCCGGTGTGACAGATTTTTAGAGGCGCCCTTTTCCGGGATCACGGCACGCCGGGAAAAGATTCGACGTACTGCACCTTTACATCGGGAAACGATTTCACGATTTGCACTTTGATATCGGGAAACGAAGTCACGATCTGCCATTGG
The DNA here is from genome assembly GCA_945861275.1 of Bordetella parapertussis. Classification (GTDB taxonomy): domain Bacteria; phylum Pseudomonadota; class Gammaproteobacteria; order Burkholderiales; family SG8-41; genus UBA5216. Next base: position 22,844 of record CAMATZ010000062.1, read on the forward strand.
CCGCATTTATCCGGAAACGAGTTGACGCGTTGCACCTTGACATCAGGGAACGAAGTAACTTCCTGCACTTTGATATCGGGGAATGAGTTGACGATCTGAATTTTGCCGTAAAGCTTTTTACCGTTAAAGCTGCACGACTGCTTGTCCATGTTGCCCGCGAAAGCGGGAAAATTCGTTGCGGCGGACAACGCAAGCAGTGTGGCTGCGAGGCCGTGAGCAACTGCTGAAGGTGCGGTTTTCATGGTGAGTCCTGTAGAATTCTCTGTGGGTATGCAGGTCTGGAAATCCTGCGCGTGCGGCGCTTGCCTGTCAACCGGCGTCAGCGGGATTGAGCTTGCGCGGGGATTACTTTCCCCGCAGGCCCAGTTGCGTCAGCAGTTTCTCCCAACGTGGGAATTCCTGCTCGATGCGTAGCCGCAATTGTTCAGGCGTACTGCCTTGCGCCTCGGTGCCGGCAGCGGTGAACTTGTCGCGGACTTCCGGCGTCTGGATCACGGCCACAATTTCGCGATTGAGTTTTTCAATGATGGCCGCGGGCGTGCCGCGCGGTGCGCATACCGAATGCCATGTGCTTATTTCGTAGCCGGGCACGCCCTGTTCGCTGATGGTGGGAAGCTCCGGCAGTAGTGCCGAGCGCTTGAGTGTCGACACGCCGAGCGCGCGCAGCCGCCCGGTTTTGACGTATTGCATGCCTGCGGCCATGGCTTCGAATACAAACTGGATTTGGCCGCCGAAGAGATCTGTTGCGGCTGGTGCGCTGCCTTTGTAGGGCACATGCACCACGTTGATTCCTGCCATTGAAACGAACAACGCCGCCGCCAGATGCGAGGTGCTGCCGGTGCCGGCCGAACCATAGTTAAGCGTGCCGGGCTTCTGCTGCGCGAGGCCGATCAGCTCATTAACGGATGTCAATCCAGACGCATGCCGTACCAGCAACAAATACGGCACTGTGGCCACTGCACTGATGGGCGCGAAGTCGCGCCGCGCGTCATACGGCGCTTTGGCTGCCAGCAAAGGGGCGCTGATCATCGCGCCCACGCTGCACAAACACAGGGTGTAACCGTCGGGCGCCGCCCTGGCCGCCAATTCCACACCCAGCATGCCGCCGGCGCCGCCACGGTTGTCGACCACCACGGTCTGTCCAACGCGCTCGCCCAGGCTCTGCGCCACCATGCGGCCCACTATATCGATGGTGCCGCCGGGCGGAAACGGCACAATGAGACGGATAGGGCGCACGGGATAGGCCTGTGCCAGTGTCAACGAAGGCAACAGGAAAATCAGTGCAATTCCGTATGTGGCAGATCGAACCATGAGGGGTCACTGTAAGCAGACGCGCCGTTCCAGTCAATGTGCTTGCGCTGGCACTTGACCCGATGAATTCGCCTGACTAGACTCGCTCAGGCATATCCCACGCCGCCTTCGATAACCCATTCCGCATTCTGAGAGGAAACCATCATGCCTGACTCACATCCGACGCGCGTCTTCGCCGGCGGCGCGCACTTCGATCTGAAAAATGGCAAGCGCTATCTCGGCGGTTTATTTCGCAAACCATTGGACAGCGCATTCAGCGAGTCGCCCTGGCAGTTGTTAAGCGCCGGCCTGCCTGAGAACGTCGAAGCGCGCGTGATCGTATTTCATCCCCATGATCGTGATGTGATCTATGCCGGCACGCAGGACGGCCCTTATCGCAGCACCGACGGCGGCGACCATTGGGAGCGGCTCGATTTTCCCGTGCGCGGCGCGATCATCTGGTCGCTGGCGTTTCATCCGACGCGTCCGCAAGTGATGTACGCGGGCACCGCGCCGGTAGGCCTTTATCGCAGTGAGGATGGTGGTGATACCTGGAGCAAACTGAGCGGCGCCGTTTCTCCCGATCATTGCCCGATGGGTTTTCCGACGCGCACCATCGGCATTGCCGTTGATGCAGGGCGTCCGGACGACGTTTATGCGGCGCTCGAAGTCAGCGGTGTGCTTCGCAGCAGCGACGGCGGCGACTCCTGGAGCGATCTTTCCGCGCCGTTGATCAAGCTCGCGGAGCAGCCGCATTTGAAAAGCCGGCTGGGCAGCGATACCGACGCCTCCGGCATGCTCGATTCACATGCCATCGCGGTCAGCGCGGCCGCGCCGGGCAATCCGTTCCTGGCTGTGCGCATGGGTGTTTTTCGCAGTGGCGACAGCGGCGCATCCTGGCGCGATATTGAAGTCGGACGTTATTCACCACTGACCTATTGCCGCGATGTGATGGTGTCGCCGCACGATCCGCGTGTGCTGTATGCGTGCCTGTCCACTTCGGCGCGTGGCAAGGAAGGGTCGCTCTACCGCAGCGACGACGTGGGCGAGTCCTGGCGCCGCCTCGATCATGGATTTAAGGCCAATGCCACCATGATGTCGTCGGCGACGCATCCGCACGATCCTGCGACGGTGTGTTGCGTATCGCGCTGCGGGCAGGTGTTCGCAACCGCGGACACTGGCGCATCGTGGCAGGAATCGCAGTTGCCGCAGGATGTGCACGATGTCTACGCGGTGGCGTGCGGTTAAGGCGCCTGTTACTCCAGTTTGATCCTCTCGCAAAAAACCGCAGGTAACGGCCCGCCCCTGGTTTTGATCCACGGCGGCATGGGTTCGATCAATCACTGGCATCGCAACTTCGATGCGCTGGCACAGCACTACACCGTGCATGCGCTGGATATGCCGGGTTATGGCGAATCGCCCACCGTACCCAAGGACCTACCCAGAGACGATTTCGTGGCGCTGGTGGTTGAAGGGCTGAACGCCACGGTGCCGGCAGGCTCGTTCAGACTTGCCGGATTTTCACTGGGCGGCATTATTGCAGCGTTATGCGCTGCGCGCATGGGCACACGCGTCCACAAACTCTCGTTGATGGGGCCGGGTGGCTTCGGCGGCGAGCAGCCCGATCTGGGCATGAAGAAAATTCCGCATGCCAGCGTAGGCGTAGCCGTGATGCGCGACGTGCTGGCGCATAACCTGCGCGCGATGATGATTGCAGACCCGGCTGCGGTGACCGAGGAGGCTGTTGACCTGCACCTGGTTAATGTGCAGCGCACACGCTATGACGGCCGCCACGTGAGTCTGACGCCGCACTTGCTGGCACAATGTTTGCGGCAAATGACCTGCCCCGCGCAAATCATCTGGGGCGCAGCCGACGCGTTGTGCCAACCGACGTTACAACCGCGAATCGACGAGTGCCGCGCCGCCATGCCGGGCATACGCGTCGAGACCATAATGGGCGCGGGACATTGGGTGATGTACGAGGCGGCGGATCAGGTCAACGCATCCTTGCTGGATTTTATGAAAGATTAAAATAGTTAATTAAAACAATAAGTTACATTACTTCATCGTCACTGTAGAAGCGTCTCATGAAGCTGCTGTTTGTGCATCAGAATTTTCCGGGGCAGTTCAAGCATCTTGCGCCCGCGCTGGCGCATGCGGGCCACGATGTGCGGGCACTGGCGATTGATGGCGCAGGGTTGACGCAAATTCCGATGGTGCGTTACGCGGTCGGGCGTGGCTCCAGCCGCGAAATTCATCCGCTGGCTGCCGATTTCGAAACCAAGCTGATACGCGGTGACGCCTGTGCGGCGGCAGCGGTCAAAATGAAAAATTCGGGCTACAGGCCGGATGTTATTTTCGCCAATCCCGGCTGGGGCGAGAGCCTGTTTCTCAAAGACGTGTGGCCGGACGCGAAGTTGCTGGCGTTGCTGGAGTTTTTTTACGCGACGCGCGATCGCGATGTGAATTTTGATCCCGAGTTTGCCATACACGATATCGGCAACGACGCGCGTGTGCGTGTGAAAAACGCCAACCTGTTGCTGACGCTGGAAAGCATGGACTGGGGCGTCACCCCCACGCACTTTCAGCACAGCACCATGCCGCGCGCTTATGGCAATCGTATCAGCGTAGTGTTCGACGGCATTGATACGCAGAGCGTGCGCCCGGATGCTGCGGCAACGTTCACGCTGCCCGGCAAAACCCTACGAGCGGGCGACGAAGTGCTGACCTTTGTCAATCGCAATCTCGAACCCTATCGCGGCTATCACCGTTTTATGCGCGCGCTGCCGCGAATATTGCGTGAACGCCCCAACGCCACCGTGCTGATCGTCGGCGGCG
>CAMATZ010000063.1 GCA_945861275.1 Bordetella parapertussis
AAGAGGCGCTGGAACTCCGGCAGCGAGCGCGGAAACGGCAGATCGCCTCGCTCAAGTACGTCAATAACCATGGTCGCTCCACGTCAGCGCGGATGCTCAACATACTACCGGTAGTTGGTTTGGGTGACAACCGGATAAGCACGCAATAAGGAAGTGCTGGAGACTGTCGGCGGTTCAGCCGAGTCGTTCGGGGCGTTCCTGCGCGAGGAAATCGAGAAGTACGCCAAGGTGATCAAGGCGGCGGGCATTGCACCGCAGTAAGCGGAAGCTGCTCCATGCGCACTCGGTGGTCAATCGCGTGCTAGCGAGGTATTTTGTTAACATATTGATTATATTTACTTTTTTTGAGATATCTTGGTGATGACTATTGACTGCCGCGAGGTGCGTCGATACATTCGAGGCTGACAAAATCAACCACCGCGCGACTGCGGTTCGCGTGTTGCGCTAGTGTACTGTCGTACGCTATCTGATTCTTAAGAGTGAACCTTCTCCGCACGCGTCGTTCCAGCGAAAGCTGGAACCCAGTTTGTACATTGATGCGAAGCATCTTAATTTACGGCCTTCGGCCCCGGCTTACGATCTGGATTCCGGCTTTCGCCGGAAAGACGTAGGCAGATACGGTGGCGATGGGTCGTATTGTGAAGGCGGCGAAGATCAAGCCGCAGTAACGGCCAAACCAACACTGATGGCTTCGTCACGCTTGGCTTTGCTAAAGTAATACGCCAGCGGCGGTGCTGCATTGCGGTGCTGCGCGCGGGGTATTTCGCGGCTTGGTCTGGCGATGATGCGCGTCTGCATGCGCTTCACGAACGCCTCATTGCCCAGATAGATTTGGGCTCGCAGGGCTTGGCCCCACAGACAGGCAAAAGGCAAGACCTGACCCCTTAACGCATACCAGCGCGGATGATCAGATGCGCGATTGCGCGGGCACACGACCACAGGACCAGATTGAAACCTGTTTCACATTTTAGTATTTCGTCGGGCCCGTGTCGGCCATGTCGTTATTGGCTTCCTTCCAGGCCTCGATTCCCCCACGGTACCAATGCACATTCGTGTAACCGGCGGCAACCGCACGAAGGCTCGCGTTGTAAGAGAGCCAGCATTGGCTTGAAAGGCAAAAAAACACCAGCGGTTTAGTTTTGTCACCACCCGTGACTTCTTCCAGCTTTTTGGCAAATTTGCCATGCGCGTCGCGATTGCCGCTGTCGCCGCGATAGCCCAAGCCTGCGCCTGCCCACCACAGCGCGCCGCTTATCGTCCTGTGCGGCTGCCCGCCTAACACGTCAATCAGTACAGGCTTTGGGGCTACTTGTAGCGCTTTGTACAAATCTTGCGTGAGGATTGTGGTAGCACTTGGCACGATGAGCGGCGTGGGCGCATGGTAGTCTTCGAAGCGCATGGTGTTGCGCGGCGCAACGCCATCGTCGCTGTTTTCGTTGGCATAAAATTTTTGCGCCTGGACGGTAGTCGCCAGCCCGAGACCGAAAAACAATGCAACAAATGTAGCAAGGCGCAATGAGTGAGTAGTCAGGGCTTTTCTCCTTTGTTTATGCGAACGGTAAATCAGTATAAGCCGCTTTTTTAACGGAGGGAAGGTACCGGAGGGAAGGTACCGGAGTCGATTTGGTTTGCGGCACTCGCCAGTGTTCCATGCACTATTAATTCGACTCCGGTACTTTTCACGCACACCGTCGCTGCCGGCGGCGGTTCGATTCTGTATTTCGATGGCGCACGCATGCGCGTCGGCCCCGACTCCGCGGGCGCGCACCCCGGCCCGGCGTGCTACGGACGCGACAGGCCATTGACCGTCACTGATTGCAACGTGCTGCTGGGTTCCGTACGATATCCCGCAGAGCAAGAGTCATTTGACAACTCCCGGTGCGGGCGATTACGCCTACAGTTGCGTACGCCAACGTACAGACTCCCTGGTTAGAGATTTGGCAAACTTTCCAAGGCGAAGGGAGATTTCGTTCCTTGTCATGACGGAATTTACCAGGAAAAAGGACCATCCAATGGATTTCGGAAGGAGCTTTTAGGAATGGAACCGACAAGATTGCAAGTCAGGGATGTCATGAGCCGCGATGTTCATACTGTAAAGCGGAACGACGAGTTGGCTATCGCCGACGCGTTGATGAAACAGGAGCGCGTGCGGCACCTCCCGGTCCTCGACGAAGACGGCGAGGTATGTGCGGTGGTAAGCCAGCGCGACCTATTCCGCGGCGCGCTGCTCCGGGCGCTCGGCTACGGGTCGCGGGCGGCGGAGCTAATGCTCAAGCAGGTGTCGGTCAAGGAAGCGATGTCGGCGGAAATCCAGACGACAGCGCCGGACATGCCGGTTGCAGACGCGGCGCGCCTGATGATCGAACGGAAGATCGGATGCCTGCCGGTAATCGAGAATGGCAAGCTAGTCGGCATCGTCACGGAAACCGACTTCGTAAGGTTGGTCGCAGAAGGGCGCTAGCGAAAATCGCGCGAAGGGGTCACGCGAAGGGGTCACGCGAAGGGGTCACGCGAAGGGGTCAAGTCTTTTGTTATCGTACGATAACGAAAGACTTGACCCCTTCGTTTTTGGAATAATTAATCTATCTACACAAGTCCCTCAGAATTCAATATAGCGACACTTCTACATTATCCAAATCGCGCCGACCGACTACCTACCGTTAAGCTAATATATATTTTCCGTGAAATTAAGCTGGAGTGCCCATGGAAAGTCGCGAATTCGTTGATTTCTACAAATTTCTCGGCATCGAATCATCTAGTAAGGTCGAGCAAATAGAAGAAGCCTGTATACAGCAGGGAGAAAAGTACCGCGCCGGGAAAAACCAGAATGATTTGGTCGCTGCGATGAACTTTGCACGGACAGAAAAAGCCTACGAAACTCTAATGAATCCCGAAAAAAAGGCGGAGTATGATCGCGTTTACCAAGATTACACACTCAATTCATCCACCGAGTTCCATAGCGCCCCGCCGTGCTGCCAAGGTCGCGAGGCAGGAATTAGCAACATTACCTTGAATCGTGTAGCGCTTCGGCAGAGCACCACTTGCCCCGCTCGGTTCACACTCAACCGCTCGTTAACAATCGCCGGGCGCGTGACGTAGCGGCACAGTTGTTCAAGCGCACTGCGTTGATCGGCATCACAGCGCACCCCTGTGTGCAAGCTAAAGCCGTGGGCGTTGGCGCACAGTTGTTGTGTGGGCGGCACCGCGCGGCGGGGAGCGTATTGCAGGCTCAGCACTTTGCGTCCTGCGCGCGGCCCCATTGCGATGCGGTAAGTGCTTGATGCTGCTTGCAGCGGCATGAGCACGTCATCCGGGTCAATGCTGTCAGTGCGCGCCATGTAGGTGATGCCCTCCTCCTCGATCAGATGGCCGAGACGAGTCAGTAACTTCATGATTCTTGGTTCCAGGCGGACGATACAACCGGATAGCATTGGCCAGGCGCTGACTATTACGCCGCTCTGGGAATCGGACGTGCGCTACCATGTCCGACGCTCCAGCGAATGCGCTACGTCCTTCCTAGCGCTTTTTTATTCGGCACGGTCGGGCTGGCGTCGGTAAAAATGCCGTGTCAGTGGTTTTGCGGGGTTGATTCGCGTGCCCCTGCCATAGGTATTCGCTGGTTTGGAGGCAATCAACCTTCGATAGGGTAGGCGGTCGTTTTGTGCTAAGTTATCGAGCAATCTTGAAGTGGAAAGGATTTACATGATTACCGATCTCGAGGTTTCAGGCTATAAAGGTCTGGAATCGGTAAGGCTGACACAGCTCAAAAGAATTGTGTTGATTGGCGGGCGCAATAACGCGGGAAAAACGTCGCTGTTGGAAGCGTTCTTCGCATCTCTTGACTGGGCAAACCCGGAGTTGTTGAGCAGGCATCTTCAATGGCGAGGGCTTGACGTATTTTTGAATTCGCCTGACGGCGCGTGGTCCCAATCGTTCACCAATTTTGATATGAAGGAAAAAATACAAGTCAAGACGAGAATTCCTGATGGCGACCGATACACCTTCACGATTCAGATGCTGGATTCTTCTGGCACAACAGGCGCGATGTCTCCATCAGTTGGAAACAAGGAAAATGTGCGTGTTCCAGGAACACCAACATTGAGGATCACCAACACTAGAGGCTCGAAACCCGTTTTTGAAGCGCTGATAAGCGCTACGGGAAAACTGCCACCGTATACCCACAAAATAGTAAAAATGGATGAGACACCGCCAAAGGCCGGCTTCACAATATCGCGAACGCGCGTAAGTTCGACCGAGGACGCGAATAATTTCGGAGTGTTGGATCAGGCAAAACGCACGGACGAGTTAATTCTGGCTCTGCACGTGATTGAGCCCAGATTACGGGGGCTTTCGATTATTCCAGTTGGTTCGCGACCTCAACTTTTTGCTGACATTGAAGGGTTTTCCAAAAAGATCCCGGTGAATTTGCTTGGCGACGGTATCACACGTTTGCTTTCGACGCTTTTGCAGATTTCGAACCTCACTGGGGGCTATTTGCTAGTCGATGAAATTGAGAATGGCTTTCACTATTCGGTGATGCCTAAGGTATGGCAGACGCTCTACAAAGCATGCAAACTGCAGAAGTGTCAGATGTTCGCGACAACACATAGTTATGAGTGCCTTAAATCTTTCGCGGAATCTCTGAATGAAGTTGCTCCCGAAGATTATTCGTATACGAGGCTACAGAGGGACGACGGTAAGCTTAAGATCACACAATATGACGCCAAAGAGTTGCGTGACGCCGTTGATGGCGGATGGGAGGTTCGTTAACGTGTCGCAATCTCCTAGAGATTTCAAGAAGCCCGTGGTTGTTTTCGTTGAGGGCTTAGACGAAGTTAATGTTATAGGTTCAATTGCTGAGAGTTTAGGCTTGGTTGTTGATGTTTGGCACGTCGGCGGAAAAGAGAAGTTGGCTACGCAATTTCCGCTCGCGGTCAAGCAGGCTACGTTTGAGGTGGTGAAGGCTTTCGGTATTATTCAGGATGCGGACAATAACCCGGGCGGTACGTTCGCGAGCATAAAAAATCTGCTGGAGAAGCATGCGTTGCCTGCGCCTAAAGTGCCGGGTGAGATGGTGAAGGATGGTGGGCGGAGCGCGGGTGTGCTTGTGTTGCCAGGCAATGGAAGAAATGGTTATCTGGAAGATTTGTTTCTAGATGCTAATGAGGGAACGGGTCACTTGTTGTGTGCAAGAGCGTTCGCCACCTGTTGCGAAGGGGTCGGGAGCAAGACATTCTCGTCTAAGGATTTGGCTTACTCGTTATTGGTGGCTCTGGGCACGCCTGAGCCTAGGCTGGGACGTGCATTTCAGAGTAAAGCGGTTAATGCCGATTCAGTTGCGTATACGGAACTCAAAGAGTTTCTGACTCGGCTTAGTGAGGTTGGTGCTCAGGCGCGTGTTCCGTAATTTAGATACTGCGTGTGTGGATAGGAATTTCAAACACCATTTTTCACCAAACGGCAATCTATCCCGCGACGGGCTAACAGTCAAAAGCGTGAATGTTCGCCAAGCCCCGATGTTTTCCTGAAAATCTTGCCGCGCGAAACGTTCCGCATCGGCAAATTTGCGACCCATCGACGCCTTTACACGAGCACCAGCCGAGCCAACCCATCAGCCCTGGCAAATACCAGTCCGAATCCGGGAATCAAGCCGCCTTAAAAAGATCAACCTGCCGCGCCAGTGTGCGTGGCGGCGGCTGCGCGCACAGCTCCAGATGCGTGAGAATGCGCTCAATCACCGCAGGCTCGTCGAGCCCTGTCCTGAGTCTGTCGAAGGGACTGCGATAATCTTCAGCTTGCCGCCGCACTGCTTACAGCGTTCAAGGTCAAGGTCGGAAACGCGCTTTAGCAACCGGGCCCAAGTCATACGCGCCCGCCCCCCATGCGCATGCGCGCAATCGCCGTATGCTCGGTTGCCGTGTGCACGGGAGGAATCGTTACAATCGCAGCCCGCAGTTTGGCGTCAGGCGCAAGTGCTCCATGCAGAGGAAGCGGTCAGTTCTTGCCCTTGCACTTCTGACATGCAAAGCCAGGAACTGGCCCTGCTGACTGTGATTTCTTCGTTATTTTTATAAGTATTTGATTTTATTATATTTTTAAGAGTTTGTTGTGTTCGCCGCTCACTTGGCCGTCACCCACAGCTCTTTCACCAGCCGCGAGAAAATCTCGATGTCCGCGCGCAGATTTTTCTCGTGCTCCTCCGGCGAAGCGGGCGCGATGAAAAAACCCATGTTTTGCAAGCGCGTTTTGACTTCGGGCAGCGCGAGGTTGCGCGCCATTTCCTTACTGATTTGCTGGCGGATCGCGCGCGGCGTGCCGGCGGGCGCGAGCCAGGCTTGCGAGCCATCGCGTCCCCAGCCCGGCGCCACCTCCGCCGCCGTCGGCACATCGGGCAATAGCGGCGAGCGTTGCGGCGTCGCCACCACCAGCGGGACGAGCTTGCCGTCCCTGATCAACGGCAGTGCCACCATCAGTCCCGGTGCGCCGAAATGCACGCGATCGGCCACGATCTCGATCACATATTCCACCTGGCCCTTGAACCCCACATGCTGCGCGCGAATGCCGACGGCATTGCGGAAACGCTCGGTGCTCAGGTGCGTCGAGCTGAGCGCGCCGGTGGATCCGAAAAAGATTTTGCCGGGCCGCGCGTTGGCGTAGGCAATGAACTCCTTCAAGGTCTTCACCCCCAGCGAAGGCGACACCACAATCACCTGTGTGCCGTAGCCGATCTCGCCCACCGTGGCAAAATCCTTGAGCACGTCGTACTGCAGATTGGCACCGGTGACCGCGCTGATCGGGAATGAGCCGGAGGTTGCCAGCAGCGTATAGCCGTCGGGCGCGGCCTTGGAGACGATGGTTGCGGCGAGCGTGCCGCCGGCGCCGGGGCGCGGCTCGATGACCATGGGCTGGCCCCAGGCCTCGCCCATGCCCTGCGTGATAATCCGCGCGAGGATATCACTGGTGCCCCCGGCGGAAAACGCTACCACCACGCGTATCGGCTTGACCGGAAATTTCTGCTGCGCACGCGCCGTGCCGGGTAGTGCGAGCACAGTCGCCAGCGCAAGCGCTGCTGCCGCTGCAACTATTGTGGCGCCTGCGGCATGCGTTTCATGCAGCGAACGCAGCGAAGATCGTGAACGTGGCGATAAGGTTTTCACGATGTGCCCTTTCGTTGTGTCTCGTCAAACTTCACCCACTGGCAATCTATCCCTCGCCCGGCGCACCGTCAACCGCGAGAAGTTTCGCTGTCAATACTCAAAACTTGACCCCACGGTTTTTTCGACGTAGCTTGGCCGGGATTATCATGATTGTGCGTCCGATTCTCTGCTCATCCTCTGGAGGACCTACCCAATGAGAAAAACCATATCGTTGCTGGCGGCGACGGCCGGCATGCTGGCCGGTTTGTCGGTGTACGCACAGGACATGTCGCTCACGCGCCTCGATTGCGGCACCTCTCAGGCGCCAACAGTGGTCAACCAGCGATTCTCGGACACATTTGCCTATGGCGATCTGAGGGTGCAGTTCGTTTTCAGCTGCTACCTCGTCAAGCACGGCGACGAATATCTTTTGTGGGACACAGGCCATTCGATGAGCGCCCCCAAGGTGGCGCCAAAGGTCAGCGTAGTCGACCAGCTGGCCAAGCTCAATGTGACGCCCGATCAGATCAAGTACGTCGGCATCAGCCACTATCACGCTGATCATACCGGGCAGGTCGCGTCGTTTCCAAAGTCGTTATTGCTGATCGGCAAGAACGAGTGGGATGCGATCAGCGCACCCACCCCGGCCGCGGGTGTCAATCATGCGCCGTTCGAGAGCTGGAAAAAGGGCGACAGCAAGGTTGAGCCGCTCGCCAACGACAAAGACGTGTGGGGTGACGGCACGGTCATTGTGCTGGCGACGCCCGGCCACACGCCAGGTCATCGCAGCCTGATGGTCAAGTTGCCGCAGAGCGGTACGTTAATCTTGAGCGGCGATGCCGTGCATTTCCGCGAGAACTACGAAAGCAGCGGCGTGCCGTGGTTCAACCATGACCGCTCGCAGACCGTCGCCTCGATGGAGCGCATCAGGAAGCTCCTCGCGAACACGAAGGGCACGCTCATCATTCAACACGATGCGCGCGACGTCCAGAAGCTACCCGCCTTTCCCGCGGCAGCGAGATGACAGCCGGAGGTCCATGTGAACATCGCCATATTGACGTTCGAAGCATTCAACGAAATCGACTCATTCGTGAGTCACCACATCCTGACTCGGGTGGACGTCAAAGACTGGAACGTCGCAATCGCCTGCCCGTCCGAGACAGTCACGTCGACGGGTGGCATCCGTATTTCCGCGCAGCAACCGCTCGAGTTTGCGAACGACGCCGATGCGGTTCTGTTTGGCGGCAGTCCTCGTAGCCGTCAAATTGTCGAAGACCGCGAGATCATGTCCCGACTCAAACTGGACCCGAAGCGTCAGTTGATTGGCTCGCAATGCGCGGGCGCATGGTTCCTGGCGAAGCTCGGGCTGCTCGCAACCCAGCCTGTGTGCACGAGCCTCAACTCGCGTTCCGGCCTTGAAGCGATGGGCATACGCGTTCTCGACCGGCCATTTGTTGCGAGCGGCAACGTTGCAAGTGCTGGCGGCTGCCTGGCTTCGCCCTATCTCGCTGCATGGGTCATCTCGCGCTTGCTCGGTCGCGAAGCTGCCGAGAACGCGCTTCGTATTGTCGCGCCGGTCGGTGAAAAGACGCAGTACGTGGCCAGTGTTCTCGGCGTCGTGTCGCCGTTCGCGACGGCCGATGCGGAGCACGTCGCCTGACCGCGTAGCTACTGCACCGTCCGCTCGTGCTTCTCCGCGGTATCGGCAGCTCGCCGTGTGTGCGAAAATATGCGAATGCCTCCAACAAAACCACGACAGCGCCTGGGATTCTTCACGCGCGTACTCGATGCAGTGCCCCCGGCCGAGCGCTATCGCCTGGCCACCGAGCAGATCGTCCATGCGGAGCGATTGGGCTTCGATGCGGCCTGGGTCGCCCAGCACCATTTCCATGAACCCGAGGGTGGCCTGCCGGCGCCCTTCATCTTCCTGGCGCACGTCGCCGCGCGAACGTCGCGCATCCGGTTGGGGACCGCCATCATCACCCTGCCGTTGGAGCTGCCGATCCGGGTAGCCGAAGATGCGTCGGTGCTCGATATCATGTCGGGGGGACGCCTGGAGGTCGGCGTGGCGCCCGGCGGCAACCTGAGCATGTACACCGCGTTCGGTCTGGACAGCAACGACCGTCACAAGCTGATGGTCCATCACCTCGATCTTATGCGCGATGCCTGGACAGGTCGCCCGCTGCCCGGCGGCGATTGCCTTTACCCCGTGAACCCCGGGCTGGCCGATCGCATCTGGCAGGCGACCTTCAACCTGGACGGCGCGCAGCGGGCCGGGCGCGCCGGCGATGGCCTGATGCTGTCGCGGAACCAACCGCGCGAGCAGGGCCCGGGGCGACTGACGCTGGACCAGATCCAGAACCCGCTGATAGACGCGTATCTGGAAGCACTGCCGCCAGGCCGGGAGCCGCGCATCCTGGCTTCGCGCACGGTGTTCGTGGCCGACGATCGCAAGGACGCGCTGCGGTTCTGCGAAGCCGGCTTTCGTGTCTACGGCGCGAGGCGGGCCGGCCTGAGGCGCATGCCGGCGGGCGCCTCGGTCGAGGAAGCCATCGCCGCGCTCGACATCCACACCGGCGTTCCCGAGGAGGTCATCGCCTCGCTGCAGGCCGACACCGCTTTAGCGCGTGCGACCGACTGGAGCGTGCAGGTGCATTCGATCGATCCGCCACATGAGTACATCCTGCGCTCGATCGAGCTGATGGCCCAGGTCGTGGCGCCCGCGCTCGGCTGGCAACGCGCCGCTGCCGCCGGCGTCTAGTGTAGTGTCCCTTAAATAAATTGACAGACTTTCTGGCAGCCCACGTAGGGCGCAATCCCATTGCGCCGAATGTGGTTTGGAAAGTAGCCATGCGGCGCAATGGGATTGCGCCCTACGCGCTGTAAAGATATTTGAGGGACTGCACACTAGCTCAATCCCGCTCGCTTCCTCGGTCTGCAATAAATCGAAGCCGCCGTATCATAGAAGCAAGGGCACTTCCAAAAATCCGTCACACCGGCGAAAGCCGGTGTCCAGGTTGTTGATTTTGCTGGATTCCGGCTTTCGCCGGAATGACGAAGTGGTGATTTTTAGAGGTGCCCGCAATGTCGTCACACCATTCGAGGGCTCATGCCATGTCCAGCGCGCAGTCACACGCACTAATCCATGCTAACGAATATGACCGCATCTGCGTCTCGCCAATCGCCGGCGCGCTTGGCGCCGAGATTAGTGGTGTCGACATCAGCCGCCCTATCGACGGCGCGACCTTCGCCGAAATTCGACGCGCCTGGAACGAGAACCTCGTCATCTTTTTCCGCGGCCAATCGCTCGATGACGATGCCCTGGTCGCCTTCGGCCGCAGCTTCGCGCCGCTGTTCCGCCATCCCAATCTGCTGACCGAAGGACCCTATCCCGACATCGTGCGTATCCGCCGCATGCCGGGCGACAAGCAGATCGTCGGCGAGGACTGGCACACCGACACCACATGCATGGCGGAACCGCCTTGCGGCGCCGTGCTCTATGGCGTGGACGTGCCACCCTACGGTGGCGACACGCTGTTCGCCAACCAGTATCTCGCCTACGAGACGCTGTCCGATGGCATGAAGGCGCTGGTATCGCACTTGACGGCTGTGCATAGCGACATCACCGTTGCGGGGCCGCAGGCCGCCCGCAACAAGTACCGCACGAACAAGGTGCGCGAGGATTCGAACTGGTGCGAGACCGTATCCGAGCATCCGGTCGTACGTACGCACCCTGAAACCGGCCGCAAGGCGCTGTTCATCAACAGGTCCTACACGCAGCATTTTTCCGGGATGACGGCCGAGGAGAGCGCGCCGCTGCTCGAGTTCCTCTGGCAGCACGCGACGCGCCCCGAGTTCACCTGCCGCTTCCGCTGGGAGACTGGCTCGGTCGCGGTCTGGGACAACCGCTGCACCATGCACATCGCCGTCAATGACGTCTGGAAGTTTCAGCGCCTAATGAACCGCGTGCAGATGTGCGGCGACCGGCCGGTATAAAGCGGACTACGGCGAGCGCGCCAACACCCGGCACAACGCCGATTGCGTACTGCCCCGAAACTCGGACGTCGACTGCGATAGATTTCCGGGATGCGTTCGGGGCCAGGCCGTCAACGGCGATGAACGGCGCTGCCAGCTTGGTTTTGTAGCTGGTCGCGGTATCGACATATCAATCTACCGTTAGTGGATCTAATTCTTACAGGAGTACGGAAATGGCCAAGAAGAACATTATCTGCCTGTGGTACGACGGTACCGCCATGGACGCCGCGCGGTTCTACGCCGAGACCTTTCCCGACAGCGCGGTGGGTGCGGTGATGCGCGCACCTGGCGACTATCCCGACGGCAAGCAGGGCGATGTCCTGACGGTCGAGTTCACCGTGATTGGCATCCCCTGCGTTGGGCTCAACGGCGGACCGCAGTTCAAGCATAACGAGGCGTTCTCTTTCCAGATCGCGACCGACGATCAGGCCGAAACCGACCGCTTGTGGAACGCGATTGTCGGAAACGGCGGGCAGGAAAGCGAATGCGGATGGTGTAAAGACAAGTGGGGCCTGTCATGGCAGATCACGCCGCGCGCCCTCATCGCCGCGCTCTCCGACCCCGATCGCGCAGCGGCCAAGCGTGCGTTTGAAGCGATGATGACGATGAAAAAGATCGACATCTCCACGATCGAAGCGGCGCGGCGGGGCTGACGTCGTGTAGCCAGGAGGGGTGGCGCGCTCACTCCTGCGGATACCGCCACGGCTTGTCGGGCTGCGTGGCGCTCTCGTCGATGGTCCACTGCGGGAGCGCGAGGCCCGGGCCTGCGTCGGAGAACACCATGCGCACGCGAGTGCCGATGCCGACCGCCTTGACGAGATCGGGTGACGCCAGCTTGCCGTCGGGCGTGACGAGGTTGCCGACCACGCGCAGGGCCTCGTCGGCGGTGGGCTTGCCCTTCTGGGTGTCGAGATCGACCAGCAGGATCAAGTAGGGCGTGTGGGCCTTGAACGCCGGCTGGATGGCGTGATGCACCTCCGTGTAGGAGTGTACCGCGCCCTTGCCCTCGACGGGCACCCATTGGGCCTCGCGGCTCATGCACCAGGGGCAGGCGGTGGTGGGCGGATAGCGCTTGAGCTTGCAGTCGTCGCACTGCTGCAGGTGGAAACTGTGCTCGGCGCAGTGCTTGAAGTACGCGACGTTCTCGCCGTCGAGCTCATCGAGCCTGAGACCCATTCCGAGATAATCGGCCGTGATGGACATAGTCTTGTCTCCCTCGCTCAATCGCGCCGCATGACCATGGCCGACCCGGTACCCGGCATCGCCCAGCCGAGGTTGGCGCTCACCTCGCAGTCCTTCACCTGCCGACAGCCGCCTTCCTTGTAGTCGTAGGTGTGCTTGCGCTTGCCGTCAGGGCCGACGGGGCAGCTGTCGTCGACGTCGTGGCGCAGCTGGCGCACGTTTTCGATCACCATGCTCATGCCGTGCGTGTAGCCCTCGCACTGATGGCCGCCGCTGGTGTTGTTGGGGCGCTTGCCGCCCAGCCGAATGGTGCCGTCGCTGACGTACTGGCCGCCTTCGCCCTTCTTGCAGAAGCCGTAGTCCTCGAGCTGCAGCATGGTGGTGAAGGTGAAGGCGTCGTAGGAGCCGGTGACGTCGACATCCTGCGGGCCGATGCCGGCATTGGGCCACAGGATCTCGCGCGCGTACTTGCCGGCCACCGTCGAGATCGGCCCTGTCTGATAGTGCATATCGGCGCGCGGCTTGCACACGCGGCCCGCAACGGCACGGATCAGCACTCGGGGGTGGCGGGCGTCCCTGGCGCGGTCGGCGCTGGTTACGATGATGGCCGTGGCGTTGTCGGTCTCCACGCAGCAGTCGAGCAGATGCAGCGGCTTGCAGATGATGCGGCTCGCCAGTACGTCCTCCACCGTCACGCGCTCTTTGTAGAGGGCCTTGGGGTTGTTGGAGGCATGCTCCGAGTGCGTGGCGCGCACCGCCGCCACCTGCGCCGGCGTAGTGCCGTAATCGTACATGTGGCGCATGAAGGTGAAGCTGAACATCTGTCCGGCGCTTTGCCAGCCGTAGGCGCGGGAATGCAGCATGTCGCCGGTGACCGGCACGGCCGAGCGGGCCCCGGTGCCGCCGATACGCACCTGGGAGTAGCCGTTCATGGCACGGAAGATAACGACGGTCTTGCACATGCCGGCCTCGATCACGCCCATGGCGATGCCGACCAGCGCTTCCGTCGACGAGCCGCCGCCGAACACGTCCATGTAGAAGTTGAGGCGGATGCCGAGATCGCCGGCGATGAAGGGCGCGAAGGTGGAATCGCCCGACTGGTAGGACAGCATGCCGTCGACGTCGGCGGCCGTAAGCCCGGCGTCGAGGATGGCGTTGCGCACCGCCCAGGTGCCGAGCGCGCGGGTGGTCATGCCGGAGCCGCGCGTGTAGGTGGTCTCGCCCACTCCTACGATGGCGTACTTGTCTCTGAGGTACTTCGGACTGGAGACGTCCGTATCGGCTGGCAGTGGCATGGGGCGATCCTCCTTGTAATGGGGGCGATTGTGCCGGGTCGCACGGCTGATGGCTAGTGCGGGTTGCGTATATTGTACGCCAAGGCAGCTGTCCGCGATTTGAACCGAAGCCAGCGTAGGGCGCAATCCCATTGCGCCGAATGCTGTTTGCAAAGTAGCCATGCGGCGCAATAGGGATTGCGCCCTACGCGCTGTAAAGTTATTTGAGGGACACAACACTAGTTCTGCCCCTGGACTGGAGGAGACATGTATCTTACCGAGAAATTTGCACGGCGCGTTGTCAATACGGCGTACGCGGATCTTCCGTCGCGAGCGGTCGAGACGGCGAAGGAATGCATTCTCGAATCGTGAAACGGATTGGGCTGCAGCCGCTGTGAGCGTGGCACGGACTTTCGTTAAAGAAACACTGAACAAATCCTTCGACAGGCTCAGGACGAACGTAAGTTGTTGATTCCGCTCGTGGTGAGCTTTTCGAACCATGAGCGAAATCCACTTATTCAGTGTTTCCTTAAATGCCCGATAAGACAAAGTCCAGCGCCGCAATAATCTCAGGCCGGTAGCGCGACAAATCCGCAACGGCCTTTCCCAGGATCTTTCGGTCAACCCCCGCGATTTGCTGCGTCAAAACAATGAAACGTTTGCTCCGAATCTCGACGACGGGACAGAGTTTGGTAATGATGTCATCGCTGATCGCCGCCGCGGGGCACAGCGGAATCACGACAGTAGTGCGCAGGTCGCTCAGCAGATCGGCCTGGATGTCGAGCAGGAACGGAAACGTTTTGCGGGAGGCGCGGCTGGGGTTTTCGTAAACCGTAAATTGCACCATTAAAACGGCCTCACGCCGTCGCTGAATGCGCCGTTTTTTTCCACGAGCCGGTTATAGGCCTCGATTGCCGCCTTATTGTTTTGTTTCCACAGCTCACGTTCGCTGGCTTTGACCAAGTCCCCCAGTGCGGACTCCAGCGTCGCCGACAAATTGATGTTCAGCGCCTTGGCTTTCTGCAGCAGTTCGCTGTTGATGCTGACGTTGGTCGCGCGCTTGGCGGTTTGCGTATCTGAAGTCATAGTCAATCAGTTCCACTGAGGTGCGCATATCGTATGCGCATTGCACGTGTGAAACAAGGGTGTGATTCCGCAGAGGCCGGAGACGATTATGACCCACTGACGGAGAAACAAAAAACGTAATAAAAACAAATACATACGTGCGGGTAGCGAATTAAAGGATGCGAAACCGGGACGTACGGTACCCCGCGCTCCAGCGCGAAGCCGCCGCACAGCCCCGTTACGAACGCCGACGCCCAGAAGAAACGCCGCTGTATCGGCTGGTGCAGCAACACTATGAGGCGTTCGCAGCCGAAGTAGCGGGCCCCAATTCGTCAAAGACGAATTCGAGGCCTATCTCGAATGCGGCATATCGCCGCAGGCAGACTGTAAGGCGGGGCAGCGTATTACCGATTCCGCGGGTTATCTCAGCTGCCGCGATATCCTGCTTCTCGCTGACTGCGCAATGCGAGCACGAACACAGTGTCGATTTCTTCGACGTAGCGGTACAACGCGACGTAACCGCGTGACTGCCGCCCAATCACCAGTTCACGCTTGCCATCGCTGGCGGGCCGTCCAATCAGCGGATTTTGGGCAAGCACATCAATTGCCTGAATGATTTCTTGAGGGCGTGACGCCGCGTCGCCAACATCGTGCGCACGGAGAAAATCGCAAATACGATCCAGATCATCCCCGACGCCAGGCAGTAATTCGATGCGGGTCGTCGTCAACGCGTAAATTTCCGGGGAGCCGGGCGCTCTACGGTTTTACCCTTTGATCGCGCCATGAGATACGCTTTCATTTCAGGCCAGGGTATCGATTTCCCCGTTGCTATGAATTGCGCATAGCGTTTGTCGGCCATGTCATTGAACTCAGCACGCTGCTCCTCTTGAGCGGCCTTTTCAGCAATGGCTTCCAGAATAAAGCCGTGCGCGGTTATGCCCGCGCGCTCGGCAACCGCGGCGACGCGCGCCTTCAGGTCTTCGGGCAGACGAATGGTGGTTGTAGACACGGTGGCATATCCTCGTTCAAAGTAACTATCCGTCGATTGTAGCACATTCGTGCTACGGCAACAGACCGCGCACCTGCACAGGGGCAAGACTCTTATCGTACGATAATGGGTGACCCCTAGCTGGGACGCGCTTGCTCAAGCGCGTGTACGACATTGACATTGAGCGCTGCGTGTGTGGCGGCAAATTGAAGATCATCGCGGTCCCTTCGACAAGCTCAGGACTGGGATCGAAGAACCTGCGGCGATTGAGCGTATCGTCACGCACCTGGGGTTGGCAACACAACCGCCGCCACGCACACCGGCGCGGCGGGTTGATCTGTTTCAGGCGGCTTGATGCGCGGATTCAGACTGGTTTTTGCCAGGGCTGATGGGTAGGCTCGGCTTGCGCTCGGGTGCTGGCGTCGATGGGTCGAAAATCAGCCGCTGCGGAATGCTTCTCGCGGGAAGATTTTGCGCGGAAGCGGCAGGGCGCGTCGAAAATTTACGCGATTGACGGTTCTCCCGCCGCGGCGTAGATAGCCGACTGGTGAAAAATGGTGTTAAGAATTCCTATACCCTACGCCGTCATCGTCTCAAGTCGGGTGATCTCCTTTATCTTCAACAGATGCCACTGTCTTAGTTGCATCGGATTTTGTGTCCTTAGTCGCAGATATCGCGGTTCCTTTTGCTTGCTGCTCAGTGTCAGTGAGTATCTGTACTTTGTTCGCCTTTGGCTTTACAAAAATCATAAGTATTCGAACTCCCACAAAAAAGATGTAAAGGACAGCAAAACCTATTATTCCGATGATTGCCCAACCTGAGAATTGCCGAGCCATGAGTCCCCAACAAAGAATATACCAGTAGCCACACGCAAAAAAATCGGTAATGAGGAAGCAAATTTGTTCGCGGGATTCCTTGATATCTCTTTTCTCAGTTTTCAGAAATCCGAACAAATCCCAGATCAGCAGCACAATGAATAGAAGAGTACTTCCAAGCACAAACGAAACAAACCGGTTACTCAAATTGAGGAACTCGGGTTTTGTGCCCGCGAAAAAATCTATAAGTGGAGTAACTTTCCCAGCGGAAACAAGTAGAAGAACAAATGCAAGGATTCTTAGTGCAACTTCTCCCCTCGTCGCGAACCAGTTCGGGAAGTTTGCGCTCCATCTGTCAGGCTCATGCTCCATCTGATGAAGATGGTAGTACAGAACTGCTTGATGGAGAAGATTTGCACCGCCTACCGTCCACAGAACTATTATTGCCGGTCCAGTCATCTCTCCAAATACCGTCCCTGCGTGCGTCGCGGATATCAGACTTTCCATGGCAGCGGCTGCCACAGTAGGACGCGATACTATCTCTGAGATGTAGGCTGATATTTGATGCAGAGCGCTAGCGGCACCAAGCACCCAAAGCAAGAAATAGGCATAAGCTGAAAATGGTAATGCCATGGCAGATGTCCTCTCGAACGTAAATTTCCATTTCTACTTTGCTCCTCACCGCGGATCGACGACTAAATGTGTGGTATGAATCTCAGAGAATTTCCAAATCTTCTTTTTTGCCGTGTAAAGGCCATGTTCCTCGCTACCACCAAAATTAACGTAGAGCCAGCCCTCCTGCGACATGCGTTGCAGCACTTTTAGATACAGTAATCTGTGAAGATCATTCACTCTGGAACAGCAGAAAGACATTGCCATATCCCACTGAACGGCATTGGATCGCGTCAAATGACAAAATGCAACTGCACTTGCATCAGCTTGATCGTGGGCTAGGAATAAGCGCTCTGTCGGTCCCAACGAAATCCCTTTTATTGCAGCTAAGTTCCACCCCACGAATTCGTAGTTTGTAAGTTCAGGATTCTTATGCCGACGCAGGAATTGGCTTCGCCATTTCCAAAATACGTCAATCAATGAGTCTCGCCATTGATCACCTGCCGTAGGAAACGCTTCTACCACTTCGAACCGCCCATATGCCTTTCGCGTCTGCCGATTAAGATGATGAAGAAGTGCTCTGGGTTCGAGATTTGTCATTGTCTGGAGTTCGGCCAATACCTCAGGATGGTCTTGCTCGTCGTATCGGTACTGGGGATTCCATCGTTCGGCTGATTTGTATGGTCTACAGCCACCCTCAACTAGCCGCGCTGCGAGCTTGCGATGTACCTGCTTTAACAACAAGGGCTTTCGCATTGAATGCGCTATCGACCGACAACGCGAAACAAATTCGACAATTCCAGACTCAGTTACGAAGGGCCTCAGAATCACTAGGCTGTTGAGCCACTCCCCATTCATTCCTGCGGTCCAACTGGGAGCCACGCAGCCGTGGAACGCGCGAGGTTTGTGAAAAACGCGGAACCTGTCTCGGGTCATTACCCGAAAGTACCAACTATGATTCCCAAATATCGTGGATCCATTATTTTCAACCGGCTGCTCGTCGAACATCGTTCCAATGTCAGGCTCGAAGAAAAAGGATGAAAGTTCCCGTGGCGCCCAGTCTGCACTTGTCGCGATTGCCTTCGACACCTTCTTACCGGATTGGCGCACGGTCATTATCTGAGCAACACTTCTTTGAATCTTTCCACTGGAAGCAAGTTTTTCAGCCTATCTATCCAAAACCGGTCATGCGCAACGAGCACAATTCCACCACGTTTGCCAACAATATGTTGCCGGCAATCATCGAGAAATTGCAAACTAGTTTGTTCATCAAGAGCGGCAGTCGCTTCATCAACCAACCAGAGTGGTTTGTCACTGAATGTGCAACGAGCGATTTGCACTCGACGGTCCTCGCCGCCGGATAATGTATGAGCCTTATGGTTCAAGAGCGAACTAAGTTGATATTTTTCACTGGCGGCCTGGATACAATCTGCGGACATCCTACTGGCCTCGAGGTTTTGCATCACGGTCAAATCTCGAAATAATCCAGTACTCTGAAAGATGCACATTACGTTGTCAACGAAATGCGCCGACCGTGTAATGCTGCCGTGTGTCGGAGATAACTCGCCTGCGATAATAGACAACAGTGTTGTCTTACCTACACCATTTGCACCCGAGATTAATAACACACCGTCTTCACAGTTATATGAAATCGACATTGCTCGTAGACGCGGAGTATCGTGCTCAGAATGCCTATATGCCGCGCCTCGGACTTCGAAGTAAATTCCCATGTGATATTGCCACGATCAGTGGTCAGCTGTAACTAGGTGTCCGATGAGGCTTCTGTCAAGAATTTCACTGCAAGAGAATCAGTTATGAAAGTACCAACGAGAATGGTTATCCAGGATGCGAGGACGACGGGCCAATCAAATAGTTGCCGTCCGAAAACGAGCATCGCCCCCAGCCCTGACTGCGCTCCGGCACTTTCCGAGACAATTACTGAAGACCAACCTACCAAAAGGGCGATCCTCGCCGTCCCCATTGCGGATGTTTTAAGTTCTGGCCACATGGCCCACATCACTGTTTCCCAAGCGTTATGCTTGAAGAGCCTTGATAGGAAGAATGTACGTTTGGGTATTTGAGTGAGGTGAAATATCGTAATTCCCAGTACGAAGAATGTCGACGAGACGAATACAACGAATATGCTTAAGAGCTCCGTTAGTCCAAACAGGATTATTGCGATAGTTATCCATATGGGAGCCGGCGTCACTGCAATTGCAAATACTGGCGAAAGCGCTGCGCTAACTGAACGCTCTCCAGCCAACCGAAGAAGAATGGCTATTCCAATTCCAAACGCCAAGGCAGCTATTGTTCCTATGCTCACACGCAGCATGGACACAATGAGTGACGGTAAGACGCTGAACTGTCCAAAATTGGGGGCAAAGTCAATTAGCAAAAGTCTGGGACTTTGGCTTGCCCATGATAGGATGAGGAGCCAAGCAAGCAAAAATACAATTACACACCTCCGCACTATGTATAGTCTATTGAACATTGCTGTGAGAATCTCATTGCGAATGCTTCGTTGCTTCCTCCAGTAGTGACCAATCGAAAAGTTGCGCAATCTTCGGTTTCGAATCAATGTATTTGAGTGCCATCAGGGTGCCCAGGCGCTGCTCAAAAAACGGGACAAAGTTTCGAATATCTATGCGGGGTTCTTGAAATCCCAGAATCCTTGTCAGCTGCGATGGGCTCATCTTATAAAACTCGGCAAGCGCATTCGCCGCCCCCTCGGGACTCTTTTTTATTTGATTTTCTTTGCCCAGAAGAATCACGAGTAGATTCACGAGTGCGGGCCGAAAGCGAACTATCGTCTCCCGCGTAGTAAGTACAACGGCGTCGGGATGATCGCCCCATAAACTCTTGCTGGTAAGTACACGTGTGAGGCCTGCTGACGTCAGTTCTGTCGCAAACGGTTCGACGTGCGTTGCAGCGTCAATCTGCTTGTTAGTCGCAGCTGTGACCAATAGAAAAGGGTCCGTGAAGTAAACGGGCTCATAAGGACGAGGTGACATAGCTTCGTAGAGGAATAACTCCAGAGAATCGCCGCGTGCTGTACCAATCCTTTTCCCTGCCAAATTGTCTAGTGCGGAACCGAGTGAGCTCAGCAAAGATAGGCCGTTCAATCCTGAGCCAGAGATAATTACGAGATTCGGATTTTTAGCCATCGCAATCAAGGCATTGGAAAACGGAGTAACTGAGACAACTGGACGGGACGTAGCGCTAGCTAGGAGGGCTTCGACGTGCTTACCAGGGTCCGGTACGAAATAACGTTCTAGTTTTTCACTATAGTCCCTAACTGCGAGAAAAACTGCCGCGTTTGAGTAGGAGACGGTGTGGATTACCTGTACTCGAGAACTAGCGGACTTTCCATGCCACCAAAGAACACTCACGGAAATTATTGCAATCAAAATTACGATAATAGGAATCAAGCGTGTCTTCATATGCACACCTCATGTATAGTAAATCTACTAATCGCTGGAATTTGCGCCGAATTTCCTAAACACCCAATCTGAGCAGTATAAAGCGTGGTCGCGACATGATGAAATGACTTTGAGAGTTTGTTTAGCTTTTATGCTTCTTTCGGTAAGGTATCTTATTTACACACGGTTAGGCAATGACCTGTGATACTCGTCTGGTCTTTGACTGCTTGCTAATGACGAAAAACGCTGCTCCCGGTGCTCACCTACCGTGAGAACAAATTTACCGTGCCTGTACTTGGCGAATTGGTAATTACGCAGCGACTGGAGTGTGAAAAAGGCCTTGGCAGTGCTGCTGCCGACATTGACATAGAGCGCTGCGTGTGTGGCGGCAAGCTCAAGATCATCGCGGTGATCGAAGAGCCAGCAGGGCTAGTCGAAAATTTACGCGATTGACGCTTCTCCCGCCGCGGGATAGATTGCCGACTGGTAAAAAATGGTGTTAAAAATTCCTCCTATACCCTACCCCACCTTAAGGTACCGCCACGAGTGTCTGACCCCAAATATATGGGGCCATACGCTGAACTGGCGCGTGCATAAGCTGGTGAAAAAGTGATAACGACGAGTTAACCCCGTGTGCGGTCATTGAAAGGAGGGTGATGTGGTTACTGCCTGGCTCCAACATATTTTGGGTGACGTGTTTGCATTACTCGATGCGCCAAAATCGTTGCGAACTATTGCCGGCAGGCGCCATTACCGGCGCGCATACCTCGCGTGTCTTGCTGTCCCGGCGGCCTTGTTTGCGCCGATCGCGCCGGCGCAACAAACCTTTCCCGTTAAGCCAGTACGTATCGTGGTTTCCGCTGCCGCCGGAACGGGGCTTGATGCCACCACGCGGCTGATCGCACCCAAGTTAAGCGAGTACTGGAAACAGCCCGTGGTGATCGACAACCGGCAGGGGCTTATCGCCAACAGTGCCGTCGCCAAGGCCACGCCTGACGGCCACACGCTGTTGTTTGTCTCAGGCTCCATCGCCGTGCGCCACGTGATGTTTTCCAATCTGCCCTACGACACCCTCAAGGATTTTGCGGGTGTCACCGAACTTTACTCTGCCAATTCCGTCGTGGTGGTGGGGCCGGGAATGGGCGTAAAAACGGTAAAGGAGTTGGTGGCTTACTCGCAGGCGCGGCCCGGCAAAATCTTTTTTGCCTCCCCCGTCGCCGGTGGCATGGATCACATGAACTCGGAGCGCTTTCGCCTTGCCGCCGGCGTGAAGGCGCAGCATGTGAGTTACAAGGGTTCGGGCGAGGCCATGATCGAAGTTGCCGCGGGCCGCGCGCATTTTACGGTCGTCTCCGTCTTGGTTGCGCAATCCCTGATCAACGATGGCAAAGTGGTGCCGCTCATGCAGCGTTTTCCGGTACTGCCGGGCGTGCCGCTGATCGCGGATATCCTGCCCGCGTGGACGCTGGTCGGCGCGAGTGCGGTATACGCGCCCGCGGGTACGCCGCTGCCACTGCGGCGGCAAATCGGCAGGGATATTGCGCGCGTCTTGCAGTTTCCCGATCTCAAGGAACGTCTGGATTCCGTGGGCATTCATGTTGCGACAACGACGCCGGAAGAACACGAGCGCAAGCTCCGCGCCGATATCTCGGCATTTGCGAAAGTGATGAAAGAGATTGGCCTCAAGCCGAATTGAGGCGCGGGCAAATAGTGCCGTCGTGATACGACCTGGTTGAGAGCCATCGATCTCCGAACATGTTTGAGGCCACCGTAGCAACCACCCGCATCGGCCTGCTCGTTCCATCGAGCAACGCCGTCATGGAAGTCGAATTCTACCGATCGCTGCCCACCGACATCACGGTACACACCAGTCATATCTACCGCGCGAGCGCGGCCGTCGATGCGCAGGCGATGGCCGAGACCGGCAGGAATGCGGCGCAAACCGCGTTATCGCTGAGCCAGGCGCAGCTTGCACTGATCGTGTATGGCCACACGGCGTCGAGCTACGTCAACGGCCCCGCGGGGGACGCCGATATTGCACGCATGGTCGGAGAAGCGGTCGGCGTCCCTGCGATGACGACAGCGAGCGCGGCCGTACGGTGTCTGCGCTCGGTCGGCGCAAAACGGGTCTGGCTTGCGGCGCCCTATCCCATGGGGCCGACCCGGTCCGCTGCCGACTTCCTGACCGCGCATGGATTCGAAGTCCTCTCGATAGAGTGTTTGGGCGTCGCGCATGGGCCCGATCTCAAGCGCGTCCCGCTGCAGGCGACATACGAACTGGGGTTGCGCGCCGCGGCGAAGGGCGAGGCTGATGCGTTGTTCATGAGCGGCACCGGCGTGCACACGATCGGTGTCATCGGTGAGCTCGAGAAAGCGCTAGGGAAGCCGGTGATCACCGCGAATCTGGCTGCGCTGTGGGGCGCGCTTGATCAACTTGGCCACGCCGACCGCTTCAGTTTCGGGGAGAGCCGCCTCCGGGAATGGCAGCGAGCTAAGCCAGCGTAGGGCGCAATCCCATTGCGCCGAATGCTGTTTGCAAAGTAGCCATGCGGCGCAATAGGGATTGCGCCCTACGCGCTGTAAAGTTATTTGAGGGACACAACACTAGTTCTGCCCCTGGACTGGAGGAGGCATGTATCTCACCGAGAAATTTGCACGGCTCGTTGTCAATACGGCGTACGCGGACCTTCCGGCGCGTGCGGTCGAGAAGGCGAAGGAATGCATCCTCGATTGCGTTGGTGTGGCCATCGCCGGATCTGCGGAACCTGTGCGAGGTCCGCTGCAGCACTACCTGAACGCGATCGGCGGTCCGGAGGAAGCGACGATTGTCGGTCTTGGCCGCAAGACCTCGATCACCAACGCCGCACTGGTAAACGGTGTATTCGGTCACGTGCTCGATTACGACGATACCAACCAGATCTTCATCGGCCACGGTTCGGTTGTCGTCGTCCCGGCGATCCTTGCGCTCGCGGAGAAGCTTGGCGCGAGCGGAAAGGACATGTTGACCGCGTACATGGTAGGAACGGAAGTTCAGTGGAAGCTCGGGGAGGCGCTGGTGGCGTGCGGCGATCACTACGCTCGCGGCTGGCACTCGACTTCCACGATCGGAGCGTTCGGCGCTACGGCTTCCGCGGCCAGGCTGTTCGGACTGGATGAAGATCAGGCGGCGAATGCATTTGGCATTGCGGCATCCGAGGCCGGTGGATTCCAGGAACAGTTCGGTACGCATTGCAAGCCCTTTCACGCGGGACGCGCGAACGAAATCGGCGTTCGCGCCGCACTGCTTGCGCAGGGCGGCTTTACGAGTGCGCGCAGTGCCTTCGAAGGCAAGGTGGGATGGCTGAAACTCGTCGCCGACAAATACGATCTGTCCAAAGTCGACCGATTCGGTGATCCATGGGGGATTCTCGAGGAGACGTTCGGACGCGGCATGAATCTGAAAGCGCATCCGGTCTGTGCGTCCGGTCTTGGGGCTGTGGAGGGGATCCAATCGCTCATGAGCACTCACGGTTTCGGCGCGGAAGACGTGGAGACAATCAAGTGCGGCGTGCGTCCGCACTCGCTCAACATCCTCATGTACCACGAGCCCAGGACAGGACTGCAAGTTAGGTTCAGCGCCGAGTACTGGCCTGCGATTACGCTGCTACGCGGCCGGCTCGGTCTGCGCGAGACCACGGACCAAGTCGTGTCATCGCCTGAAGTGCAGGCGATGATCGGGAAGGTCAAGGTCTATCCCGACCCGGAGATCAGCGTCGCCACCGCGCGGGTCAACATCGAAGTGACGCTCAAAGACGGTCGGGTGCTGCGGGAAGCCTATTTCCCTGCAAAAGGGGCTACCGACAACCCGCTCACGCGCGACGAGCTTACCGGGAAGTTCAATGAGTGCGCCGAGTGGGGTGGCGTCTCTGTCGCGAACGCGGCTCGGGCAGTCGAGCTTTTTCTGGATCTCGAGCGTGTGCAGACCGTGGAAGAGCTCATGAAGTGCGTCGTAGCAGACGCACGATAGGGATGAAACAGCTGTGCCCGGCAATGGGCTACAGTAGCTTCAACCACCGGCAAGCGCGGTGATTACGCAAACGCCGAGGACGATCAGCAATGTCCCTGCCACGACCCGCGCAGTGAGCACCTCCACCCCCTTGAGGAAGAAATGGGCGAGGATGAGCACGAAGATCGGCGTCGTTGCCGTGAGCGGTGTGACGACGCTCACGGCGCCGAGCGAGAGCGCCACGATCGTGAGGAGGACGCCCGCGTTCTCCGTGAGACCGGCGAAGATGAAATGGACCAGCGGGCGCCCGCGGCAGGCGTAGATGCCGCGGTGACCGCTTGCCAGCATCAGCGCGCTGAACGCGATCACAGCCGCCGTCAGGTTGATGGCCGTCCCGAGCACCGGCCCCATGCCGTCAAGTCCGATCTTCCTGATGATCTGGACGATCCCGAAGCACGTTGCGGAGACGAGCGGCAGCACGATCAGCCACGGGCGAAAGCCGAGGCGCGCTCCGCTCGTCGAGAGCAGCACGGTGCCGATCGTGATGACGACGGTGCCCACGAGAATGGAGAGGGTCACGCGCTCGCCGAGTAGCAGGATCGCAAGGAGCGACGCGATCAACGGGGTCAGGCTGCCGACGGCGGCGGACACCGCGGCCCCCACCTTCTCGATGGCGAGGAAGCGCGTGAGCCGTCCGCCGACGGTCCCAATCAGCCCTGCCGCCGCAAAGAGCAGCAGACTCCGCGGCGAGACCTCGCCCACGCCCCCCGTGACGAGCACAGAGATCCAAAGCCCGACGGCGCCGACGATCATGTTGATCCAGGCGCCAGTGTAGGGATCGCTGCCGCGGAGGCCCTGGCGGATGAAGATCGTCGCTACCGCCGAGAGGAGCGCCGCGGCGAGCGCCAGTACGGCGACAAGGGTCACGCCACGACCTTCCGCAGCAAACGATAGGTTACCTGCAACCGGAGCGGACGCTCAGGAAATTGAGCCTGGCCCCAACTATGCTTCACCCGCAGGCAATCGCGACGGCCGCGCCCGAGCCTTCCGGCAACGGCAGCCCCCGCCAAGTTGCGCCACCATCATCGGTGCTGAAGGTCTGTCCCTGACGTGCGACGCAATGGATGCGGGAGGAATCGTCAGGATTGAGGGCAACGCCCATCATCGTGCTTTTCACGTTCACGCCGCGGTCGATCTGCGTCCACGTCGTGCCGGTATCCTCGCTCCTGTAGAGGCGTCCCGCCTGGCCACGGGCGGAATCGGCAACACAGGCAAACAGCGTGTTCGGATCCCAGGGCGCGACGACGATATCGCGACCATAGCGCAGGTGCGCTGCATGCTGACCGATTTTCAGATCGGTCCAATGCGTGCCACGATCGTCGCCGCGAAACAGGCCCATGCGCAGCGCGAGGAACGGCGTCTCGGGCGCCGCCGGGGAGACGCATATCGCATGCACGTCCAGCATGCCTTCGGCCTTGTCCTTGGTGAGGAGGGCGCTATGCAGATGCGGCTGGCGCGACAGGGTCACGAGGTTGTCGTTGAGATCGGTCCAGCTTTCCCCGCCATCGTCGCTGCGCATCGCGCCGTTCACTTCCATACCCGCCCAGATGACCTCGGGGTGTTGCGGCGCGATGCCCATGCGCATGATCCGCGACGGAAAGGCGCCGACCATGCGTTCCGCGACCTGGGGGCGCGGCATGCGCTTCCAGGTTCGGCCGTCATCGTCGCTGCGGTGCAGGCCCAGGGGCGCGGTGCCGGTGAGGATGGTCCGCGGATCCTTCGGGTGGAACAGCACGGACCACATCTGCTCGCCGCCATCGGACTCCACGACACAAGTCCAGGTGGCGCCGCGATCGTCGCTGCGCAGCAGGCCCCTGCCGGTGGCGGCATAGACGACCGCCGGATTCCCGGGATGCACCGCGATCGCATGCACATGCGTGTCCTTGATCGCATCGCAGAATTCCCACGTGTCGCGGTCTTCGGGGCGGCGATACACGCCGCTGACCGATCCGCCCGTCCGGTTGGTGACGCCGACATAAACTGTATTGGTCATCGCACGATCTCCCCATTGTTTCGTGATCTTTTCGCAGGTTCCGCCCCGCGGGCGCGTAACACGGCGACGTCGCCGTGGCTGAATGCCCGGTCCATCAGATCGAAGTCTACCGCAGTTGTCAGCCGCATTCCCGGAGCCGTACAGAAAGGGTGCGATTCAAAGTGATGTGGAAGCATGAGGATATATTCGAATCAAAGAAACTCCCTCGCCCGTCCTGGGGCGGGAGAGGGCGGGGGTGAGGGTAGGGGAAGCACAAGTTTGCTCTGCGACCAGCCCAACCCTCACCCCAACCCTCACCCCAACCCTCACCCCAACCCTCACCCCAACCCTCACCCCAACCCTCACCCCAACCCTCACCCCAACCCTCAC
>CAMATZ010000064.1 GCA_945861275.1 Bordetella parapertussis
CCACGCGAGACATTACCGACTATATCGTCGGGTTCTACAACAGCGCCCGCCTGCACTCGACATTGGGTTACCTGCCGCCCAATGCCTATGAACTCCAATCGGCAGCAAAACAACCTATCGACGTGTCCGAAATAACTTGACCACGACAGGGTGAAGGGTGAAGGGTGAAGGGTGAAGGGTGAAGGGGTGAACGAGTGAACGGGGTACAGCTTTTCCTCGCACCAATTGCCGGAATAGGATACGCCGCGCGGGGTACCCCATTCACTGAATTACTCCTTCACTCGTTCACGGTCCAGTACCGCTCAGGCCGAGGCGTCGGGTTTTAGTCCTGCCGCTTCCACGCCTTTGGCTGCGCATTCTTCGTCCTCGTCGCCGCTGGCGCCGCTGATGCCTGCCGCGCCGAGAATCACCCCGCTGGCGTCACGTATCAGCACTGCGCCCTGCTGCGGCAGAAACTTGCCTTGTGCGGTCGCCGCCAGTGTGAGGAAAAAATTCGGATTGCCCTTGGCGCGGTTTGCCAATGCACGGCTGGAACAACTCATCGCCACCGCACCCCACGCCTTGCCCAGCGCCACATCATAACGAAACATGCTGGCCCCATCCTCGCGCTGCGCGGCTTTGACGTTTCCGGAATCATCCAGCACCACGATAGTCAGTTTGGCGAAATTTTTCGCGCGCGCGTGTTCGAGCGCTTTGTCGCAAATAGTATTGGCTTGCTTTAGCGTCAGCGGCATCGTGGTCTCCGGAATGTGGGCTGGCAGGAAGGGAAAACGGATGCACGGACTATACAAACCACCTTGTGGTCTGTCAATTTCACGTCTGCGCTTGACCGATCTCTGCGTTAACAGGACAGACCTCGATGGAGGTTTTATCCTGTGCATCCTGTTAATCCTGTCGAAATGTTCTTGAGGTGTCTATTTAAAATCTATAGACAGGATTAACAGGATAGACCTGGATTGAGGTTTTATCCTGTTCAGTGGATAAGCGGCGCTATCAAACGCACGTCCGCTGGTATCGCGGCTTTCGCTGGAATAGAATCGATCAGCGGAAAGTACAATGATCCACATTGTATGTGCGCCATGCCGTTAAACCGGGAAGGAAAATCATGAAAAAGCTTTTGGCTGTTTGGTTGTGTTCGTGGTGTGCATGGGGCTACGCGCAAACTGCAGAGGAACTGATTAACGCAGGCAAGAACACCGACAACGTGCCGGTGCAGGGCATGGGTTATGACCTGAAGAATTACAGTCCACTGCGGCAAATCAACAAATCGAACGTCAAGCGCTTGGTGCCCATCTGGAGCATGAGCCTGATGAACGACTTTGGCGAAACCGCACAGCCCACGATCTACAACGGCGTCATGTATGTCATCAACGCCAAGTGGACGTTCGCGATTGATGTGGCCACCGGCCGCCAACTGTGGCGCACGGAAGCCCATTGGCCGCCAGAAACCGCCGCACAGGCCTGCTGCGGCGTGATCGCCCGCGGCACCGCGACTATTTACAACGGCAAATTGTTTCGCATCACGCTCGACAATCATGTGCTGGCGCTCGACATGAAAACCGGCAAGGAAATCTGGAAACAGAAATTCGCCGAGCACAAGGAAGGCTACACCGCCACCAGCGCGCCGCTGATCGCCAACGGCGTGTTGATCACCGGCATGGCGGGCGGTGAATTCACCACGCGCGGCTTCCTCAACGGCTGGGACCCCGATACCGGCAAGCACCTGTGGCGCCGTCATACCGTCCCCGCGCCGGGCGAGCCCGGTTCGGAAACTTGGCCTGCAGACACAGACGCGTGGAAGTATGGCGGCGCGCCGACGTGGCGCGGCGGCGCGTATGACCCGGAGCTTGATCTGGTCTACTGGGGCACCGGTAATCCCGCGCCGTGGACGCCCGGCAGCCGCAATGGGCTTGACGCCTTGTATGCCAGCACCTTGCTCGCGATACGCCCCAAGAGCGGTGAAATTGTGTGGCACTACCAGTACACACCGAACGACGTGTGGGACGTGGACGGCACCGATGAGCCGGTGCTGGCCGACATCCAGTTCGAAGGCCAGCGGCGCAAGGTGTTGTTTCAGGTCAACAAGAGCGGTTTCATGTACACCATCGACCGCACCAACGGCAAGCTGCTGGCCGCGCACCCGTTCACGCGCGTGAACTGGGCCTCTCACATCGATCTTAAAACGGGCCGCCCCGTGGTGAACGCGGAGATTTACGACAAGCTGGCCAAGGGCGAGGAAGTGTCGATTTATCCGCAACGCGGCGTAAATGCCGTGCCCGTGGCATACAACCCGAACACCGGGCTGATCTACACCAGCACCTGGGACATCCCGCGCATCTTCAAGGTCGCGCCGCCATCCGGCAAGCCGCAGGTCATCGGCCAGCGTTCCACCGGCGTGATCGCGCGCCAGTACGTCGTGAAGCCCGGTGAAATCGTCGGCTACCATATCGCGATGGATCCCATCAGCGGCAAGAAAAAATGGTCGATTCCGCTGGTCGAGCGCGCCAGCTCGGCGGGCATGCTCGCCACCGGCGGCGGGCTCTTGTTTACCGGCGATGTCAACGGCAAATTCATCGCGCTCGACGAAGAAACCGGCAAAACCCTGTGGGATTTCCAGACCAGTTCCACGGTCAACGCCACTGCTGTCACCTACACGCACAAAGGCAAACAGTACGTGAGCATCGCGTCCGGGCTCGGCGGCAACTCCGCGCGCCGCATGGCACAAGGCACCGTGCCCACGGGCGGCTCGATGTGGACATTTGCGCTGATGCCGGACTGATTACGTGATTCGTCGAGCACTGCTGCTCGCTGCGGCATGCGCTACAACACTCTTTGCGCCTGCCGCGGCACAAAACCCTGCTGCTGAAACCATTTCGCCGGAACAAATCAAGCGTGGCGCGGAAGCCTTTGCCAACCATTGCTCGCCGTGTCACGGCGAGCGCATGAGTGACCCGGTGCTGTTCAACCTTAAAACATTTCCCGCGGATCAGCGGCTGCGCTTTATCAGCTCAGTCAGCGACGGCAAAAACGCCATGCCGCCGTGGCGCGCGCAACTCAAGCCTGACGAAATTGAAGCGCTGTGGGCGTATGTATCGACGGGCGAAAAATAGCGCGATAAACAAAGTAAACAAAGGGGTCAGAGCGGAATTAATTCTAAAACATTTCAGAAAAAAATAATATTTCAATAAAAACAAATAGTTACAGTACTAATTCCTCTCTGACCCCATTTTAAAGTGGGATAGCCATCAGCGTGTCCACGCGCCGGCTGTCGATCACGACGATGCGCTCCTCGAATTGCGCCAGCCCGCCCTCACCCCCGATGCGGATACGGTCGAGGCAGCGGCCGCTCGCAAACAGCAGGGTCTCACCCGAATGCATGATGCGCACCACTTGAAACGCGGACTGCGCGCGCGCGGTGTGCGCGTCGATGCGCCCGACCAGCACCGCCGACACGCAATGGCGGTAGCGCTGCGCTTCGTAGACGTTGGCGTGACGCAGCGCGCTGACACGGTCGCGCAGCATCGCGCGCGAATCGGCATAGACCAGCGACAGCGGCAGTCCGCGCTCATGGTTTTCGGCGGTGGTGATGCGGTAGCGCGCATCTTCGACAAAAAAATCCGGCCAGGCCTCGAGCCGGTCATCGTCTATTGCATGCGCATAGCGCGCGAGAAGGTTCTCGACCGTGAACTGGAGTTCAATGTCCATTCACAATCCCATGTGGCCGCGGTACGCCTGCCACAGCCCGCGCACCGAGGATTCGGTGACGCGTGATTCATCCGAGCCGATGTAATCACCGCCCATCTCGATCACCGAGGCGTGCCCCTCCGCGCCCTTGACGCCGCGCTGCACGAAGCTGGTGGCGGCGCCGTCTTCCATCGAAATAAATCCTGCCGGGCCGATGAAATTGGACTGCTTCATGCGCAGCTCGGTCATCTTCTCGTCATCGTCCTGGTAGCCGAAGCAGGTCCATACCAATTCGGTTTCGCCAACACCCTTGGGCACCACCTGGCGCACCGCGAGGCTGTTCATGATCTGCTGCAGCACGAAGTTCGGAAACACCGCAAGTATCTGCAATGTGATGCCGTCACCGATTTCGTCGACGGAGTCGAGCAGTTCCGGCGCCTCCAGCCGATAGCCGCCCTGCACCGAGCGCACCCCGGCATTCTCGTACTCACTGTCGCGCCGGTCGGTCTTCATCATGGTAAAGCTGACATGATTGCCGCCATCGCCGTCGACAATGACACCGCCCTGTTGCGACAGCCGGTTGAGCCGGAACTTGGCGAAAAACAGATGCAGCAGGCTTGCGTGATAGGTGTCTTTGACGTTGTCGAGATAGAGTTTCCAGTTGTTCGGAAATATCTGGCTGTAGCCGCCCAGCAGTTTGACCGGCGCGCGCATCACGCGCCGGATGCGCGCGACAATCTGCGGGCCGAGGTACTGCTCCAGCGGCGGTGTCGACTCGGACAGCGTCCCAAACATCAGCCCGGCCAGCGTCGCCACCCGCAACTTGCGCGGCGCCTGGCTTTCCGGGCATGCAGAGTCCGGCATGCCGCCCTTGCCCTGAATGCCCTGCCGGAACGCCACCGACTTCAGGTTGCCCTGCAGGTCGTAACTCCAGTTGTGATACACGCAGGTAATACGCTTGGTGTTGCCGCGTGGCGCAATGCACAGCAACGCGCCACGATGCGCGCAGCGGTTCTCGAAGGCGCGCAGTTCGCCCTGTTCGTCGCGCGTCACCACCACCGGCATGTCGCCGAGGAAGCTGGTTTTGAAGTCGCCCACATGCGGCAACTCGATCTCGAGCCCGAGGAAATTCCAGGTATTGCCGCGAAAGATCGCCTCTTGCTCGCGCCGGTAGATAGCCTCGTCCTGATAGACCCAGTACGGCACGCGCGTAAGGCGGTCGGCGGGCCACACGCGGGCTTGTTGTTCAATCGACACTGGCGACTCCGTTGGACGGGAATTGACTCCTGCTGCCGTGAATTTTAACTGTAAAATCCACTACTGCGTTATATCAGAGGAGCGACGATGGCACGAAGGGGATGGCTGCTCGCCTGCGCCACGTACGCCTGCGTGCCCGCATTTCCCGCGCAAGCGCAACCGTACCCGGCGCGGGCAATCCGTATCATCGTGCCCTTCCCCGCCGGCGGTACCGCTGACCTGCTGCCGCGCATCATCGCCGAAAAGCTGTCCGCAAGCTGGGGCCAGCCGGTGATCGTTGACAACCGCGCGGGTGCAGCCGGCAACATCGGCGCCGAGATGGTGTTTAACGCGGAACCCGACGGCTACACGGTGCTGTCAGCGCCGCCACCGCCGCTGGTGATCAACCCGAGTCTTTACCCCAAGCTCGCATTCAATCCGGCGCAATTCGTTCCGGTGAGCGTGATGGCGGCGGTGCCCAACGTGATGCTGGTCAATCCGAAACTACCAGCGACCAACGTGCGCGAGCTGATCGCGTGGGCCAGGGCTAACCCGGAACGCCTGATCTATTCGTCACAGGGCAGCGGCACCACGTCGCACCTCACCACCGAGATGTTCAAGTCGGTGGCGGGCGGATTGAAGGCAACGCATGTGCCCTACAAAGGCACGGCGCCCGCACTTGCCGCGGTGATCGCGGGCGAGGTCAACCTGATGTTCGACAACCTCGGCGTGTCGCTACAGCATGTGCGCAGCGGCAGATTGAATGCGCTGGCGGTATGCAGTGAACGCCGCGTTGCTGCGTTGCCGGAGGTGCCCGCGATGGCGGAAATTTATCCCGGCTTTGTCGCGGTGGCCTGGTTCGGCGTGGTTGCGCCGCCGAAGACGCCGGCCCGTATCGCAACCCGGCTGAGCGGCGCCATCGTCGAGACGCTGAGGCTGCCCGACGTCGCCAGGCGCCTGCTCGAATTGAGCGCGGATACGGTGGGCAATACACCGGCGCAAATGGCGGTGTTCATGAAGGAAGAAGCTGAGCGCTGGCGCACGGTGATCCGTACCGCCAATGTCAAGCTTGACTGACGGGGAGTACGCTCGTTAAAACCGCGCTTGCAGTTGTCATGATGACTTGCAGTATTGTCGCAGCCGGGCAGGCCGCAGCCCAGGGCTATCCGGCCAAACCGGTACGTATCATTGTGCCGTTCACGGCAGGCGGACCCAACGATTCGGTACTGCGGCCGTTGTCGCAAAAATTGCATGAGCTGCTGGGCCAGCCTTTCATCGTGGATTACCGCCCCGGCGGCAATGCCATCATCGGTACCGATTACGTGGCGAAATCATCGCCCGACGGCTATACCCTGCTCATCATCTCGTCGACGTTTACCATCAACACCGCCACCTACGCGAAGCTGCCGTTCGATGCGATCCGTGATTTTGCCGCAGTCAGTTCGATTGCGACAGGCGACATCATTTTGGTGGCGAATCGGGTGGTGCCGGCACGCACGGTCGCCGAATTTACTGCACTGGCTCGCGCCAGTCCCGGCAAGCTCACCTACGGTTCTGCCGGCATCGGCGGCTCATTGCACCTGGCTGCCGAACTGCTGTCGTCCGCGGCGGGCATCCAGATGGTACACGTGCCTTACAAGGGGGCGGTGCTGGCCATTACCGAAGTGATCGGTGGTCAGATCGATGCGATGTTTATCGCCTCGTCGGCCGCTATTCCACAAGTCAGGGCGGGCAAAGTGCGCGCGCTGGGCGTCGCCAGCCGCAAGAGGACGCCTGCGCTGCCCGAAGTGCCGACCTTTGTCGAAGCGGGGTACCCCGCTGTTGTAGTCGATTCGCGTTTCGGCATAGTGGCGCCTGCGGCAACGCCGCGCGAGGTTATCACACGACTCAATGCCGCGATGGTAAAAGCGCTGGGCGCGGCCGACGTGCGCGAACGTTACATCGCAATGGGCATGGAAACCGTCACCACTACGCCGCAGGAATACGCCGATCATTTGCGCACGGAGATGGTGAACTTGCGCAAAGTCGTAGCGACAGCGAAATTGCCTTTGCAGTGATTCGCGGATTCACAATCTAAACCGCATCAACAGGAGTTGGATAAATGGCACTGATCGAATACAGGGAAGAAGGCGGCATCGCCTACATCACGTTGAATCGCCCGGAGAAACTCAATGCGTTCTCTGATGAAGTCGGCGTCGCATTTTGTGACGCACTCTACCGCCTGAACGACGACGCCAATGCGCGGATCGCAATCATCTCCGGCAATGGCCGCGCATTCTGCAGCGGTGCTGACGTGCGGCAGCGCCAGATGCGCGCCAAGGAAGAACTCGAAAAGCTCGGCAGCCCCGCCGGCCGCGGCGGCAATTTTCGCGAGCCGTTCTTCCGTTCATTCCACTCGAAACCGGTCATCGCCGCCGTGCATGGTTACGTGTATGGCCTGGGTGTGCGCATCGCGCTTTACGCCGACCTGCTGGTGGCCGCACGTGATGCCAGGTTCCAGATCACCGAGACGCCGCGCGGCCTCGACAGCACACCGTTCTGGATGATGCTGGCGAACCTGGGCGCAGGAATGTTCGCGACCGATGTTGCCCTCACCGGGCGCACCTGGACGGCGGAAGAAGCCGCCACCCACGGACTGCTCACGCGGCTGTGCGAGACCGGTGAACATGTAACAGTGGCGGAAGGCCTCGCGCGCGAGGTCCTCAAAAATCCGCCGCTGGCGGTGCAGGCGGTGGTCGCGGCGCGGCGTTCCATGCTGCACGAGATCGATGTCAAAGCGCACGCGGTAGCACCGCATGGATTGCATCTCACGGAAGATTTCCACGAAAGCGCGAAGGCCTTTCTGGAGAAACGCAAACCTGTTTTTCATGGGCGTTAGTTATGGGTGCCACTGGATTAGAGTACAAGCAATTACTCAGGGTTCGCGCGGCGCAATGCGTACTGGGCGTGATCTGCGCAGTGGGCGTCCCGAGTCTCGCGCTGGCGCAAAACTATCCGGTCAAACCGGTACGGCTGGTGACGGGTTTTCCCGCCGGCGGCGGCATCGATATCATGGCGCGGCTGCTCGCGCCAAAAATGATCGAAGCGCTTGGACAGCAGTTCATCATCGATAGCCGTCCGGGAGCCGGCACCAATATCGCAATGGACTACGTCGTAAAATCGCCGCCCGACGGCTACACGCTGCTGATGAACTCGCCACCGGTGGCGATCAACATGTCGCTCTACAAAAAACTCCCTTTCGACACGGTACGTGATTTGGCCGCCATCTCGGTTTTTTCGGCGACCCCCAACGTGCTGGTGGTGCACCCATCGCTGCCGGTGCGCAACGTTAAAGATCTGATCGCGCTCGCGCGTGCAAAACCCGGCGCGCTCAATTTTTCGTCGGGCAGCAACGGCACCACCCAGCATTTGTCAGGCGAGCTGTTCAAGCAACGCACCCATACCAATATGGTGCATGTTCCCTACCGGGGGGCATCGCCGTCGCTCACCGCGCTGGTTGGGGGCGAGGTTGAATTGACGATCGCCAATATTCCGTCAGTGCTTGAATTCGTCAAAGCCGGCCGCCTGCGGCCCCTCGCCTCGACCACTGTCGTGCGCACACTGCTCATGCCGCAAGTGCCGACCCTGCGGGAGTCGGGTGTCGACATGATAGTCACCGTCACCTACAGCCTGCATGCACCCGCGGCCACCCCGCGCGACATCGTCAACAAGCTGGCCGATACCGTGATCAGAGCTGCGCGTTCCCCCGACACCCGGCAGCGCCTGCTCGACCTGGGCGCAGAAGCGGTCGGCTATACCCCGGAAGAAGCCAGCAAATGGCTGCGCGAAGAAGTCGCGCTATGGGCAGCGGTGGTGAAGACGTCCAGCGCGTCAGTGGATTGAGCAAACGGAGCGCATTGCACCGCATGTGAAGGCACGCAATGGTTTACATGCGGCGCGAGGGACAAGGGAACACTTGAAGCGAAGCATTGCACTCTACGCGGCACGTTCCCAGAACATCTCCTGACGCTGCATCACGCCAGCGTAGAGCCGGCGCAGCGGCGCCAGCACCATGCCGCCGTTCTCAAAACGCACGTTGCGTACCTGGTCGCCGCCGATGCGGCTAGCGTCCGACGAGGCATCGACTCGTGTCGAAAGCGTGGTGCCGTCGAAGATGTAGTTGCCGACATAGGACATGAACTGCCGCGGCTCGCCGGCAGGCAGTTCGGCGCGGCCGTCGCAGATAACGTTGCACATGCGCCCGTCAGCCTCGAAGCACACCACGCCGTAGGGCGCCGGTCCAAAGGGCGGCGGCATCACTTTACCAGCGTCGTCGACGCCCTTTGTGCTCTTAAGCCGCCAGGTTCCGATAATGCGTTTGTCGATCATGTTTTTACCTTTGATGGCATGGGAGATTCCTGCGCGATGCGTTCGGCGAGCCGGTCACTTTGATTCACAGAGCCGCCTCATGTTAAGCATGGATGGCTTGTGCCACCAGACGCACCCCTAAGGCTGCGCATACCCGGCTGATCGTGTCAAAGCGCGGTTGCGCATCGGGTCGCAGTGCTTTGTACAAGGCTTCGCGGGTGAGCCCTGATGCCTTGGCGATCTCGCTCATGCCGCGCGCACGTGCGATGTCGCCAAGGGCTGCCGCCAGCAATGCAGGATTGTTCGCCTCCAGAATGTCCGTCAAATAGGCCGCAATCGCAGCCTCGTTGTCGAGATACCGCGCGGCGTCGAACTCAGGCAAGTCTGCCACTTTGATGCGTCGAGTCATGGTCATTTCCTTCAGTTAATCCAGCCGCAAAGCCAAAGCTTTGGCGCGCTTGATATCGCTCTTTTGTGTGCGCTTTGACCCACCTGCCAGCAATACGAGCAGTTGAGTGCCGCGTTTCACGAAATAAATACGCCAGCCTGCACCCACATGAATACGCAGCTCAGACACGCCATCGCCGACTGGCGCTACGTCGCCCATCAATCCAAGAGACAGACGCTTGATTCGTGCAACCACCACGCCACGAACTGATGCGTCAGACAATCCATCGAGCCATTCGGTGAATTCGGGCAGTGGCCTTATCGTGAACATTTTGCGAATGTAATCGAACGATTACGTACTGTCAAATGCAGACCACCGGCGTTCGACCATCCGCAATGGCTGCGGCACGGGCAAGGGACAACATGGAGGTCAGCGGCGGTGCGCGGCTCTATCGCGCAGCATTCGCTGGCCCGCAGGGTTATACATTTTCGCCCTCAAAATAGTCCGAGTCGATGCGCTTCAGTTCGTACTTGCTTATGGGGGACACTCCGACGTTGTGGTCGACCATGAGCTTAGAAAGCTGCTCACCTGTGATGAGAATGATTTTTGAGGAAATAACTCCAGCATATTCTTCGGCTTCTTTCGAAAAACCCGAAGTCGTAATGAACACACCCTTGTTGGCTCGTTGCCCTTGGAGAGCGCCTGCGAATTTTTGTATCTCAGGCCTACCCACTGTGCCTTCCCAGCGTTTTGCCTGCACATAGATGACGTCTAGGCCCAGTTTGTCTTCTTTGATGATGCCGTCGATTCCACCGTCGCCACTCCGTCCTATGGCGCGGCCAGCGTCTTGACGAGAACCGCCGTAGCCCATTGCTACCAGCAGATCGATAACAAGACGCTCAAAAAATGCCGGCGAGGCAGCCTTTACCTGCTCAAGAAGTTCAGCCTCCAGATTGCTACGCAGACGCTGGTACGCCTGAGAAAAGAGTTCCTCCGGAGTGGAGTCGAACGATGGCTCCACACCCTGTGGCGTCTGCCTTGCTACCGGCTCTAGTGGGGACAGGGCACCTGTTGGCTTTTCATCATTCCTGCGAAGTTTGAATGCCAAATACTCTGGAAATTGCTCAAGCGTCGAATTGTCAATTCGACTTGGATTCTTCGCTAACAGTTCGAGGCCTCTCGGCGTAATGCGGAAGACTCCACGTTTCTGGGACTCAAGCAGCGCCGCTTGTTTGAGATAGGTTCTAGCCCAACCTACGCGATTGTCGAATAGCGGCGCAGTTCCGCTCGGAAGCATTGTTCCGCGCTCCTCATCGGTAAGCGCGAATTCTGAAGCCAGTTGTTCAATAGCATCGCGAAAGCGATGTTCTTGTGCGTCTCCAGCGAGTCGCAACAGAGGAACCATCAGGGTTTGATAGTCGGGTATGGGCATGACTCTAGCGGAATACATAACGTGAGAAATAGACCCGAAAGGGTAAGTACAAATCTATCTCCACATTCAGTGTTTCAGAAATTATTCAATAAAATCATATAGTTATGATATGTATGCGCGAGGGAACTTGCCTTGTTGAAAAGACGCCGCGAAAATTTTTGCTTCAAGATCAACATATTACGCTGCCCGCTGTTGATCTGCGAATTATCGATTGCCTTTGCGAGCGGTTAGCAGAAATTCAACGCCACGTCGCAGCGTGAAGGGCGCAATCCCTATTGCGCCGCATGGCTACTTTGCAAACCGCATTCGGCGCAATGGGATTGCGCCCTACGCGGGCTGTCGATCTGCGAATCATGGATTCCTTTCGAGGGCGTCAATGAGAAACTCAACGCCGCGTCGCAGTATCTCTCTGAGCCCGGCAGTCGCACTCAATCACAAGCCTGCGCCAATCAACTGCAGCAGCGACATTGCATCGCGTAGGCCACGCGCTCTTCCTCGGTAAGCTTTTCGTGTTCCGGGTTGTGCTCGTGATGGGGCGCTGGCGCGAGCGGTACCAGCGATTCAGCAATCGGCTGGTCCTG
Source organism: Bordetella parapertussis (assembly GCA_945861275.1). Lineage (GTDB taxonomy): Bacteria > Pseudomonadota > Gammaproteobacteria > Burkholderiales > SG8-41 > UBA5216. The sequence goes on from CAMATZ010000064.1 coordinate 11,669, forward strand.
CGGCAGCCCCTGCTCGCGCATAAGCGCGCGGCGCTTTTGCGTTGCCGTCACGTCAATCGTGAGCCTGTTGTTCGTATGGCCCTCGAACACCACGCCATACCACGCCTCGGCCGCTTCCTTGGTGACATAACCGCAACGCAGGTCGCGCTCCAGCGCGCCCACATCGCGTTCCAGCGGCGAGCCGTAGCCGCCACCACCGCCTGAACGCAAAATGTAAGCATCGCCCGCCTGCAGCACCTGGTTCAGCGCCTTGCCGTTGTGAAAATGCTGCTCTTCGCTCTTGCTGAAACGATGCAGCGCGACGCCGTTGCCAAATCCCGACATGCCGCCGTTAAGGCCCCACGGTTTGCACTTGACGCGGTCCATCTGCGAGCTGAAGCGGATGGGGTGGCGCGCCTGCACCACCTGCTCGGTGCCCAGCCCGCCGCGAAAACGCCCGGCGCCGCCGGAATCGGGCCGCAGGCAATAGCGCTCCACCAGCAGCGGGAACTTCGCTTCCACCTGCTCCGACGGGCCGTTGTGGGTATCGCCGTCATTCATCGCGATGGTGGCGTTTTGGCCGTCGCTGTCGTATTTGGCGCCCCAGCCGCCGCCGATCAGGCCGCCCAGATAAATGTAGAAGCTGTTGTCCTTGGGACGGCGGCCGTTGATGCGGCCGACGACAAGATCAGCATGGTGGCCGGCGATCACCTGATTGGGCAGCGCGGGCGCCAGTGCCTTGAAGATGGTGTCAACGATGGTCATCGGATAGCACATCCACATGCGCATCGCCGCCGGTTTCACCGCGCTCACCACGCGGCCCGGCGGCAAGATGATGTCAAGCGCGCGGAACGCGCCGTCGTTGATCGGCAGCTCAAGCGCGGAGGTCAGGCACTTGAACGCCACCTGGCAGCACGAGCGCCCGGCGGTGACGCCGGAGTTGTAGAAGCCCTGCACCTGCAGCGACACTTCGGATAGATCGACGGTCATGCGATCGTCCTTGACTGTGATGCGCACATGAATCGGCACGCGCTGGCCGATGTTGATGCCGTCATCATCCATGAAGGACTCGGCTTCATACACACCATCGGGCATTTCGCGCACGCGCGCGCGCGCCAGCGCCTCGCTCTGGTCCATGATCGCAGCGATGCCGCCGAGCACCGCGTCGCGGCCATATTTGCGGATCAGATCGAGAAAGCGGCGCTCGCCGGTTTTCACCGCCGCGATCTGCGCACGGAAGTCTCCCATCGCGCGCTCCGGCAGGCGCACGTTGTTCTTGATGATCGCGATCAGTTCTTCGTTTGGCACGCCCTTGCGATAGATTTTCACGATCGGCATCTGCAGACCTTCGGAAAAGATATCGGTGGTGCCTTCCATCAGGGTGCCGCCGACATCCGGCCAATGCGCCATGCAGCAGGAAAATCCGACCAGCGCATCGTCGTGGAAAATCGGCACTGTGAACGTCATGTGGTTGAGATGCGAGCCGGTGATGTAGGCATCGTTGGTGAGCAGGATGTCGCCTGGCTCCAAACTATCCGCGCCGAAATGCTCGAGCTTGGCTTTCACCGTGTCGCTCATGCCGCGTATGAACATCGGCAGACCGAGGCCTATCGAAACCGTATTGCCCTCGGCGTCGAAGATGCCGACGGTGAAGTCGAGCGCTTCGTAGATGATCATGTTGTAGGCCGTGCGCATGAGGTTGATCTTCATCTCCTCGGTGACGGCGATCAGCCCGTTGCGCACGATTTCGGTTACCACCGGATTGATGCGGGAGGCGGATTCCGCCTTTGTCTCGGCCACGGTATCCATGGTCAGCTCCTGTTGGTTTCGATGAAAAGCCTAAGGTAAATATTTGTCTTTCAACACATTCAGCCGTGCCGTGGCTTGCGATTCTTCGCGCAATTCGGCAAGCGGAGCAAACTCCTTGAATATCAGCGGCCAATCCAGTTGCTTTGATTGACGGGCGGCAATCGACTCGATATCCGCCCAATCACGATCACGCGCCGCAAACGCCTTGAGCACCACCAGGTCTTCGGCGCAGCACGTCAGCAGACACGCGCCGCCCATGTCGAATGCTGTGGCCCGTGCAACACAGCGTTCCTCGAAAGGGATCGCACCCAGCGCAATGTCGATGGCGATACCCGATGCGCTGTGCAGCAACAGCACGCGATGCTGTTGCGCAAACGCCTGCGCATCGGGGATACGCGGCAAGAAAGCAGTGATTAACCGCGCCACAGGCGCGGCTTCGGCGCCATAGGGGCAAAGCAAAGTGAGATCTACATCGCGTGTAAACCGCGGCTCGCCCCAGCGCTGTAGCGCAACGCCGCCGATAAAACAAAAACTTTCGCCCGCGTCGCGCAGGAACTGCTGAATTTCGACGGCTGCCTGAAGCAGCGGGTTCATGCAGGCTTGCGCAGGCGCGAGAATAAGCGCTGTTGTTCGACCAGCCCGGAAGTCGTGCGTGGCGGCAGGCCGGGCATGGGGGCGCCGGTAAACAAATCCGCGATTGCGCGGCGCACGTCGTCGTCTGTCATCGCCGCAAGCTCACGCCGGCGCAACGCATCCAATGCGTCGCCGGCAGATGCCCATGTTTGCGCCCAGCGCTTGAGGTCTGTGTTGCCCATAGGCATATTTTACGCTTGATCAGATGCTGGTTCCGATGGTTTGCAGGCAGATATTTTCCCCTTTTCCTCTTCAGGTCCTGTTGATTTCAATGATCAGGTCGCCGTAGTCATCGACCTCGAGCTTATCCCCGGGATGTATCACCGTGGTTGAAGCATGCTCTTCGATCAGCGCGGGGCCGGCGATGCGATTGCTGGCCTTGAGTGCGCTGCGCTGATAGGTCGGCGTATCGACGTAGCCCGCGCCCACGAAGTAGACGGGACGCGCGCCGCTGAACGCTTCAGCTTGCGGTTGCGGCGCGCCTTGCGCGATGTGCTCGAACGGCGGCTTACGCATCTCGCCGACAATCGCGCTACGCAGGCTGACGATCTCGGCCCTCTCGTGCGCGACTGAAAAACCGTAGCGCGTCTGATGCACCGCATCGAAGCGGCTCTTGATGCCGTCGCGGTCCTGCGTGTGGAATAGTTCCAGCGGCAGATCGACGGTGACCGCGTGCTCTTGTCCTACATAACGCATATCGGCGGCACGCCTCACTGTGGTTGCGCTGAGCGTGCTGAGCGTGGCCTGACCGCGCGTGACGGTGGCGCGGCCGCGCGTCTCCATGTCCGCGAACAGTGCCTCCATGTCCGCGAACGACGCCTCGGCGAGCGGCGTGAACCAGGTGCTGACAAAGTCGCGGCGCAGGTCGGCGACCAGCATGCCGCAGGCGGAGAAATGCCCCGGCGCGCGCGGGATGACCACCGTGCCGATCTGCAGTTCGCGCGCCACCATCGCCGCGTGCAGCGGCCCTGCGCCACCATAAGCAACGAGTGCGAAGTCCGCGGCATCGAGGCCGCGCTCGGTGGTCACCCAACGCACCACATTTGCCATCTGGGTGGCGGCAATGCGCAATATACCTTCGGCCGCCTCGACCAGATCGAGGCCGAGCGGCGCTGCAATCCGTTCTCTAAGAGCCTGCCTCGCGGCCTCGATATCGAGCTGCATTTCGCCGCCGAGAAACCGCTCGGCGCCGAGCCGGCCGAGCACCAGGTTGGCGTCGGTGATCGTCGGCTCGGTGCCGCCGAGTCCGTAGCACACCGGGCCGGGCTGCGCACCGGCGCTCTGCGGCCCCACGCGCAGGGCATTGCCGAGTTCGACGCGCGCGATGCTGCCACCGCCGGTGCCGACTTCCTGAATATCGATCATCGGCATCTGGATCGGCAGGCCGGTGGCATAGCCGCCGATCAGCGAGCTGCCCGTCATCAGCACCTCACCGTTGTAGATCACGCCGGCCTTGGCGGTGGTGCCGCCCATATCGAAGGCGATGGCATTGCGCATGCCGATGCTGTCGCACAACGCCTTGGCGCCGATGACTCCTGCCGCCGGGCCCGACTCCAGCATGCGTATGCACGAGTGCCGCGCGTCGGCGGCGTCGAACAGTCCGCCGGTCGACTGCACGATGAGAAACGTGCCGGCGAAGCCTGCGGCGTCGAGGTGCGTCTCCATCTCAGTGAGGTAGCGGCGCACGCGCGGCCCCACGTAGGCGTTGGCGGCCGCGGTCGAGGTGCGCTCGAACTCGCGGTATTCCTGGCTCAGTTCGTGCGACGCGCTGACGAAGAGCTGCGGAAATTCCTGTTCGATGATCTGCTTTGCGCGCTGCTCGTGCGCCGGGTTGCGGTACGAGTGCAGAAACAGGATCGCGATCGACTCCACCCCCTGCGCGACTGCGGCTGCGGCCACCGTGCGCACTTGTGCCTCGTCCAGTTTGATCAGCACTGCGCCCTGCGCGTCGATGCGTTCGCTGATGTCGAAGCGCCGGTCGCGCTCGATCAACGGCACATGCCGCTTGAAAAACAGGTTGTAGGATTCCGGCCGGTTGACGCGGCCGATCTCGTAGATGTCGCGAAAGCCCTGCGTCGTTAACAACGCACAGCGCGCGCCGCTGCGCTCAAGGATGGTGTTGATCGCAACCGTAGTGCCGTGAAGAAAAAGCCGCGTCGCCTGAAAACGGGCGCTGGTCCTGGCCACGCCCTGCGCGATGCCGGACACCAGGTGCTGCGGCGTGGTCAGCGTCTTGCCAAGCTGCAACTCGCCGGTGGTCTCGTTGAATGCCGCCACGTCGGTGAAGGTGCCGCCGACGTCGGCTGCGAGTCGGATGGGATCGGAATCTGTCATCGACTGCGGCTACCCTTATGGTAAAAAGAACTCAAACTTCGTGAAAATTCAAAGCGTTCGTCCCACAGGCTCTACTCAGCCACCAACGCAAGTCCGAGCTCAACATTCGCTTTCGTCGTCGAGTTTATTTTTCACGCTCAAACCCCTCGGCAGACGCAGCCCAAATTCTACTGCGATTTATGAAAAAGAAATCGACGCCGCTACCTCTGATGTAAAATTCAAATTCTCGGAGGAAAGCGGACATGAGCAGCATCATGGGAAGCGGCGATTTCGCCTATCAGGCTCAGGATGGTTGGGCAAAATGGCCCGACGGCTGGGATAGCGGCGATGTCGCCGCGGTCGGCGTCGATCGTCGGGACAATGTCTACGCCTTCAACCGCGGCCCGCACCCGATGGTGGTATTCGATCGCGCTGGCAACTTCCTGCGCTCCTGGGGAGAAGGCGTGTTCAGGAATCCGCACGGTGTCCACATGGGCGCCGATGACACCATCTTTCTGACCGACGACGGTGACCACTCGATGCGGCAATGCACCCTGGACGGCAAGGTGCTGCTGACCATCGGCATTCCCGGCAAGTCATCGGCGTATATGAGCGGGGAGCCGTTTAATCGCTGCACCCATACCGCGCTGTCGCCGCAAGGAGACATCTACATCTCGGACGGGTACGGCAACGCACGCGTGCATAAATACACAGCGGACGGAAAATTGTTATTTTCCTGGGGTGGCCCGGGCACCAGACCCGGCGAATTCAACATCGCGCACAACATCACCTGTGACGCGGATGGCTGGGTTTATGTCGCAGACCGGGAGAATCATCGCGTGCAGGTATTCGACGGCAAGGGCCGTTACGAAACCCAGTGGAACAACCTGCATCGCCCCAGCGGCCTTTTCATGACCAGCGGGAAGTGTCCGCTATGTTATATCGCCGAACTGGGGCCGCATTTGTCAGTCAATATTAACCACCCGAATATCGGGCCGCGGATCAGCGTGATGGATAGCAAGGGCAAGCTGCTGGCCAGCGTCCAGGCCGACCCCGCGCGCGGCACCGGGCCGGGGCAGTTCATTTCTCCGCACGGGATGTCGGTGGATTCACACGGGGATCTTTATGTGGGAGAGGTCGCCTATGTGTCGTTCTCCCGCTCATTCCCGAACATTCCGAAGCCGGCCCGGATTCGTTGCCTGCAAAAACTGGTCAAAGTAACGGCGGGGTAGCTGTGCATCGGTGCGCGGTGTCAGACCGGTGGTGCGTGCTATTTTGCAAGACTCGATACTGTTCGTTCTCAAAGTAGGTGAAACGCGGAGCCCAGCATGACGCAATCTGGCGGTGAGTTGTTCCTGAAAGCCGTGCATCAACGGGTCGAGGACACGCTCGAAGCCTGCACGCGCTGCGGGAAATGCGTCGCGGCGTGCCCCATGGTAGAGCCCGCCGGTTTGGATCCGGCGAAGGGTCCGGCGATCGTCAACGGCATTCTCGATTTGCTCGCGGGCGGACCCGGCACGGCCGATGCCGAGCGCTGGGCCCAAGTCTGCACCAACAGTGGAAAATGCATACGCGCCTGCGACTACGGCGTCAATCCGCGCTTCATGGTCAACATGGCGCGAATCGCGGTAAAAGCAAAGCTCGGTGAAGCCGCCGTGCGGCGCGCGGGCCAGCAGTATTTCAGCACCATGAACCGAGGCACGCGTCTTATCTCGCGCCTGCAGCTTGCACCCGAGGTGCTGGCCAGGCTGAACCCGCTGCTGCGCCGCACTGACGAATATACCGATCGCCCGGACATCGTGTTCTATACCGGCTGCAATATCATCAAGACCCCGCACATTCCACTGCTGGTGCTGGAGGTGCTCGATGCCCTCGGCGTCTCCTACGAAGTGATCGGCGGCGCCGCAACCTGTTGCGGCATCCAGCATTTCAAGCAGGGTGACGCGAAAACGGCCGGACAGATCTCGTTCAACACCATCGAGCGGCTCGGCCGTCCCGGCGCCTCACGGGTCATTACCTGGTGCCCGAGTTGCCAGATTCAGATCGGCGAGTTCGCGCTACCGGCCTATCGCGAGTCACACGGCGCGACGCCTTTCGATCTGAGCCCGATTGCCGAGTTCTTTGCCGAACGCCTCGAGGACCTGCGGCCTCTGTTCGTGCATCCGGTGCGCAAACGCGTCGCTCTGCAGGAGCGCGCGGCCGTCCCCGGCATCATGACCGCGGTTAAACGGCTGCTGTCGGCGATTCCCGGTCTTGAACTGGTGGCACTCGACGTGCCGATCGTGAGCACACAGGCAAGCCACCTCGCGGTGCTGCCGAAATTCAAGGCCGAACTGCGTGAGCGGGAGTTTCAAGCTGCCGCCGCAGCCGGCGTGACGACCTTTGCATCGGTATTCCACAACTGTCACCGTGAGCTGGTGACGTTTCAGCCGCAGGTCACGTTCGAACTCATCAACTTCATGGAGCTGATAGGCGAGAGCATGGGTCTGCACGTTCCGGATCTCTATAAGCGCTTGCGCCTGATGGGAGATATCGACACCATCATCGCCGATAGCGCCGAGATGATCGCGCTGCATGGGCTCGATCTCGACGCAGTGCGCGATGCGCTCGCGCTCGACATGTTCGGCGGCAAGCCGGGCACTGCCAGTGATCAGGCGCCACGCGCCGGCTCGCTGGCGGCCCGCAGTACTACGACTTCGGCGACCCAGCAAAGCTAGTCTGGCAATGGCACGCGCAGCGGACGAGAAAAAATGACAGCTATCGGCCCGGCGCTGACGTACAGCACGGCACTTGCAGTGGCGGTGGCCGCGGTCTCGATTGCCGCGGCCGCGGACTACCCAGCGCGGCCGATACGCATGCTCACGGGTTTTACCGCGGGCGGCGGATCGGACATCGCAGCGCGCAGCCTGTCCATGAAACTTTCCGAAATGTTCGGGCACAGCGTGGTGGTCGACAATCGCCCCGGGGCAACCGGCGCTATCGCTGCGGAAATGATTGCAAAAGCGCAGCCCGATGGCTACACCGTGATGATGCTCGCAGTCGCGCAACTGGTGTCGAATGCGTTTGAAGACAAGCTCAGCTACGACATCGAGCGCGATTTCGCGGGTGTGAGCTATGTCGCCCGCAATCCGTATTTGATGGCCGTCTCGCTGGCGCTGCCGGTGCGTTCGGTGCGCGAATTCATTGATCTCGCGAAGTCACAGCCGGGCAAGCTCAATTACGGATCGAGCGGCATCGGCGGATCGAATCATGTGGTAACCGAGGTGTTTAACGCGGTGGCCGGGATCAAGGTTACGCATGTGCCGTACAAGGGTCCGCCACAGGCGCTTGCCGACCTGGCTGGCGGGCAGCTGCAACTGGCATTCGCCAGCATTACATCGGGGTTGCCGCTCGCACGCGCCGGCAAGGTGCGCGTACTGGGCATCACTTCGCTCACGCGCTCGCGCGTCGTGCCCGACGTGCCGACAGTCGCAGAAACCCTCCCGGGCCTTGAACTGATCGGCTGGTACGGCGTGGTCGCACCCAAGCGCACGCCTGCGGGGACCGTCGCGCGCCTGAGCAGCGCTATTGCAGAGGCATTGCGCTCACCTGAGGTCAACGACCGGCTCATCGCAGACGGATCGGAGACGGTAGGCGGCACGCCTGCCGCATTCGAGCGGCACCTGCGCAACGAAATGGCGCGCTTCAGGAAAGTAATCCTCGAAGCCGGAATCCGGCGCGAGTAATCCGGGCTAGCGCAGCAAGCCGACCAGTTCCGAAACTTTTTTCACCGTGCGGAAATTACGGATCACCTTGATACTGGTTTCGAGGTTGTCCCCGGAAAACTTCGCAAACGGCGCCAGTGTGCGGTACTTGCCTTCGACGTCGGCCCAGGCTATGCCGAGAATGGCGGCGCCTCTGGGTGCATAGACCGTACTCGAATAACTGCGGCCGTCCTTCGTCCCGATGGTCACGGTCGCACCCGACTTGTAGCGATCGAGGTTCGCCGTGGGCGGATCGCCGGCCCGCACTTTGCCGAGCAGGCCGCGGATCACCGGATTGTTGATCTTGTCTTCGAAGGCGTGCACCCAGGAGAAGTCCCGGTCAGCAACGCCGGCGGCGGCAAAATACGCCGGGCTGTGCGCAACACCGATCAGGTCGGTCGGATACCGCGGACCGGTCAACGTGTTGAAGCCGGGACGGGAGATGGTAATTGTTTCGACCTCATCCGGCGAGACGTTGCCGGCGCGCGCGGCATTGGCTGCGGCTTCGGCGGTGCTATGGCTGGGGTGGCCGCCGGGCACGAGCTTGATGCCCATGTCGGTCAGAATGCTCCAGCGCTTGCCTAAATCGCGGGTAACGTCGGCGACGTCCGGCTGGTTGCCATAGACTACAAAAAAACCGCGCTCGTTCTCAAGGATATTCTCCTCGGCCAGGAAGCCCATGCCGGCCGCCTGCGCCGCATTTACGCCCAGCATGGCGGCGAGTCCGGCGTGATACTCGCGGGCCACACTGGTATTCGCCGCGGCGTGCAGTCCGCCCATCGAAGTGGCTATGAGGGCAATCGCCTGCGCCATTTGCGGCTGGCTTAGCTTCATCAAGTGTCCCGCCGCAACCGCACCGGCGAAGCCGGCGACGATGCAGCCGTGAAAGCCTTTCTTCTGCAGACCACCGATCATCGCGCCATTCATCCGTCCGGCCACTTCGTAGCCCAGAACGATGGCGGCAAGCACGTCCTCACCACTGGCGCCGGTGTTCTCGGCAATGGCAAGCGCAGTGGCGCAAGCGGTGGTGCCGGAATGGACAATGTTGCGCAGATCGCTGTCGTCCGAAGCCGCCGCATCGCTCATCAGGGCATTGACCCGCGCCGCCGCCGCGACCGGCAGCTTCTCTGCTGCCCCGAACCAGAGCGTGGCTTCGGGCTTGCCGCCGCGCTCCACCTCCAACGCACGAATGATTCTGGATGATGCTAGCGTCGAGCCCAGCGCTGCGCTGGCGATGGTGCTGGAGATGAGCATCTCCGCGTATTCGATGGCCTTAGGTGGCAGATCCGCGTAGCTCTGCCGGGTCACGAAGGCCGCAATTTCTCCAGCAACAGTCATCACATACCTCGCTTGGTAATGGAGCGCACATCGTAACAGACGTTGGCTGCCACGGCGTGAACAAGCGCACGCAAATCACATCCGGTGTTCGGCCCACCAGACCGCCATTGCCAGCGCGAATAGTGCGAGTTCGGCGAACGTGATGAGCAGAATAATGTAGGTGATGCGCCGGGCCGCCGGCTTCATCGGCGTCCATACGCGTCGCATGGTCCATCGCCACGGCGCGCACCAGCTCCAGCGCGCATGGCGCTTGAGATATTCGTGTAGTGCCACGCCCCAGGCATGCAGGCTGCGATCGGCTTCGCGTTCAGCCTGCTCGCGCGGAACCCATGTGTAATCTTCCACGATAGTGAGTGTGCTCCCCATCGGGGCGGGCTCGATTGTGAAGCGCGTGAGGCGCTTGATGCCGCGCGAATAACTCACGGTGAATGCGCATGCAGATGCGCGCGTGAGCCGCAGCTCCACATCCACGTCGCTGCCGTTACTCAGGTTGCGGTAGGCGGCGTGCCAGGTGTCGTGGGCCAATGCGCGCCAAAACCTGAATTCAAAATACGGATTGATGCGGTAAATATGTTCAATATCCGCGCACAACGCGGCAAGTGCGTCCGCCGAAAGCGGCGTTTCGATGGTGACCCACGCCGCATTATCGCTGGCAGGCTGCGGCATCGGGGCTGTCACACGGGGTAGGGAATCACCAGCAACGGAACATCGAGTGCGGCCAGCAGTGTGTCCAGATGCATGCGCGAGCGGATTCCAGGGCGGCCCTTAGGCCTTGGAGACCCCATTACGATGAGATCAGGCTTAACGCCGTTCGCATACGCGATCAGGCATTCGGCGGGTTTGCCGAGTACTGTATTGCATTCATAAGCCAGTCCGGCGGATTGCACGGCTTGCGCCAGTAGACAGCGATGCGCTTCGATTTCGCGCGCCAGTTCGGATTCAACGTGCTTGGCGTAGGTATCGCGGGTAGAGACGTTATTAAGCCAATCGTCGCCCATCATGCCTTTCCAGAAATCCGGCACGACCGTGAGATGAAACAGCACACCGCCCTTCGTGCATAACGCTATCGCGGCACGGTCGGCGGCAAGCGCGCCGGGCGTGCCATGGCTCGCCAGCAACACCCGCGCGGCGGATAACAAGGCGCTGTGAACTTCCCGCACTCAGACGAATATCAGCACGAGTACGGCGATCACTATCGCGAGACCCAGTGCGACGAGATCCTCAGCGCGGTCATTCTTGAAAATCGTTAACGCAGAACCACGGTCGAATTTGTCTTCACTCATGGCACTCTCCTCAAATCGTTTCCTGAACCAACAGCATAACGACGATCAGCGAGCCCACGGCCTTGATCACGCCGACGATGGAGCCAATCACCAGCGGCGCGCCGCCAGCCTGGCGGATCGACGCCACGGTGATCTGCATGCCCAGTCCAACCAGCCCGAAAGTGAAAAACCACGCGATCAGATCGCGAAACATCGCGATCTTGACGGCGGTATGGCGCACCGCGCGGTGCGCCTTGGTGAGCGCGGCAGTGGCTTCCCTGGATGTGATCTTGGCGTTGACCACGCCACGCAACATGTCGTCGTCCTCGATCGACATCAGTTTGCGATTTTCAAGCAGCCGCTGCAATGCGGCTTTCTGGTCGTTGCGTGTGACTTTATCGGTGCCGGACTTGAGCGCGGCGATGTCTTTTTCGTTGAGCAAGCGGCTCACTGGCTTGCCGTCCTTGTCCTTGCGTTGCATGATCTTGTCGCTGTTGTCGAAATATGCACCCTGATAGTGGCGCGCCGGCGCAAAGATACCGGTCGAGGACAGAATGAACATCAGGATGAAACCCAGCACGAACACGGGGAACTTGCTCACCAGCACCGCCCCCACATTGACTTTCTGCGCGCTGGTTTCGCGCTTCACGTACCACACCGCGAGCCACAGTACGATGATGGGCAGAAACAGCACGCGCGTGATGTTGAAAATCTCCGCCACTTTCAGTGTCTCGATGCCGTTGGGCTGGAACGCCAGTGCCGCGCCCGCGACCTGGGCCGAGTTCAGGATGCCGGTGCCGGCCCACGCGCCGAACTGGATGTAGCCCATGCCGAGCGCCTTGCCCACAATCGGAAACAGGAACATGCATACCACGCCGAACAGCAGCACCGTGCCTATGGTGTAGGCGATTTCGGTGGACTTTGCCTGCACCACCGGCGCCGCGGCAACCGCCGCTGATACGCCGCATACACCGACACCAGCCGACAACACGCCGGTCATCGAGTGCGGCAGTTTTCGCCGTTCGCCGATCATCAGCACCAGCCACACCGAACCCAGTACAAAGACGCCGATCATCACGATCGACAGTTGGCCGAGTTGCGCAAGCTCGGCCAGACTGTAGAGCGTGCCGAGCAGGATTACGCCGGTCTTGAGGCCGAGCCGCGACAGGCGCACGCCGTTCTCCGCCCACGACGGCACTTTGAACACATTGACCACGACGATGCCGGCGAGGATGCCCATCACCACGTAGTTGAGATTGAGCACGCTCGCAAAATTGAAACCGAGCGTAGGCTGCGCCTCGCGGCCCCAGCTCGCCATCTGCGGATCGATGATCCATTTGACGATGAAGGCGATCAGCATGATGAAGGTTACCCCGCCAATCGCGGACAGGTAATAATCCGCGCCGCCTTCTTTCGGTGCGGTCAGCAATTGCCACAATCCGGCAACGATGGCGACGCCGCCGAACGCATAACCAAGTATCTGCATCTCGCCGGCGAGCCGTGCGGTGCCCAGATATTTGATCATGCCTGCCAGTGCATTGGATTGCACCAGCCAAGCATAAGCAACCATGGCGACGCCCATGATGAGCGTCCAGGGTGTCTTGCGTGTGTAGACCATTCGCTCCTCCCGTCACTGCTGCAGGTACATGAGAGCGCGCGTGAATTATTTTTAAATTATTGT
>CAMATZ010000065.1 GCA_945861275.1 Bordetella parapertussis
CCGCTACGGCGGGGTTTTTTTCGTCGTCAACGGAGCTTGGTTTCAGCTATGATGGCGTAGCACTGTCGCGCGTTGTGCGTTCGGGGTGGGGAGCATCCCCACCCAGGCGACCAACGCCCGACACTCAACTCTCAATTCGAACCCCGATCCGCCGTGAAAACACTCGAACAATTCGTAGGCAATACGCCGCTGGTGCGCTTGCAGCGCATCCCCGGCAACACCAGCAACGCCATTCTGGTCAAGCTGGAAGGCAACAACCCGGCGGGTTCCGTCAAGGATCGCCCGGCACTGTCGATGATCAAGCGTGCACAGGCACGCGGCCAGATTAAGCCGGGTGATACGTTGATCGAGCCTACCAGCGGCAATACCGGCATCGCGCTTGCCATGTGCGCGGCGATGATGGGTTATCGCATGATCCTGGTGATGCCCGAAAATCAGTCGATGGAGCGCCGCCAAAGCATGGCGGCCTATGGCGCGCAACTGGTGTTGACCCCCAGGGAAGGCGGCATGGAAGCCGCGCGCGATGTGGCCGAACGTCTGGTGAAAGAGGGCAAGGGCATCATGCTCGATCAGTTCTCCAATGCCGACAACCCGCTCGCGCATTACGAAACCACCGGGCCCGAAATCTGGCGCGACACCGATGGCAAGGTCACGCACTTTGTGTCGAGTATGGGCACCACCGGCACCATCATGGGCGTGTCGCGCTATCTCAAGGAAAAAAATCCCGCGATCAGGATCGTCGGCTGCCAGCCTGCCGACGGCGCGCAGATTCCCGGCATACGCAAATGGCCGGCGGCGTATCTGCCCAGTATCTGCGACTGGAGCCGTGTGGATCAGGTGATTGAAATTGCGCAACGCGACGCCGAGGATATGGCGCGGCGTCTTGCCGCGGAAGAAGGCATTTTCGGTGGCATTTCATCGGGCGGCGCGCTATGGGCGGCGTTGCAAGTGTCGCGCGAGGTGCGCGATGCGGTGATCGTCGCGGTTATTTGTGATCGTGGTGATCGTTATCTTTCGACGGGCGTATTCCCGGCCTGACGGGCGCGTGGCGCGACTGTGCCGCGTGTGCGTTGTTGCGATTGCATTTTTTCTGCTGGCTACGGCAGGCCGTACCCAGCAGATAACCCTCGCGCTCGATGACCTGACCGGCGCGGGATTCAGTGCGCAGGGCATCAGCATCGTTTACGCGGGCGGTGCCGTCGCCATCAATATCCGCGCGGTGGCTGTGGGTGCGCAATCGTGGAAAAATATCAAGCTCGACTGCGTCGCGCTGCGCATCGAACGCGCGCGCATCGCGTGCGACGAAGGCGTGTTTGCGTTGGCTGAAAAAATTCCGTTGTCGTTCAATTATCTCATCGACAAGCGTGTGTTGGATATCGCCTTCAAGCCAGCGAAGAATGAAACCTGGCGCGTGAATCTGCGCCCCGGCAAACGCGGGAACGATCTGACCCTGCGCATCGACGGTGGACGCGTGCAGCGTGTTTCGGCGTGGCTGCCGCCGGACGTGCCCAAGATCGGCGCAGGCATGGTGAACGGCGTCATCGATTACGGCGGAGACGGGCGCATCCAGGCAAGATTAGCGCTGAGCGATGTGGGTTTTAGCGATGCGAGTGGCCTGCATGCCGGTGAAAAAATGGGCATTGCTCTGGATGCGGCGATTGAACCCGCGGCGGATCATGTGCGCTGGAACGCCACGATAACGTGGCATGCGGGCGAGACTTTCTGGCAGCCGCTGTATGTCAAGGCGGCGAATCAGCAGTTGTCCGCCGCGGGCATTGCGGATGCAAAACGGTTGCGCATCGAACAGGGGATCTTGCGCTATCCCGGCGTTGGAGACGTAACGTTCACGGGTGCTTATGACCTCGCCGCGAAAAAAATGACGGAGGGCAGTGTCGCTGCACAGGGGATTCAGGTGCCGGCGCTGTACGATTTGGTGCTAAAGCCGTTTCTGGAAGGCACGTCGCTGTCAGATTTGCGCACCGGCGGCAGTATTTCAGCGCAATTGTGGTTAACCGAAAAAGGCATGCAGCGCGCCGACGTGCGTCTTGACAAAGTGTCTTTTGAGGACCGGACGCAGCGCCGCTTCGCGCTGTTCGATATCAATGGTGCTGTGCCGTGGCGCGCGGACGCGCCAACCCAGGCGCAGGTTACGGTACAGGGCGGTGAACTGCTGAAGATGCCGCTTGGTGCGTTCGCGATACCCCTGGGCATGAATGGCCTGCGCTTTGACCTGAAACAGTTGCGTGTGCCGTTGCTGGATGGATTTATTGACGTGCGCGACTTTGTTGCGCGCGCCGGCAGTGCAAGCTGGGATTGGCGGTTCACGGGGGCAGTTGGCGGTATTTCGATGGATAAATTCACCGCGGCACTGGGCCTGCCGGTGATGCATGGCACGCTTGCCGCGACGCTGCCGACGGTGCGCCAGCAGAAGTCAGCGATGCGAGTCGATGGCGCGTTATCCTTAAAAGTGTTCGACGGCACACTTGAGGCGAAAAACCTGGTGCTGCTGGATATTTTCGGCAAGGCGCCGCGCGTGCAGGCAGACGTGGTCATGCAAAATCTTGATCTGGGACTGGTGACGCGCACCTACTCGTTTGGCAATATCACCGGACGCATGGACGCGCGCATCGCAGGGCTGGAACTGGTGAACTGGCAGCCGCTCAAATTCGATGCGCGGTTGGAGAGCAGCGCCGGCGACTATCCGCGCAAGATCAGTCAGGCAGCCGTGCAGAACATTTCCGCGCTGGGCGGCGCTGGAGCAGCGGCGGCGATACAGCGCAGTGTTCTGCGGTTTTTCGAGGAGTTTGGCTACGACAAACTGGGTTGGGCCTGCAAGCTGCAAAATGGCGTGTGTGAGATGAGCGGCGTTGAAGACCGGCCGTCAGGCTATGTGATAGTGAAGGGTGGCGGCATACCTGCGATTACGGTGATAGGCTACAATCGCCGAGTCGATTGGCAGGAGTTGCTGAATCGTATCAAGCGGGTGACACAGGGTAACGTTAAAGCCATTGTGGAGTAGCGATGGCGCAATCCATGCGTAACAGGAAAACCATGACACTGAAAACGAATCGACGCATCGCACTCGCTGCGGTGCTGGGCTGCACATGGCTTGCGGCGGGCTGCGTAACCATCAATATTTCATTTCCGCCGGCCGCCGCGGAAAAAGCGGCTGACCGTATCATCGACGAGGTATGGCAACTCAAGGGCGGCACGCCTGCGCCGGCACCGGCGACGGGCGCAAAGCCCGTCGCAAAATAAGGAGCATTGCATGAAACTATCCGCCATTTTTAATTTGGGGTTGCTGCTGGCTGCATTGCTGAGCGGGGGGCAGGTTGCCGCGCAAGCCAATCTGGAAATCAACACACCGGGCATTGTGGCGATTCAGGCGAGCATGCAAAAGCGTCACGGCGAGTTGGCGCCGCTGTATGGCAGCGGGGCAGTGGGACTGACGCGTGACGGCAACGTCGCGCTGCGTGATCCGGCAGCGGTGCCGCTGGCGCAACGTGCGGCAGTGAACGGCTTGGTGGCTGGCGAAAATGAGGATCGCGCATCGCTGTATCGCGAAATTGCACGCGCGAACAATCATCCTGAATGGGAAGGCGAGATACGCAACACCTTTGCGCAACGCTGGATCGGGCGCGCGCAGCCGGGTTGGTATTACCAGAATGCAGCGGGTGCGTGGCAGCGCAAGTAACGGGGACTCTCTGCGCGAACGCTATAACTATTTGTTTTTAAAGACTATTTCGTGACACCAGTGCTGGTGTTCGACATCGAGACAGTGCCCGATGTCGCGGGCCTGCGTGTGCTGCATGACCTGGATGACACGCTCCCGGATGCGGACGTAGCAGCGATGGCGTTTCAATTGCGGCGGCAGGCCGCGGGCAACGACTTTCTGCAATTGCATCTTCATCGCGTGCTGGTGATTTCATGCGCACTGTGCGACCGCGATCACTTCAGGGTGTGGTCACTGGGTGCGAACGGCGAATCCGAAGCCGAAGTTATCCAGCGCTTTTTCGATGGCATCGAAAAATACACGCCGCAAATCGTGTCGTGGAATGGCGGCGGATTCGATCTTCCCGTGCTGCATTATCGAGGCCTTATGCACGGTGTGCGCGCGCCGCGCTACTGGGACATGGGCGAAGGCGATCACAAGGACAGCCGCGAATTCAAATGGAACAACTACATCAGCCGCTATCATTCGCGCCATCTCGATTTGATGGACCTGCTGGCGCTGTACCAACCACGTGCCAACGCGCCGCTGGATGATCTGGCGCAATTGATGGGCCTGCCCGGCAAGCTGGGCATGTCGGGTGCGCAGGTGTGGGATGCCTACCAGGCGGGCGAGCTTGCCGAGATCAGCAATTACTGTCAGACCGATGTAGTGAATACCTATCTCATCTATCTGCGTTTTCAGCTGATGCGCGGCGCGCTTACGGTCGATCAGCACCGCGCGCAGTGTGAGCTGGTGCGCACCACCTTGGGTAAAGCCAACGAGCCGCACTGGAAGGAATTCCTGGAGCGTTGGAAGAATTAGTCAAAACGTAAATTGTGATCGCGGCGCATTTCAGACTCCGCCGCGACGCCGAGCCTTATGCAAACCTACACCATCGAATCCCTCGACCAGGAAGGCCGTGGCATCGCGCGCCGCGACGGCAAGACCATCTTCATCGAAGGCGCGTTGACCGGGGAAACGGTAACCGCCTCCGTCTATCGCAAGAAGCCCAGTTACGAAAACGCCATCGCACAGCGCATTTTGCGTGAAAGTTCGCAGCGCGTGACGCCGCGCTGTGTGAACTTCGGGATTTGCGGCGGATGCAGCATGCAGCACATCGATGCGCGCGCGCAGGTTGCAGCGAAACAGCGCGTGCTCGAAGACAGCTTGTGGCACATCGGCAAAGTCACGGCCGGGCAAATGCTCTCGCCGCTACACGGGCCAAGCTGGGGTTACCGCCGGCGCGCGCGCATGACCGCACGCTATGTGCTCAAGAAAGGCGGCTCGCTGATCGGCTTTCACGAAAAGCGCTCCAGTTTCGTCGCCGACATGACGAGTTGCGAAGTGCTGCCGCCGCATATCTCAAAGCTGCTGCCGCTGCTGCGCGAACTCGTCGGCAAACTCAGCATACGCGAGCGCATGCCGCAAATCGAGGTCGCCTGTGGCGACGCAGCTGATGTGCTGGTGTTCCGCGTGCTGGATCCGCCTTCCAGCGACGACAAGGCGCAGCTCAAAGCCTTTGCCGAGGCGCAGCGGGTGCATGTGTATCTGCAACCCAAGGGGCCGGAAACCGCGCATCCGTTGTGGCCCGAAGCCGCCGCCGATTTGTATTACACGCTGCCGGAATTCAATGTGACGATGCCGTTTTTCCCGACTGAATTCACGCAGGTGAATCACGACCTCAATCGCGTGCTGGTGCATCGTGCGCTGCTGCTGCTCGCGCCGCAGGCGGGCGAGCGGGTGGCGGATATGTTTTGCGGCATCGGCAATTTTTCACTGCCGATTGCGCGCAGCGGCGCCCACGTTACGGGTATTGAAGGCAGCGCAGCGCTGGTGAAACGCGCCGCAGAAAACGCGGCTTATAACGGCTTGTCGCAGCTTGTGCAGTACCGCGCGATGAATCTTTTCGACATCGACGCTGATGCGTTTGCCGCCCTGTGTAGCGCTGGCCGCTTTGACCGCATGCTGATAGACCCGCCGCGCGACGGCGCGCTCGCCCTGGTAAAGTCGCTGGTGGCAGCACCGCCAAAACGCATTGTGTACGTATCATGCAGCGCCGCGACTCTCGCGCGAGACGCATCCCTGCTGGTGCACGAACAAGGCTACAGCTTGAGCGCAGCGGGCGTGGTGAACATGTTTCCGCACACCGCCCATGTGGAATCCATCGCGGTGTTTGACCGCTGAGTGAATCGCACCCATGAAAAGGGCGGCCTCAGTTTCCAGAAGGCCGCCCACTGAATCTCGAAGACCGTACGCTCAGTCGCGGTCACCGCCAACTATGCCCAGGATTTGCAGCAGGCTGGTGAAGATGTTGTAGATGGATACATACAGCGTCAGCGTCGCCGAAATGTAATTGGTTTCGCCGCCGCGCACGATGTCGTTGATCTGCCACAGAATAATCGCCGACGAAAAGATGATGAACGCGCCGCACAGTGCCAGGCTTATTGCAGGCATTTGCAGGAAGATGTTCGCCACCACCGCCAGCATGATCACGACAAAGCCGACCAGGATGAATTTATTCAGGAAGCTGAAATCGCGCTTCACGTTGGAGGCAATGCCCGACAGTATGAAAAACACGCCGGCGGTGCCGCCCGCAGCGACCATCACCAGTTGTCCGCCATTGCGAAAGCCCAATACTTTTTGCAGCAGCGGCCCCAGCAACAGGCCCATGAAGAAGGTAAAGCCCAGTAGCAGATAGAGGCCGAGGCTGGTGTCTTTGTTGCGTTCGATCATGTATATCCAGCCGTAGAAAATGGCGAGCATCGCGATCGATGCGATGATCGGACTGCCACGCAGGAAGCTGAAATCGAGGTAGGTGGTGCCGACAGCGGCGCCGACGATGGTGGGAATAAGCGAAACCGCCAGCAGCATATAGGTGTTACGCAACACCTTGTTTTGCTGGACGGCGACATCCGTGTTGCCGGTAAAGACCGGTTGCTGATTTTGCATTTCAGGTTGCATGGCGTTCCTCGTTTGTAGTTATGTTTTGTAATCCACAAAAACCAAAATGATGCGAGCCTGTATAAGACTACCTAAAGTGGCGGAAAGTTGCAATTTACTTTACGCGCGCATTGCCGGCCCCCGTAACGCAAGCATTTGATAATGCATGGTATTATCGAAGCTAATCTCGAGGAGAGTTGGCAGAGCGGTTGAATGCACCGGTCTTGGCGCGCGGGTTGTGCGCGCTGGCGTAGGCTAACTTGCCGCAGTTGAAGTTCGGCAAGTTAAGCGCAGCGGCCGAAGCCAAAACCGGCAGCGGTTGATTAATGTTAACTGGAGAGTTGGCAGAGCGGTTGAATGCACTGGTCTTGGCGCGCGGGTTGTGCGCGCTGGCGTAGGCTAACTTGCCGCAGTTGAAGTTCGGTAAGTTAAGCGCAGCGGCCGCAGCCAAAACCGGCAGTGGCTGATGAATGATTACTGGAGAGTTGGCAGAGCGGTTGAATGCACCGGTCTTGAAAACCGGCAGGGTCGCAAGATCCTCGTGAGTTCGAATCTCACACTCTCCGCCAAATAATAGTCTTTAGCTGTTGAATTTACTGACAACTTTTTAGCTTGGCGGAGCATGACTATCAAGTCAACTATCATTCAAAGCTGACGACTGGTGCGTGTGGGTTTTGTGAGATTCGTGCGGCGAAGCTACCTATGAGTTACCCGCTATATCCAAAGCACGATGACACGAGCGAAAACTGCACCCTATTTCCCAGTAAGGAAATCTTCGAGCCATTCGCGATCTAAGGACTCATCTATGAGCAAGCGTCTAAAAGGGATGATCGACGCACTATATAGACCCTGTTCAAACCAGTCCTCAAGCGGAGTACGCTCGGGGTGCCACGCGGGAGTATTGTCTCCGTCTGGCCTTACTTCGTTTCTTAGCCTATATGCCAAGTCAGCGCCAGCAGGGTCAATCAGATAGAACTTTAGACCGTGCTGGGTTATGGCAACCTTCAGTGCTTCGTTAATGTGGTCGTCCCGAAATCCGTATCCAATTATGGTTAGGCGAGTATTGGGCTGCTGTAGGGACCTTGCAAACACTTGCTGGTAAGAATCCAGCAACTTGTTCCCCTTTATGGCATCGGCTTTGCCTGTACCCAAAATCATCATGCCGTCCTCACTCCAATTTACCGATCCATGGAGCTTGTAATAAGGCTGGACGTTATTTGGAACTTTTAGGTTCCCATCAGTTACCCACGTTCTGTTCGAAAATGGCTTGGCGTTGTCATGTTGCCCCCCGCCAGCGACTAGTCCAGGCAAACACGCACCGCCCCAAACACCTTGCAAATACTGCGGGTGGTCAAAGTAGTGAATTTCAAGCAACAGATCTTGGTTCAGTGTAAAGATTTCGTTGTATTTTGAGAGAAAAATGTCTGGCCTCGTCGCCCCGTTGAGATGACCTTGAGCATCAAGGAGATAGAACTGCTGACGAGCAAACAATTTATTCATCCTGGCGAATAGTCGCGATATTGCCCGCAACATGAGGTGAAGCACCTCGGGACTCGCTTTTGGGACTTCCAGCAATTCTTTTTGCAAGGCGGCGATGGCGTTCTCAAAGTTTGCCCTATGCGCCAATAGTAGATTTCTCAGTCCCTCATTGTTACGGATTTCCTGGTCTGCAATAAGAGATTGGAATACCTCGCTTGCAACCGGGCCGCCCCAGTTCTTACTAAATCCTGCGCCCAGCAATAGTATGTTTCTCATGGTCAGTCGCCAGCGTCAGCGTGAAGGGAGAAGCTTAGCGGAAAGTGCAGTGGTAAGTTGGCCACAGGCAGCTATCGGGAACCCAATTCGAACTGTGGAGCAACTATATGTCGCACGAAACGCTGGATGAGGGTGACCGCGCCGTGGCGGCTTGCCTACGTTTAACGCCAGCCAGCTTGATCAGATGTGTGGCGATCACCCGGTGAATGATCTGCAACACCGGCGTGAGCAGCTCAGCGTGCACGGCGAAGAGATTGCGCTGTAAGGTCTACGTTGCTTCCTGCCTTACAGCGCGCGCTGCAAGGCAGGGCATTTTGAAACGGCGCTTATGCGGCTATCAGCCTAATCTATTTTCGCGCCCGATGCGCGCACGGCCTTGTCCCACTTTGCGATTTCAGTGTTGATGAAGGCCGCGAACTGCTCGGGGGTGATCGGCGTCACATCACCGCCTTCACCCTGAAAGCGGCTCTGCACTTCAGGCTGCTTCAGAATTTTCATCATTTCCCCATGGAGCTTGCCGAGCACGTCTTTCGGAACACCGGCCGGCACCATGACGCCAAACCACGTGGTGACCTCGTAGCCCGGCAGGCCCGTTTCGGAAATCGTCGGAATGTTAGGAAATGCCGGCATGCGCTGCGCGCTCGCAACGCCGAGGGCCTTAATTCGACCCGCGTTCACCATCTGCAGCCCGGGCAGAGGACCGCTCACGAAAACGGCGGTCTCTCCGCTTATGAGTCCCGTAAGTCCCGGGCTCGCGCCTTTGTAAGGTACGTGTGTCATCTTGATGCTGGCCGCAGTCTTGATGATTTCCATGCCCAGATGACCCGCAGTTCCGTTGCCCGACGAGCCAAAGGTCACCGCACCAGGATTCGCTTTCGCCAGCGCGATGAGTTCCTTCACGTTCTTGGCGGGGAGTGAAGGGTGCGCGTAGAGGAGGAGCGCCGAAGTGAATACCAGCGTGACCGGCTGGAAATCTCTCACGGGATGGTACGGCAGCTTGGTATAAAGCGCGGGCGCGATAGCAACGTTCGCGAGCTGGCCAAGCACGATGTTGTAGCCGTCAGCGGGGAGCTTTGCCGCAACGCCAAGGCCAAGCGTTCCGCCCGCGCCCGGTCGATTTTCCACGACAACCTGCTGGCCCCACGCTTCGGCGAGCTTCTGCGCGAGAGTGCGCGAAATGAGGTCCGTAGGTCCGCCCGCTGGAAACGGCACAATCCAGCGGATCGATTTGCCTGGATAGACCTGGGCGAAACTCGACGCCGAAGGCGCAGCGCATAGCAGCGCGAGTGCGGCAATGGCGCAGCGCGTGCGGATCGGCTTCATGGCGTTTCTCCGTAAAAATTCAACTCTCACCGCGGCTACCGCGAGGATAGTGATTTTAAACACCATTTTTCACCAAACGGCAATCTATCCGCAGCCTGCCAAGCAGTCAAGCGCATCTGGATTTACCCATCAAGCCGCCTGCAACAGATCGACATGCCAGCTCGCTGGGCGGCGGCGCCGCCGCCAACCCCAGATAGGTGAGGATGCGCTCAAAAACGGCTGGCTCTTCGACAACTGCGACGAACTTCGACTTGCCGCCGCACGCTCCCCGCTCATTGAGGATGTCAAACACCCGCTTGAGTAGGCGCACCCACGTAATGCCTCAAAACAATTTTTCAGCTGACTTTAAGCCCGAGCATCCTTGGTCGAACGACAGCTTTCCGCTTACGAGTTTTTGAAACTGTGTGACGGCTCTTGGCCGGGAGTACGCATTCGACATGATGCCAGAAAGCGGCTGCACGCTTCGACCGGTGCGACCGCCAGGAAGGGCCGATAGATTTCTGTTTGCTCGGAGCCAGGACACAGACAATGACCGAAGGGTGCAGTTCGAGCATTGCGTTCACGGTAACCTGACGATCTCGATCCAGTTCGGGCCGTCCGCTGTCGGGTACTCCGCGATCTTGGTCAAAGCACCGGTGCCGGAATCGATCCTGTACGAGGTCAGAGTATTGGCCTGCAGTCCCGCCGCGATCAGGTGCCGTCCGAACGGATCAATGTTGAACCCGCGCGGCTCCTTCGCAACGGCAACGTGGCCAGCGGGCGTGACGCGACCCGTCGTTGCATCGACGCTGAAAATAGCGAGCGTCAGTGGATGGCGACCCGAAGCGTACAGCCACCTTCCGTCCGGCGTGAGGTGAATGTCGGCGGCGCGCACGATACGCTGCTTGTCGAAGTCCGGGGGCACGGTGCTCGATACCTGGATCTCTGACAGCGCGCCGCTCTGCGCGTCGTAGCTGTAGCTGTAGAGGGATCCGTCGTATTCGTTCAGCAGGTACATGTACCGGTAGTTCGGATGAAACACGAAGTGCCGCGGTCCCGCCTTGGGCTGGACGTGCACCGGCGGCAGCGGTTCGGGGTTCAGCAAGCCGGTCGCCGCGTCGAAGGCGTAGCGCACCATCGCATCGCCATCGCAGCTGGCAACGAAGGCGAAACGGTTCGAAGGGTCCGGCAAGATCGAATGAGTCTTGGGTGGTGTTCTTATGACCTGATGCGGGGGCTGGACGTGGCCATGCGGACCGATTGCGCTGACGCTGATCCACCCGGTGCGGCGGCCGGCCGGTTCCGCCTCAGGATTGTACGCGCCGAGCAGGAACCTGCCCGTGCGATCGGTACTGATGTAGGGAGCGCTGTTGGGCGCGGGCGCGTCTCCAAGATGAGTCAGCGTGCCGTTCGCGCCGTTGATCGCGAAACTCGCGATCGAATAAGGCTCCGTGCGCAACGCAATGAAAAGAAAGCGGCGGTCCGGGCTCACTGCCATCGGCATGGCCTTGCCGGTGACCGAGAGATCCTGGACCTTGGTCAATTCGCCGCTTAAGGACATGCGGTACACCGATATCTGCCGCGCGCCTTGTTGAGACACGTAAACGTACATTCCACTCTCGGCCATCTCCATCTCCCTGTTCTCAATACTTCAGCGAAAAGCCACGCGTGACGGGTTTTCTGGGCTTATGCGTATCGTCTACGTTCGATGATATCCGATCCCTTCTAAACCAGAATGAGATTGACGCGAGCTTGGCCAGAGTATCGACTGTTAGGCGTAGCGTTGTCCGAGATCTTTCCTCCTGCCGTCTCAACAAAGCCACATAATCCCCAAAAATGGCCGCGATGTGCCGTCCATCAATGGCGGCCAACGGAAGCAACTCGGCCATTCCTGTCGGTGACGGTAGTTTAGGCGGATGGCCGGTGTCGCGCAGGATGCTGACGTTGGTGGGTTAGATCATGTGGCCGCCCGCTTTCATATGCGCTGTAGATCGGCCCCCGACCCCAAGCGGGCCTAGCCGATCCCGTAAAGCAGTCTCTCGAAACCCTAGTCTCGGTGAGCAATTGTCGAGTAGTTAATTTCCGCTCAAGTAATTTCCCAAGCTCGTTTTCATTGGGGCTTTATGCCTGCCGCCTTGATGACCTTCCCCCATTTTTCGGTTACATGGCGCAGATATTCAGCAAACTGCTCCGGTGTGCCGCCGCGTATTACGGCGCCATTGGCAAGGAGTTTTTCCGTGATCGCCTGCTGCATGCCCTTGTACGAGACCAGCATCATCCATGTGCCGGCCATGATCTTGAACAGATCGATAGAGAGTTGAGTGCTTGAGCCCCCGCCGGTACCGTTTATCATGCCATGAACCGCAGTTTAATGACTATAGTTCAGGGATTCTTTAAATGCGGAGTACAAGATGAGATTTCAGCGCATATCAACGCAGTTCATCGCGGCATTGGGCAATCCAGAAGCAAACTCCGGGAGTGGCGCTCAGTCGTGGGGTCTGTGGGCTGTTGACCCGGGCCCGCGAGGAGTCAGGCTGAGCAGCTTCGCGCAGATGAATGCGCGCGGTGGGGTTGCCCCGGCAGGATGGAAATTCGATGCAACGCAATGGTGGCTGGAGGAACACGGCTTGATCATGGAGCCGCCTGCGTTTCCGGTTCCGCCTGGCAAATACCTGGTCACGGGTGACCGTGAAGTGACCACCGTGCTGACCATTCACCCTGCCGACGTCGGTGGAGATAGCCGCTGGGAGCTCGGCGACCACGCGACCCTCTACGACGTAACACACTTGCCGTGCCGCGCCGCGCGCTATACATCGACGACCGGTGAGGGGTCTCTGGCGAACGTACAAAAGACTGCGTTTCCGGTTGCCCCGGGGGGAACGATGCCTCCGGTCGAGGGCTACGAGAAGAAAGACTATGCCGTTATCTTCGTGATCGGTGTAGCTCCGGAAGTCGATCGCAGCTGACGCAGGCCGTGCATTCGATCACGGCCTTGCTCACTCTTGCGTCTTCAATCCCGCTGCTAACAATGGTTGCTCCAAGTTCCGACCTGATCAAAAACTATCCGCCGTATATGTGCGCAATGTTGCCGCTTAGAGCTGCTTTTTTGCACACGAAAACGCTGCATTAGGCCATGCCGCTACCGTCCCCGTCTAGCCAATTGCGAATACCTCCTCCTCAACTTCGATGATCGTGATCGATACCGTTAGGTCGCGGCGACACGACCGCGGTGCTGGTCGTCCCGATGCGCTTACGGCTTTTCGACCCCGTTTTCTTAACGTGACAGTGCCTCATAAAAGGTAGTATTGGCCGATGCTCGATCTCGCGATTCGCAACGCGCAACTCTTCGACGGCACCGGTTCACCGGGGTTCGTCGGCGACCTCGCGGTCCACGAAGGACGGATCATTGCAATCGGGCAGGTTACCGAACCCGCGAATGAGTCGATCGATGCGGCTGGTCTCGCGTTGATGCCCGGCATCATCGACAACCACACGCACTACGACGCGCAAGTCACCTGGGATCCATGGGTCACCCCGTCGCCGGCTTTGGGCGTGACGACCGTTGTGATCGGAAACTGCGGATTCACCATTGCGCCCTGCCGGCCGGGCGATCGCGTCATGCGCAATCTCACGCAGGTAGAGGGCATGTCCTTCGAGGTTTTGCGTAGCGGGATTCGATGGGAATTCGAATCGATCGCTGAGTACTTCGACTTGATCGAGCGCCGGGGCGTCGCGATCAATGTCGCTGGATTCGTCGGCCATTCATCCGTGCGTACGTTCGTGATGGGCGACGATGCGGTACGTCGCCGCGCGACGAGCGCCGAAATCGCGCAGATGCGCACGATCGTACTCGAGGGTATGCATGCCGGTGCAGTCGGCTTTGCGACCAGCACATCGCCTGCGCACAACGGCGAAGGCGGAGTGCCGATGCCCTCGCGCCTGGCCGGGGATGACGAACTGCGTGCGCTGGTCGGCAGCTTGCGCGACGCGGGACGCGGTCTGTTCATGTTGACCAAGGGTGGGCAAACACCAATTCCATTTCTGGAAGAGCTCGCGGCCGAGTCGGGCCGTCCGGTGGTGATCGCCGCGCTCTTGCATAACAGCACGAACCCGCGCGCGGTGTTTGCCGAACTCGATGCGATCGCAGCGGCCAATTCGCGCGGCCGAAAACTGTTCGGTGCTGTGTCTTGTTGCCCGCTCAGTTTTGACTTCACTATGCGCTCGCCTTACCCGATCGAAGGGCTCGATGCCTGGCGCCCGGCGCTGGGCTCGCAAGGTGATGCGCTGAAGACCAAGCTCGGCGATCCGAGCTTTCGTCAATCGATTCGCGATGAACTCGCACGGCCAGCGATTTTTCGACTGTTCAACGGCGAATGGGACAAAGTCCAAGTGGTCGAGGTGGCGCAGCCGCGGAACCGGCACTTTGAGCAGCGCGATCTGGCCGCGCTTGCACTCGAAGCGAACAAGGATCCCCTCGATTTCTGGTTCGATCTGGCGATCGAAGAAAACCTCGATACCATCTTCGTTGCGCTCACGTTAAATTCCGATGAGCACGCCGTGGGCGAGATGTTGCAACACCCGTCGAGCTTGGTATCGCTATCCGACGCCGGGGCGCATCTCACCTTCTTCAGCGACGCGGGCTACGGCCTGCACCTGCTCGGTCATTGGTCACGCGAGCGCCGACTGCTGCCGCTTGGCCAAGCGGTGCGCAGGCTTACCAGCCATCCTGCGTCGGTGTTCGGTATTCGGGAGCGCGGACTGCTACGGCCAGGTTACTTCGCCGACCTTCTCCTGTTCGATCCGGCTCGGGTCGGCCGGGGCGAGAAGTCGCGCGTACACGATCTCCCCGGCGGATTTCCACGCTTGACTACCGCGGCGATCGGCGTTCACGGCGTGTGGGTGAATGGCGTGCGCATCATCGATACAGCGGGCGCGCGCGCGACGGGTTCTCTGCCGGGGCGGTTGCTGCGGGATTTCACGCCCGGATAACCCAGTACTTGGCGAATTACTATTCACGTGGCGACTGTGTGTGGAACAGCGCACGACTTGACAATCGGTGCTTCAAGAAATGGTGGAGATGTCCGCGAAGGCGTATGATCACACGACAATTAGCTAAGGAGTATCCCCTGCCGTTCTACGAAAAAGGTGACGTTCGCGTTCATTACGAACAGGCCGGCTCCGGCTTTCCCTTGCTGGTGATTCCCGGCGGAGGGCTCAACTCGACCGTCGCGGGGCTCGCGACGCACCCGTTCAACCCGCTCGACGAGTTCAAAGGGGAGTTTCGCGTTATCGCGGCGGACCTGCGCAACGCCAAGGGTGGCCAGTCGATCGGTCCGCTCGAGGTCGATCGGCCGTGGGATGCCCATACCGATGACCACATCGGCCTGATGGATCATCTGGGCATCCGCCAGTTCATGGTGCTTGGCTTCTGCATCGGCGGTCCGTTCATCTGGAATTTGCTAAAGCGGGCGGGCGACCGCATCATCGCCGCAGTGCCTGCGCAGCCCAGCGGCTACCGTCCGGAGATGCCTAGTCTTTCCTACGACAACAACATGAAAGGCTGGGGCCCAGAGTTGTGCGCCCGCCGGCCGGATATCACGATGACGATGGTCAATACGTTCCTGACCAACATGTACACCGGTGCTCGCGCCGACTTTGTGTACACCGTGACGCGCGATTTCGTGCGCAAGTGCCAGACGCCGATCCTTGTGTTGCCGGACGACGTGCCGGCCCACCCATATGCCGTCGCGATGGAGACCGTGCATCTCGCGCCCAACGCGCAGGTAAGCCTTTATCCGTGGAAGGACACCCCAGATAAGATTCCGCTTGCGGTGCGTCATATTCGCACCTTTCTTCGCGCCCATCGACCTGCAACGGCAGCGTAACCCATGGCCGGGCGACAGCGGCGCCAATACAACTGCCCTTCATCCTCTGTACTCCGCAAAATTAGACATCGCATTGACCATTTGAGGACCCATGAAGATCAGACGATCGATTGCTTACTATCGACAGACATTAAATCAGCTTGCTGAAGACACCACCGCTTGAAATCGTACTCGGTAATCTGACGTTCAGGATGGCCATTCGGCTTGATGACTGAGTTGCGAGCCGTCTGTCGAGGATGCCCGTACGAACGAAGGTTGATCGGCCGTTGGGCGTCGGTGCCTTGAGCGCCAGCTCTGCGCATTGCCGCCGTTCGATCATGGGCGTCGAAAAGCCTTGGCCGACGAGTCCGGGTAACCGCTTACCGAACAGCCGTAATTTCCCTTTCGACCCCTTTGAGACGGTCGGCGTGATTGCCTGAGCGTCTGCTCCTCGGCCTTTGCTGCCGTTGGCTTTCTATAACATGAGTAGCCGGTGTAGATCTACACCGGCCGCTTATTTCGCGCAGAGGGAACGGCGGCATTGGCCGACGAGTCGACGGTGGCTGGTCAGCAGCGACTGATGATCCCCGGCGGGAAACGATAACTACGGTATGGTGACGCGGGCTTGTTCATGGCACTATTGAATCAGAAATCCTGGCAACTTGACAGTGTCTATAGAACAACCAGTTACACGCATGCCGTATCGGACTCCGGCATGCACAACAGGAGCCAACGCCATGACGCGCCAACGAATCGACATGCAGTATGTGCTGGATAAAACCGCCATTGAAGAGGTGATCACACGCTATTTCCAGGCTTTGGATCGCGCATTGCCGGATCAGGTGCGAAGTTGTTTTACCGATGATGTCAAAGCCTATTACGATGGCCGCCCGCCGCTGCATGGCATCGAAAACATGATGGCCTCGATGAACACCTTCCAGAAGCTCGCGTCGGGCGAGCGGCTGGCCTCGACGCATTTCATGGGTAACTTGAACATTCATGTGCTCGACAGCGACATTGCCGAAACTGAAACCTATGCCATCGCGTTTCTGGTACTGCCGGGTAAGCCGGCGGAGCGCGTGGCCATGCGCAGCCTGCGCTATCTGGATCGCCTGCGCCGGATCGGGGGTGCGAGTGGGGAATGGCGCATCAGCGAGCGGCGGCACACGCTCGACTGGAGCACCGAGGCATCCACCACGTTTGCGGCCACGCTGGCTCAACGCTTGAAGGCCTGGCCATGATTCATCGGAGCCTGTGTATGCGAAGGCGATGGTTGATACTAATCGCCATTCCCTGCGCCGCCATATTTTCAGCGGCGGCGCAAACACCGGTATCACCGTATCCAGCCAAAGCCATCCGCTTTGTGGTGGGCTTTGCGGCGGGCGGCCCCAACGACACGCTGGCGTGCGTATTCCGGACCAAGGCGCGGCTGGTGGGATTACGGCTTACCGAAACGCTCGGCGTGCCGGTGACCGTGGACAATCGGCCTAGTGCTGACAGTCTATGCTTGAAAGGCTTTTGACGGGCCGCTTCCGTGAATATTGCAGCCGTTAGTGGCTTACAAGTCCAATTACTGCTATGGCCGAGGAGCAGTCATCGTCAGAAACCACATTCGTCGTGGGAGCTGCCTACACAAGGACCGCCGCTTGAACTTCAAAGACAAACGGAAGCAGCCATTCGCCCCAATCACTCAGTTACCTTTGCTGACCATGCCAACCTATTGATTGGTCTGAGCAATGCTGATCAGCGCCTGACCTAAGCTCGCGACTGCGCGGCGCCATAAGAAAGATCAGTGGCGGTAGATTTGGCGGTAACTATGCCCACGATTACCGTCTGTAGCCCCGTGATGTGAATCTCACACTCCCGCCATGGATATTATGTAAGTGTTTGATTACATTAATTTAACTTACATTTATTCTGATATTATCCACAATTTAACCCGCAAACAGAGCAGTCCCGACTGTGGTTTTGCCATCTTACTGGCGCCACGGGTAGCGTAGGGTTCCTATTGCCACCTGCGGTGGTGGTGCTCGCTTCGTTGATCTTGGCCACGGCGAACCATTCGCCGACAACCCGCTAGGGCTGTTCCAGAGCTAGCCGACCGGCGATACCATTACACTAGAAGAAATCCGCGATCCCAACGGCCTTTGTCTACGCTGGCGCAATTGGTTAAAGCCGATCAAAATTTCCATGGCCCGGTTCTATTATTCCGAGGGGCAATTTCATCTGACATGCAACCGTGAGTTGCAGCCCGGTGAGTTTCTGCGGGGTGCGCTACTAAGCAGGACTTTTAGTGAGCGGGTTTATTTCGTAATGGTGCCGCAGTCGGATACTCAGCCTGAGGCGGATTGCTGGTGGCCGAGGGTAGTAGGTGACAAGTAAGCAGGGAGCGATAGAGATCCATCACGCCCCCGCATCTGCGCGGTTTCTGTAACGTCGCATTTGTCATTCGAGCGCATATAGCCATGTCTCATACGTAGGTGTATGCTTTTCAGCCTGAAATCTGCTCTCAGGTAAGGAGGGGACATGAGTACTGGTGTATGGGATAGCCAACTGTGGCTCAAATGCCGCATAACTCTCGCGCGTGCTTTCGCAGTATCAATCCTTTCTACGGTACCGTTAATTGCCCATTCAGGTCCATGCGATACCGTATGGATCGGTGAAAAAATAATCAGCGCCATCGCCGGACGTCCTGCACATCTCCCAGTGCCGCTTCGCGACAAACAGCAACGAGTTCACGAGGTAACTGTAGACCAAATTCAGGCATTTAGCGAGGCAAAAGAGCGTATCACTCGTGCGGCAGGATTGTCGCCGAGCTTCATTATCTGCGATAGTGCTGCCCCTAATGCATTTGCAACAACGAGCGAAAACAGAGAAGTGGTCGGCGTTACGATAGGTATGTTGCGCATGGTTGACGGGGACCGTGACATGGCTGCGGCGGTTCTCGGACATGAGCTAGCGCATCACACCAAACGTCATCGCGAAAGCGCTACCAATAGGGATTTGTTCCTCGGCTTGGCCGGGATAATTCTAGGGGCAGTGGTGGATGCGCGAACGCAAAGCAGAACTGGGGTCGCCACTGGATTGGGCGTGAACCTGGGGCAAATCGGCGCCGCACTGATCTCTCGAAAATTTGATCGAGATCAAGAACGTGAAGCAGACGAAACAGGGTTCCAGTATCTTGTGGCTGCTGGTTTCAATCCTCTCGGTGCGGTGCGGCTAGCGGAGCGGTTAAATCAATTGGGCGGTGGAGTCGGCCTGTTTTTTGATTCACATCCTGGATGGTCAGAACGTAACGAGCGATTCCGTACGATGATTGCTGAAAGCACTCTGGCCCAACAGCTAGTGGCAAGAAGTGCATCCGCAGCGGTCGAACCTAAGGCGACTGTAGCGCAAGCTCCAGCACCAGATGCAATAGTACTCGATGCAAATTTCACGATTTCCGACGCTCAGAAGAGCTACGAGCAAGCGTTGGCTGCCTTACGAGCGAAAGACACTGTTACTGCCTTACGAGAAATGCGCGTGGCTGCTGCCGGTGGTTTCGCTCCTGCACAAATAATTGTTGGCAGCCTGTATGCGAGAGGACTCGCTGGATTGCCAAAAGACGACGCGGAAGCCGTTCGACTTTTTCGACTTGCATCAGATCAGGACGATCCCGTAGGTCAGGCTAGCTTAGGATTCATGTACGTAGCAGGAAGAGGTGGTCTTGTAAAGGATGAAGTTGAGGCCATTAGGCTTTTTCGCCTATCGGCCGAGCAAGGACATCCGCTGGGGCAAGTCAATCTCGGTTCAGTCTATGACTCTGGCAAAGGTAATCTCGCAAAGGATGAAGTCGAGGCTGCGCGGCTATATCGACTGGCGGCAGATCAAGGACATGCACTAGGTCAAGCTAACCTTGGCTACTATTACGCTTCGGGCAAGGGTGGTATCACCCAAGATGAAGCTGAAGCCGCACGACTGTTTAGGCTTGCGGCAGATCAAAGGAACGCCCTTGGACAAGCTAATCTTGGATTCATGTACTCCACAGGAAAAGGCGGTTTGGGAAAGGACGACATTGAAGCTGCGCGGCTGTATCGCTTAGCTGCAAATCAAGGGAATGCTTTAGGTCAGAATAACTTGGGTGTTATGTATGAGAACGGTCGCGGCGGGCTGTCAAAGTCTATTGCTGATGCGATATCTTGGTATCAAAAAGCAGCCACGCAAGGAAATAGCCTCGCTGTATCGAATTTGAAACGATTAGGCCGAATGTGAATAACAATAGCTGTGTCGTGAACCGTCCACTTACGTGCGGCGCCAATCTGTCGAATGCCATAATCTGTGCTGCGCCCATGGGTTTGGGGGGCGTCTCTAGGAAAAATCCGTTCCACCGGAGGATCGAAGGTATAAAGACTTTTTCCCGCTCGCGAAATTGAGGCAGAGGGATCAAGGGGTGGGGTCGATCGGTTGCGCGACCTACTCCATAGTGGCTATCAATTCCCTACACTGCATCGCGCTGGTATTGGCGTTCGCGTAGATAACACATCATTCGCCGAACGGATAAGTTCAGAAGGCAGCATCCGGTTGGACCTTATTTCGTAGATTTTGTGTGCCTTGAACAGAAGCTGATGATTGAAGTGGATGGCAGTCAACATATACACCGCGCTGAACAAGATGCAAAACGCACTTTATTTCTCGAAGTGCAGGGATATCGCGTGATTCGATTTTGGGACAATGATGTATTGATGCGCACAGAAAGTGTAATGCACACGATTTATGATTCTCTTACTGCCCCCTCACCCTAGCCCGGCCCCTCGCTTCGCTCTCCCCGTAAACGGGGCGAGGGAACTGGCGTATCGATTGCGCCAAGCTTCGCGGATATCGGAAACTGTTCCCTCGCCCCACGAAGTGTTTGCTAATTCTTGATGAAGAGACACGCCGGTCGCTACATTACGCTCGATGCACAATCAGAAGCAGAGATGTACAAACACGCACACCACAGTTCACAGTTCTCCTATGAAAATAAATTTGGAGGCTGTTGTATTTGCACCATTCACGTACAATGACGAGCGCGGCTGAGTGCGTCACACTCTCCGCCATTTCACCCCATCATTTTTTCGCTGCGGGTTCATCTGC
Organism: Bordetella parapertussis; assembly: GCA_945861275.1. Taxonomy (GTDB): domain Bacteria; phylum Pseudomonadota; class Gammaproteobacteria; order Burkholderiales; family SG8-41; genus UBA5216. The sequence continues at coordinate 20,686 of CAMATZ010000065.1, forward strand.
GACCGCTGGTAGCGAGCGCAAATACGCGATCAGCGCGGCGAGGTCGCTTGCGGTCAGTTGCCCGGTGGTATTGCGGATGACTTCGCCCATGGCCTCGGCGGGCACATCGCCATCGGGCGTGACACCGCTCGACAGGAAGTCAGCGAGATCCTTGTCGCCCCATTTTTTCTTGAGCGCCGTGGGCGTCAGATTGGGTATGTCCTTGCCTTCGGGACCCTTGCCGCCGGCGAGGAAGCGCTCGCGCCGTGGGCCGCCCATGAAGTTGCGCGGTGTGTGGCATTCGCCGCAATGGCCCAGCGCGGTAGTGAGATATGCGCCGCGATTCAACTCAGCCGTAAGGTTGGGATCGGGCGTGAATAGCGCGGGCTTGAAATACAGCCACTTCCAGAAGGTCACACCCAGGCGCACGTTGTAGGGAAAACCCACCTCATGCGGGCGGTTGGCTTGGGCATTCGCAGGCAGGGTGCGCAGATAGGCCCACAGGTCGCGCAAATCAGCATCGGTGATCGCGTTAAACGAGGGATACGGAAAGGCCGGAAAGTAATTGGCGCCGTCGGGTCGTTTGCCTTCGCGTATGGCGCGCACAAAATCGGCTTCGCTCCATTTCCCGATGCCGGCCTCGGCATGCGGCGTGATGTTCGGACCGTAGAAGGTGCCGAACGGCGACTTGAGCCCGCGGCCACCGGCGTAGGGTATGGCGTCTTTTTTTTCGCTGGTGTGACAGCCCACACAACCGCCGGCCTTCGACAGGTATTCGCCGCGCTTTATGTCACCCTGCGCGAGGACGGGCGTGGCTACGCACGCGAGCAACAGTACCAGCAAACCCGTTTGTATTATCCGATGCCGCATCGATGTTGTCATTGCTGAAATTCTCCCTAAACGCGAAAACCCCGCCGCAGTGGGGTTTTCATTCTGCCGATCGCTGCTTATTGTTTGGCGCGGAAACTATCGTGGCAGCCGGCGCAGGACTTGCCGACATCCGCAATCGCTGCCTTGACCGTGGCCTCGTCGCCGCCTTTGGATACTTTCACAAGCTGCGCGACCATGCGCTGCATGGTGTCAGCGCTTTCCTTGAACTTGGCGGTGTCCGTAAACACCTCGGGCAGCGCACGGCTCTTTATGTCCTTGGTGCTGTCAGCAAAGCCGTCCCACGCCATCTTGGTCAGCACGTCCAGGTAGGCTGCGTTGGTGGCGACTCTCTCGGCGTTATAGGGCGCCTTGCCGGAAGGCATGCCGGCGATCGGGCCGAAGTACTTGCCTTGTAACGTCATTGCGGCCTGACGCTGCTTGACCAGCACGTCGGGTTTTGCCTGCGCAAACGCTGCTGCGCCATAACCGACGCCCAATACCAGTGTGAGCCCACTCAGTGCAAGTTTCCTATTCATAAGGTTCTCCTAATTGTTTGAATTTAAAGGGTTATTTTATTTGAAGCAAGGTGGTCTTTCGGTTGCAGCCGTGCCGTACTACCTGCGAAAACCGGGATTGTCGCGCATTTATTCCCCGAATGGGGGCATAGTGATTCAGTCCGTGCTTATCCGGTTAGTGCCCAAGCCTACTACCTGTAGTGGCTCGTGATTTTTTTGCATAAAGTTCGGCATAGGTCGGCGCAGTCACGTCGCCAGCAATGCCAAGCAGGGAGCGGAAAGCGTTGAATGGATAGAAACGGCGGTTGAAGCGGAACGTGAATTCGTTGAGATAGGCTTGCAGGTGTTGCGGGCTGACGCCGTGGTGAATGCCACGTAGCCATGTTTTGAGATTGGAGAACACGAGGTGAATGATGGGCAGGAAGGTTTCGGCAACTTGCATGTCGCCACGTTCCGCAACGGCGGTATGAAGATACCCTCGCTTTTCAAGCGTCGCATAGCCGCTCCAGTCATCGGTAATGATGGTGGCGCCTGGCGTAACGACGCGCTCAATGAAACCACCCAACGATTTGGCACTTCGGTCTGGCACCAGAGCGAGCCGAACACGTCCAGCGTACCGTCCGGTTCTCCGCTTGTTAAGGCTGCCACCATGCTTGCGTTGTTTAACCTCGACCGCACCGGCGACGAGAACCATGTCGTGAACGCCCCGGCCCTTGCCGCGAGTACGACCGCCGACGTAGGTTTCATCGGCTTCGACGTGTTCTCCGGGGTTGCCGCCAATCCGATCCTGGTCGGGGCGCACCATGCCGGCCCGCAGTTTGTGAAGAATCTGGAAAGCCGTCTCGTAACGCGGCAGTCCGAGTTGCCGCTGAAACTGGACGGCCGACATGCCGGGCGTCTGGCTGGCAACCAAGTAGGCCGCCCAGAACCACACCGAGAGCGGTGTGTGCGTACGTGCCATGACGGTGCCAGCCGTGAGGTAGCTATTGTGCTGGCAGTGGCGACATCGCAAAACGGTTGGGCGATTGGCAAAACGATAGGGATCGCCAGACGTTCCGCAACACGGGCAGACGAACCCGTCGCCCCATCGTGCGCGCTCAAGGTAAGCGGAGCACGCCGCCTCGCCAGGGAAGAGGCGCTGGAACTCCGGCAGCGAGCGCGGAAACGGCAGATCGCCTCGCTCAAGTACGTCAATAACCATGGTCGCTCCACGTCAGCGCGGATGCTCAACATACTACCGGTAGTTGGTTTGGGTGACAACCGGATAAGCACG
>CAMATZ010000066.1 GCA_945861275.1 Bordetella parapertussis
CCACGCGAGACATTACCGACTATATCGTCGGGTTCTACAACAGCGCCCGCCTGCACTCGACATTGGGTTACCTGCCGCCCAATGCCTATGAACTCCAATCGGCAGCAAAACAACCTATCGACGTGTCCGAAATAACTTGACCACGACAAATCATGTCTCCAATCTTCACCCCATTCCCCTCCCAACCTCCCCCTTGAAGGGGGAGGCAAGGAACACTTGAGGGTGGGGGTGGGGTGCGTTCACCCACTCACGCAGGGTAAAAATCCTTGTTCTCAATGGATCTGCTGCTCGACGCCCTCGTGTTTGGCTTGCTGCTGGGCTGCTTTTACGCGGCCGTCAGCGTCGGCCTCACGGTTGCGTTCGGACTGCTCGACGTACCGCACATCGCACACCCGGCGTTCCTGGTGCTGGGCGCCTACTGCACCTGGCTGCTCAACCGTTACGGCCTCGATCCTATCGTTGCAGGCGTCGTGCTGATGCCGGTATTTTTCCTGCTGGGAATGGCGGTCTACCGCTTTTATTACGAAACGTTCGAGCGGCGCGGCAGCGACGCGGGGTTGCGCGGGCTGGCGTTTTTTTTCGGCGTGGTATTCATCATCGAGGTCGGGCTGGTGCTGCTGTTCGGCGTCGATCAGCGTTTGGTCGAAGCCGCCTACATCGGCAAGAGCTTTGACATCGGCGAGATGCGGCTGCCGCGGCGCATGCTGGTCGCATTCGCGATGGCGCTGGTGCTGACCATAGGCCTGGCGCTGTATCTGTCCAAAACCTTTACCGGCCGCGCGATCAGGGCGGTGGCGCAGGACGAAACCGCGCTGCGCCTGATGGGCGCGAATCCGGTGCGCATCAAGCAATGGGCGTTCGGCATCGCCACCGCGGTGACAGGGCTCGCCGGCGCACTGCTCATCATCGTCGGCCCGGTGGAACCGACCATTGATCGCGTGTACATCGGACGCACCTTCTGCGTGGTGGTGCTGGCGGGACTGGGCAGCATGTCCGGCACCCTGGTGGCCGGCATCATCCTCGGCGTGTCGGAGACTATCGTGCTCACTCTGCTGGGCGCATCGTGGGCGCCAGCGGTTTCGTTTGGCCTGCTGCTGGTGATGCTGGGCATACGCCCGCAGGGACTGTTTGGCAAATGAGTGGCCGATGAAAACACGCGGCTACGGATTCTGGATCGGCTCGGCACTGGTGCTGGCGGCTTCGTGCCTCGCTGCGGCCACCATCAAGAACGAGTATTACTTTTACGCAGCCTACGTGGTGATTCAGTTCGTGGTGCTGGCGACCGCATGGAATATCCTCGGCGGTAACGCAGGCTATGTGAATTTTGGCAGCAGCGCCTTTTTTGGCGTAGGCGCGTACATCGCGGTGATGCTGATCAAGGCACTGAACCTCCCGCTGGGGCTGCAGATACTCGCCGCCGCCGCGGTCGGCGGCGCGCTCGGCTTCGGCGTGGGACTGCTGACGTTGCGATTGCGCGGCATATTCTTTTCCATCGCCACCGTCGCCGTCACCATCATTCTGGAGACGGCGATCATCAACTGGCGCTTCGTTGGCGGCGCCACCGGCATCCAGATTTTGCGGCCGCCGGTGATGGAGCCGTTTGATTCCTACACCAAGATGCTGTTTGTGTGCATGGTGCTGCTCGCTATCGTCGCTGTCGCCATCGCACGCTACGTCGAAACCTCGTGGATCGGACGCGGCCTGCGCGCAATCCGCGACAACGAGGAAGCTGCCGAATGCACCGGCGTGCCCACCCTAAAACTGAAACTCGCAGCGTGTTCGATTTCCGGCGCGCTGATGAGCGCGGCCGGCGCGCCGCTCGCCATGTATCAAAGCTTCGTCGAACCGGCGTCGGCATTCAATCTCACCTACTCGGTGTCGGCGCTCGCCATGCCCATCATCGGCGGCACCTCGCACTGGCTCGGCCCGGTGGTCGGCGCACTCCTGCTTGGCACCGTGCAGCAAGTGGTCACCGTCACCATTTCTTCCGAACTCAACGTACTGGTTGTCGGCGTGCTGCTGGTGGTGTTCGTGGTCGCCGCGCCGCAGGGCATCGTGGGGTTGTTTTTGAAGCTGCGGGAGAAGCTCAAGGGCCATTGACAGGATTAACAGGATAGACAGGATAGACAGGATAACGTCAAAATATGTTTTAAAACAAATGCTTAACTATGTTTTCCACCGTATCTCACAGACCCGGAATTTATCCTGTCAATTCTGTTAATCCTGTCGATTCGTGTACGTCTGTAGTAAAAAGATTGTGACCTTCAACCAATGACCGAACCCCTACTCAAAATCACCGCTGTCAGCAAACGCTTCGGCGGATTCACCGCACTGGATGGCGTGGATCTTGCCGTTGCAGCCGGTGAGCGCTTTGGATTGATCGGCCCCAACGGGTCGGGCAAGACCACGCTGATCAATTGCATTTCGGGTTCGCTGCGCAATGACAGTGGTGCCATAAACTTTTTGGGCGAGGAGATTTCCGCATTGCCCGCGTACCAGCGCACGCGCCGCGGCATCGCGCGCAGCTTCCAGATTCCGCGTCCGTTTTCGAGCATGACAGTGCTGGAAAATCTGCTGGTGCCGCTGGAATTCGTCGCGCACCGTCACTCGCTACACCTCTCGGACACGCGCGCGGAGGCGATGGAATTACTCCAGTCGATCGGTCTCGCCGACAAGGCCGATACGCGGTCGAACCAGTTGTCACAAGTCGAATTGCGCAAAATGGAGCTGGCGCGCGCGATGGCGGCGCGGCCGCGCCTGCTGATATCGGATGAGGCGATGGCGGGGCTCTCTGGAAACGAGATTGACGAAGTGCTCGATATTCTTTTCAAGCTCAACGCAACCGGCATCACCATCATTATGATTGAACACATCATGCAGGCGGTGATGCGCTTTTCGCAGCGCGTGATCTGCCTCGACGCGGGCAGGATCATCTGCGAAGGCGCGCCCACCGCGATCATCGCCAACGCCGACGTGCAAAGGGCTTATCTTGGCGCTTGAACTCACCATCGACAATGTCGACGCCGGCTACGGCGCAGTGCGCGCGCTGCACGGGGTGTCGATGCGCGTGGGCAATGGCGAAACCGCCGCACTCCTCGGCACCAACGGCAACGGCAAAAGCACGCTGATGAAGTGCGTGATGGGCATGGTGCGCCCCACGCGCGGCGCCCTGACCTTAACCATCGATGGCGTCAACTACGATCTCACAAAACTCTCCACCGAGGAGATCGTCAACATCGGCGTGGCGATGGTGCCCGAAGGCCGGCGGCTGTTTCCGCGCTTAACCGTGGAAGAAAACCTGCTGCTCGGCGCGTTCCGACTACAAGCGCGTGCCGACATCCCCAACAACATCCGTTTTTGTTATGAAGCGTTTCCGTTGCTGAACGAACGCCGCCGCCAGCTCGCTGGCTCCCTGTCCGGCGGCCAGCAGCAAATGCTCGCCATCGCGCGCGCGCTGATGTCTTCGCCCAAACTGCTGCTGGTCGATGAACCGTCGGTGGGCCTCGCGCCAATACTGGTGTCGCAGACCATTACCAAGATCAAGGAACTGAAGGAGCGCTACGGCCTCACCGTGCTGATGGCGGAGCAGAATTTCCATCAGGCGATCCGCATCGCCGACCGCGGCTATATCATCGTGCACGGCGAAATCGTGTTCGAGGGCACTGTGGCCGAGCTTGAGAAAAACGATTTGGTGAAAAATTACTACCTGGGCACTGCGGCATAATTCACGGCATCGCAGACGGGTACCGTTACCGCGTCCTATCCATCCTGCGACCAAGACAAAAAGGCACACATGACACACTCGACATTGCAGCGCTTGATACTCCCGGCAGTCGCGGCTTTCACTTGTGCTGCAGCCGCAGCAGCTGACTATCCTACGCGGGTGGTGCGTATCGTCCTGCCGCAACCCGCGGGCGGCGGCACCGACGTGGTTGCGCGCGCCATCGCCGGCAAACTCAGTGAAGCGTGGGGGCAGCAGGTGATCGTGGACAACCGCCCGGGTGCGAACGGCATCATCGGCATGGACGCAGTCGCCAAGTCGAAACCCGACGGCTACACGCTGCTCTACGGCTTTACTTCGGTGCTGACGATCAATACCTCGGTCTACAAATCTCTGCCCTACAATACGCTGCGCGACTTCGCCGGAATCACCCAGACGGTAACCAATACCATAGCGTTTGTCGTCAATCCGCACCTGCCGGCGCGCTCGGTGAAAGAGCTGGTTACACTCGGCCGGCTGCGGCCCGGTGATTTGCTTTACGGCTCATTCGGAGTCGGCAATGTAACCCATCTAACCGCCGAGATGTTCCGAATCGAATCCGGGCTCAAGTTGTTGCACGTACCGTACAAGGGCGAAACGCCGTCCATCACCGATCTGGTTGGCGGGCAGGTCGTCATGATGTTTTCACCCTCGGCGGGTGTGACGCCCCATGTGCGCAGCGGCAGGCTGCGGCTATTGGCGACCTGCGGGGAAAAGCGTGCGTCTGCATTCCCGGATACGCCGACGATGGTCGAATCCGGATTTGCCAAAGTGATTTCGACGGGTTGGGGCGGATTGCTTGCCCCGGCCGGCACACCGTCCGATGTCGTGCGCAAGATTCAGATCGAAGTCGTGCGCCAGGTCAGATCACCCGAAGTGCGCGATCGCCTGGCGCCTCTGGGCGCGGAAGCCGTGGGCACAACGGCCGAGGAATTTACTGCCTTGCTCAAGACAGAAACCGACAAGTGGGCGCAGGTGGTGCGCGGCGCCGGTCTGTTTCATAGCCAGTAGCTGGTGCATGCACCCGATTAGTCATGCACTGTTCGTGCTCGCCGCGGCGCTCGTTGTTCCCGTTGCAGTCGATGCGCAGTCCTATCCCGCGCGGCCGGTGCGGGTGATCGCGCCCTATCCGCCCGGTTCGAGCGCCGACGTGATGGGCCGCATTTACGCACGCAGTCTCACCGAGGCATTCGGACGGCAATTCGTAGTGGACAATCGCTCCGGCGCGTCGGGCAATATCGCCGCGGAGCTGGTGGCTCGTGCGGCGCCGGATGGCCACACCCTGCTGGTCCTGAACACGTCCATTGCCGCGAACCACCTGGTGCAGAAGAGCGTTCCTTTCGACGTGGAGCGTGATTTCCAGGTGATGGGCATGCTCGGCATCGCGCCCTACCTCCTTGTAGTCGACAACGCGCTGGCGGCAAAGAGCGTCAAGGAACTCATCGCGATGGCGAAAGCGAACGCGGGCAAGCTGGTTTATGCCTCCACCGGTGTCGGTGGCGGACTGCACCTGACGATGGAGCTCTTCAGAATGCAGACGGGTATCGATATGCTGCACGTGCCGTACAAGGGCAGCTCCACCACGGTGCCGGACATGATCGGCGGACGCATCGACGTGATGTTCGGATCTGCTCCCTCCCTGCTGGTTCACGTGAGGGCGGGAAGAATACGCGCGCTCGGCATTACCAGCACGAAACGAAGCGTCGCCGCGCCGGACTTGCCCACCGTTGACGAATCCGGCGTGCCGGGGTTCGAGTCGTCTACGTTTGGCGCGTTCGCCGCACCGGCGAAAACGCCGCGCAGCATCGCCGGCATTCTCAATACGGCGATCGCGAAAAGCGCGCAGTCGCAGGAAGTCGCGGGCGCCCTGGCGAATCAAGGCACGGACACGGCAATCATGACGCCCGACCAGTCCGCAGCCTACGTCAGCAAGCAGATCGCAAAGTGGAAGAGGGTTGTAGAGACGGCGGGAATTCGCGCTGAATAGAACGCGGCAGGAGAACGAAGATGTACATACAGCACAGGCTCGCCGGCCTTCGCGGCAAGTGAGCGCAACGTACAAATTCAATTGCAAACAACACGAGGAGCACGGTAATGCGCGACAACATCACCATCGGCCTGGTCACGCCGCAAGCGACCAACAGGGTGCCCGCCGAGGGCGTGCAGATGTATCCGGGCGTGGTGTTCGTTCCCAAAGGCGTCGGCGTAAAAGCGCTCACGCCGGAGGGCTACGACAGCGCCTGGGACGGCATAGTCCCCGCGGCAGAGGAACTCGCGCAGCACAACAAGCTCGACGCGATCATGGTGCTCGGCACCTCGCTGACCTTTTACCGCGGCTTTGAGGCACACGAAAAGCTCCTGCAGCGGCTGCGCCGGATCGGCCTGCCGGTGGCCACCATGAGCAGCGCAGTGGTCGACGGGCTGCGCGCGCTGGGCGCGAAAAAGATCGGGGTGAGCACCGCCTACGCCGACGAGGTAAACCAGCGGCTGCGCAACTTCCTGACCGACTCGGGCTTCGAGGTGCAGGCGCTGGAAGGCTTCGGCATTGAGCGCTTCGGCGGGGCGGCCGAAAAGACCGAGGACGACATCATCGCCCTCGCCGGCCGCGTGAGCGCGAACGCCAGGGACGCGCAGGGAATGCTGATCTCGTGCGGCGGCCTGAAAACGCTGCAGGTCGGCAAGACCATCGAAGACAAGTACGGCCTGCCGGTGGTGTCAAGCACGCCTGCGGCATTCTGGGCGGCGATGCGGCTGGTGGGAGAGAGCGGCAAGCTTCCCGGGTATGGGAGGTTGTTCGAGACTGTCCACTAGAGCCTGCTTGCCATTTTCTCCAATCACGCAACAGCATGATCTCTATGCCATCGGCCGGCGGTTTTTTAGATTTACTGTTCTGGTTTGATGCCAGCGTCCCTAATGACTTTACTCCACTTCTGCATCTCGGCCTTTAGAAACGCCGCGAATTCCTTCGGTGTGCTCCCCACTGCTTCCGCACCGTCGAGTTGGAAGCGCTGGGCCACGTCCGGCAATTTCACCACGCGTGCGACTTCTGCCGACAGCTTGTTGACGAGGGCCTGCGGGGTGCCTGCGGGAGCGACCATTCCCTGGAATGCCTCAGCATGGTATCCGGGCAAAGTCTCGCCGACAGTCGGCACCTCGGGCATGGTCAACTGACGCTTGACGCTGGTGATCGCGATGGCGCGCAGCTTGCCGGCCCTGATGTGCGGTGCGGCAGATATCGTCGTCGTGAACAGCATGATGACGCGACCCCCTATGACGTCGGTCACGGCGGACGGGATACCCTTGTAGGGCACGTGAATCATGCTGACGCCCGCCGCGCGCTGGAACATTTCGGCCGAGAGATGCGGCGCGGAGCCGGCGCCGGGTGTCGCGAACGTAAGCTCACCCGGTCTGGCCTTCGCCAGCGCGATCAGCTCCTTGATGGACTTGCCCGCGAAGGAAGGCGTTACAACGACCACGTTGGGCTGTGAGTTCAACTGCGTGACGGGCGTGAAGTCCTTGCTGGCATCGTACGGCAGCTTGGAATAGAGGCCGGGGTTGATCGCAAACGTCGTCGTGATCATCAACACAGTGTGGCCATCCGGCGCCGACTTCGACGCGATTTCCGTGCCGACAATGGTCGCCGCGCCGGGCCGCGAATCGACTACGACGTTCTGACCCCATTTCTCGGTTAGCTTGTGCCCGATCAGCCGCGCGCTGATGTCGAGCCCGCCGCCCGGTGCAAACGGCACGATCAGGCGGATCGGCCTGCTGGGATAGTTGACGGCGTCCTGGGAAAAGGCAGCGGTGGTGAGTGCTGCCAGTGCAACCGCAGGAATACAGAGGCGTTTCATGCAGCGGATTTTAACTTGTCCTTTGTTTCTTGTGCCCTGTCCCGCTGGCCCCTTGGTGCTGCGTCGCCGAATCACCACTCAGTCAGCATGCGAGCCACCAGCGTTTAGCGTATACCGAGCGCTCGTTTCTTCACCGCTTCCGGCGAGCCCTCGAGGTCCATGTCCGCAAGCGACGGCCCGCACTTCCACGTATCGATGCCAAGCAGCACGCCGAGGATCTCGGCGACCGCGCGATGCAACGGCACCGCGATTCCTGCCTGATCGGCAAGCTGCACGCACGGCACGATGGCGTAGGGCAAGTCGTCCGCTGCCCACGCGCGCCAGATGTCAGGGTGGAAGGGCGGGAAAGACTTGTAGACGGGATTGTGCATCGCCTCGTAGAAGGTGTTGCTGCTGAAGCCGTAGTATTGCTCGATCGCCTTCGCCATCGGCGTGTGCTCGACGCCATAGGCTTCGCACACCAGCTTGCGCTCGGCATCCAGCGCGTCGCCGAGCACGCCCGCCGCCGGCACTACGCCTTCCTGGTAGAAGCCGAATTGCCTGCCGTCGAGCTTCGCGCGCTCCATCGCGCCGACGTTCGGCAGCACCATCGCGGGATGCACGATCAGATTCAGGTTCTCCAGCCCGGTCTGGAGCACCGACGACGCCGCTGCGAAATCAGGAAACAGGGGCTTCAGAACCGCGAGCGCCTCGTCTGAACGCGAAGCCGGTACCGTCGCGATCTGAATGCCTTTGCGCAAACCTTTGGGCGTCACCACCGTGCCGTTGATCCTTGCGGCATGCGTCGGCGCGGGTGCTTCAGTTACCAGCACGTCTTCGCGGCCCGCCTTACGCAACAGCGGCGTCAGGCGCGCAGCCGGCCAGTAGCCGTGGCTCTGCACGTGCACGACGGCGCCGCGCGCAAACTCGGGAATCATCGCGCTAAACTTCGCTTCGAGCTGACGGATGTCGACTTCGATCAGCACAGCCTCGGCTTCCTTCAATGCCTCCGCCGTGGTGTCGCAAATCTTTGCCAGTTTGGCGAAGCCAGTCTTCTTCGAGATGAGGTGCTCCGCTCCACCGTCGATGGTGAATCCTCCCGCCTTGCGCACCTCCGGAAGCTGATTCTTCTGCTCAGCAAAGACCGTGTAGCGCACCTCGTGGCCCGACAACGTGAAATCCGCTGCGCACACGGCGCCGATCGCACGCGCGGTATTACCGATGACTGCGACTTTCGACATGCATCTGCTCCATGGGTGAGGCCGTCATTTGGCGAAAAGCGATGCAAACGACCGACACTTCAAACGCACAGTTCCGCGCGCCCTATAATTTCAGCCGCTTCAAATACCCGGCTAGACCACCCCTTCCGCCTTCAAGGCCGCAACGTCGGCCTTGGAGAGTCCGAGCATCTCGCCGTAGATGTCGGCGTTGTCGGCGCCGAGGATGGGCGAGGACGTCACTTTGACGTAGCTCTCCGACATCTTCACCGGCCAGCCAGGGATCACAACCTTGCCGCGGACGGGATGGTCGATCTCGGCGAATATCTCGCGTTTGCGCATCGTCGGATCCTCGGACAGCTCCATGGTATCGAGCACGGCGCCGCACGGCACACCGGCCGAGCCGAGCTTCTCCATCGCTTCGTGCTTGGTGAACTTCTGCGTCCATGCCTCGATGTAGTCGTTGATCTCGTCGCAGTGGTTGCCACGCAACGGCGGCGTCGCGAAACGTTTGTCGGCCTTGAGATCCTCGCGCCCGATCACCTCGCACAGCCGCTCCCAATGTGCATTGGTGGCACGGCTGGTGTAGATGTAGACGTAATCGTTGTGGCCACCCGGCTTGCACTTGAAAACATCGCAGGGCGCATTGCCGAGCACGACGCGGTTGCCCTTGCGCTCGCAAGCCTTGTTGGTGGCGAGTTGGTGTGAATAGGCGATGCGGCAGTAGTTGACCATGGCATCCTGCATGGCGACTTCTACCTTCTGGCCGCGGCCGGTGACGGTGCGCTGGAACAGCGCGGCGAGCACGCCGATGACGGCATGCAGGCCGGTGCCGGTGTCGCCGAGCGTGACGCCGGGCTTGATCGGCCGGCCCGTGGGCTCACCGGTGATGCTCATGACGCCGCCGGCCGCCTGGGCAATCATGTCGAAGGCAAGATTCGACTCGTAAGGGCTGCCCTTGCCGAAGCCTTTCACCGTCGCATAGATGATGCGCGGGTTGATCTTCGCCACCTCCTCGTAGGAGAAGCCGAGCTTCTCGATGACACCCGGCGCGAAGTTCTCCGCGAAAATATCGGCCTTGGCGATCATCTCGCGCAGCATTTTCTTCCCGCGCTGGTCCTTGAGGTTGAGCGTCACCGAGCGCTTGTTGGCGTTCAACAGCATGAAGTAGTAGCTGTCGGCGTCCTTGCGTTCCGAGGAAGCGCTGCGGCCCTGCTCGCCGCCAACCGGGTTCTCGATCTTGATCACGTCGGCGCCGAGCCAAGCCAGCGTCTCGGTGATCGAGGTGCCGGCCTCGAACTGGGTGAGATCGACAACACGGACGCCAGCGAGTGCAGGTAAGGATTGGGGATTCATCAGGCTTTCTCCAGTGGCAAATCTTTCGGGTGAACTGAATCAGGGCGCCGCAGACATCAATCCACAATCCCGCGCTCGGCATCCCGCTTGTTTCCGACATAATATCCCGACGGCAAAATAAAGCAAAAAATTGCCAGACCCGGCCCGGCTCACGGGGAGGGCGCGAAGGCCACGGACGCCGCGTGCGCCCAGGCAGTGGCAACCGGCTCGCCGGCGCAGATATCCGTGATTTCATGTTCGCGCCGCCATGCTTCCTACGGCATTTTCGGCGGCGGCGCCAGACGCCGTAGGGCGGTGCTCCTGGCCAGGGACAGCCACACATAACTCAACACGATGGCCGCACCACCGACGAGCGCAACGCGAGGCCCGGTCAACGAGCCGGTGAAGTTCAGCAGAAATCCGCTGAGGTAGACGAGGCTCCACACCAGCGTGAACACACCCATCACCCTGCCGCGGTAGCGGTCGTCCACCTGCGTCTGCAGGATCACCTGGCAGCTGGTCATGAAATACGCCTGGCTGAGTCCAACCACAAGCAGCAACACGAACGAAAGCCAGAACCATACGCTCAACCCGACGCCGATGAGCGCGCAGCAAAAGGCGCTCAGCGCATACACTATCGCGTTCCTGGGGGTCGTGCGCGCCTGCAGCCACGGGTACGAAAACAGCCCGCACAGCGCACCCATCCCGGCCGCCGATGCGAGCAAACCGAGCCCGCGCGCATCGACCCCGAGCACGAGCTTGGCAAACACGGGCAGCATGTGCATATAACCCATGGCGAAGGTCGCGTTCAACAGCGCGGCGACAATGACCCTGGAGAACACTTCGTTTGCGCGGATGTAGCGCACGCTGTCGGCCAGGTTGTCGAGCAGGCTACCGTGCGAGCGCACGCTAGCGGCGCCGGGCCGCACCAGAAACAGAACCGCGATCATCGTGCTCATCCCTATCGCCGAGAGCAAAAAGACCGCGGGCGCGCCGGCCCCCGCGATCACAAAGCCCGCGATCGACGGCGCGATGCTGCGCGAGGTGCCGAAGGCCATGGAGATGAGCGGAATTCCTGAGCTGAGGTGCGACTTGGGGAGCAGCCGCGGAAAGAACGCTGCACGGCTAGGCTCGTCGACGGAGTTGGCAAGGCCGAACAGAAACGCCCCGACGGCGAGATGCCACAGTTCCACCTGGCCGAGGAGCGCCAGGATCCCCACCCCGATGACCCCGCACGCCGACAGCGACTGTGCGCTCTGGATGAGCCTGCGCGGGTCGATGCGGTCAGCGAGCACCCCGCCGAGCAGCGTGAGCGAGAACTGCGGCACGAACGCGCACAAGTAGATCAGGCCGAGCTGCGCCTGCGAGCCCGTGATCTCGAACGACAGCCATCCCAGCGTGAACTGGTACATGTGCTGGCCGCAGACCTGCACCACCAGCCCGCTCCAGTAGAGCCTGAAATCCCGCACCTGGAGCGCAATCAGCGCGCTGCCCTTGAAAACGCTCATGCCCGCGAGTCGGGTCACCCAATTTGAAGTTCCGCTTTTCACGTTTCTTGACAGGTGAGAGCCTCGTAGCACACTTTTTGTTGAATTCCCAGGATACGTCCGGGCCTGCTTACACGCCCTGAATTATCGCCGCGGAGTGTAGCGGAAATAGGCCTCACGCGAAGTTCAGATGAATCCAGCGTGTCATGTCGAGAAGCGCTGTTTAACGCGCGGCAATATCAATGCGGCGCGCATGTCCGGGCGCAAACTTGCCCGCCAGCGCATCGTGCAGCCAGTCGGCGACATGCAAATAGAAATCCGGCAAACGGCTGCCAAAGGTGTGGGTTTCGTTTTCGTAGACCCACAGTTCCTTCGGACACTTGAGGATGTCGAAGAACGCCTCGGCGTCCTCCAGCGGGCACAGTTCGTCATACTCGCCCATCGCCAGCAGTGTCGGGCATTTGATTTTTCCGGCGATAGGTGTCAACGTCATTTGTGCCGCCATCGCGTCGAATGCGGCTTCGTCATGAATGTTCGACATGTACATATAGTTGGCACGATAGGCGGGCTTGCTGTGCTTGAAGATGGTGTCTTTTTGCCCATACACCCCCATCGCGCCCACGATCGCCTTCACCCGCGCATCATGCGCCGCAATACGCGGCACCCAATAGCTGCCCATGCTCCAGCCGTAGGCGCCGATGCGGCTCGCATCGACTTCGGGTATTGCCTCCAGAAAATCAATTGCAGCCGATCCGGCGCGCTCGAAATTGTCCAGCGTCACCCAGGTCTCGCGCACGTTGCTCTCGCCCTGACCGGGGCCGTCGATGGTCAGCGTCGCCATGCCGCGCCGGCGAAAGTGATTGTGGTAAGGGCTCGGCATGTACTCTTTGATGGTGTCCATGCCTGGAACGACCAGCACGCACGGTGCATTGTTGACGCCGGGTATCGTTTGCAGAATGCCGGGAATGGTCTTGCCGTTCTCAAACGGAATCTCCACGCGGCGCACGCTGGCTTCATCAAACAGGGCGGTAAACTTTTCATAGCAGCGTATCAAATGGCCGTACAACTCGCGTTTGCGCGGCGTGTTCTCATGCAGCACTCCGCAGGCCGGCGCGTAATAGAGGGCTGCGCGATAATAAAACTCGGCGGCGCTTGCGCGATGTCCTGCCGCTTCTGCCTCTCGCGCCAACGTTTCCTCCTGCTTTGCGGTACGCACCCACTCCTTGACCACGGCGGCGGGAACCTTGATACGCTCCGTCGTACGCTTCACATCGGCTGGACGAAAACCCCACTCCACAAACATCACGGCGCGAAAGCCGAACACATCGAGAACCTTGTAGAACTCTTCGTTGACCCACTTCTGTCCTCTGCGGCTGTGATCGAACATGACGCTCTCCGGGATTATCGATGCGCAATTCAGTGTAGCATGAGGTACATACTCACGATCAGGAGACGAAGTTGAATACTCGCATGCATCGGTTTCGATTCACGATGTTGCTCGCGTTTTGCGCGGTCGGCATCAGTTCCGCTGCCGCACAAAGTTTTCCCACCAAGCCGATACGCATCATCGTACCCTTTGCACCCGGCGGATCGACCGACATCGTGGCGCGTTTGCTCGCGCCCAAACTTTCCGAGAATCTCGGTCACTCGGTGATTGTCGAAAATCGCGGCGGCGGCGCCACCACCATCGGCATGGACATACTCGCCAAAGCGCCGCCCGACGGCCACACCCTGGGCATTGCCACGCTGACCTTCGCGCTCAATCCCAGTCTGTTCAGCAAGCTGCCCTACAACCCGGAACGGGACTTCGCGCCGGTGAGCCTGGTATCGATTGTACCGTTCGTGCAGGCGATACACCCCTCGGTACCGGCGCGCTCGGTAAAACAATTGATCGCGCTGGCGAAAGCGAAACCCGGCAGCCTGAATTTTTCGTCATCCGGCAACGGCAGTGCATCACAGATGGCGGTTGAACTGTTCAAGCACATGACCGGCACGGACATGGTACACGTCGCCTATACGGGCGGCGGCCCCGCGCTGCTCGCTTTGCTGAGCGGACAAGTGTCGATCTTTACCATGAGCATTCCAGCCGCGCTGCCGCACTTCAAGTCCGGCAAGCTTATCGGCCTTGGCGTCACCAGCGCCAAACGCGATCCCATTCTTCCGGATATGCCGAGTATTGCCGAATCGGGCTTGCCCGGCTTTGAACTTTTGGAGTATCAGGGCATCATCGCGCCCGCCGCAACGCCGCGCGCCACCATCAACCGCCTGCATGATGAAATCGTCAAGTCCCTGGCTGCACCCGATCTGAAAGAACGCTTTACCAGCTCAGGGACCTACGTCGTGGGCAGCACGCCCGAAGAACTGGCGCAGCACATCAAGCAACAGATCGCGATCTGGGCAAAAGTTATCAAGGCGGCAGGGATACGGCTGGATTAAGCGATGCCCTGGCAATGTGCAGGCGCGCATGCTCCTCGACGTCATACGACGCGAACTGTTCACGTGCCGACCGGGTTTCCGGCAGCACATAGACGATGCCATTCGTCCCGGTAAACGCCGAACGCACTACGTTGGCGAAGAACTTCGCCGGAACATTGATGCAGCCATAGGAAATACGGTTGTCGAGCGGCGTCGGAGTGGCCAGGCGCTGCAGGCGGCGTTCCTTGGGGTCGGTCGTAAGCACCGGATGCATGGAAATTGCATCGTCGTAGTTCACCCACAGAATTTCCGTTCCATGCAAATTGCGGCCTAACGCGGCCACGAAGCGCCCCGCCGGCGTGGTTCGCTCCTCGGGGCGGATGCCGGACAACGCCCGGTTGCCGATGCCGGGGACGGCGTCATCACCCCGCGCCAGGCCGAGCAGCGCGGGGGCTGCGGCACGGAGCCTTCCGTTCGCATGGAATACAAAGACTTTGGCGTCCGTCTTGTCGACAATTACAAACGGCATGCTGCGATTGTCGCCCGAATCGACGACCCAGTCTGCCACGTGCCGGGCCTCGCGCGACGCTCGCTCCAAGTCGAAGTACGCCCGTTTGGCACGACCTGCCATCGCCGGCTGCTTCTCCATAGTCGATGGAACTACGGCGCCTTCATGCGCAGACAATGGGTAGCTCCGCTTGAACAATTGAGCAGCGTCGTCAGCCGCGGCTGCCTGGCAGGGGTTAAAACCGGCGGCCAGCAGGCCAAAGCATATTCCGTTGACTATGATCGCCACCTGCGAGCGCACGCTCCCGGAGCGTTGGTAGCGCAACGCCGCCACAAGCCACAACCCGATTCTTTTTCCATTGGTTATCATAGTCAGCGGGCCAAGGCCCCGCGCTTCCTAATTGCGATCTAGTTTGGGCGGAAGATAGGGCGGCACGTAGATATTCGGCGGCACTACAACGACCGGCGGAACTACCGGCAGTATTTCGGGCAGTACTACTGCCGCTTGCGCTTCCGTCGCGGCTACCAGTGCCGGTGGCGCCTGAGTAAACTGAATGGGCGGCATTCTGACGCCCGTGCCTATCACATTGAGATCAAAATCGGCTATTCCACCGAAGCTCAACGTATCCTGAACCGCATTTTGGGCCTGTGGCATTATTGTCGCCATTACAACCGGTTCGGGTGCGACTGGCGGAACCACGACCACTGGCGGCACTACAACGACGAGCGGAACCACTGGCGGCACTACAACGACCAGCGGAACCACCGGCGGCACTACAACGACCAGCGGAACCACCGGCGGCACTACAACGACCGGCGGAACTACCGGCGGCACTACAACGACCAGCGGAACCACTGGTGGCACTACAACGACCGGCGGAACCACTGGCGGCACCACTGGCGGCACCACTGGCGGCACCACAACGACCGGCGGAACCACTGGTGGCACTACTGGCGGCACCACAACGACCGGTGGAACCACTGGTGGCACTACAACGACGGGCGGAACCACTGGTGGCACTATGATGATCGCTGGCGTGATATTCGCGGTTGTTCTTCCCACAACAGGCCCGCAGCAAGCCACCGGGAGGGCAAAGTTACCGGCGCCTGCACCACCAAGGCTAAATCCGCTAAAGGTGATTGTCTTGCCCACTCCTACGTCCGGGGTATCGAAAGTGGCAGTGCTGGCAGGCCCGGCAATCAGTGTGACATTGCTCGGAACACCGCTAATGGCGGTGCTCTTGAATCCTGAGAGAGCGGCCACCGTCGTGCCGTCGAAGATCTTGTCCCCGCCGCCGGGGAACACCAACATGAATTGCGTCAATGCGCTGGTGACCAGGGTGAAATTTGCCGAATAATCTGTCGGAGTAGTGTACGAGACCGGATTATAAAAAATGGTGACTGGCGCATTCGGCCCTGTCACGGCAGCGGGAGGGGTAAGCGGAGCAAACACCACGGTGCCGCCGATAACCCCCGGTCCAGTACCATCATTGCCGGCACTGAGTACCAGGCCGAGTGGCAGGCCGAGGCTCTGACTGGGAATGAAACTGCCTCGGGTCAGTGTAAGCGCTCCACTCACGGTTACGTCGTGTCCGGCACATACGGTCAAGTTGCCATCGGTCGTCGTAATCGCCGCACTCAAGTTTGCATTGCGTCCGGCGCTCAACAGAATGCTTCCATTGACCGTGGTAAGTGCCGCGTTCACGTTGACATCGCGACCACAACACACCACAAAATTCCCATTCGTGGCAGTAATTGCCTGGTTCACGTTCACGTCCCGCTCTGCGTTCAATGTCAGAGTCGTCGGGCTCGCGCTCGCCGTCCACGCAACCGCCTGATTTACGAAGATATCGCCGTTGCCGGGTGATGCCGTATTGAGACTGGTCACCGGGGGAGCGCCGGCTACCGTAACATCAGGCCCGGTGTTGGTACTGATGATGACGCTGTTAGTTACCAGTAGCGCGGAGAGTGTTGCGCCGGAGATGTTGTCTGTGGCGAGTCCGCCAATGATGAAGTCCTCCGGGTCAATCAGCCAAGTGCCCGTCAGCCCCGTGGCTGCGGCGGTGGTAACTCTGGCGTCGTTCGCGATATTCACTCTCGCAGCGGATGTTTCGATGAAACCGCCATTGCCGCCGTTAGGGGCGCTGGCGTCCAGTGTTCCGCTCACGTTCACCGTGCCGTTTTGCATGCCACCCAGCAGCCTGATGGTGCCGTTGCGGCTCTCGACGGTGTGCGCCTGAATCACGCCGGTGTTGTTCACCACGCTCTGCAACAGGTTTCCCGCCGACTGCGCGGTCAGCAATACTTGTCCGCCGTCGGCCCGGATCAAGCCGCCATTCTGTACCAATGCGTTCACCGCACCCTGGTTCACCAGAACATTGAGCAGACCGTCGCCGGCCACGTCGAGGGTGATAGCGTTGCCCGCGGCCAGCGCCACCGTGCCAAGTTTGGCCGAGATCACGCCTTCGTTGCTGATGCTGGCGCCCAGCAGCGCCACATAGCCGCCATCCGCGGTGATCGATCCCTGATTGAGTATGGTAGCGCCGCCGGCGCCGGAAAACTTGTAATTGCCGGCCATGAAGTCGCTGTCGCTAATGTTGCGGGTAGACGCAACCAAGCCGCCCACATTCACTTGCGCGCCCTTGCCGAACAGAATGCCGTTCGGATTCACCAAAAATACTTTGCCGTTGGCCGACAGGCTGCCCAGTATGCTCGAAGGGTCTGCACCCAGCACCCGGTTGAGCGCCACCGAGTTGCTATTGGGCTGCACGAACTGCACCGCTTCCGTCCGTCCGATGCTGAAGCTCTGCCAATTGATAGCTACATTTTGGCTGGACTGGTTGATAGTCACCTTGCCGGCGCCGCCGGCGATGCTCGCGCTGCCCGCCGACACCGCGCCGCCGGTTGGCAAGGCATACGCATTCGACGCGAATGCCAGCATCAAGGAAACCGCCAGGCCTTTCAGGGCGAAGCGCAAATTTATCGACTCTGCGCCCGCCACCGCGGTTGCGCCATGTGACGATTTCTTGCCGGCGCCCCTGGCGTTTTCGGAGACGGCGGCAAAAGTGCACGTCGTGTGGTTCCAGATCGTTCGGTAAATGCGGTTCATGGCGTCTTTACGTGAATGGTGAAGGCTGCGCTTCAGATGCAACCGACCGTGAGGTCACCCATCGATACCGTGTTTGTACGCCTTACAGCTGAGTCGCACCGTGCGCTTGCACACATAAGGCGGGCAATTTGCCAGTGCCTGCCGGGTGCCGCGGGGATTTGCTTGAACTGCAGCTTGACGCTTCACGCGCTTTACGCGCCACACTCCGGCACCACAGCGGTGCGAACAGCCGCTGGTGCCGCGGAGGAAAGGAACTTCAGTCGAAGCGGGCTGAGGATGCCGCGGTCAAAAGAATTTTACGACCTGTATCCAGAAACGCCCGTTCTTGTCCGGGGCCGAGGTCGCCGCAGCATTGCCCAGCTTGTGGGCGTAATACGCCTTCACGATAAAATTGTTGTAGTCCGCCCAGGTGAGCCCAATCCCCGCGCCACTGAGGGTTCTGTGGTTTTCTGCGGCCGTCCACGGATCTTTGTTAAGGGTCACCGTGCCGGTATCGGCGAAGCCAATCAAATGCATCTGTCCCGGCATACGCTCCGAAAATTTCGGCAGCAACAGTCTCGCCTCCAGAGTCACGACATAACCCTCGTCCGCATAGGCCTCGCCTACCGGATAGGCGCGCACCGCGTACGGGCCGCCCAGTCCCATCTTCTCCGAGATATCAAGGTTCTTCGAGGCGAACTGCCCGTTGATCGCGGCGTAAAGCGAGATCCTTTCGGTGACGTTCTGCAGCCGCGAGGCATAGAACCCCAACTTCCCGTATTGCCCGTTGGATTGCGCCGTCACGGCATCCACGGCCAGCGCCGCAGGGGTGATGATGTCGAGGTCGCCGGACGTCAAGGTGAGCGAATAAGTGCTGAGCCCGCCACCGCCGAAACCGTCACGGTGGTTGCCATAGAGACTCGCCATCCCGACCCGCGCCTTCCTGTCGGTGACCGTCGGGGGCACGTCCGTCTTGTCCTGGAAGGTCTTGGCATCAAAGGCGAGCAGGGCGTATAGGTTGGTGTTGCGCGAGCGTATCAGCGGATAGCTGCCGTAGAGGCTCACGATCTGGGCCGTGCCGTGGGCCTGCAGGCCCGCAAACTCCTCGCCCAGCCGGTAATGCAGGGCGGTGTAAGCAACCCCTGCTGTTGCCCTGCCGAACTGCGCCTGGTAAGACGCACGGCCGTATTGCAGCCCGGCACCCGATGTCAGCACACGGAGGCTCGCTACATCCCCGCGCCCGAAGGGATTGTTGATGTTCACCGTCGCCCCTATACGGTACTCGCCGGTGTAGCGGTTGCCTGCATTATCAGCCTCGAGGCTCCCCGTCACGCGCTGCCCCGGAGTCACGTCGACGATCAGGTCGGATGCGCCAACCGAGGCACCGGGGATCATGGTCGATCTCACGATTACCCCGGGAATGTCGGAGAGCAGCAGCAGGCGGTTCTCTAGCGGGGCGATGGCGATGATATCCCCACGGTTCAGGCCCTCGAGCAATCCGTTCGCCAGCTCATCGGAAAGGTTGGTCTGGTTACGCAGGGTGATATTGCCATAGCGGCCCTCGATCACAGCGATCGTCACTGCCCCATCCTTGATGTCCTGCGCGGGCAGGTACGCTTGCGCCACGAAATACCCATTCCTGTGGTAATGATCCGCAATTTTTTTCGCCATGCCGCGCAGCTCGGAGAGCGTCAGTTCGCCCCCCGGACTGAACCCCGTGATGGCAACCAGTTCGGCTTCCGCATACAGCGTTTGCCCGGTCACCTGTAGCGACTTGACCAGAAATTTGACGTTATCTGACGCCACGATGGCCGGCGCACCGCCTTGCTCGATGCGGATTTCCGGCACTGCTTTTTGCGGGATGGGTGTGCGCGGAATCTGCTGGAACTGACCGCCCGCGCTTGGCGGATCGGCCCTCTGAGCAAACGCGCATTGGCTCAATGCCCATAAGGCAATGGGAAGTAATTTTATTTTCGACATAACCCGCTCTTTACTGGGGAGGGAAGGCCCCATATATCCGCCAGGCTGGCAGGGCGTTTTTTTTTGAGGCGTCCGCACTGGCCATCTTCACGTTTCTTCCTCAACTTTATCACGCCTTTGGCTACTCCCGCGACGCTCCCTTGGCTTTTTTGCTGGCTTCGTGGTCGTGAACATCGGGGAGTGACCCAACAGCGCCGTCGGTCAGGGGTATTCAATGGCAGGTTAATTGATGCGCTAATGCGTTTTTTGACCATGCTATGGCACTCCGCAAGGCGCTGTATGTACGGCAACGTACATAGCCCTACCCCCGCTTCAACTCCTGAATAGACTTCACCAGTTCCCCATCCGCCCGCTTCAGCGCCCGTGTCACCGAGCGCGTGTTGCCGAAGGTCGGCACCCACTGCGAGTGTTTGCCCGCGCCGCCGGTGACGATGATGATCAGGTCTTCGGGCTTGCCCCACATATGCACGGGTGTATCGAGTGGTGCATTGGCGAATTGCTCAGCCAGTTTGCGGCGGAAGCGGCGGTCAATGCCTTCCTTTGAGAACTTCGACATCGGTATCGTCGCGTGCTCCCACAGCCATTGCTTGACCTGCGCTTTGGTCATGCCGCCGCTGGCAACGGTGGCGGCATGCTCCGGGCCGAAAGCCAGCACGGGTTGGCCCTCGTAATAGGCGTTGTTGGAACCTGTGTTAGGCATGGTGCCTGCCACCATGGTGAGTATGCCCTCGGGGGTGATGCTTTCGTGATCGTTGATGTTGTGCGGGCCTTCTGCAGCAACCACCGTTACCGTACTGGCGTCTTTGGGAAAACCCATCTCCACATGCAGCGGCTCCCACGGGCTATTGTCCTCATTTTCGGCGACGCAAAACGTAAACTTGGCCGGCGTGCCTGCAGTGGCCATGTCGCCGGTACCGGGAATCGCCGCACCGATGTTCACCAGCGCCAGGCGCACCGCGCGGCCAATCGCAGCGTTCGCGCGAAAATAATTGCCCATCACATTGTGACCCGAATTGAGGCCGACTTCTTTCGCCACCGGGCCATTGAAAATCAACATCGGCGTACACGGGTGCGTGGTCGCCTGCGTGCCATACAGATTGTACGGTTCTTCGGCCAGCGCTTCCAGCGCCAGCAGCACCAGCGGAAAATACTCCGGTTTGCAACCCGCCATCACCGCATTGGCGGCGACACGTATCGGTGTCGCGGCGCCGAAGCGCGGCGGAATCTTCACCACCGGCTGGTCGAAATCGCGGTCGCAATAGCCCAGCATGCGCTCCACACGCTCGGGCGTGGGCGGAATCACCGGCAGGCCGTCGCTCCAGCCTTTGGAACACAAAAACTCGTAGACCGCTTCCGGGTCATCATCGCACTCCACCATTGCGCCAGGCGCTTTGAGCATTGCCGCGAGCGAACTCATGAGCGCTTCTCCTTCACTACCTTGAGCAACTGCGGCAACGCCACCGCCGCGCGTTCAACCACCTTGTCCATATTCAGTCCGCCCAGCGGATGCTGGATTTTCAGCAACGGCAAATCAGGCACCCCGAACACCTTGGCCTGCGCCGTGCCGAGCTTCATGAAGGTATCGGAACACACCACGGCGGCGATCAAACCGCGCTTGGTCAACTGCGCCATGTCGTGGACACTCCACGACGTGCACGAGCCTCAATCGGCCATGGCGCTGATCACGAGATCAGCCTCCTGCGCCAGTTCGTCGAGCACCTGATCCGTTGCCGGACGGCTGGAAGTGGGCTTGCGTTTAATCACCACGGAATCCACCTGGTATTCTTTTTTCACGCCTTCGACGATGAGCTTTAACAGGTGATCGGCATTGGCTTTGCTGTTGTCCAGTATGCCGAGGCGTATGCCCGCACTGCCCAGCGTGCGGTTTGATTTCAGCTGCTCGACCTCTTCTATTGGCGCGTCAGGTACTACGAGAAATATCTTTCCCATGATGGCTCCCTGTAAAAAAATTCAAAAACTAAAAACTATTGACGCAGATTTACACAGATAAACGCAGATTAAACCCCAAACCGTCATACCCGCGCAGGCGGGTATCCATAAGCCATCGCTAATGGCACAGTGTTATGGGTTCCCGCCTGCGCGGGAACGACAATGGATGGCGGATTCAAGTCTGAAGTGCAACCGCGTTATGATGCGAGTGTAGCTTCTTCCAGAAGACTTCGTGGGGTGTTTTGAAGCCGAGGCATTTTCTGGGGCGATGGTTGAGGTAGTGCATGGCGGCAGAGATGTCTTTTTTGGTGATTGAATCGAAGCGCATCTTCTTCGGGAAGAACTCACGGATGAGGCCGTTCATGTTTTCGTTGGCACCCCGCTCCCAGGAGGAATAGGGGTGAGCGAAGAAGAAGTCGGCGTCGAGTTCCTTGGCGATTCGCTCGTGCTGGGCAAATTCCCTGCCGTTGTCCGTCGTCAGCGTATGAACGCAGGTCGCAAAGGGCGTCAGCAGGGAAATCATGCTGCCCGAGACTGCCTGCCCTGTCTTGAACCGGACGTGGGTAATCAGAGAGTAGCGAGAAACGCGCTCGTTGATCGTGACGAGTGCCTGCTTCTGTCCGGCGCCGATGACCAGATCCGCTTCCCAGTCACCGAAGCGCGCGCGGTTGCCGACGACGGCAGGACGTTTGTCAATCGAGACCTGGTTGGGAATTGTCCCCCGTCGGTCACGGCCCCCATACCGCTTCTTCCGGGCCTTCTGGCAGCGCAAGGCGAGGTGCAGGGTGCCGCCAGCTCGCTTGTCGGCGTATATGCGTTGGTAGATGGCTTCGTGGCTGACAGCGGGCTGCCTGTTGACCTTGAAGTAACCGGAGATCTGTTCCGGACTCCAGGTCTCGGCAAGTTTGGTATCGACCATCGCCCATGTCTCGGCAGCAATGCGAGGGCTGTTCTCACATGCCAGCAGCCGGGCCTGGTAGAACGCATGTGCCTGCTTTGGCCTGTAGCCTCGCTCTCCGCGATTTCGCCGCATCTCACGGCCTATGGTTGATTTGTGGCGGTCCATCAATTGGGCAATGCCGCTTCGGTCATGTCCAGCCTTGGAAAGGATCGCAATCTGATACCGTTCGTCTTGGGTGAGGTGTGTGTAGTTCATTCTTGGCAACTTTAACTTGGTGGTCGAGGGGCTCGGATGCTATCGCACCTCGCCCACCCAACCTATTAATCAGAGTTGCACTTCGAATTTGAACTCGCG
>CAMATZ010000067.1 GCA_945861275.1 Bordetella parapertussis
GAAGAGGCGCTGGAACTCCGGCAGCGAGCGCGGAAACGGCAGATCGCCTCGCTCAAGTACGTCAATAACCATGGTCGCTCCACGTCAGCGCGGATGCTCAACATACTACCGGTAGTTGGTTTGGGTGACAACCGGATAAGCACGGTTCAAACCCCTTATTTACCACGCGGCACTCTATCCCCCGCTGAATGGGTCGTCAACCGCATGAGAATTCCTGGCCGCCGTGGCGGCAGCGCCGTGGTTGCAACTTGACTTACGAATTTTCCTCCGTCAGGCTGACGGTATTCCTACTCACTCAATCATTGCTGCGACACCTCCAATGATACCAACTGAATTCGACTATATCATCGTCGGCGCGGGTTCGGCCGGCTGCGTGCTTGCCAATCGCCTGAGTGCTTCCGGCGAGCATCGCGTTTTGCTGCTGGAGGCCGGCGAGGACGACCGCTGGATGTGGATACGCATTCCGGCCGGCATCGCGCACATTCTTACCGGCGAGCGTGCGATCTGGCGCTTTGCCACGCAGCCGGATGAAAAGGTGGGTGGGCGCAGCATTTTTTGGCCGCGCGGGCGCGCGCTTGGCGGCTCCAGCGCAGTAAACGGCATGATCTGGGTGCGTGGCGATCCGCTCGAACTCGACAACTGGGCGCTTCTTGGCAATCCGGGCTGGGGCAGCAGCGACATTCTTCCCTATCTCAAGCGCATGGAGAGTTTCGCGCAGGGTGATCCACGCTACCGCGGGCATGATGGACCGATGCACATCACGCGTTATCTTGACCGCGACCCGTTGTCGCAGGGTTTCATCCAGGGCGCACAGGAAGCCGGCGTGCCCGCGGTCGAGGACTACAACGGGCCGCGCTTTGAAGGTGTGAGCTACCTTCAGTACAACACGCGGCATGGCTGGCGGCGTCACACCGGCGACAACTACCTGCGGCCGGCGATGGGTCGAACCAACCTCACAGTCGAAACAGGCGCGCTGGCGCAGCGCGTGCTGATGGAAGGCCGCCGTGCTGCGGGTCTGGTATACCGCAAGGGCGGCGAGGCTATAACCGTAAGGGCGCGTCGCGAGGTGCTGCTGTGCGCCGGCGCGGTGCAGTCCCCGCAGCTGCTGGAACTCTCCGGCATCGGTAACAGTGAGGTGCTCCAGCGTGCCGGTGTCGCAGTGGTGCATCACCTGCCCGGCGTCGGCGAGAACCTGCGCGACCATCTTCACGTGCGGCTGGGGTTTGAAACGAATCTGAACACTACGCTTAATACCATTCTGCGCAATCCACTGCTCAAGGCGAAGATGGGGGCGCGCTGGTTGTTTCTTGGCCGTGGGCTGATGAGCACATCGTCGGCAACTACTATGGCGATCGCGCGTAGCAGCCCCGACCTGCCGCGACCCGACATCAAGATGCAATTGCACCAGTTGTCCATGGCCAGCAGCCATTACGGCGGCCGCGAGGGCGCGCGCTCCATCGCCGAGCGCATGGGGCTGGACCCGTATCCGGGATTTTCGATAGGCTGCTACGTACTGCGTCCGGAGTCGCAGGGTTCGGTGCACATTCGCAGTCCCGAGGCCAGTGAACCGCCGGAGATTCGCGCAAACTATCTTGCGGCGGAACACGACATACGTACCATCGTGGCGGCCCTGCGCATGATCCGCAGGATCGCGGCACAGCCGGCCCTTGCACAGTACATCGTGCGTGAAACGCGACCGGGACCAGAGGCGGTGAATGACGAAGCGCTGCTCGACCATGCGCGTGCCACGGGGCAGACCTCCTACCATCCGATCGGCACCTGCCGCATGGGCCAGGATGAGCGGGCCGTAGTGGATGCGGCGTTGCGGGTGCATGGCATCGAGAGGCTGCGTGTGTGCGACGCGGCTATCATGCCGACCATGGTAGCCTCCAACACCAATGCGCCGTCGATCATGATCGGCGAGAAGGCGTCTGACCTGGTGCTTGCGGATGTGCGTGGTGGTTGAACGGCATGAACAACCGGGCGTGGAAGCGCTGTTTCGGTATGGGCCCCGGGAGAATTTCTTGATCCAACTGTTAGATGGAGAAGCGCAATGAAACACACGCATTCACTGGCCAAGTCGCTGGTGCTGATCGTAATCATGGCCCTTGCAACTGAAGCCATGGCGCAGAAATCGGGCGGCGTGCTGCGGCGGGCAAACGATGAAAACCCGCCCAGCGCGTCGCTTCACGAAGAAGGCTCGAACATTGTGAGCACGCCGTTTGTGCCGGTGTTCAATAATCTGGTCACCTTTGATCCCGCCAAGAGCATAAACAGGCCGGAAGCAATCGTGCCCGATCTCGCCACGAGCTGGTCGTGGAGCGCGGACAACAAGACGCTGACATTCAAGCTGCGTCGTGGTGTGAAATGGCACGACGGAAAGCCCTTTACGGCTGCCGATGTCAAATGCACCTGGGATACCGTTTCCGGAAAGCGGGATGCGGGCTGGCGCAGAAATCCGCGCGCAGCTTGGTATTCAAACCTGCAGGAGATCGTGGTGGAGGGCGATGAGCAGGTGAGTTTCCGTCTGGGCCGGCCGCAACCCTCCTTTCTTGGCTTCTTCGCAGCGGCCTGGTCGGTGGTCTACCCTTGCCATATCGACGGGCGGCAGATGCGGCAGCATCCGATCGGTACTGGCCCGTTTATGGTGAAGTCCTTCGAGCCGGGGAAGATGATACGCCTCGTGAAAAATCCAAACTACTTTAAACCCGGACGGCCCTACCTCGACGGCATCGATATGCCTATTATTTCGTCCCCCAGCACGCGCAATCTTGCCTTCGTCGCGGGTGATACCGACATCTACACGTCGAGCGCGACCCTGCTCGCCGAAGTCAAGGCGAAGCGGCCCGACGCCATATGCGAGGTCGGCCTGAGCTATGCGTACACCCAGTTGATGATCAACCGTACCGTGGCGCCTTTCAACGATGTGCGCATACGACGAGCGATGGCGCTTGCGATCGACCGCGATGCCGTGATTAAGGTCAAGGGTGCCGGGTTGGATCGCCTCGGTGGTGAATTGATGCCGCCGCCGGAGGGCGCCTGGGGGCTCGATAAAGCGGATCTGGCATCGATTCCGGGCTACGGGCTGGACCTTGAGAAACGGCGGGAAGAGGCGCGCAAGCTGATGCGCGAGGCAGGCTATGGTCCGGACAAGCCACTGACTTTCGTGCTGAGCACGCGAGACGTGGCAAGGTATCGTGACACCTCGATATTGATTCTGGATCATCTCGCCAAGATTTATATGAAGGGTGAAATGAAAGCCATCGATACCGCGATTTGGACCAACATAACGGCCAAGCGTGCCTATACCGTGGGGATACGCTCTCGCGGGCAGGCCGTGGATGATCCGGACGTATCGTTCTACGAAAGTTACACCTGCAACTCTCGTGGCAATGTTGACGGCTATTGCAACAAGGAGATGGAGGCCTTATTCGACAAGCAGTCAGCCATGCTTGATCAGACAGAGCGCAAGAAGCTGGTCAAAGAGATCGACCGGAAACTGCAGATGGACGTGGTGCGGCCGACCATCACCTTTGCCGCGCTGCCGTACTGCTGGCGCCCTTATGTCAAGGGTTACGTGCCGAGCATGAACAACCAGTTCAGCAACCTTAGAATGGAAGACGTGTGGCTCGACAAATGATGCGCGTGACTGGGTTGCCGCTGGATGCAAGCTGTAAATTGAGACTGCTCGCGACGGCGTACGCGGCAAGCGCTGCGGCGATGTTCGGCTGGGGCGCCAGCGTACAGGCGCAAGCAGACTTTCCGAGCCGGCCGGTGCGTATGGTTAATCCTTACACGCCTGGCGGTTCGGTCGATCTGGTGGGTAGGGCGCTCGCCGCCGGCCTCTCAGAAATCTGGGGCCATCAGGTCATTGTGGATAATCGCCCGGGTGCAGGCACCATGATCGGCACCGAACTCGTCGTAAGAGCGGAGCCTGACGGCTACACCATGCTCTGCACCAGCTCGACCATTGCAATACTGTCGAGCATCTACAAGAACATGCGTTTCGATCCGATACGCGATTTGAATGCAGTCGCGCTCATAGCCACCAGCCCGTTCTTGCTGGTGGTCAATGCAGGGGTGCCGGCGAAGTCGGTGCAAGAGCTGATCGCGCTTGCCAAGGCACAGCCCGGGCAGATTACGGCAGCCTCTTCGGGCGTCGGCACCACCAACCATTTGACCCTCGAGATGTTCAAGTCGATGTCGCGCATTGACCTGTTGCATGTACCTTACAAGGGCGGGGCGCCGGCGATCGCGGATCTCATTGGTGGACAAGTCAAAGTGCACTTCAACACGCCGGGCACTTTGTTTCCACACGTGAAGACAGGAAGACTGCGAGCGCTTGCCATGTCGAGCGCCCAGCGCGCTGACTTCGCGCCCGATGTGCCCACGGTCGCCGAATCGGGCGTGCCCGGATTCGAAGCGAATGTCTGGTACGGAATCTACGGCCCTAAAACACTGCCGGCCGCGCCCTTGCGGCGGTGGAGCGATGGCATCAACCGCTACATGAAGACACCGCAAGCGCAAACGCACTGGCGTCGCACCGATATGATCGGTGGCGGCGGCACCCCGGCCTACTTTACGGACTATCACAAGCGCGAAACCGCGCGCTGGAGTGCCGCGGTCAAAGCCGCTCGCATTGAGCCGCAGTAGCATTCGACGCCCACAGCAATGCGGTCGAGAGGCCGCGGATGAGTCGTGCCTGAATTCAGTGACGCCAGGAAGGGCGCCGAACCCAGCCGTACTCAGAAAAAATGCAATGCTGTTATGCCTTGATTGCGTGATACTCCGAACACACCCCAATCTCCAAGTGGCGGTTGACCTGCGTCAGCCCTGCAGCGGTGAGTGTAGTCATGACTTGTTCAGGGGGGACGCAGGCCTCGATGCTGTCCCAGTAATAACGCCAGATCGTCGCGGTATCCTTTTGTTTTGAAATGACGCGCGTGAGCAGCGGAATGACGCCACGCATATAGTTCTTGAGCAGCCATCGGCCAAAGCGGCTGCGCGCCTGGGTGATTTCAAGGATGCATAAACGCCCACCGGGCTTCAAAACCCGTTCAAACTCGGCAAAGGCCACGCTCAGATCGCTGATATGCCGCAGCGCATAGCCCATGCTCAAAAAATCAAAATGGTCGTCGGGAAATGGCAAACACTCGGCACGGCCTTCAACCAACACCATCGCATCGGGCAAATTGCTGGCGGCCATCATGCCGGAGCTGGGGTCGACGCCGGTGACGAGGGCGGGATCGCCGGTCAGGATGCAGGCTTGCGCTGCCACCAGGCCTGTGCCCACGCCCACGTCCAGTACCTTCATGCCCGTTTTCAAGCCGCCGCGTATGAGCGCCAGACGCCGGTAGCGGGAACCGGAACCCAACGCCAGCAGCGTTTCGATACGGTCGTAATCCGCTGCGGTGTTATCAAATATCTGGCGTAAATAGGCTTGCCGATCCTGCTCGGTCTGGTAGTAATCGGTCAGCGGGATGTGCGGTGCATGCACCGGCGCAGCATTGGAGGAGGGCATGTTGTCGCTCACAATTAACTCACGGTCAAATAAGACCGCCGTTGATGGAAATAATCTGCCCGGTGATATAAGCAGCCTGCGTCGAGGCCAAAAATCCAATCAGGTCAGCGACCTCGCCCGGCGTGCCGGCGCGTTTCATCGGTACCATGCGTGCAATTTCCACGGCATCGAACGCAGATTTGCTCATGTCGGTATCGATAATGCCGGGGGCAACCGCGTTGACGGTAATACCACGGCTGGCGACTTCGCGTGCCAGCGACTTGGTGGCTGAATTGAGCGCGCCCTTGGCCGCGGAATAGTTGACCTGTCCATGATTGCCGGTCAGCGCTGCGATGGACGACACATTGATGATGCGCCCCCAGCGGCTGCGTATCATCGGCATCAGCAGCGGCTGGGTAACGTTGAAAAATCCGTTAAGCGATACGTCGATCACGCGGTGCCATTGTTCCGCTCGCATGCCGGGGAAAACCGCGTCGTCATGTATGGCTGCATTGTTGACCAAAATCTGAATCGGCTGGTTTTCGATCACAGGCGCCAGCGCAGCGGCAACCGCGGCGCTGTCCGTCACATCAAAGGTCAGCACTTGCGCGCTGCCGCCGTCCGCCGCTATGGCTTCGGCCAGCGTCTGCGCGGCTTGCCGCCTCTGATGGGCGTGGATGTAAACATGGCAGCCATCGGCGGCAAGACGGCGGCAAATCGCCGCGCCGATGCCACCACTGCCGCCAGTGACCAGGGCATTTTTCATCACCCATCTCCTGCGGTGGAAGGGATCTGGTCAGCATCGAGCCTGACCGCGGCACGGCCGTTGAGCAACAGATGTCCCGCCGCACTGATGCTGAACTGATAGAGAATATTGTTTTCATCGCGCGTGATGCACAGGGCTTCCACCAACAGGTCATCGGCGATGTCGTCCAGACGGGCAACCCGCAAGTGCGTGCTGCGAACACTGATCAGATAACCGGCCCGTGCTGTGCTGTCCGGCGGGGCCATCAAGGCGCCATGCACAGCCATGGTCTGTGCCGCATATTCGATACCACAGGCAGCGCCCAGGCGGCCGTGTGCGCGCAGCGGATTGTCAGCGGCGCGGTGACTACTGGCGCGGCACTGGATGCGTTGCTGATCCCACGCCTCAACGTTATCCAGCAAACACATGCTGCCCTGATGCGGGATGTGGCGGGCGATCCAGGCGTGGTCCAGTGTGGTTTGACTTAACACGGTGCGATGGCCACGGCAAGGCGCATGTTGTCGAGGTAGTCCAATACCACATGCTGCACCTGCTGCAGCGAATTGTTTTGCCGCAACGCGATAGCGCGCAGCAACGGCAATCCGCGCGCAGCGGGAACAGCTGTACGTAGATTCTCTAGCGCAGCGTGGTCTAACCGGTCAGCGCTGGCATCGCTCAGACCAACGGTGATTTGCACCACTGCCCGCGCGCTGCGTTGCGGCGCCAACACCAGCGCGATACCCATCGCATCAGCGAGGGGCCGGGCGCTGTGCAGCGGTTGCGGATAGACGGTGTCGCATGCCAGCAAAACCGTGCGTTTGTCATCCGCTGCCACCTGGCTGAGCGCTTCCAGCAAGCCCGCGCCGAAACTCGCGTCAAAGGCGGACAAAACCGATGATGCGGCCATCGCGCCGGTGGCGATACTCCAGTACCCGGCGGCGGCGTTATGCACGGAATTATGAAAACGCGTTGGGGAGATTTTTCGGTCATGCGAGGCGAGCATTTCACAGATGGCGTGACAGTTTTCCCCATCGCCGCCCGACGAAGAAAACACTGTCGACAAGTCGGCGGCATTGAGGCCTGCGGCGGCGATGGCTTCCAGCCCGGTTGCCAGAGTCAATTTGACAATCGCACCGCTGCGGCGGCGTTCCGCCGGGGGCAATAACGTGGGCGATGGCAGTATGGTCTTTTGGGGATGATAGGGCTGTTGTCCACACAGGATGGCCTGGCTGCCCAGCCAATTTGTCAAACCGGGGCCGAGTAAGCCGATACCTTCGATGTATGCTGTGAGCGTCATCACGCGACCGCGCGCCCAAAAATCAGACTGCAATTGGTGCCGCCAAATCCGAAAGAATTACTGATGACGCGCGCCACCGGCTGTTCACGATTTTCCAATACATAATCGAGTTCCAGTGCCGGGTCGAGTTGGCGGGTGTTGATCCCCGCAGGCAGCAAACCGTGTTGCAGCGCCAGAGCGCAAATCACCGCTTCCACCCCGCCGGCAGCGCCCAGGGTGTGACCCGTCGCGCCTTTGGTGGAACTGCAAGGCGTGCCGCTGCCGAAGACGGCGGTCACGGCTTTGCCTTCTGCGGCATCGTTGCTTTGGGTGGCGGTGCCGTGCAGGTTGATATAGTCAATTTCGGAGGGCTTCAAACCTGCCGCATGCAGCGCCGCTTGCATCGCCATGCGCGCACCCCGCCCATCCGGATGCGGTGATGACATATGATAGGCATCGCTGGATTCACCTGTCCCCAGCAGAAGCACAGCGTCAGCAGGCGGCCGTTCAGGGGGCCATTCCAGCAGCGCGAACGCAGCCGCTTCGGCTATCGAGATGCCGTTGCGTTGCGTATCAAACGGGCGGCATGCCTCGCCTGAAATGAGTTCCAGCGAGTTAAAGCCATACAGCGTGGTCAGACACAGGGTATCCACGCCGCCCACCACGGCCGCATCTATCAATCCCGCCGCCATCATGCGCTGTGCCGAAGCAAACACCTTGGCGCTGGAGGAGCAGGCCGACGACACCGCCACCGCCGGGCCGCTCAAGCCCAGGTAGTGGCGCGTGAAATCGGCGACGGAGAAAGTGTTGTGTGTGGTTTTGTAAATAAAGGCGGCGGGCAATGCACCCGTCGCCGGATCGCGCCGGCGATAGGCCAACTCGGTTTGCAAAATGCCGGAGGTGCTGGTGCCAAGAAATACGCCGATACGCTGCGCACCATATTTTGCGATGGCGGCACGCACCGCTGACACAAAGCCGTCCTGCTCCATCCCGAGCAAGGCGAGCCGGTTGTTGCGGCAATCAAAGTGAGCAAGGTGCGCGGGCACTTGAACTTCGTCCACGCCAGCCACCTCGCCAACGAAGGTGGTCAGATCCACTGTATCAAAGGCGCACGGCGCTAATCCGCTACGGCGCTGGCGCAGGGCGTCCAGGGTCTGCTCGAGTCCGCGGCCGATACTGCTGGTCGCAGTGAAATGGGAGAGCCAAAGCGGGTTCAAAGAACAGTAATCCCATCGCAGGTAAAGGAGGATTTTAGCAAATTCCAGCGGCTGATTTGGCTCAAATAAAGGGGTGGCGGATAGTACCGACGACGTCCGCGTCCACGCGATGTCGCAATGACAGATAGGCGGCCGGCACCCCCAGCACCAGACCGGCCAATACATCCACCGCCACATGCTGTCGTGTGGCCAGAGTGGAATAGATGATGCCGATACACCACAGCCAATTGAAGCTGAGTATCCACAGCGGCGCGCCAAAGCGGCGCAGCACGTAATGTAACCAGATACCCGAAAAAACGGCTGTGGCGACGTGAAGCGAAGGGCAGGCGTTGCCTGAGGCATCTATGTTTTTAAGGAAATTCATGTCGGGATACTGAGCCCAGTCGATATTGGCTGCGGGAACTACGGTGGGCCAGAAGTAGAAGACGATTAGTCCTGCAGCGCATGTCCCGGCCATGGCCATAGCATAGCCAAACAGCTCGCGCCGCGTTGCCAGTAACGCAGGGGGCAGGGAAACATAGACCCACAGTGATATATACAAGGGCAAGGCCAGGGGGTGAAATCCAATCAGGCGATCCAGCAACGTGATGGGCATCACCGTGGCTGGGTAAACCGGGTTTTTGAGCAAATAGAGGTAAGCACCGAAAAACAGGCTGATGAAAAGCGGCGTTCCGATGCTTTTGAGATACAAATGCCTGAGTATTGCTGCCGCCACCTGACGGTACCAGGGCATCTGCTTTTTAACCAAAGGTGCAGTCATGCTTTTTCGGATTGCAGCGCATCGGCCAGCGTGACCAGACGCAGGCCGGCAGCAGCGGCAGCTTCAAGCAAAGCGGGCAATACAGCGACGATCACCGGTACGCCCGACGATGAGCGCGCGCTATTGCCGTCATGCAGCAGCAGGATGGCGCCTGCGTGCAAACCTTGCATCAGTCCGCGGCTGACTGTTTCGGGATTAGCAGTACGCGTATCAAAACCGCGGCGGGTCCACGCTACAAGTCGCAATCCAAGTTTGGCCAATACCGGATCCAGAAACGGATTACGCAAACCCGCTGGCGCTCTGAAAAACAACGGCGCACGACCGGTGATAGCCGCCAAAGTGTCCTGAGCGGCCTGTATCTCGTGCGTGATTCCAGTGATACCGAGAAAGGCAAAATAGTAAGGATGATGTTGACTATGGTTTTCAACCGCGTGGCCGCGCCGCACAATTTCCCGGCATAGTTCCGGGTAACGCGCGGCTTTTTCCCCGATGCAAAAAAAGGTCGCCTGTGCGGCATATCGATCCAGTATATCCAGCACCTGCGGGGTGACGACAGGATCGGGCCCGTCGTCGATGCTGAGGGCGAATTCATTTTTTGCGGCTGCCGCGGCAGGCAACTGTATCCAGTTCGGGCCCAGCCAATGGCTGCGCGGCCACAATCCGACCAGCGTGAGCAATGCGTGATTGCCGATCACTGCACCCAGCACCCAGCGCCATTGTTCCGGTGCCGCAATCAATGTGCCCAAGGCCAGCACGTGCAGCAGGATGCTGGCGCGGACTAACCATGTCGGTCGCCAGCGGATGTTATGCATAGTCAACCCTGGCAAAAATGGCAGCGTATATCAGCGCCAGAATGACACCGGGCGCCACGGTGACGCCCATCGCCTGCAATACCGCAACGTTGGAAAACGCCAGCAAGCCAAAACCAGCGACGGTGGTGAGATTGGCGAGCAACATCGAGGCCAGGGTGCGCGGCGAGACGGGCGGGGCCGCCAGCGCTGGTTCCACCGATGAGGCCAGCTGCAGGTGTTCAGGCCGGTCAAAAAAAAGCGCGTAATTGGAGCCCACGGCGACCACCAGCAACAAGCCGACCAAATGCAAAATAGTCAGTTGTTGACCGAACAAGGCCAGTCCGGCGGTGACCGTAATGACTGCGGCCACAAGCGGCGCGACGACACGCGCCACACGCCATAGCGATCGGCATGCTGCTAACAGCATTCCAACAATGGCCGCCAACCCGCCCAGCGACAACAGTATGGCTTCCTGCAAGTAGCCCGAATACAGCTTATCGGACTCGGCTTTCATGTCCACAAACTCACCCGTGGCGCCGGTGGCGGCCAATGCGGCGCGAATTCTACCGGCGTTAATGTCGCGAGTGGTGGGTGCGGTAAGCGGCAATAACGCACTCCATTGCTGGTCCTGCTGGAGCAGCAGGGCATTGACCGCCATGGCCATCGAAGTCTGTTCAAGATCAGCAGCCTGAAGCAGGGGCTGACTGCGAGTGGTTGCGACATCGGCAAGAAACGGCTTAAACAATTGTGCGCGTACCGGTAACCCCTGAACCGCCTGCGTCATCCGCGATTCCAACTCGGCGTGTGCAGGCAGGCTGGCCAGGCGCGCGCGCAACGTCAATTCGCTGGGAAGAAATCGGCTAGGGCTGTCAAATCCGGTAAGTTCGCCGTGATCGACCTGTGTTTGCAATATTGTGGAAACCCTCTCGCACGCTTGCAATACGGATTCCCGCGTCGCGCCGGTCACGACCACCATATAGCGCACATTCGGCGCACCCATATCGGCGCGCAGGCTTGCATCCAGAGCGGCATCGGCTTGCGTTACGGGGCTTAGCGACGATAGCTTGTAATTCCACAAATGGGCACGCTGGGTAACGAGGATAGCGCAGGCCACCAGCAGCACTATCGCAGCCGTCCAGCGCAATGCCGCGGCGCGCTGCGCCAGACGCGATAAGACGCGGCCGATAGCCGTTACATCGTGAATGCGAAAATTCGCCGGCAGCAAATGGGGCAGCACGAAACGGGTCACCATTGCGGCCGCTATCAGGCCGGCAATCGCATACAGGCCGAGTTGCGCCAGTCCCGGAAAGCCCGATAGCAGCAGTGACGCAAAGCCGCATATCGAGGTCAAAACACCAAGGCGAACGGTAGGCCAGAAACGGGCAACCCATTGCTGCTGAACTGCGCCGCTCTGTTCACCCTTTGCGCCTTGCTCGGATTGCACAAACAGGTAAATCGAATAATCCACCGCCTCACCGATCAGCGCAGTACCAAATCCCAGTGTGATGCCGTGGATCTCGCCAAAGCCCATGCTGACCGCAGCAACGCCTGCCAGTGCGCCGCTGACGACCGGCAAAAATCCCAATGTCAATGCGGTAAAGGAACGATACACCAGCAATAGCAGCGTAGCGATGAGCGCGACGCTGATGACAGACAAGTGGCTGAGCTGGTTCCGGATCATGTCGCGTGAGGTCACCGAAAACACACCGGGGCCGGTCATCACCAGGCGGGTGGAGGATGTCGCGCCGCGTGCCGCATCAAACGCCTGCCGAATGGCGGTCATGGCGCGTTGCTGGGCGTCGGTATCAGAGCCTGCAGCGCGCGTCTGCAGCAGCAGCAAGGCGCGCGTGCCGTCGCCTGAGGCCCACGCACCCTCAATCATACGCGGGCGCGTGCCGCTGCCGAGTTGCTCAAGTATTTGCATCATTTCACCGGTCGGGTCGCGTGGCAACAGCGACCTGACCAGCAGCCCGGCAGGCGAAGCAAGCAGGTCGATGCTGTCGCTCAAGGCGGCATGCAAGCCCTCTACGCTAAAGCGCGCAGGCGTCACCGCAGGACTTAGCAGGTAGCGATTGCTAAACAGAAAAGCGCGGTCACGCTCAATGCTGACCGGCTCGCCGTTATTCACGCTGACAAATGCCGCGTCGCCACGCAGGCGCTGGGCGATTTGTTTGGAGAGCAGGGCACGGGCGGGCGCATCGGCGCCTTCAATACCCGTCAGAATCAGACGCGACGCCAGGCCGTCACGTATCTGCGCCAGCAGTAATTGCTGGGTTGGCGTGGGGTTGCGTGGTAAAAATGCGGATAAATCGGTGGTGAACTGGCTGCGGCTAATGATGACAACACAGGCGCACATCAGCGCCAGCCATAACAT
Source organism: Bordetella parapertussis (assembly GCA_945861275.1). GTDB lineage: Bacteria > Pseudomonadota > Gammaproteobacteria > Burkholderiales > SG8-41 > UBA5216. The sequence continues at coordinate 12,664 of CAMATZ010000067.1, forward strand.
GATCGACGTCCGGGCTAGTACTGTCCGGCCGCGTTGCGCCGGTAATCGCGTCACGGCGCAGCCAGCTTTTCGATGAGCATGAGCGATCGATCGCCATCGCTCTGGGTGGTTTCGATGCTGCGTACTGTGTCTCGTACTCCCGCGATTCGAATGTGCTTGACCACGCCCTGCAATTTCTCATTCACCGGCAGCAATTGCATCATCCACTGCTCGGCGGTACCAGTCAGACTCAAGCGAAAATTGCGTTCCAGCGCCTTGCGGTCACCTGCCAGGGTGCCGCGGATGCTGTCGATAAAGGCCGACAGCTCAGAGTAATCCTCCAGTGACAGACGATGTTTCTGGCGGCCACGCTCGATGACCATGATGTTTTGCTCTACGATCATGGATTCGGGTTTGGGTTTGAAGGTGCGCTTTTCAAGACGATCAGGCGCGGTGTAGAACAATTCGCCGGAAGATTCCACCGGTTTGTCGAGTATGGCGATGTATTTTTTCTCGGTAAAAGTCGCGCGGCTGGAACGGGATTGCGCCAGGCTATGCATAAGCTGGTCTAGATCCCACGCGGCTGCGTGAGCGCAGACCGGCGCCAGCAACAGCGTCAGCGTAATGAGCGCGTGTCGTACGGCGGACAATGGCATGTTGATCAGGAGGACGATGCTGAATTGGACGGCTTGGCTGAAGTGGACGGCGTTGCGGAAGTGGACGGCGTTGCCGTGGCGGGCTGCCAGAAATCGAAAAAATTAAACCAGTTATACGGCGCCTTACGGCAGTATTGATCCAGCAGGGCGGCATAACGCGTGATGGCTGCTTCAATGACGGCATCGCGTTGACTGCGCGCAACGGTAGAAAAATCGGCCAGAGGATCGAAATGGATGGCGTAGCGGTTGCCGCCCAGATACAGCCCGGTCATGAATACCACCGGACGCCGCAGCACTGCGGCCATGCGGAACGGTCCACTGGGCAAGTTCGCGTTAGTGCCGAGGATTTGCACCGGGTACAAGGTGTCATTGGACGAGGTGCGATCGGCCAACATGCCGACGGCACAGCCTTCATCCAGGCGCTCCCACACCTTGAGCATGGAATCAATGTGCCCCAGGCCAATGATATCCTGCGTAGCCGCAGGATTAATGGCGGCCAGCATGGCGTTTATTTTTTGCGCATTTTCCTCGTGCATAACCATGGCAACGCGCGTCTCCGCATCTTTCCGGCCCAGCGCGCGTATCACTTCAAAGCTGCCCAGGTGCGCTCCCATAAGAAACAAACCGTTGCCTCCGGCAAGCAGGCGGCGCAGCGTATTTTCGCCATGCACTTCAATATCAAACAGTTCGAAACGGCGGTTGACCAGATAGATACGGTCGTGGATGGTGGCGGCAAAGGTAAAAATATGCTGGTACAGATCGCGCCAGTGAGGAGCACGGCCTAACGCACGCCTGAGATAATGGCGTGAGGCACGACGAGTGGCCGGCGCGAACAACAAAAAATAACTGGCGATCAGGTGCAGCACGACGCGTCCTGCGCGCCGCCCCAGATGCAATGAAATCCATGTCATGGCGCGCAACACGAGCCTGTTGCCCCGCTCCGGCGTATGTGCCCAAGTGGATTGGGCTTGGCCGGCGGCCGGGTGCGGTGTCATAGCGGCGATCCCGGCACGATACTGCCGCTGGCAATTTTGCGCGTGCCCGCCGTGATGTCGAAACGTATCGTGCCGCTGGCCAAGAGGCTGTGCTGGATCACCAGTACGTCGCCCGGCCGCGCCGGGCTCAGAAACTTGACTGAACTGATCTCGCAGGTCTCCAATGCTGTTCCGGTGGCATTGGCAATTGTGTGCAGCACGCTATCCAGCAGCATCACACCGGGGAGTATGGGTGTGCCGGGAAAATGTCCGGCAAAGGCGGGATGATCTGGCGGAACCGTCCAGGGTGTACCGTTATTCATGATGGCCGCACGCTGCATGTCTGAAACAAGGCTTGCAGCGCTGCGCGCGGCAGTTTTCCTGCACTGTTGCGCGGCAGTGCATCGACCAACAGCAGAGGGCGCGGCAGGAAAACCGGGTCAATGTGTTCACGCAGCGCCGTCAGCAATTGCGGCGCATCCAACCCCGGCGCCACCACACACGCGGCTAGCCGCGTAATTTGCCCTTGGTGGCCATTGTGCGCATCGGCGATGTCATCCGGCATGTAGAAAGCAGCGTCCACCACGCCGGGAATACTATTGAGCAGGTGATCCAGGCTCGCCAGCGAATGCCGTTTGCCCGCGATATTGACCAGATCGGCGATGCGCCCGTGCAGCAGGAAATGCTCGCCTGCCAAAGTTCAATCATGTCGCTCATGGCGACGGATGTTTCGATGTGACCGCCACAAGCGCGCACGCGGTTGCCTTCCACGACAAATTTTATGCCCGGAAACAATTGCCATTCTGCGGTTTGCGCCGGGCGGCGGCTGGCAATCTGGCCGGTTTCGGTGCTGCCATAGATTTCCATCAGCAGTGCATCGCAACGTGCCTCAATCTCCAGCGCGAGTTGGGTAGACAACGGTGCCGTGGCACATAGCACCCGTGTGATTTCCGGCAGTGCCAACCCTGCATCCAGTAAGGCGCGCAGATGCACCGGCGAGGATACCAACACGCGCGGCGTGGGCACTGCCGCCAGCGCCTGGCAGATGTCGGCCGGGTAAAACGGCTGTGCATGGCTGAGTGCATGGCTGTTTTGCCATGGCATCAGCACCGTGGATTCGAACCCGTACATGTGTTGCGGCGGTACCGTGCCAATCACGGTGCAGGGTGTGTCGTGCGGTAGCGCCAGGCGCAATGCCTCAGCCCGCACACTACTGACCAGTGACCCCCACGTTTTGGCATGGGGTTGCGGGGCGCCGGTCGAGCCGGAAGTAAAAACGATTGCGATGCCCTGCAGGCTATCAATTTGCGGAACGGCGAGGGCGCCCGCTTGGCTAATGCCCAACACCGGGTAGCGCAGTTGGGGCAGATCCACCGTGCATGCGTCGCTATCCGTCAAACAAAACACATCCGCCGCGAAATCCCGGATCTGGCGCACCACGCCCGGTGTGTGGGTGGACGGCAGCAGGCTGATTTTTCCGGTCACAATAGCGGCCGCCAGTCCCACGCTAAAACGGTAACGATCATTGCACATATTGAGCAGGTGATTCCCTGCGGGAAACAGGGCGGCAAGCTGGCTCACCTCAGCCAAAAACTGTCGCCGCGTGACGGGGCCGTCGGCGCGCCAGGCGATGAGGCTTTCCGGAGAGGCGTGTGATACCAGCGGCAGTGAAGACATGATTAAGGCTGCAACGATCAGCGTGGGCGCGCCGAGGTGTTTCTGAACGCGCGCACTGCATCGAGGATGTGCGTGTGCCGCATTTCGGGTAGTACCCATCGGCGTACCCCGTATTCGGCAATGAACATCAACGCGACCAGGGGCAGCGTCAGAAAGTTGGCAAATACCGACCATGTGGCCAATGGCGCCAGAAAAAAGAGCAAGGTTGAAGCCAACGCCATCGCGGCAAAAAATAAGGTCCAGGCTAGCGTGACCTGGCGCGCGTAAATTTCATGCTGCGGTGTCAGTGGCGCATGCACCGCCTCTGCGAAACGGGTGCATAGCGGTTGCCGCCCTGCGATCAGGGTGCGGCCAAAAGTCATCAACAGTACGAGCTGTATAGTCACATGTTGCAGCCAGTAAACCAGCCCAAAATGGTGCTCAAGCGCCGACCATCCTGCCCACAGCGCAACACCCAGCAACACCGGCACACCCAACATGATGAAGCGCCGGGGCGAGCGCCAGGCCAGCACCAGTGCAATCAATACCACGGGCGCAATGGCCACCCACGCACCCAAATTGCCGCCGTATGCGGATTCATTAGTGTAATGCGCCAGTAGCGGATAGCCGATCACCAGCGCGGCAATGCCCATCCAGCGCGCGATGCGGCGTGGCATTAGCGCGTTCTCTGTGTTGCGATATAGTCAGAGATGCTGCGCAGTGAACTGAATATGTGCTGGTTGTCCGCGCTATTGGCGCGCAGTTGCAGGCCATATCGTTTGGAGACCACCAACGCGACTTCCAGTACATCAATCGAATCCAGGCCCAGGCCATCGCCATACAACGGGGCGTCAGCGGTGATTTGATCCGCTGTGACCTCCAGGTTCAGACATTCGATCATTAATTCAGCAACTTCGCGTTGCAAATCTTCAGTACTGGAAACAGCAGGTTTCTGGTTATCTTGCATGGTGTTTATAGTCTGAATTATTCACAAAGTAAGCAAAAATTGCAGGAACTGAAGTTTTCAGCGATCATAACCGGACATTGTAGATGGACGTGATTATTGCGCAATGTACGGTGCCGTACATAGAAATTGTAATGCAGTCGGTTACGATAAGTCGATATTATTCTCCCTTTTGAATGAGTTTTACGCCTTGCGGAAGAACACAAAAGGAGGATTACACGCCCGCCAGCGGGGTTGGCGTTATGCCCAACACCGTTACTCTGAATGTGACAATACGCCAGGAGTACCAGCGCGATGCGATACAATTTAGGGCGTTGAGTCATCAGTCAGGTTAAGTCATGAACGCTCCCCCCGCAGCATCCGTCATCCGCGATTCGGGCTGCGACGTCCTGGTAATCGGTGGCGGGCCCGCAGGCGCGACTGCCGCCGCGTTGTTGGCCGAGCGTGGTTACCGCGTGACGCTGCTGGAAAAAGCGCACCACCCGCGTTTTCACATCGGTGAATCCCTGCTCCCCGCTAACCTGCCCCTGCTGGAGAAGCTTGGCGTGGCCGATGCCGTCAAGGCCATCGGCATGGAAAAATGGGGCGCGGAATTCGTCTCGCCCTAGCATGATCACAAACAGACGTTTGAATTTGCCGACGCCATGGACACTTCCATGCCCATGGCCTACCAGGTGCGCCGCTCGGAGTTTGACGAGATTCTGATCCGCAACGCCAGCCGTAAAAACGCACGCGTGGTGGAAGGATGTCGCGTACAGGAGGTCGATTTTTTACCCGACAATGCCGGTGCGGTTGCGCGCGCCCGTCATGATGACGGAAGCATTGAAATGGTGCGTGCGCGTTTTGTACTGGATGCTTCCGGCCGCGATACTTTTCTCGGCAATCGCTTCAAGGCCAAGCAGCGCAACAAACAGCACAATAGCGCGGCTATCTACGCCCACTTTTCGGGGGCCGCGCGCAACGCGGGCCGGGCCGAGGGCAATATTACTATTTTCTGGTTCGAGCATGGATGGTTCTGGCTTATCCCGCTGGCCGGCGGCGCCACCAGCATCGGTGCGGTGACCTGGCCGTATTATCTGAAGACACGCGGTAAAAAACCGCTCGAACAGTTCTTGCGGGAAACTATTGCATTATGCGAACCTCTGAACCAGCGGCTGCAGCATGCGAAGTTGGTCTCGCCGGTTGAAGCCACGGGCAATTTCTCCTACGTCTGCGACCGCACGCACGGCAGCAACTATTTGCTGCTGGGCGATGCCTACACTTTTATTGACCCGGTGTTTTCTTCCGGCGTAATGCTGGCCATGCACAGTGCCTTTGTGGGCGCCGACACGGTGGAAACCTGCTTGCGCCATCCGCGGCAGGCGAGTGCGGCATTGAAGAAATTCGACCACGCGATGCGCATAGGTCCGCAGGCGTTTTCCTGGTTCATTTATCGGGTAACCAACCCCACCTTGCGTAATATGTTTATGCGGCCGCGCAACATTTTTCGCGTACAAGAGGCGCTGCTGTCGGTGCTGGCCGGCGACGTATATGGCAAAACGCCGATTCATGGCCCATTACTGTTTTTCAAAGGGCTGTATTACGCGATATCCCTGCTCAATTTCAGGCGTACATTGAAGGCATGGTGGATGCGCAAACACAACATCCGGGTTGTGGCTGATACTGGCGCAGTAATAAACTGATGCGCGACACGGCATTGCTCCTGCATGGCGTCAATCTGTCGATGGCTGCATTTTTGAAACAACCCGCTTCGTGGAAAAACAGCGTACTGGGCGCGCTCTGTTTTTCGATGGATGCTGTCGAGACGCGGATCTCCGAAATGAGCGTGCCTTGCATGCGTGTGCCTATGCAAAGACTGGATGCCGGCGATTCAGTCTGCGAAGTCTGGCACGGCAGCGGACCGCTCACTCAGGGCCAGCATGGCAGCGTCCATTATCGCCATGACAATGAGGTAATGTTTGGTGCGCTGGTACTGCCTGAATCCCTGTTTGCAGCCGATGCGGACGAAACGCCATTACAGCAAGCGGCCGAATCGGCTTATCGCCAGGTGTTTGCGTTGCTCGACATGCTGCGCTTCCCGTACCTTTTCCGCTTCTGGAATTACTTCCCTGACATCAATACCAGCAGCTTTGGGTTGGAGCGCTATCGTCAGTTCAACCTGGGACGGCAGGACGCTTTCGCAGCCTATGGACGCGATGGGGCGGAGCATGTCCCTGCCGCGTGTGCGCTGGGATCCGCTCAGGGGCCGTTGACCATAGCCTTTTTAGCCGGACGTGTGGCGCCGCTGAACATTGAAAATCCGCGTCAGGTCAGTGCCTACCAGTATCCGCCGCAATACGGCCTGCGCAGCCCCTTGTTTTCCCGTGCCAGTCTGGTGCGCCTGAAACAGGAGGAGGTGTTGTTCATATCCGGCACCGCAAGCGTTGTTGGACACGTCACCCGGCACGTCAATAATGTCGTGGAACAAACCCGCGAAACCATAGCCAATATCAGGGCCGTGCTGGCCGAGGCCAATCGTCTGGCGCGACTGCGCGGGTTCGATCTGGCCAGCCTGAATTACAAGGTATACGTGCGCCACCCCGCTGATCTGACGCTGATTCGCAGCGAGCTGGCGCACTGCGTGGGTGACGGGCTCAAGGCAGTCTATCTGCAGGCTGATGTGTGCCGGCAGGATCTACTCCTGGAAATTGAGGCCAGTGCCGCGCAGTCGTTGGTGTGCAACCGCGATGGAAGTGTCTGATTATGCGTGCCGTTACGCGTGTGCTGCGTGTGCTGTTGAATGGCTACGATTACCTGGTGATCTATCTCGGCTTGATCTGGCTCGGAATACTATGCCTGGCCTGGACGCCGATTGCGGTGATTGTTTATCTGCTGCTGCCCGAGCGAATGGGGCAGGCGCTGGGGCGTTTGGTCATCATGGCGGCGTTTCGCTTATACCTTTTCAGTCTTAGTCTGTCGCGCCGCTTCAGTTTTGATCTGCAGGCGCTCGATGCGTTGCGCAATGAGCCCGCGCTGATCATTGCCCCCAATCACCCGTGCCTGCTGGATGCGGTGATGGTGATATCACGCTTGCCCAATGTTGCTTGCGTACTTAAATCCGGGCTGATGAACAATGTTTTTCTCGGTGCGGGCGCGCGGCTGGCGCGCTACGTCCGCAATGAACCGGTGCGGGGGATGGTGCGGCTGGCAAGCCGGGATTTTGGCTGTGGCAGCCATCTGTTGCTGTTTCCGGAGGGCACCCGTACCACCGCATGCCCGGTTAATCCACTCAAGAGCAGTATTGGTGTGATTGCGCGTCATGCGCAGGTGCCGGTGCAGACGATACTGATTGAAACCGATTCGAGGTACCTGAGCAAAGGCTGGCCGCTGTTCCGCAAACCGCCGATGCCGATTCATTGCCGTATACGTTTAGGGCGGCGCTTTGATCCCCCTTGCAACACCCGGCACTTCATGGCTGAACTGGAACACTACTTTGCGCATGAATTGGTGCAGGGCTCGGCATTTTACCCACCCGATTCGTTATCCACGCAGGCGAGGCAGGGTGACCCTGAGCCTTCGCTCCCCTCCCGTTCGTTGTCATGAGCGCGGTCTCGACCACGCATCTCGTCCTCATCCCCAGTTACAACCCCGGCGCCAAGGGCTATGAAACCGTGCGTGCGGCACGTCAATGCTGGGCGCCGGTGTGGGTGGTGGTCGATGGCAGCACCGACGGCAGTGCCGAGGTTTTAATCGCGATGGCAGCGCAAGACGCTTACCTGCGCGTGTTCGTCCTGCCGCGCAATCAGGGTAAGGGCGCGGCGGTACTGCACGGTCTGCAACAGGCAGCGGCGGCAGGCTACAGTCATGTGTTAACCATGGATTCGGATGGCCAGCATCCGCCCGAAAGAATCCCGGCGTTCATGGTGGAATCTTGCGCACAGCCGGCCGCAATGATATTGGGCGTGCCGGTGTTCGACGCCAGTGCGCCGGGTTTGCGCGTGCAAGGACGGCGCGTATCGAACTGGTGGGCTAACCTGGAAACGCTGTGGACAGGCATAGGCGACTCCCTGTTCGGGTTCCGCGTGTATCCGGTTGAGCCATTGCTGCGGGTGATGCGCGGCCAGTTGTGGATGCGCCGCTTCGATTTTGACGCAGAGGCGGTGGTGCGTCTGTGCTGGCGCGGGGTCAGACCGGTTAACCTGCCGGCTGCGGTGCGCTATTACCGCGCGGAGGAAGGCGGCGTGTCGCATTTCCGCTACCTGCGCGATAACGCATTGTTGACATGGATGCACCTGCGCCTGTTTGTCGGTTTTGTGCTGCGGTTACCGTTGCTGTTGGCAAGGCGCGTGCGGGGACGTTCGTAGTCCGGCAAGACGCCGGATGCGGGTGCTCGCGAACGCACGATTTCGTGTATGAACCGCGCAGAACAACACAGGAAAAGCATGAAAAACTCTTTGGTTCACTCTACCCTCTGCTGGATTTTCGCGAGTGGTACTTGCGCGTCAGTGCACGCTGAACAGCTCCCACTGTGGGAAGCGGGCCTCGGCGTGGCAGGGATTAGTTTTCCGGATTATCGCGGCGCCGATGAGCGCCAATATTATCTGCTGCCGATGCCCTATCTGGTTTATCGCGGTGAATTTTTGAAGGCTGACCGGCAACGGGTGCGCGGCTTGTTTTACAAGAACGAGCGCGCGGAAGTCGACATCAGCGTGAACGGCTCGGTGCCGGTGAAAAGCAAAGACAATCGCGCGCGCAGTGGCATGCCGGATCTGGATCCCACGCTGGAACTTGGGCCCTCACTGAATTTGACGCTGGACCGTTCATTGGATAATCGCAAAACCCTTGAATTGCGCCTGCCACTGCGTGCGGTAATCGCCTCGGATTTTAAGCATGCGCGTTTTCAAGGCTGGCTGTTCCAGCCGCAGTTGAATTGGGATTATGCCGATTTCCTGGGTGCGCGAGGCCTGAACCTGGGACTCGCCACGGGGCCGGTATTCGCGAGCGCCCGTTACCATCAATATTTTTACGGCGTGGACAACGCGTTCGCCACCGCCGTGCGGCCGATCTACCAGGGGCGTGGTGGCTACGCCGGCGCACAAGCCACCGCTGCCCTGTCCATGCGATTTTCCAGCTATTGGATCGGCGGCTTCATGAAATACGATAATCTGCACGGCACTGCGTTTGTAGACAGTCCGCTGGTGAAATCGAAGCATAGCTTTACCGCAGGCGTTGCGTTCGTCTGGGTGTTCGCCGAATCGCAAACCAAAGTAGAAGCCAGGAACTAAATTTGAAATCTCCCACCTCGGCCACGCCTGTGTCCAAGTGCTTGCGGGCCTGCTAAAATAATCATTAGAAAGTGGTGTTCGAAATTTCTATATACGAAATTGTAACTTGTTGTTTTTAAACTAATTTATTCAGGGAAGCTGCCATCCAGACCTGGTCCGCGCGCGCGAAAATAGGCAACGGCGGCGGCAAGCGCGCCGCCTGTGGCGAATACTTTTCGGTAGAGCACCTCTTGCAAGCGCAAACCGCAGGCATACATCCGACGATGAACACCAGCGCTAGTCTCCATCTTCTCTGCGGGAAAGCCGGCGCGGGCAAGACCACCCTTGCGGCAGCACTTGCCGCAAAGCACAGGGCAATCCTCATTGCCGAAGACATCTGGCTCATTCGGCTCTACGGCCCGA
>CAMATZ010000068.1 GCA_945861275.1 Bordetella parapertussis
CCGCGTGCGCGGGAACCAGATCTCGATGATCTTTCAGGAACCGATGACCTCGCTTAATCCGGTGTTGTCGATCGGCAATCAGATCAGCGAAGCGGTGATGCTGCACCAGAATGTGTCGCGAAGCGCAGCCTTTGACAAAGCGGTGGAGATGCTGCAGCTGGTGAAGATTCCCGAGGCCGCGCGGCGCGCGCGGGAATATCCTCACCAGCTTTCCGGCGGCATGCGGCAGCGGGCGATGACCGCAATGGCGCTTGCCTGCAATCCACATGTGTTGCTCGCCGACGAGCCGACCACGGCACTCGACGTTACGATTCAGGCGCAGATACTCGACATCATTCTGGAACTGCAAGAGCGGCTGGGCACGGCAGTGGTGCTGATTACCCATGATCTGGGCGTGGTGGCGGAGACGGCGCAGCGGGTCATCGTCATGTACGGCGGCAAGAAGGTGGAGGAAGCCGAGGTGGTCGAACTCTTCGAGACACCGCTGCATCCCTACACGCAGGGCCTGCTTGCCGCGGTGCCGCATCTGGCCGCGATGTCGGGGCTGGATCCCGTGCGCATCCGCCTGAAGGAAATACCGGGGATCGTGCCCGCGCTGGTCAATCTTCCAAAAGGCTGCACCTTCGCGCCGCGATGCGCGTTTGCGAGTGAGGTGTGCCGCAACGAGTTTCCGCCGTACGAAACGAAGCGGCCGGGCCATAGTGTGGCGTGCTGGCACTCGGACAAGCTCCTGGGAGATCAGCATGCCGGATGACGCGATCGTGCCCCCGGTAACCGCGGTATCCCCGGCGAGTGTCCCGGTGCTGGAGGTGCGCAATCTGAAAAAGCATTTCCCCGTTCGCAAGGGTTTGTTGCGCACGGTCAGCGGCCACGTTTACGCCGTCGACGGCGTGAGCTTTTCCATCGCGCGCGGACAAACGCTGGGGCTGGTGGGCGAAAGCGGATGCGGAAAATCAACGGTTGCGCGAGCGGTGATCCGCCTTATCGAGCCTACCTCGGGCGAAGTGCGGATACTCGGGCGCGATATTCTGTCGCTGAGCAAGGCGGAGATGCGCACCAGCAGACGCCAGGCGCAGATTATTTTTCAGGATCCGTTCTCGTCGCTCAATCCGCGCATGTCGGCGGGAGAAATCGTCGGTGAACCGCTGCTCGTTCACAACATCGGCAACAGCAAGGAGCGGCAGGAGAGAGTCGCTGCGCTGTTTGACCGCGTCGGCCTGCGCGCTTCGCAGATGAACAGCCTGCCCCATCAGTTCTCAGGCGGTCAACGGCAGAGAATCGGCATCGCGCGTGCGCTGGCGCTGGATCCGCAGCTCATCATTGGCGATGAACCGGTGTCGGCGCTGGATGTTTCGATTCAAGCCCAGGTGATCAACCTCATGATGGACCTGCAGGAGGAAAAGAATCTATCGTATTTGTTCATCGCGCACGACCTCGCCGTGGTGGAGCACATCAGCCATCGGGTGGCAGTGATGTACCTCGGGCGCATCGTTGAGCATGCCGAGAAGCGCGCGTTATTCTCGAATCCGCTGCATCCCTATACCGAAGCGCTGTTGTCGGCAGTGCCGATTCCCAATCCCAAACTCAAGCGTCAGAAGCGGCTGGTGCAAGGCGACGTGCCGAGCCCGATCAACCCGCCATCGGGCTGCCATTTCCATACCCGCTGTCCGTATGTGACGGAGCAATGCAAGCGCGAGGTGCCGCCGCTGATCGAAGTCAGTCCCGACCATTGGGCGGCATGTCACTTGCGGCTACCCACAGCCAAAGCGAGTGCGCGACCGGCACAAGCTGACATCTGAGCCGCTAAGCCATCGATATACGCCAGCAGGTTGAGTGCCTTGGGAAAATCGTCAGGCGCACAGGCGCGGCGGTGAATTAGCCATGCCGTTGCTTTCAAGACCAGGCAAACCCACATTGCATTATCGTTTTGACGATTACACCGATCCGTGGATGAACGCCGGTGTCATCGTGTTGCAGCACGGTTATGCACGTTCATCGCGGCTCTGGTACGGCTGGATTCCGCATCTTGCACGCCGCTATAAAATCCTGCGCATGGATTTGCGCGGGCACGGTGAATCGCCGCTCGATTTCGATTTGTCAGCCGTGCATACGCTTGAAGCCTATGCCGAAGATGTCATTGCGGTTATGGACGCGTTGAATCTCGCCACTGTGCACTACTGCGGCGAGTCGTTCGGCGGCATTATCGGCATGTTGTTGGCGGCAGACTACGCGCAACGCATCCGCTCGCTGACACTGGTCGCCGCGCCGGTTTACCAAAACACAAACGCCGCGTATGCCGCCGGTTACGCGACACGCGAACAGGCGCTGCGAACGCTCGGGACCGCCGCGTGGGCAAAGGCGATTTACGGCGCGCCCGGATTTTTTCCGCCCGAGACGCCGCTGGCGCTACGCGAGTGGTACGTGAATGAGATTGGCAAAACGGATGTGGAAGTGCTGTGCGGTCTCTACGGCCTGCTAAAGCACGCGAATGCAACCGCCTTGCTGCCGCACATCGACGCACCGGTACTCGGCCTGTATCCGACGGCCGGCGCGCTGACCAGTTCCGAGCAGGAAGGGCTGCTCACGGCCAACATCAGAAATCTGCGCATGATCCATTTGCCCACACCGTCTCACGCCGTCCTGACGCTTGCGCCTGAGGCCTGCGCGCGCCATCTGCTGGGCTTTGTTAGCGCACAGGACGAAAGCAAATTACCCAATAGCGGCGCGGATCACTGACGGCAATGCGCGGCCCGGGAGCCTGAGAGCCGCTGCCACAGCGGAGATGTCGTTACTTGTCGATCCACACATCTTCCATTCTATGGTGCGTGTAGATGCCGTTCATCGATCGCAAGTAACCCTTGACATGCGGATGCCAGCACGCGGCGCTGGTGGAATGGTATACCGCTATGCGGGCGATCTCCTGCTGCAGCAGCAGATCAAGCGCCTGTACCAGTTGCTTGCGCTTGGCAGGATCGATGGTCGAGGACTGTTCTTCTATTTTTGCCTCGACCTCGCGACTGCAGTATTTGTTGTAGTTGCGTATCGATTCGCATTTAAAATTTTCGTAGAGCACGACGTCCGGATCATCGATCGCCGAGCCTGAGGTCTCGAAGGCGGTCTGGAACGCCCCCTTCATGATCGCGCCGGTAAACACCGTGTAGTCCTTCTGCTCGATCGCGCCGTCGATATAGATGCTGCGCAGCTGATCCGCGGCGAGCGTGGCGCCCATCAGGAAATTGGGGGCTGAGTTGCGCACCAGGAACGTCGTCTTCAGTTTCTTGTCGGGTCCGTACCCTGCTTCCTCCATCAGCTTTCTGGCCTCCGCCCGATTGCGCTCGAGGCTCTTGCCGAATCCGGGCAATATTTCGAGTTGTGCAGGCGGAAGACCCCACACCCCGTACGGGGGTGACATCATGATGCCGCCGAGGCGGCCGCCGCCCTGCTGAGCGGCGACGAAGGCGTTGCGGTCGAGCGCCAGTGCAACCGCACGCCGGACCTTCGGGTTGTCGAAGGGCGGAGCCTTGTGATTAATCAGCACCACGCCGGTGACCATGGTGCCCGTAGTTGCGCACACGGCTTTCGGCACCTGCGCCTGGACCTCTTTAACGGTGTGCGGCGTCACGGTCGAGGTGCCGGTCATGTCGAACTCTCCCGCCACAAACGACAGTACTCGCGTGGCGGTACTGGGCATAATGCGAAACACGATGCCGTCGAGGTACGGCCGCCCCGGTTTCCAGTAGTCGGTGTTTTTCAACAGCCGAATTACGTCGTTCGGTTTGAAATCCGCGACCTTGAACGGGCCGGTGCCTATCGGCTTCTGGCGCATCACCCGCCCATCGACGTGGCAGGGATATACCGGCGACCAGCCGCTGGCGAGGAACGACAAAAAGGAAGGCTGCGGGCGTCCCAGCACGAAGCGCACCTCGTGCGGCCCTACGACCGTGACTTCCTTGAGGTTGCCATACCACTCCTTGTGCGAATTCTTGCGCCAATTGGAAACGCGTTTCTCCAGGATCATGTCCCAGGTGCACTGGACATCGGCGCTGGTGAAAGGCTGGCCATCATGCCACCTGACGCCTTGACGCAGCTTCATGGTGAGCACCTTGTTGTCGGCGCTCCACGACCACTCGGTGGCGAGATCCGGCTTGATCGATTCGGGGCGCGCCATCTCCTGCTGCTGATCGTACATGACCAGATTGTTGAACACCGCCATAAAGGGCTGCATTGCCGTTATGGAAGATTCCTCGTGCAGCGACGCGCTACTCGGATTCTCGCGCAACGGAAAACGCAGCGTGCCGCCGGATTTCTGCGCAACGGCCGCTGTCGCGAACGCTGCCAGCAGGACCACCAGAAGCGATTTGCGTACTGTATGCATGGGATTCATCGTTGTTCTCCGTTTTGAGAAATTCCGCAATCAAAACAGTCCCTTGGTGCCCCCGCCGTCGACCGAGATCGCCGCGCCCTGAATGTGGCTAGCGGCGGGCGAGACCAGGAAGAGCGCCAAGGCTGCAACGTCCTCCGGCTGGCCCAGGCGGCGAACGCCGGCTTTCTTGGCTGTTTCAGCCGCGACCTGCTCAACCGTCTTGTTCTCGGCCGCGGCCTGCTGTTTGACGAGTTCGGCATTGCGGTCGGTTTCAGTGCGGCCAGGATGAATGGTGTTGACATTGACACCGTCACGGATGCCGAGGCTCGACAAGCCCTTGCCAAAACTGGCCATGGCCGCGTTGACTGTGCTGCCGATCAAATTTCCGGGATTGGGAGTACGCGCCATGCCGCCGTCGATATTGACGATCTTACCCTGCGCCTCGACGAGCATCGGCCAGAACAGGCGCGACAGGCGGACAGCGCCAAAGAATTTCAATGCGAAGCCGTCCATCCAGATTTCGTCGGACTGTTCAACGAAATTGCCGGCCTTGGTTGCGCCGGCCGAGTTGACCAGGATGTCGCAACGGCCGTGCGCCTCTTTCACCTTTGCGAAAACCGCTTGGCAACCTTCAGTCGTGCCGAGGTCGGCGGCGACGATGGTCGGCTTCAGGGCCTTGGTCGCGGCGATCTCGTCCGCGGTCTTCTTGAGATTGGCTTCCGACTTGGCGGCGAGCACCGTCTGCGCTCCCTGCGCGGCGAGGGCCTTGGCGATGGCGCGGCCGATGCCACGGCTGCCGCCGCTGATCACTGCAACTTTTCCGGACAATTCGTTCGACATGGGCTCATTCCTTCCTGAATAGTTTTGACAAAGGGAAACAACTCACGATTTATTTATGGTTATGAAAATAATAGGGTCAGGTGCGATTAATAACTAAAACAATAATAATAACAATAAGTTATATTCTACCGCCTACTGCGTAGTCAAGCGGCATCCTGCAGCAGATCGGTCATGACACGCTCCAGGTCGTTGAGGGTGCTGCATACCTGCACCAGGCTGCAATAAGGCGCGTAGCGATAGATGTCGGAGTCGCCGGTGCCCCAGGAGGAGCGGAATTCCGGGTTCAGCCAAATGATGCGCTTGGCTCGCTTGGACAGGCGTGCGACGATGTCCGTGCGCGGATCCGTGTCGTTTCCGCGGGCGTCGCCAAGGATGATCACGGTGGTCTTGCTGGTGACATGTTGCATCCAGCCCGCCTCGAACTCGGCGAACGCGTTGCCATAGTTCGAGGAACCGAAGCCCATCAACGCAATCACCCGGGTGATGGCCTCATCGATCGGTTGGTGCTCGAGAATGTCGCTCACCTCTGTCAGCGAGCCGGCGTAGGCAAACGAACGAATATCCGACAGCACCTCCGTCAAGGCATACAGAAACATCAGCAGAAACTGCGACACCCACGCCACCGACCCCGATACGTCGCACAGCACCATCACCCGTGCTTTCTCGATGCGCTTCTGTTTCCATGTGGTAATGAAAGGAATGCCACCCCAACCCATATTTCGACGCAGCGTGCGGCGTACGTCCAGCTGGCCGCGTTGGCGCCGCCGCCGCTTCCTCGCGTAGCGCGTTGCGAGCCGCTTCGCCATCTGCCGCACCAGCACGCGCATCCGCTCCAGCTGTTGCCGATCGAGATTCGCCAGCCGGGCGGATTTGAGCAACCTTTCGCGGTACTGCTCGGTCTCGCCGCGGGCGAAGAGCAGCAGGCTGCGCTCGACAAAATCCCGGGCCGAGTCCCACAGCCGTTCGATGCGTTGTTCCAGCAGCCGCGCGCGGGCAGTGGCCTCCGCGGTGCCTGCGGCAAGCAACGCTTCTATCTCTTGCTGTGCGTCACGCAGGCCCATGCGATGCAGGATCTGACGCACGTACAGGTTTTTCTGGGTCAGATAACGGATCTTCTCGACGCCGCTCTGGTGTGCCGCGATTTCCATGGCCATGGCGAGCGCAGCCGCGTCTTCGCTTTCGAGCAGTTCGGACAACGCTGGCGATGGCCCGCCTGCGCCTCCGATCTCATGCAAACCCTCAGGCGCCGACTGGCGCGGGTGCTGCGACGCCGCTTCATTCGCGCCGGCGAATTCGTCGCGCTGGAAATAAAGCTCGAACGCTTCGTCGTAAAGCGCTTTCTCGTCCACAGTCTTGGCGAGGACCAGGCCCAGCGTGTCTTTGAGCAGGGTGCGGTCGGAAAAGCCGACGAGATCGACGGCGCTGGCGGCATCAATGCCTTCGGCCGCCGAGACACGCAGTCCCGACCCGCGGGCCACCTGCAGGAAGCGGCGCAGCGGCTCGCTGGCTGCTGCCCGTACCGGCGCAGGGGGGCTGGACGCAGACATCAGCGATGGGTGACCACAGCCTGCTGCGCTTTGCGCGCGAAATCGGCGATGTGTTTCGCAGCGGCTTCGATGTCCGACTCGAACTTCAGCAGTACGTTGAGCGTGTCGCGTACCATGTCTTCCGCCAGCACGGCGGTGTGCATCAGCACCATCACCCTTGCCCAGTCGATGGATTCGCTGACCGAAGGCAGTTTCTTCAAATCAAGCCCGCGCAGTTGCTGCACGAAGGCGACGAGCTGTGCCAGCAGCCGCGCGTCGATGCCGGGCACGCGCGAGGCGATGATGCGCGCCTCGAGTTTCTCGTCCGGGAATCCGATGTGCAGATGCAGGCAGCGGCGCTTGAGCGCGTCACCCAGGTCGCGGGTGGAGTTCGAGGTGAGGAACACGAAGGGCGGGACCACCGCGGTGACGGTGCCGATCTCCGGTATGGTCACCTGATAGTCGGAGAGCAGTTCCAACAGGAATGCCTCGAACTCCTGATCCGACTTGTCGATTTCGTCGATCAGCAGCACAGCGCCACCGGGTTGCTCCAGCGCGCGCAACAGCGGCCTCGGCTCGAGGAAGTCCTTGGAAAAGAAGACATCCCCAAATGCGTGCAGCCTTTGCAGCGCGGTGTCAAAGTCGTCCGCGTCACCGATCAGCGAACCTACTTTTTCGCGCAGTATCTGCGTGTACAACAGTTGCTTGCCGTATTTCCATTCGTAGAGCGCCTTGGACTCGTCCAGTCCCTCGTAGCACTGCATGCGGATCAGCGGCAGCATGAGCCACGACGCGACCGACTTGGCGAGTTCGGTTTTGCCGACGCCGGCCGGGCCTTCCACCAGAATAGGCTTGCGCAAATGATGGGCCATGTAAATGGCGGTGGAGATGCGGCGGCTGGCAATGTAGCCGGTCGCACCGAGCCCTGCGTCGACCGCATCGATCGACAAAATGGATCGCTGCAGAGGGTCCTGCTCGTTGTTGCGCATGTTAGAGGTTCCGTTAGCGGTCGGCAGAGGCCTGCAGTGCGTCGTGCGCACTGCCGAGACGACCGATCCGCTGGTGCGGCTGGATCGCTGACTCGTAGGCGCGCCGCAGTTCAAGCAATCCCGGCTGCAGGGCCACCCACTTGCGCAACTGCGAAATCTCTTGCAGACAATCCTCAAACGGACGCGCGGCTTTGTCCGCCAGATAACTTGCCACCACCAGCGGCGAGCGGCTCACGCCCTCCATGCAGTGGACCAGCACCGAACCCTTGGCGAGGAGTTCGTGGAGTTGCGACACCGCCTCCTGCAGCCGGGTGACATCGTTGCCATGGCCGTCGATAAGCTCTACGCATCGCCAGGTGAGGCCGTGGCCGTTGGCGTTGCCATTGGGCCAGCCGTTCAGCGACAAGATGCTCTCGATGCCCGCGCTTCGCAGCGTGGTAAATCGTCGTGCGTCGTCGCAGTTGCCTATCGCGATATCGACTGTGATCCAGTCCAAAGTCAGCCCCTTGTGATATGAGAAGATATTTAGCAGTACTGCCCCGAGTATTCCGATTCCGTTTGCCGCCGTCAATCTTCAAGCCGCGGATTTCGCAATACAACAGGCATCAGGGCAAGTCGCACCAGCCGCCTTTTTCCGTGGACTCGCGCCAGACCTCGCCGAATCGAAGCAGCTGCATAGCGTCCTCAAAGCGGGGAATGGCACGGGCCGGCACGCGCTCGCCGCGGATGGCGGCGATGAAGTCATCCTCGACGTTGACGCCGCCGCGGTACGCGGATGGAATCGTCAGCGGCTCGAGTTCGCTGGATCCACGTTTGGCGCCGAAGAAGCTGGCGGACGTGTTGCCAGTGCCGGCGTAGGCGACGACGTAGCCGTCGGCGCCGATAATTTCCCAGCGCGGACGTGCGGTCTCGCCGGCGACGGTGCTGTGCTGGTAAGTGATGATGGCGCCGCTGGCGAGTTCGGCAATGGCGATGTTGGTTTCGGGACGAACCTCGCCGCGGCCCGCACGGGCGGCGACCGTGGCGCCCTGGACGGTGTAACTGCGGCGATAGCCGAGGATGCGGGTGTGGCGGCCGAACCAGCGGTTACCGACCTCGAACATGCTGCCGAGACCGAAGAACGGCGAGTACCAGTAGTGGGCGCCCTGGAGCACCGTGCCCACATAACCGTCGTCGAGCAGGTGGCGCATCATCGCGTCCTCGCGCAGGAAGTAGGCCGCGCCTCCGGCCGGGTATACCAGCGTCACCAGCTGGGCGCGCGCAGCGGCCTTGGCGGTCAGCTCGCGGGCCTGTGCAGCGTTACGACAGAGCGCGTTCATCGACAGCAGGTGACGTCCGGCTTCGAGCACTGGCGGGATCATCTCGTAATGCGCCTCGGTGCGCGTGCCGACGACAATCGCGTCGATGTCCTTCGCATCCACCACCTCGCGCCAGTCGGCCGCGGTGCGGGCGAAGCCAAATGTCTTAGCCACGGCATCGGAGGATTCCTGGCTGCTGTTGGCGACGACCACCAGTTCGACACCGGGGATCTTCTGGAAATTGGGGAGCAGCACGCGCCGGCTGTAGGCGCCGGCGCCGATGTATCCGAGCCGCACTGTCGGCTGCGCCATGGTCTCTCCTGTCCGTGTGATGCGAGGGGTTAATCATGGCGATTATAGCGGGATCGAGATTGCGGCGGGCACGGCGCGCAGC
Source organism: Bordetella parapertussis (assembly GCA_945861275.1). GTDB lineage: Bacteria > Pseudomonadota > Gammaproteobacteria > Burkholderiales > SG8-41 > UBA5216. The sequence continues at coordinate 9,411 of CAMATZ010000068.1, forward strand.
GGTGGCATACAGGCTGAAGCTGACCAGCGCTTCAATCTGCCCCGTGAGGGTGCGATTCAAACTGATGTGGAAGCACGGGTGCCTACGCATCTTCGCAACTCGGCTCCCTCACCCGCTTGGGCGGGAGAGGGTTGGGGTGAGGGTAGGGCTGGCCGCAGAGCAAACTTGTGCTTCCCCTACCCTCACCCCCGCCTTCTCCCGCCCCAGGGCGGGTGAGGGAGTTTCTTTGATTCGAATAAATTTTCGTGCCTCCACATCAGTTTGAATCGCACCCGCCCCGTGAACTTCCAAGCACGGGTTGCGGTAACATCAGCAGCGTGGAGCAATTCCGCGTCAGCGTCATCAGACAAGTATCGTGAACAGGGAGTAGGCAAATGAAAGCAGTGGTATGCAAGGCTTGGGGCCCCCCGGAGTCGTTAGTGATCGAAGACCGTCCTGCGCTTGTAGCTGCGCCGGGTACGGTAGTGATGAGTGTGAAAGCGGCCAATGTTAAGTTTTCGGACACGCTCATCATCCAGAATAAATATCAAACCAAGCCCAAGCTGCCTTTCATCCCGGGCTCCGAAGTGGCGGGAGTGCTGAAAGCCATAGGCGCAGGCGTCGAAGGCTGGAAGGTCGGCGACCGCGTCGCTGCCCAGGCGGCAGACGGCGGCTATGCTGAAGAGGTGATGGTGGAGACCGACCGCTTGCTGGCGATTCCCGACACCATCGATTTCGCGAGCGCCGCGGGCCTGGCGTCTACCTACGGCACTTCCTATTACGCGCTAACCGATCGCGGTCAGCTGCGCGCGGGTGAGACCTTGTTGGTGCTGGGTGCGTCTGGCGGCGTGGGCATGGCCGCGGTCGAGATCGGCAAGGCGCTCGGCGCCAGGGTGATTGCCTGTGCTTCGAGCGAGGAAAAGCTCGCGGTGTGCCGTGCGCACGGCGCCGATGAAACGATCAATTACGTGACTGAAGACATGCGCGCGCGCGTGAAGGCGATCACCAATGGCAACGGCGTCGACGTGATCTATGACCCGGTGGGCGGCGAGTACTCGGAACTCGCCCTGCGGGACATGGCATGGGGTGGGCGTTTTCTGGTGATCGGGTTTGCGGCCGGTGACATTCCCAAGATTCCGCTTAACCTGCCGCTGATCAAATGTTGCAGCATCGTCGGCGTGTGGATGGGCGCCTTCGCCAAACGTGATCGTGCGCAACAGCGTGCCAATGCCGTGGAAATCTGGAAGTGGTTTGCGCAGGGGAAGATCAAGCCGCACGTGTGGGCTACCTATCCGCTGGAAAAAGCCGCGGATGCGCTCAATGCGCTGGCTGCGCGCAAGGTGGCGGGGAAGGTGGTGTTGACGACGCAATAGCAGGCGACCTGAAGCTGGCATGACCGGTTATTTTGTCAGGCGCTTGTAGTGTCGCCACGGGCAAGTTCCGGCCCAAAACGGCAGCTCAGAAAATTGAGCCCGGCCCTGAGGTCCCTCGGCGGGCGGCCGGCGCGTCAAGGAAACCCGCTGCTGGCGTCGCCGCGACGATCGTCAACGGGCAGGTTCTGCTGAAGGACGGCGAGCACATGGGCGCGCTGCCGGGCAGGGTGATGCGCAACACGTAAGGCGCGCAGCTCCGGCTAAAGTAAGAAGCCGATGTGCAATGCTAACCGGTACTCACCGCCGCTTGCTGCGAGCGGCGGGAGCGGCGAGAACAACTTTTAGCCGGGAACGCTGTCCTTGTGACGAGCCGGGGCGGCAGTCGATGGTTCCTGTCCGGGCAGCGGTGAGGTGCCCCGCCAATGGCCCACGTCGATGACCAGCCCCTCGGGAAGCTGGTACTTCGATTCGTAGTAAGCATCGCCAAGAGCGATGGGATTGAGTTCAGTGGCCCCCGCCTCGAGCAGCCGTTGCCTGGTGGCGTCGGCATCGTCCACGCTGAAACCTATGTGCTCGAAACCCGCTGGCCTGGTACGGCCCCGTATGGTCGTGGGCAGCAGCGTGATGTTCACGTCGCCGTCGGATAGATCGACCGGCCCGTGGTCCCGGCGCTGTACCAAGCGCAGACCGAATACCTGCTGAAAGAAAGCCGCAGTTGCCTCGACGTCCTCGCAGCGGATCGCGATGTGCCGTATCTTCGCCATGTGCAGCCTCCGTGGATGTTCCGTGGCATGATCCTAGCACACGCAATACACTTCATGGTGAAGGATGAGTGCCATGAAAAGCGACTGCTCAGATTGATCGACAACTATACGGAGCAGACATGAACATAGAGCGTATCCCTGTCACTAGCGGTGCCAGCTACAGCAAGGCGGTGGTGGTCAGGGGGGCGGGTAGAACGGTGTACGTGTCGGGAAACATCGCCCCCGGCGGCACGATGGCCGAGCAGGCGAACGGGTGCATTGACCGGATAGAGGCGGCGCTTCGCGCCGTCGGGGGCTCGCTCCAACACGTCGTTCGCATTACAGCGTGGCTGACGAGCCTGGACGAATACACCGAGTACGGCCGCGTGCGCGGCGAGCGTTTTGGCGCGAACCTGCCAGCGAGTGCGGCTGTGCAGGTCGCGGGCCTTCTCCAGGGAGCCCTGATCGAGATCGACGCAGTTGCTTTCATCCCCGACTGAGCGGGATTAGGTAGAAGAACTATTCGGGCTATGTTCAATTCTCCGAACGGCGGGCGTGGGGCGCGCCCCGGCCCTCGTCAATGGCAGCGATGTGGAAATCTGAGGCTCGATCGCATCGGGCGGCACCCGGCCATGAACAGTCATTCAGCCCAAATCGGCAATTCGCGGTGCAACCTCTTCGGCGAGTAGCCGCAGGCTCTCGTGATCCCAGGCGGGATCGTCTGAATCGGCAGTCACGCTGAGCAAGGTGCCGAAGCCACCGACCGTCTCGTACAGTGCGCGGATCTTGTCAGCACACTGTTGCGGGTCTCCCACGATCCACAGATTCTCCATCAGATAGTCGACGTCGATGTCGTCATCGGCCATCGACGGATCGAGTTTCATGATTTGCATCTGGGGGGTGCCGGCGCGGCTCGGCCGTTGATGCACATCGTAATTGCGGCCAAGCACGGTGCGCGCGCGTTCACGGGCAATTTCGGGTGTCGGCCCGACAAAAACGTCGCGGGCAATTTTCCAGTCGCTGCGATTCGGCGTCACGCCCGAGCTCTTCGCGCCCTCGACCACGGTCTCCCAGTGACCCGGCAGAAACGCGCTCGACAACAACGAGCTCGACATCGGCGACCAGCCGCGCGCACCGGCGACTTTCAGCGAACCGGATCGCGGCGTGCTCGCGGCTATTGCGATCGGCGGATGCGGCAACTGCATCGGCTTCATGTGCAGTCCGCGTTCGGTCACGGGATTGAATTTCGGCGCCTCGATGCGGAAAAACTCGCCCTGATGCGAAAACGAGCTGTCGCTTTGCCAAAGCCCGAGCACTACGTCGAGGGCTTCGGTCGCGCGACCGCGCGCCTCAGCCGGGTCAAGTCCCATCAACACCATGTCGGTCGGAATCCCGCCAAGCCCGATCCCCCAGTTGAAGCGCCCGCGCGCCAGGTGATCGAGCATCGCCACCCGATGTGCGAGATAAACCGGTTCGTGCATGGCGAGCAAGGTTACCCCGGTGCCGAAACGAATCCGTTTGGTTAACCCCAACGCTTTCGCAATCAACAGATCGGGCGACGGTGCATTTTCCCATTTCTCGGTGAAGTGTTCACCGAGCCAGGCTTCGTCGAACCCCAACTTGTCGGCCAACACCAACTGATCGATATCGCGGTCGTAGCAATCGGCAATCGCGCGATAGGACGGATGCAAGGGCATCATGAACAGGCCAAGGCGCATGGGCGAAAGTCCTTAAAGGCAAAAGATTGAGGTCGGCATTCCAAGCAACAGTGCACCGTGTTTCGCCGAGAATTCTTTTATTGCCGTGAATTTGCCGGTGCTTGAGGCCAGTGATTTGCGGCTACATGAGGCCGACTGAATACGACGTTTTCTTGTCTTGGACGGGTTGGTTATAGTCTGTTTTTGGTTTCTTGACAATCGTTGGAACGTGCGGTGCTGTAGCGGTTATTTCAACTACCACGCGGTGCCGGACAATCTGCGTCGGCTACAAGGCTTTCGCGATGAGGTATGCGGGGCATGGTTGCAGAGCTTGCGTCGTCGCAGCCAACGACATCGAATGACATGGGTGCGATTCAAGCGCCTTACTGACCGTTATGTTCCGCGCTGCCGACAACAGCACCCCTATCCACCGCAACCCAATCGTGTCACTACCTGAGGCAGGAGCCGTATGCGGCAATTCTGCCAGTATGGATCTGTGCGGGGGGCGACGGGTAACCGTCGTCCCTACCGCGACAATTCCTATACCCGGTTGTGACGCAGTAAGGCTAGTAGGGGTAACCCTCAAGCCTTGGCGCGTTACGCTTCCAGTCATGCGGCTTGCCGAATTCATCGCCAATCGGCATCCTGACCTTTGGCAGACTCTCTTTGTCGAGTACCTGGTCCTCTGGGATCACCTTATTGAGGAAGAGCAGATAGGCCGTCAACGCATATACTTCATTGGGAGTCAGAGTTCCCTCCTGCCCCAGTGGCATGCCACGATTGATGTAATCCCACACTACTGTCGCATACGGCGAGCGTAGTGGCAGGATGCGCTCCTTTTTCCAGACAGGAACATCCGCGCCGTGTTTCGTTGCCAATATGGGCGCCAACCCCCCTACGCCCGCTGCGCCATGGCAGGCGACGCACGCCTTTTGCAGGTAAACCTGTGCGCCTTCCTTGGCGGTGCCGCGGCCGGGAGGGAGTTCCGCTCCCGTATGACTAATCGAGATATCCATGCGGCGGAGTTCTTCCGCGGTCGGCGTGCGTCCCACGCCATAGGTGGGCGACTGCGCGAACGCGGGACTCAAGAGGTTCCCCAGCAGCAGCGGAATCGCGACAACTCTAAGCATCTGACTCACCTTACGCGAGGCCATTGGTTATGCTCCCGTCCTTGGCTATCTTCCAGGGCATAACGCTGTTGTCCAGCCCGGGCACCCGGTAGTCCCGTACGACGGGTACTTTCCACCAATTGGCGATCTCCTCTCGCATCGCCTGCCTCTGCCCGATCTCGTCGGTGGTGCGCGACATAATCGTGGTCTCGGTTCCATCCCACTTCCATGGGTAGGCGAATCGGACATGCGCCATGCGTTGTGGCGTATTCTTGAACTCGGCGCGGTTCCACTTCTTCCCGCCATCGGTGGATACTTCCACGGTCTTGACGGCGCCGCCGCCGGACCAGGCCAGCCCGCTGATCTCGTAGAGTCCGGGGCCAGGCAGCCGCTGTGTGCCGGACGGGTACGTGATAACCGACTTGGGCCCGATCTGGTCGCCAAGCGCAAGCACCTTGTCTTCCGGACGGAGATGCCCGAATTCGTTGTAGTTCATCAAAAACTCGTCGGTTACCTTGATGCGCCGCAGAAACTTGGTGTGGTAGATACCCTCGAATCCGGGAACCATGATGCGCACGGGGAACCCTTGCTGCGGCCGCAGCGGCTCGCCGTTCTGCCCGTAGGCGATGATGCAGTCGTCCATCCCTTTGGCGATGGGTATGCTTGAGGCGCCCTTCACTTCTTCGGCGCCTTCAGCGACGAACCATTTCGCGCTGCCTTTGAGGCCGCACTCCTTGAGCAGCATGGACAGCAGCACGCCGGTCCATTCGGAGCAACTGGTCATCCCGTGCGTATCCTGCACGTTTCTTTGCTTCCCATTGTGCCGGTTACCTGCACACTCGATGAAATGCAAACGGGTGACTGACGGGAAGCGCTTCAATTCGTCCATGGTGAGGGTCAGGGGCCGATCCACCGAGCCGTGTATCGTCAGCGTGTGCTGCCTGGGGTCGATGTCCGGCAGGAAGGAGCCGCGGGTCGTCGCTATATAGTGCAACGACGATGGCGTGATCACGCCCACAGAATCCTGCAACGGCGTGGCCACGTGGAACACCTTGCCAAACACGTCGGGTGACGGCCTGCCGCCGATGGGGTGCTGTACGCGCACCGAGGTCACGAATTTGGAACGGTGGCCGTATTCGATCTGCTCCTTGCTGCCATGAAGCATCGGCGACGCGTTTTTGCTGTCCGGGGTCATCGCATGATGGTCGTGCTGCGCCTGGGCCTTACCCACTGCACCTAGCGCGACGCCACCGGCCAACGCTGCGCCCGCTTTGAATAGCTCCCTGCGACTGTTTCGTTTCGAATCCATCGGACCCTCCTTCGAACGTGGTTTGATTAATCAATGACACAACAACGGAATTACATTCGTTTGCACTACATACAGTATATGCCGCCTTGCTAAGTCTGGCGAGACACAACGCCGACGTTCTATGATGTGGACTGCAGTGACGGCGAAGGTGCTTGCGGGTTCCACTCCGCCGGTGTCGACCGTGGCGACCCTTCACCGCCCCATCACCAATTACAGCCCCTATTTGACTACATCAGCACTGGCATCAATGGGATACCGAGCCGGCCTCGAAGGCGTGCCGGTCAACGGCAATCCCAGGGCCGCCTTCACTCGCTCGGGCGTCAACGGCAGCTCGCGGATGCGCCTGCCGGTCGCGGCTGCGAACGCATTTGCGATAGCGGCTGCCGCCGGCCCTTGCGCGGCCTCGCCGGCGCCGAGCGCACGTTCGTTTGGCCGGTCGATCAGCACGGTCTCGACCCTGGGCACGTCCGGCATGGTCAGGATCGGATAGCTCATCCAGTCCTGCGACAGGATCCCGTTGCGGTCGAACCTCACGTGCTCGTGCAGGGTCCAGCTCATCGACTGGATGATGCCGCCTTCAATCTGGTTGGTCAGGCCGTCGGGATTGATGATCTGCCCGGCATCGACCGCTGTCCAGATGCGCGGCACCTTGACGATGCCGGTCGCGCGATTCACTTCAACCTCGGCGATCACCGCATTGTAGGTGGCCACGGTCTTGTAGCGCGCGTAGCCGATGCCGCGGCCGCGCCGGCCGTCGCCCTTCTCGCCCGGTTTCCAAGCGGCGGCCTTGGCCACGGCCTCGATCACGGCGCGCTCGCGCTCGTCCGTGATGTGCGCGAGGCGGAACGCCACCGGGTCGATGCCGGCAGCGGCCGCGAGTTCGTCCATGAAGGACTCGATCGCGAACACATTGGCATAGGCGCCGAGCGTGCGCAGCGCCGAGGTCCGCACCGGATTGTCCATGATCAGGTGGTGCGTGGTGCGCTGGCGCGGGAAATCGTAACGCGTGATGGCGTTGCGGTCGCCCGCACCGTTCGGCTGTGCGGCATGGCGCGCCGGCCCGGGCTGCTTCGCATCGGCGAGGTACCAGCTCCCGAGCAGATTGATGCCATTGGGATCGCCCGGCCGCGTGTTGTGGCTCTGGCTCCAGACGTCGAAGGCCCAGTCGACCACGCGGCCGCTGGCGACGGCGCCCTTGACCTTCATGGTCATGGCGGGGCCGTAGGGCTCCCACTTGAACTCGTCGTCGCGCATCCATTGCAGCCGCACCGGCCGCCCATCGACGGCGCGCGCCAGCATTGCGGCGTCGAAGGCGGCGTCGTCGGCGCCGTTGTGGCCGTAGCAGCCGGCGCCCTCGGCGTGGATGCAGCGGATGTCGCGTGGCTGCAGACCGAGCGCCCTGGCGATGGTGGCGCGCAGCGGAAAGACGCCCTGGCTGTGGGTCCAGACCGTAAGTTTGCCGTCCTTGGACTCGGCCAACGCGCAGGAGGGCGCGATCGCAGCATGCGCCTGATAGGGCCGATGGTACGTCGCCTCGATCACCTTGGCGCCGGCCGGGAAGGGCGCGTCCTTTTCACCGATCACCCTGTCCTCGCTGCGCAGCGACATGAGTTGCTCGTACATCTTCGCCGGATCGGGCAGCGCGGAGCCGCCCGACCACTTGGCGGATTCGATCAGCACAAGCCGTGCATTAATGGCCTGTTCTTCGCGCCGCGCCACCACGCCGAGAAAGCTGCCGTCGCGCACCACCGCGATGACCCCCGGCATGGCCTTGATCCTGGCATCATCGAAGCTGTCGAGCCTGGCGCCATAGCGTGGCGGCCGTACCACGCGGCCATGCACCATGCCGGGAAGCCGCACGTCCTGCACAAAGGCGGCGCCGCCCGTCATCTTGGCCGGGATGTCGATGCGCGGCGCGGACTTGCCGACAATCTTGTGCTGTGCGGCCGGCTTCGGCGGCACCTTGGCGGTTGCCTCGCGCTTGAGGTCCGCTTCCGCGGCGAGCTCACCGTAGCCGACCTTGCGCCCGTCAGGCGCATGGATGACGCCATCCGTGACCTTTAGCGTATCGGCGGCAACGCCGAGCTTCCTGGCGGCGAGGTCAATGAGCAGGGCGCGCACCTCGGCGCCCGCCATGCGCAGCGCGGTGCCGCTCTGCTCGATCGACTGGCTGCCGGCGGTCTGCCCCTCGTTAGGAGTGCGGCCGGTGTCGCCCGAGATCATCGTGACGCGCGCGAGCGGCACATCGAGCTCCTCGGCGGCGATCTGGGCGAGCGCCGTCACGATGCCCTGCCCGAGTTCAACCTTGCCGGTGAACACGATGATGCTGCCATCGGCATTGATGCGCAGCCAGGCATCCAGCGTGCGGTTGGTCTGCAGGCTGCCGGGGAGCTGCGCCGGGGTCTGCCCATTCAGGACTTTCGGAGCGAGGCTGAACGAGAGGACGATGCTACCGAGGGCGGCAGTGAATTCGCGGCGTGTCAGGTGAGGAGCGTTCATGGTCAGATCTTCCCGTTCCGTTGCGCAGCGCGCAGGACGGCGCGGATGATTCGGTTGTGGGTGCCGCAGCGGCAGAGATTGTCGGTGAGCGCCGCCCGCACGTCCGCTTCCCGCGGTTGCGGATTGCGATTAAGCAGGTCGGCCGCGGTCATGATCATGCCGCTGGCGCAATAGCCGCACTGTGCCGCCTGTTCATCGATGAAGGCCTGCTGCAGCGGGTGCGGCTTGTCGAGCGTGCCGAGCCCTTCGAGCGTGGTCACCTCGTTTCCCTCGATCGAGCCGACCGGCGTCACACAGGAGCGTCTCGCCGCGCCGTTAATCAGCACTGTGCAGGTGCCGCATTGCGTCATGGCGCAGCCGTATTTGGCGCCGTTGAGCTCAAGATCGTTGCGCAGCACGTAGAGCAGCGGCGTGTCCGGCTCGGCGTCGACCGAGCGGATCGCCCCGTTGATCTTCAGGCTGATGGCCATGGTGGGTCTCCTTGTAGATGGCAGCGCGCGCTGCGCATTTTTCCTTGAATGATGATCCTGTAAGCTTTCTGTTGGTGACTTAACAAACGAGAAATCATGAAAGCAGACAAGCAGCATAGCGCACTGGAAGTCATCAAGAAAGAGCAACTGAAGCGTCGCGTGTTTACAGTTGAATTCAAAGCCGAGGTAATACGTCACAAGAAGGCCGTCAGAGATTACGAAGCCCTGCAATGGCACGGTTTCCTCGCGCCGGCGAAGACAGCGCCCACTATCATTACGCGGTTACACGCCGAGATCATCAAAGCGCTGACTGCATCAGAGGTGAAAGAGCGCTTCACAGGTGGGCAACACGCGCATGTCGGCACGCCAACGCCTCTTCGTGGAATTACAAGACTGCAAGAAACCGTGATGCCGAAGTCTCTTCTGCGAATGCTCACCGCACAGGAATGTGCCGCACCGGGCGGCGCGCATGTTCAGCGATTGATGCGTGCGACAAAACCCTGCTACAGTCCGTGGCTGCGGACGCTTCGCGCCCGCCATGTTCAACAAGAGACCGCACCTTATGACCCCCGCGTACAAATCCTTCCTGACCGACGAAGTCAAGGCCTTCATTGGAGTGGAAACCGAATGGAGCGCCTATTCCGACCCCATCTCACCCTCGGAAGTCCGCCGCTTCGTCCACGCCATTATGGATGACAACCCCCTGTACTACGACGAGGCGTACGCGCGCGGCACCAAGTACGGGGAGGTGGTCTGTCCTCCCCTCTTTTTTTCGTTCGCCTTTCGGCGCGCGCATGGCACCCCGGACCCGCTCGACCGTCTCAAGACCGACCGCGACTGGGATGCCTACGGGGGCGGCGGCGCTAATCGACAGGCCCTTCCGCGCGTGCCGCACGGCTTCCAGCGCATGGTCAATGGGGGCTCGGAAATCGACCTCTACAAGCGCATTCGGCCTGGCAGGCGCGTCCGCACGAAGGCTCGTTACCATGACATCCGGGAACGCATCGGCCGCACAGGCCCTATGGCCATCGTCATCACCGAGACGATCTTCCAGGACGACGATGGCGACCTCATCGCGCGTGCACGGCAGACCGCCATTTTTCGCTAATCCAGCCAACGCCCGACAATTCACGGAGCCACCTTAAATGGGATATGCAACGCAGCGCTACTTCGACGACGTCAAGGTCGGGGATGAGCTTACCCCCGTGGAGAAGGGACCGATGAGTCCGGCGCACATCATGCGCTGGTCTGCGTCGTCCGAGAATTGGCATCGGATCCACTATGACTACCCCTTTACCACCGGCCATGACAAGAACCCCGGCCTGCTCATCAACGGTTCCTGGAAACAGCACCTCCTCGCCCAGATGCTCGACGAATGGGCCGGCCTCGAAGGCTGGGTGGCGAAGATTTCTTTCCAGTACCGCGCCATGAACATCGAATGGGAAACCCTCACCGCATGGGGAAGAGTGACCCATACCTACGAGAAGGATGGGCTCGGTATCGTCGAGTGCGAGACCGGCATTCGCAACGACAGCGGCCTCGAAAGCACAGCCGGCTCCGCGGTCATCATCCTGCCGATGAGGAATGGCAAAGCCGTGCCTTACCCCTTCGCATCACTTGAAAGTTGAGCAGCCCGGTTAATGTCACATGCAGCTACCGCTGAGTGATTGGGGTCAGGTAAGATTCGGTGATTGTATTCTCTGAAACAATTGACGACTATGACATCTGTTTCCGCCAAGAGCCATACCATTGTTCGCGATGACGTTAAGCTACATCATCTGGATTGGGGTAATGCGGGCCTGCACCCGATTGTGCTGGTGCATGGCAGCCGTCTGCACGCGCATGTCTGGAACAACTTCAGCTACCGCTTTAAGGATCGCTTCCACATCGTCGCCATCGATCAGCGCGGGCACGGTGACAGCGGGTGGTGTACGCGTAGCCGTTATGACTTGGAGGATTTCTACCAGGATCTGCGGGCAGTGGTCGCGGCGCGTGGTCTCACCCGCTTCACCTTGATCGGTCACTCGCTTGGCGGGCGCGTATCGATGCTGTATGCCTCGCGTCATCACCAACAACTGGAGCGCCTCGTGCTGGTCGATATTACACCGGGGCGCCCGGCTGCTGCAGCAGGCGCCGACATTTCGCGCGTTACCGAAACGCCGGGGCCGCGCGATTTTGAATCTGAAGCACATGCAAAGGCGTATCTGGGAAAATTGTTGTCCCGCGCGCCAGCGCATATGATAGAAGAAAGCGTGCGTTACGGCATGCGCCAAATAGCCGGGGGCCGCTATACCTGGAAGTACGATCCTGCGTTGCTGAAGCGCACGCCAGCCACACTCGATCTCTGGGACATGGTCAAATCCATCCCGACACCGACGCTCTTACAGTACGGCAGCCACAGCAATGTCGTATCGCCTGAACTGGCGGAACGGCTCAAGCAGACGATGCCTCAGTGCACAGTCGAGCGGATCGAAAATGCGGGGCACGCACTGTTTACCGATCAGCCCGACGCTTTCGTGGCGAGTGTGGAACGATTCTTGAGGGGATAGAGCCTGTCGTTCGGGCCGCCTATCACGCTTAGGATTGCTGTCCTGTGCATTGCGGCCGTTGGTGGTTCAGAACTCCAACTACCGCTATGGCCGAGGAGCCGCCAGCGGTGATCTCGGGCCAGTGGCAGCTCCGCCTCTGAAAGCACGCTGTTGCGTGATGAGCGACCCAAGGACTGTAGTGCGACGATAGGGTAAGTTCGCGAACTCACACTGCCAGCCGGTACGCGATACGCACTTCGTGCTGCCAATTTGCCGGCGATCTCGGCTGGAACGGCCTATTGCGGCTCATTTAAGTTTCACTTAGCATCCGTATCGGAAAGACTGCTGGTGCGTGCGTAGCGCGCACTCCCAGCCCGGCTACTTTGGCGTATCCCGGCGCGCCTTGAAAGGTGTTCGGTATGTTCAATCTCCATGGATATCTGTTGTGGTTATGACTTTTGCGATGTTTCTCTTCACCCGCCGCAGTCCGGTCTACTAATTCGCACCCCACAGGATCGGAGATCCAATGCTAACTTTCTGGTACTCGCCAGGCGCGAGTTCTATGGCCACGCACATCGCACTCTACGAGGTCGGCGCGCAATTCGACGCCCGCCTGATCTCGCTTCCCACCAGAGAGAACCGCGGCCCCGAGTTCCTGGCTTTGAACCCCGACGGCAAGGTGCCCACGCTATCAATCGACGGTCGTATCCTGACCGAGGTCGCGGGCACCCTGTTCTACCTCGCGCGCCGCTTTCCCGAAGCCGGGTTGCTGCCGGCGGGCGACATTGAAGCGGAAGCCCAGGTCGTTTCGTGGATGTCGTTCATTGCGTCGACTGTGCATCCAGCGCGGCGTGCCGGCGTCGCGCGACTGTACGAAGTCTTCGCGATCGCCGAACAAAAACTGGGCGGCCGGACCTGGACAGCCGGAGAGTATTCGATCGCTGATATTCATTTGTTCCGGCTGTTCTGGCGCTGGATGAATTCCGGCGGACCGGAACCGGGATCATTCCCGGGTATCTCCGCCCACTACGACCGCATGATGCTCCGGCCCGCGGTACAGCGAGTCCTGGAAATTGAATCGGCGATCGGGTACCAATTACCCGCGTAACAAACAACCGTGCTTATCCGGTTAGTGCCCAAGCCTACTACCTGTAGTGGCTCGTGATTTTTTTGCATAAAGTTCGGCATAGGTCGGCGCAGTCACGTCGCCAGCAATGCCAAGCAGGGAGCGGAAAGCGTTGAATGGATAGAAACGGCGGTT
>CAMATZ010000069.1 GCA_945861275.1 Bordetella parapertussis
CGTGATCGCGGCGTGTTGATGCAAGACCTCGACGCCGCCGGCATCCGGCAAAAGGTGCCGCAACTCGGCGGCCATTACGAAGCAGGGCTTTACCTGCCGGAGCAGGGTTATGTGAGCAATCCGGAGCGGCTGACGAAATCGCTCGCGGCGCAATTTCAAAAAGATGGCGGCACCATCGTCCAGCGCAAGGTGCTGGACATCGAAGTGTCGCCCGACGGGCCGCGTGCACTGGTGACCGACGCCCGTAATATGGCGCTGCAGACGCTGGTGATTTGCGCCGGCTCGCACTCGCATGAATTCACCGCGATGCTGGGCGACAATGTGCCGCTGGAGGCGGAGCGCGGCTACCACGTGACCTATTCCGATCCGAATTTTACGTTACCGATGCCGGTATTCCTGCCGCAGCAAAAGGTTTTTGTCACGCCGATGGAGATGGGATTGCGCATTGCCGGGCAGAGCGAGTTCGCAGGCAATGACGCCAAGCCGAATTACGCGCGCGCGGATGTGCTGGCGCTGCAGATGCAAAAAGTGTTTCCGGGCATCAGCAATGTTGACGCCACAAAATGGATGGGCCGGCGGCCGTCGATGCCGGATTCACTGCCGGTGATCGGACCGGCGTCCAGGGTGCCCAACGTGTGGTACGCCTTTGGTCACGGCCATGTGGGCTTGTGCGGCGGTGCGCCGACCGGGCGCGCGATCGCTGACCTGATAGCCGGACGACCGCCGAGCGTGGATCTGCATCCGTTTCGCGTAACGCGCTTTTGATGTCGGAACCGGTGCGCCCTACACGGGCTTAAACATCAATTGACTGGATTAACAGGATGGAGCTTTTATCCTGTGCATCCTGTTAATCCTGTCGAAATGTTGTTGGGGTTGGCAAGCGCGCCCTACTCGGCAATGCGTACGGTCGCACCCGTCGCCGCTGACGCCAATATCGCTTCCAGCACGGCAACGTTGTGCTGCTCATCACCACCGGCCACAGCCAGCGCGCGTTTTTCTTTCACTGCATCGGCAAAATTTTCCAGCTCCGCGCGCTCGGTGCTGGTATCGGCAAAGCGGATGGTCTGCGGTTGCGGATGGATGTAGGGGTTCGCGGGATCAAAAAAACATGTGCGTAGTGTCCATGTGGTCAGATGCTGAACATCGCCGACTTCCATCCAGCCTTTGGCGCCGAGCACCTGCAGCCGCCACGTTTCAGCGGTGGCGATCACGGTGCTGAGGTACGCCGTGGCGTTGCTCCTGAATTTGAACAGCATGGAGGTGGTGTCATCGGTACCGTAATCGAGTGCCAGCCGTGAACTTTGCGCATGCACAGTGTCGATTTTCCCGGCAAGGTAGAGCATGGCATCGACCACATGCACGCCGCGTCCGGTCATGCCGCCGGCGGGGCCTTCCTCGGGATTCTGCCGCCAATGTTCACGGCCCACGCGATACACGCTGGGGCCATTGAAATTGCCTTCCATGTGCAGCAGCTTTCCCAGACGGCCATCCGCGATCGCGCGCTTCATTTCCTGCAATGCCGGCTGAAAGCGCCAGTTGTAGCCGACCGCAAGCGTGACTTTTGCCTCGGCGCAGGCGCGCAGCGCAGCCACGGCGCTTTCAGTGGTGAGCGTAAAAGGTTTTTCGGTGAACACGGACTTGCCGGCCTTCGCGCAAGCCATGATCTGCTCGGCATGCGCGGTGTGCGGCGTAGCAAGAATGATCGCATCCACCCGCGGATCGGCCAGCGCTTTATCCAGACTGTCCACCAGCGGAAAACCCTTTGCAGTCGCGTACTCGAGTGCATTTTGCGGGTGACGCAGCACCCCCATCACCACACGAATTTTGTCGCTCTTGCCGTGAATACTGTTGACCAGATTTTGTCCCCAGCGGCCGAGGCCCACGATGGCTGCATTAAGCATGATGATTATGTAAGTATTTGTTTTTACAGTGTTTTATTCTGCTACGGCACCCGACCATGGCGACATCACGTCACTGACGCCGTAGTGCTCGCCATCTGCGGCTTGATACACGCTGCTGGGACAGGCGAAGTTTGTCGGGTAAACCGCGAGTTCCGTAAGGCTCACCGGAAACTCTGCTTTGAGCTTTTCGATGATCCCCTCGGGCATGCGTGGATCGACACCTACGAAGTCGCCGCCGCTGGCATCGATGCGCGGATGGTGGAAAGCCTCATCGAGGCTCAGGCCGTGATCGATCATGAACGAGGTCAGTTGCAGCACCGCTGGAAATATTTTGCGCCCGCCCGATGCGCCGATGGCAAACCATGCCTTGCCATCCTTGTGCGCGATCACCGGGCACATATTGGTGAGCGCGCGTTTGTTGGGCGCGAGCGAATTGGGTGTGCCAGGACGCGGGTCGAACCACATGATGCCGTTGTTCATGAGTATGCCGGTTTCCGGCAGCACCACTTTGGAGCCGAATACCGACAACAAAGTTTGCGTGTGCGCCACCATATTGCCTTCGCTATCCACTACATTGAAATGCGAGGTGCACGCCGGGTCACGATGATCACTATCGTCACCCATGGTGGCAAGCCGCACTGTGAACGCTTCACGCAGCACTCTGGCGTAGGCGAGGAACGCATCGGCATCGGGCTGACCCGCCTTGAAATGAAGGCCGCGCAGATTATTCAGCGTGCGCAGCATCGACGGCCCGGCGGTGAGGTTGGGTGCGAGCGCCAATTGCGCACCGTGATACTCGGTGTTGATGGGGTCGACGATGCGCGCGTGATAGTGCTGCAGATCCTCAGCACTGAGTATGCCGCCCATCGCTTTGATGTCTTTGGCGATGCTGTGCGCGATTTCGCCTTCGTAATAGTCGCGCGGGCCGGCATCGGCGAGCCTGCGCATGGTTTTCGCCAGGCCCTTGAGTTGCAGGCGCTCGAGCGTTGCGCCTGCAGCGGTTACCGGTGGAAATCCGTCCGGCAAATACACGTTGGCGGCGCTCGGATACCGCGACAGTTCTTTCGCGGTGATCGCGATTTTCAAGGTGAGATACCAGTCGACCGCCATGCCTTGCTCGGCGAGTGCGATGGCGGGTTGAATCACTTCGCGGAACTTGAGTTTGCCAAATTTTTCCAGCGCCAGTGACAGGCCCGCGATATGGCCGGGCACGGCGATGGCATTGGGGCCGTGCACGTTGCGGTCATCCTTCACCGTCGGCCACGTAAACAAGTCGCTGGTAAAGCCACCCACCAGTGGAAAATCCGCTGGATTCAAAGCACGCGGCGAGATTGGTCCGAAATCAACCACCTGCACGCGTTTTTCCTTCGCCAGATACACCAGCATGAAACCCACGCCGCCAAGACCGCTGTTCCACGGCTCAACAGCGGCAAGGGCCAGGCCCGTAGCGACCGCGGCATCCACAGCATTGCCGCCGGCCTTGAGTATCTTGATGCCCGCTTCGCCGGCGATGCGATTTTGCGTAGCAACAACGCCGCCGCGTGAACGCGCCACGGGCTTGCGGACATTCCAGTTCTGGATGAGATGTTCCATTTTGGGCGTGAGGGGAAAAGAGTGAGGGGTGAGGCGTTTTGATATGATCTCATTAGCGCAGCTGACTCACAACTCCTCGCCTCTTACTCAAACCATGCATATTGTTTGCTTAACCTTCGATTTCGACGGCCTCTCCGGCTTTATTTCGCGCGGACAGGTGGGGCCGTCGTGGATTTCGCGCGGCGAATTTGGCCCGCGCGTGGGTGCGCCGCGCTTGATCGAGCTATTTCGCAAGTACGATATCCGGACATCGTGGTACGTGCCGGGACACACCATCGAAACGTACCCCGCTGCAGTGACGGCCGTGATCGCTGCCGGACACGAGCTGGCGCATCACGGCTGGACGCATCGTCCGCCGGCCAGTCTGAGTGCAGAGGATGAGGAGCGCGAGCTGGCGCGCGCCAACGAGTCTATCCGGAAAATCTCCGGCCACTACGCGCGTGGCTATCGTTCGCCGTCGTGGGATTTGTCGCCGCACTCGGTGAAACTTTTTTTAAAATACGGGTTTGCCTACGACAGCAGCATGATGGGCGGCGACTACATGCCGTACTACGCGCGGCAAGGCGATGAGATCGAGCTGGAACAGCCTGCAAAATTCGGCACGCCAAGCGCGCTGGTGGAAATGCCCATACACTGGTCCACCGACGATTCACCGCATTACGAATTCGTGCGTGCTGAAACATCGCTGCGGCAAGGGCTGAAAAACGCGCATCACGTCGAGCAAAACTGGAGGGATGATTTTCGTTATATGCGCGAGACTGTGGAATGGGGCGTGTTGACGTATACCTGCCACCCATTTATCAGCGGGCGCGGGCATCGCATCATGGTGCTGGAACGCATGATTCAGCAATTGCAAAATGAAGGCGCGGTGTTCATGCGCGTGGATGAGGCCGCTGATGAATTCCGGCGCCGGCAGCCGCAGCCTTGAAGCAGAGGCAAAGCGCGTATGGCCATCACCATAAATTCAAGTCGGATTGGCAGAAACGAGGCCGCCGGTGTTTCTGAACCCCATGAATTCAACGGCTTTGGGCTCTCCCTTATAGGCTTCTCAGTTTGAGCAGTCGTTCGGAAGCCTATCCATCGCGGTGGCTGATGCGTTTCGGTGACGCATGCACCCCGTAAGACCGCATCGGCGTTTGCCCTGTATTTCGAAATCCATGTGCTTTATTCGGTGGGGCGACAATTGTTGAACCCGGGCCAATGGAAATCCCGTCTCCCTCGCCATCGATCCACGCTTCGCCCGTGCCTTCAATCACGGTAATGATTTCCATATAAGGGTGCGAATGTGTGCCGGTAGAATAACCGGGCGGAGAAGTCTGGATGCCGATGCGAACCGGCGTAGAACCTTCGTCGTCACCCACCAAGGTCTGGTAAGTTCGGCCCGTTTCAAATTCTTCTATGCGGACGTCTTCGATATTAATTATCGGCATGGCTGAGCACGGCTTTAGGGGTTGTCGCTATTCGCAGTGTATCGAAAATCCAGCCTGGATGTAACTCGTGAGATCAGACAGCGTCGTATTCCACACAGCCGTCCAGTCACCCTCCAGCATCTCGAACTCTGGACTCGATGCGTTGACCACCCAGCATAATGCCGCAAAACCGACCGAAATGAGTCAGTGATCCAGCGCGACGCGGCGGCGTTGCGTCGGCCGTTTGGCCATCCAGAAAAACAGCGAACCGACTGCCGCCAGTGCCGCGATGAGCGTAAAGCCTACACGATAGTTGCCCAGCCAGTCGGCGAAAGCGCCAGCGATGAGCGGGCCGCCGATCTGGCCGATGACCATGATCATCGACGACAGGCCGAGAATCATGCCGATCGAGTTGCGGCCGAAGTAGTCGGCACGCATGGCGGAAATAAACGGGCCGCGCAGTCCCCAGCCGATGCCGTGCACCAGCGCGGACAGCACCAGCATGACCGGCCCGGTGGCATAGGTGAGCAGGAGCATTCCGGTGGCATGAAACAGCATGGTGAGTGCGGTGACTTTGCGTTTTTCAATTTTTTCGGGAATGGCCCAGCCGCAAACCACGCCGACGAACTGCCCTGCGGTGGCAATGGTGATGTAAAGCGAGGCCAGCGCCAGCGAATACCCGAGACCTTCCTTGATGTGCAGGATGGCGTGCACGTTAATTGCCGACACCACGAACAGCGAGCAGGCGTGGCCGAGCGACAGCAACCAGAATGAGCTGGTGCGCAGTGCCTCGCGCGCCGTGTACTCACCTTGGGCCG
Organism: Bordetella parapertussis; assembly: GCA_945861275.1. Lineage (GTDB taxonomy): Bacteria > Pseudomonadota > Gammaproteobacteria > Burkholderiales > SG8-41 > UBA5216. Next base: position 5,722 of record CAMATZ010000069.1, read on the forward strand.
GCCCTGCATGCGGCGCGGGGGTAGCTGCGTCCACAGGGGTCGAGCCGGCGCTTGCGGTCGCGGTGTCCGGCGGCAGGCCGTCGATGCGTTGGCCCACATCTTCGGGGCGGCTGTGCACCATGTTCGCAAGCGGCCAGCCGCACACAATGAGCATCACGCCGGAACCGAAGGCAGTGACACGCCAGCCGTACGTTTGGATGACCCACGCAACCACAAACACAAACAGGCCGCCCACTGCGGCGCCGAACTGTGATGAGGACAGTGCGCGCGCACGCCGCCTTTCAAACCACTGGATGATGGCGACGCTGACCACCATGTTGCTGCACATGCTGGCGCCCAATGCGAGCACCACGAATGCGGCATAAAACGTCGCCAGCGTGTCGGTCTGGCTCAGCAGCATAAAGCCGATGCCGAAAAGGATCACGCCCGCGCGAACAATGCGCTGCGAGCCGAAGCGGTCGACCAGCCAGCCCAGAACGGGGCCCAGCAAGGCGGCTTCCGTGGATTTGAGCGCCGCCGCGCCCGACAACGCCGTTTTGCTCCAGCCGCGGTCCTCCACCAGCGCGGCGAGATACGCGCCGAATGCCTGATTCAGCAGCATGCTTTGAAAAAATTGCAGCGTGCCGCCAGCGACCACCACGCGCCAACCGAAAAATTTTTTCATGGGTTGCCGGTAGCATAACGCAGGCCGAGTCACCGCGCATTGGCTCGATTTGTGTCAGCCAGTGGCCTGTTGACAACTGTCTGGAACTACCGAATAAAGGGCGGCCATTCCAACCGAATCGACTACTTGCAGCGTGGACTGTGGCCGACGCACATAGACGATGGGCGCTCCGATAGTTGCACCACAACAAGGATTTGCCGGATAGCAGGCTGTCGTCACCGGCAACTCCGGGTCGCTATGCGGCGCTGATAACACTGCTTCCTCCTCTCACATGCGCCCGTTAAGCAGTCATTAACCGATCGCGGTGAAAATATGGCAAGATGCTTTTTTGGGAACGGGAAGGAAATGCCTGCCTGCGGCCAGGATCGCTCGCAGCGTGGCGCGCCGATCTGTACGCACTTACGCACTGATCAGCTGAAACGGAGAAGAGGTTCGTGATGATCGAGGAACGGGTACTGAAGAGGGACCCGCTGGTGCTGGACCGGCGCGCGCGCGAGCGCTACTTCGAGGACGGCTTTTTGACTGTGCCGGGCTACATCGGCGCCGCGTGGCTCGATCGGCTGCGTGCCGTTGTCGCCGCCAAAGTCGAAGAGTCGCGGGCGCTCTCGGCCTCCGATGATCAGTTCGATCTGGCGCCGGATCACTGCGCCGCGAAGCCGAACATCCGCCGTCTGCGCAAGGCTGTGGATCAGCATCCCGAGCTGTGGGCGTTCGCGCAGGATCCGGCGGTGGTCGATCTCGTCGCGGACGTGCTCGGCCCGGATGTGCGCTTCCACAGCTCGAAGCTGAACTTCAAGTGGTCAGATGGGGGCGACGCAGTGCACTGGCACCAGGACATCCAGGCGTGGCCGCACACGAGCTTCAGCGTGCTCACCTTCGGCGTCTACCTCGATGACACCAGCGCCGAGCAGGGCCCACTCACTGCGCTGCCCGGCACGCACCGCGGGCCGCTGTTCGAACAGTTCGACGACGCCGGGGGCTGGAGCGGAGCGCTTTCAGCGCGCGATGCAGCGACGCTGCCGACCGACCGGGCCGTCGATATGTGCGGGCCGGCCGGCACGGTGGTGCTGATCCACTGCCGCGTCGTGCACGGCTCGGCCGTCAACTACTCGTCGCGCTTTCGCCCGCTGTTCCTCAACGTGTACTCCGCCGCCGACACGCTGCCGCTCACACCAGCGCCATCGCCAACGAAGCGAACAGGCGTGCTGGTGCGAGGCGAGGAGCCCTTGCACGTCCACATGGAGCCGTATCCGGCGCGCCTGCCACCGCGCTGGGACCAGGTTGGCTATCGCTCGATTTTCGCCGCTCAGAGCGCGGCGCAACCGGTGGCGATGGACTAATGACGGCAGACGGAGGAAACACATGAACTACGGCGTTGCGATTTTCTTTACGGATTATTCGATTGGGCCGGTCGAGATCGGCACCGCGCTCGAGGAGCGCGGCTTTGAAAGCCTTTGGGCGCCGGAGCACAGCCACATTCCGCTGACCCGCAAATCGCCCTACCCGCAAGGTGGAGACTTGCCGAAGAAATACTACGATGTGATGGACCCCTTTGTGACGCTTGCGGCGGCTGCCGCGGTGACGAAGAAGCTTAAGATCGGCACAGGCATCTGCCTGGTAGTGCAGCGTGATCCCATCCAGACCGCGAAGTCGGTGGCGAGCCTTGACCAGATCTCCAAGGGCCGCTTCCTCTTTGGCATCGGCGCCGGCTGGAACGAGGACGAGATGGCTAACCACGGCACCAGCGATTTCAAAGGCCGCTTCAAGCTGATGGAGGAACGCGTCCGCGCCATGCGTGAGATCTGGACCAGGCCAAAGCCCGAGTTCAACGGGACCCACGTCAAGTTCGGCCCCATGATGAGCTGGCCGAAGCCGATACAAAAGCCGCTGCCGGTCATCGTCGGCGGCATGTATCCGTACGGGGCACGGCGCGCCATCGCATTCGGCGACGGCTGGATTCCGCACGCGTCGCGTCCCGAATATGGGGAGAAAGACATCCTCGCGCACCTGCCGGCGTTTCGTGAGATGGCGAAAGCGGCCGGGCGCGATCCGGCAGCGATCCCGATTACGACGTTCAACCCGCCGGCCGAGCCCGATACTCTGAAACGTTACCGGGACGCCGGCATCGACCGCGTCGTTTTCTCCATTGCCTCGGAGGACACGGGCAAGACACTCGCCACGCTTGACAAACTGGCGTCCGTAATGCGGCAGGCAGGCTGATTAACAGGATCCGTCAGTGCAGTAGTGTTCAAATTCTCAAGTTTGAGCCTTCAGGTAGCTCTCCCCCGAATTAGAGGGTTACCCAATCCCTGATGATTGCGCTCGCCGTGATAAGGCGCCATGGTTTCGCCCATCGCACGACGCAACGACGCCTGCGCGGGGCCCTACTCCCCGGGGTTGTGACGCGCGAAGATGTGCGGGCCGATTTCGGAAACCCGCCGCGCCCCCACATAGCCGAAGGACCGCTCCATTTCATCTGAAAGTATCTTGATCGCCCTCGCGGCGCCCGCCTGCCCGCCGCATGCCGTGCCGTAAAGCGTCGCCCTGCCGACCAGCACCATCTTGGCACCGAGGCCCAACGCCTTGAGTATGTCGCTGCCGCGGCGAATGCCGCTGTCGAGTATGACGGTGCAGCGATCGCCGACCGCCTCCACGATCTCCGGAAGCATGTCTATGGTCGCTATGGCGCTGTCGAAGGCGCGTCCGCCGTGATTCGATACGACGATGCCATCGGCGCCCGCGTCGACGGCAGCCCGCGCCTGATCGCCGCTCAGAATGCTCTTGACGATCAACTTGCGCGGCCAGAAGTCGCGGAATTTCCGGATATGGTCCCAGGTCATCGCCTGGAATCGCTGCGGACTCACGCGCTTCTTGCCGTCGATGACCGAATGGCGGTAGCGGTCGGGATAATTGGCGTTCGTGGGCATGCCTCCGTTAATGACGTACTGGCGCATCACGCGCCACAGCCAGCCGGGATGCATCATCATGTCCACCGTTGCCGTCACGTTGGGCTTGAACGGAAAGGAGTAGCCGTTGCGCTCGTTGTGCTCGCGCCCACGGCCCGGCGCGTGGTCTATCGTCACCACCAGCGCTTCCCAACCCAGGTCGCGCGCACGCGTGACCATTTCGTAGTTGCCGTCCTCATCCGCCCACGGGTAAAGCTGGAACCACTTGCGTGAATCGGGCACTGCCTTGGTGACTTCCTCCATGGAAGTCAGCGCGCCCATGGCCAGCGTAAGAGGAATGCCCGCCGCGGCAGCGGCCCTCGCCAGTTCCACCTCGCCTTGATACCACATCAGTCCGGCGCTGCCTGTAGGCGCGATCCCGAACGGCAGGTTGATGCGCTTGCCGAAGATCTCGGTGCCGAGGTCGCGCTTCGACCAGTCGTTGAGAAAGCGCGTGCGCAGCTTGAGGCGCTGAAACGCCGCCCGGTTCTCCTCGAGCGAAATCCCGTCTTCAGTGCCCTTGTCGACGTACTCGAAGATCCCTTTGGGCAGCCGGCGCTTGGCAACCTCGCGCAGATCAAAAATATTGTAGCAGTGATCAAGGTTTGTCATCGGATCGCCCCCCAGTTGTTTGACCGCTGTTATCCCTGTTATGGTCGGCACGGCCTGCCGCCGGAGCGCACCACAGTATCATCGGAAAATTGGAATTCTGAATCAGGAATTTTCTGTCCGCGACTGTATCGCCGTCCCGGCAAGCGGTCAATCGATGGGCTCGAAAAGCTTTGGCACACTGCCTTCAGCGAGGTTTTCAGGGAAAAAGCGGAGCGTAGTGAAGTTTTAATCGATCGTCCTTGCTACCATCGCCAGATAGATTGCCGGTTGATGAAAAATAGCGATTGAAAGGTTTATACCCTCACATGGAAAAAGAACGCGTAGGGAATTACACGATGCCCGGTATCGGCTTCGGGACGCTGGGCAGCGTCGGCGATGCGGGCTGCGCGCTGGTCGAAGCGGCGCTTGCCGAGGGCTATCGTTACATCGATACCTCCAGGTTCTACGGCAACGAGGAGGCGGTCGGTCGGGCGTTGGCGCGTTCTTCGGTCCCGCGCACGGACATCTGGCTGACAACCAAGCTGCTGCATCCCAGGACACCGCAGCAGCCGGACATCGCTTTGGAACTCGACAAAAGCCTGCGCCTCCTGCAAACGGACTATGTCGATCTCCTTCTGATTCACTGGCCCAACCCGGAAGTCTCGTTGGCGTGGGCCCTGGGTGAGTTTGCAGCGCTGCGCGAGCAAGGCAAGGCGCGTACCATCGGCGTGTCCAACTTTCCGATGGCCCTATTGCGGCAGGCCACCGGGATTGTCGGCAACCTCGCGGCCAACCAGGTCGAGTACCACCCCTATCTGAACCAGGATCCGCTGCTGGACCTGATGCGCGAGCGAGGGTTGGTGCTGATCGCTCATTCGCCGCTCGCCCGCGGGAAGGTGTTGAACGACCCCGTCCTGCAGGCGATCGCCACACAGCGGCAGATGACCGTGGCGCAAGTCGTGCTGCGGTGGCTCGTGCAGCAGGAACGGGTCGTCGCCATCCCCGGCGCCATGAACGTCGAACAGTTGCGCGAAAACCTGAAAGCACTCGACGTCACGCTCACAAACGACGAGATGGCCGCTATCTCGGCGTTAGCCCGCGGAACACGAATTGTCAACCCGCCGCACAGTCCGGCTTGGGACCCTGCATGAGTATGCGACGGCATTGGCTGCTCCACAATCCAGGCAACGGCATACGATACTGATATAGAAACGCAGCACCCCACAAGATCAAAAGGTAACGTGAACTGACGTTTAGCGCTGGCTTCTATTCGGCCCGAAGTAAACAGTTTGTAAGCAACTCTAACCTTGCTGATGTGTTTCGAATAATTATATATAATCGCAACACTAATTTTGGAAGGAAGTTCGCCATGGGTTCTACTATTAGCCTACAGCCGCGCGCAAAACGCGCACCTGTTCTGCGCGGAGCATGCGAGAAGTCCGCACGTTCTGTTATTTCCGCTATCCAGCGTACAGCACCGGGGAAAGCATCCTCGGAAGCCTTAACTGACATGGTCGATTCATTGACTGGCGTTATCGAGCAGACAACGGAATTACTCCTCGCCGGCAAGCACGTCCGCGTTATCGAAGACGACGAGTCCATGACCACGCAGGAGGCCGCAGATCTCCTCAACGTTTCACGCCCTCATCTGGTCAAGCTGCTCGAAACAGGACAAATTCCGCAACTGCCTAAAGTCGGTCGCCATCGCCGGGTCGCGCGGGTAGCCGTTCTCAAGTACAAGCGAACACACAATGCCAAACGGGAATCGGCGCTAAAGGAGCTCGCTGCACTTTCGCAACGTCACAATCTCGGCTATTGATCATGCCGCCGGTTGTCGTGCTCGATGCCTGCGTACTTTATCCGGCAGCGCAGCGTGACCTCTTCATGTGGCTGGCAGCAGGCGGGGCTATTCGCGCGCACTGGACGAACGAAATTCACGACGAATGGATGCGCACAAACACGATGCCAGCTGGTGTTGGTGGTGACGCGCTGCATCTGCGCTAACAAGGTAATGGCAACCGCGCTATTCGCCCCAGATGCCACCATAACCCGCACAAGTATGGCGTCCCCACGGAGATGAAGCTGGGCACTGGTCGGAGTGCATCCGTCTCGCCTGACAATGCCTTCCTTAGGGCGCCCGTTTTGCGTCAGAAATCCCACGCTCAGGTGCGATTCGCATTCATCCAGAGCCGGGAGAACCAGCACCGCTTCTGTGTGCGCTGGGTCGGGCGTGGCCTTGTCGCTGCGACCGGCGCCGCTACGTCGCACGCTCGTAGCGGTAAACCCTGCGCGCCGTGTGCTACACTCCAAACCGTAAGCGCGCCAGGCACCGCCCCAGAGCGGTTCGAACACTCCAGGCGTGCGTAGACCAATGTAGTCATACAGCGAGGTTGCTCATGGCGCAGGTGGTGCTGAGGGGGCTCAACAAGAAGTACGACGAGGTGCACGCCGTCAAGGACGTCAACCTGACGATCCGCGACAAGGAGTTCATGGTCCTCGTCGGGCCGTCGGGCTGCGGCAAGACCACGACGCTGCGCATGGTCGCAGGTCTCGAGGAGATCACCTCCGGCGAGATCGCCATCGGCGACCGAATCGTCAACGATCTGCCGCCCAAGGACCGCGACATCGCCATGGTGTTCCAGAACTACGCTCTGTACCCGCACATGAGCGTGTATGACAACATGGCCTTCGGCCTCAAGATGCGGAAGCTTCCCAAGCCGGAGATCCTGAAGCGCGTCCAGGACGCCGCCGAGTTACTCGGCATCCAGGAGCTGCTCAAGCGCAAGCCGCGCCAGCTCTCGGGTGGCCAACGCCAGCGCGTCGCCGTGGGCCGCGCCATCGTGAGGCACCCGCAGGTGTTCCTATTCGACGAGCCGCTGTCGAACCTCGACGCCAAGCTGCGCGTGCAGATGCGCGTCGAGTTGAAGCGCCTCCACCAGCGTCTCGAGACCACGGCGATCTACGTCACCCACGACCAGGTTGAGGCGATGACGCTTGGGTCGCGGGTCGTGGTCATGAAGGACGGCTGGATCCAGCAGGTGGGCGAGCCCATGGAGATCTACGCCAATCCCCAGAACAGGTTCGTTGCGGGCTTCATCGGATCGCCGTCCATGAACTTCATCCCCGTCACGCTGAGCGACGGCAGCGGCGCGCTCTTTGCCGAGGCCGACGGCATCAGGATCAAGGTGCCCGCCGCGAGCACGCAGAGCCTGATGCCCTACAAGGGCCAGGGCGTGACGTTGGGCGTTCGCCCGGAGGACCTTCGCGTCGGCGCGAGCTCGGATTCCGCGGACCTCTCCTTCGAGGCCGTGGTCGAGGTCGTCGAGCCTCTCGGCGCCGAAATCCTGCTGGACACCTGGGCCGCGGGGCAGCAGATCGTCGCCCGCGTCGAGCCCACGGTCAGGACGCAGCCGCACGAGAAGATCCGCCTGACATTCGTCCCCGACCGCATCCACTTTTTCGATGCGAAGACGGAAGCGGTCATCAAGTAGCCTCGCCCGACCGCTGCGAACACCTGCTTTCATCTTTAAGAGGAGAACACCCAATGGATCAGCGTATCAGTAGCCTTGCCGAACAGCTCGACGGCGGAGAGATCTCGCGCCGGGAATTCCTTCGCCGCGCCGCCGTGATAACCGGCGGCACCGCGGCTGGCCTGCAGGTGCTCGGCCAGATGGCCCACGCCCAGGGCCGGCCGAAGTTGCGCGTCTGGCTGTTCAAGAGCTTCGTGACCGATTGCAACGACATCCTGGCCAAGCACATCGAGGCGTGGGCCAAGGCGCGTCAGGTCGACGTCGAGTTCGACTGGGCCACCTTCGGGGACCGCGAGCAGAAGTTTGTGGCGGCGATCGAGGCCGGGAACCCGCCCGACGTGGCCGAGATGAACTATCAGGGGCCGATGCGCTATCGGCCGGCGCTGCGCGACGTCACCAAGCTCGCCAAGGAACTCGCGAGCGCGCGTGGCGGCCTCCTGCCGTACGCCGACCGGGTCGTACAGTTCAACGGCCAGTACTTCGGCGTGGCCCATCAGGCCTTCGGGGGCGGGCTGCACATCCGCAAGGATCTCGTGGCCGAAAAGGGCCTCACTATGCCTAAGCTCTACGATCCCGACGTACTCGACGTGGCCAGGAAGTGCCAGGACGCCGCCAAGGACCTCTGGGGCTTCGGCCAGACACTCAACCGCTGCGACGACGGCAATGGGTTCATGCAGAACATCCTCTGGGACTATGGCGGGGGCGCCTGGGACAAGGACGGCAAGCCGGCCCTGGGGACGACGTTCGCGAAGCAGAACCTCGCGGCCCTCAAGTTTGCCGTCGACACGATCAAGGTACACAAGGTCCAGCCGCCCGGCGTCATGGGCTGGACCGACGTGTCGAACAACGAGTCGTACATGGCGGGCAAACTGGTGAGCACCAACAACGGCGCCAGCTTGTACTACGCGATGGTGAAGCGCAACCATCCGCTGGCCGCGAAGACGCAGGTCATCCTGACCCCGGGCGGTCCGGCGGGCTCGTTCATGTTCGCCGGCGCCTACAACTGGGGCATCTTCCAGAAGTCCAGGCATGCCGAGCTGGCCGAGGACATGATCCGCTGGGTCGAGGACGAGAAGCGCTTCGACGAGTTCATGAAGGTGTCCATCGGCCAGGCCGGACCGGTCTACAAGTCGCGCGCCGACAATCCCTACTGGAAGACCGATCCCAACTTCGAGGGCATGCGGGAGAACATCATGCGCAGCGTGTGGCCGGGCTATCCCGGACCGGTCACGCCGGCGGCCATCGAGGTGCAGGCTCAGTACGTCCTCTGCGATATGGCCGGGCGCGTGGTGACGGCGGGGCTCTCGCCCGAGGCCGCGCTCAAGGAGGCCCACGGACGCGTGGAGGAGATCCACAAGTTCCGTAGCCGCGGCTGAGTCGCCGGCATGAGCGTCGGCGCGCCTACGTATCCCGCAAACACGGCGCCCGAGGTCCGACCGGGCGCCATCGCGCTCCGCCTCAAGCGGTGGCTGGGTCCCGATTGGCGGCTCGGGTTCCTGTTCGTGCTTCCGATCGTGGTGCTGGTGCTGGCGCTCGTCGCCTATCCGTTCTGCTACGCGGTCTACCTCAGCATGACCCGCAAGTTCGTGGGCATGGCGCCGGAATTCGTGGGGCTCGAGAACTACATCCGACTGGCCAGCGACGGCTTCTTCCAGCGGGCGGTGTGGAACTCCGTGATCTTCACGTTCGGCTCCGTGGTCTTCAAGCTGGTGCTCGGCATGGCGATGGCGCTGGTGCTAACCTCGAAGATCCGCTTCCGCAACCTGTTCACCGGGATTCTGCTGATACCGTGGGTGGCGCCGACGGTGGTCAGCGCGCTGAACTTCCTCTGGATCTACGACGGCAGCCTGGGCGTCCTGAACTACGTACTGGTCAAGGTCTTCCGCATCCTTCCGCAGGGTGTGGGCTGGCTCTCCGAAGCGGGGACGGCCATGGCGTCGGTGATCTTCGTAAACATCTGGCGGGGGTTTCCATTCTTCGGCATCTCGTTCCTGGCCGGGATGAAGGCGATTCCCGGCGAGCTCTACGAGGCAGCGGCGGTCGACGGGGCCAACGCATTCCAGCGTTTCGTCCACGTGACCCTGCCCGGGCTCCGCACCATCGTGATCATCGTGGTGCTGCTCTCGACGATCTGGACCTTCAACGATTTCGCCATCGTCTACATCCTGACCAAGGGCGGGCCCGGCGGGGCCACCATGGTGCTGCCCGTGTTCACCTACGAGCTGGCGTTTGGCGCCCAGCGCCTGGGCGACGCGATCGCGGTCGCGCTCTACATGCTGCCGCCGCTCGCCATAGTCATCATCGTGCTCGCGCGCTACATGCGCCGGGGCCACGCGCGATGAGCAAGACGGCGCTCGCACGGCTGCAAGCGTCGCTCGCCTACGGGGTGCTGGGCTTTCTGCTGGTGCTGGTGCTGTTTCCGTTCTACTGGATGACGATCACGTCGTTCAAGACCGAGGACCAGATGCGGAGCCTGGACTCCATGTTCTGGCCCTCGCCGTTCGTGCTCGACAACTACGTCCAGCTCCTGACCAAGACCGAGTTCATCGCCTGGTTCGGCAACAGCGCGGTGGTCTCGGTCTCGAGCACGCTGTTGGCAACGGCCATCGGCACGATCGGCGCCTACGCGCTGGCCCGGCTTAAGTTCCGGGGCCGCGCGTTCATGTCGAGCGCGGTACTGATCACGTACCTGGTCCCGCCGTCGATCCTGTTCATCCCGCTCTACGCGCAGCTCCGGACGCTCGGTCTCACCGACAGCCTGGCCGGCCTGATCGCCGCCTATCCCTCGTTCACGGTCCCGTTCGTGACCTGGCTGCTCATGGGCTACTTCGAGTCGATCCCGGTGGAGCTGGAGGAAGCGGCGATGATCGACGGCGCCACCCGCTTCGGCGCCTTCCGCCTGGTGATCCTGCCCCTGGCCGGCCCCGGCGTCCTCGCCGCCGGGCTCTACGCGTTCACTCAGGCCTGGAACGAGTTCCTCTACGCGCTGGTCTTCATCACCAATGTAAAGCTCCGCACGCTGCCCGTCGGCCTGTCCGGCTTCATCACCGGCGACGTCTACGGCTGGGGCTACCTCATGGCCGGCGCGGTGCTTACCACCCTCCCGGTCATCGCGGTGTACATCTACCTGCAGAAGTACATGGTGGAAGGCCTGACCGCCGGGAGCGTGAAGGGCTGACGCCCTGACATTCGTCCCCGACCGCATCCACTTCTTCGACGCGAAGACGGAAGCGGTCATCAAGTAGCCTCGCGTTTCGCCTTGACACCTGACCTTGCGCCGACCTAACATAGGACACGATCGCGATCGACCCGATGGAGGAGCCCATGAATAAGATCAGTCGCCGCCGCTTCCTGACCACCACTGGCGGCCTCGCCGGCATTCTCGCGAGCGGCATCGCGCCCGCGCAGGGTCAGAAGCGCCAGATTTCCTACCTCTGCTGGAACAATTTCGCTCCCGCCTCGGACAAGAAGCTGGCGGAGATCGGTCGGCGCTTCACCAAAGACACCGGCATCGGGATTCGCATCGACCATATCGCGGCCGCCCAGCAGGCCGCGAAGTACGCCTCTGAGGTGCAGACACAGGCCGGCCACGACGTCGTCGAGATGCGTATGCACTTCCCGTGGCTCTACGAGCCGCAGCTCGTGGACGTGTCCGATGTGGTGAAGGAGCTTGAGAAGAAGTATGGGCCGGCGCTCACGTCGGCCCAAGAGACCGCCATGGTCAAGGGGGTCTGGCGTGCGGTGCCGCAATATCGCACCTTCTTCGTGGCCGCCTATCGGGAGGACCTGTTCAAGAAGGCCGGCCTCAAGGTCCCCGATACCTGGGAAGACCTCTATACGGTCGGCAAGGAGCTGAAGAAGATGGGGCACCCGATCGGGATCCCCATCAGCCAGAACTACGACACGATCTCCACGGCGAGCCCCGTGCTCTGGTCTCTGGGGGGCAGGGAGGTGGAGAAGGACGGCAAGACCGTCGCCATCGGCGGCCCGCCGACGGTCAGGATGGTGGAGTGGTACAAGAAGATGTACCGCGACTGTATGGAGCCGGAGGTGCTCTCCTGGAATGACGCCAGCAACAACGAGTCCCTCCAGCAGGGTAAGGCGGGATGGATCCACAATCCGGTGAGCGCCTACATCGTCGCCCGCAACAGAAAGCTGGTGACGGCCGAGGGCATCAACCATCACCGCAGCCTGGCCGGGCCCGATGGCCAGCGTCACGAGACCGACGTGCCGCGCCACATCGGCATTTGGAAGTTCTCGAAGAACGTCGAGCCGGCCAAGGAATGGATCCGCTATCTGCTCGGCAAGCGCGAGGTCTACGACGAGTACGTCATGTCGGGCGACGCCTTCAACCTTCCCGCGTACACGAACCTCGTCGACCATCCGGTGCTTAAGACCGACCCGAAGTTCGCCGCGCTCAAGCAGGAAGGCGTCCAGTTCCATTGCTACGGCTGGCCCGCGCCCGCGAGCGACAAGATCCAGCTCATCACCAATTCGTTCATCCTGCCCAACATGATCGCCAAGGCGGTCACCGGCACGTCCACTGCGGACGCCATTGCCTGGGGCGCGAACGAGATGAAGAAGATCCTGGACAAGAAGTAAGGAGCGGGACCACGTGCCCATCGCAGGCGAAGGCGTCATCGTCGCGGCCCCCCCGCCGCGATCCGGATTGCGGCTGGGGGAGTGGCTCAATCGCGAGGGGATACTCGGCCCGCTGTTCGTGGCTCCGGCCCTGCTGCTGCTGCTCGTGCTCGTGGCCTATCCATTCTGCATGGCGGTCTACTTCTCGCTGTCGGACGCCTTCATCGGTCGACCCAGCCAGTTCATCGGCATCCAGAACTTCGTGAACCTCTGGGAGAGCGATGCCTTCCGCCAGACTTTCCAGAATGCCTTCGTCTTCACCAGCATCGCCATCGCCGTCAAGCTTGTGCTGGGCATCACGCTGGCCCTGCTTCTGAACCAGCAGCTCTGGTTCAAGCGGTGGATCCGAGGGGCGGTTCTCCTGCCCTGGGTCATCCCCACGGCGCTCTCCACGCTCGGCTGGTGGTGGATGTTCAACTCGCTGTATAGCGTGGTGAATTGGACCGGCATCGCGCTCAATTTCATGGATCCCCCGGGCCCGAACTGGCTCGGACAGAAGTACTACGCCATGACGGCGGTGATCGTGGTGAACATCTGGCGCGGGCTCCCCTTCTTCGCGATCACGATCCTGGCCGGGTTGATGGCTATCCCCAAGGAGCTCTACGAGGCGGCGGAGGCCGATGGCGCCGGGCCGGTGAGACGGTTCTGGTACATCACTCTGCCGCTCCTCAAGCCCGTGCTCGGCATTGTGATCCTGTTCTCGACGATCTTCACGTTCAGCGAGTTCAACATCGTCTACGTCCTCACCCACGGCGGCCCCATCAACTCGACCCATCTCTTCGCCACCCTCTCCCGCCAGGTGGGTCTCGAGTCGGGGCAGATCGGCGAGGGCGCGGCCATCTCGCTCTACCTGTTCCCCGTGCTCATGTTTGTGGTGTGGGCGCAGCTCAAGTCCGTGCGCAAGGAAGTCCTGTGATGGCGAGCGCGAAGACGCGGCGGCGCTGGGGGAAATTCGGCATCCATCTGCTCCTCGTCCCCTTCCTGGTGTTCGCGCTCTTCCCCTTCTACCACATGGGAATAACGTCGCTGAAGACGGACCGCGAGCTGTACGATCGCAATGCGGTGCCCCTCCTGATCAAGCAGGAGGTCACCCTCGAGCACTACACCAAGCTTTTGCGGGAAAGCGAGTTCCTGACCTGGACCAAGAACAGCCTGCTCGTCACCTTCCTGGCCACGGTGCTGTCGCTCGTGATCGGGACGGTGGCGGCCTACGCGCTCGCCCGGCTCACGTTCGTCGGGGTGGGCGGCCTCGGGACGGCGATCTTCGTGACCTATCTGGTGCCGACCTCGCTCCTGTTCCTGCCGCTCGCCCAGGTGGTGAACTGGCTCGGGCTCGGCGACTCCAAGTGGGCGCTGGTGGTGACCTATCCAACCTTCCTGGTTCCGTTCTGCACCTGGCTCCTCATCGGCTACTTCCGCACGGTGCCGAAGGAAGTGGAGGAGTGCGCGCTGGTGGACGGCTGCACGCGCATCCAGGCGCTCTGGTACATCATCCTACCCATCGCCGTGCCGGGGCTGGTGTGCGCGGCGCTGTTCGCCTTCACGCTGTCCTGGAACGAGTTCATCTACGCGCTTACCTTCACCTCGTCCTCGGACGAGATCACGGCCAGCGTGGGCGTGACCCAGGAGCTGATCCGCGGCGACATCTACTACTGGGGACAGCTCATGGCGGGCGCGATGCTCGGTTCCGTCCCCATCGTCATCCTCTACGTCTTCTTCCTCGACTACTACGTCTCCGGCCTCTCGGCCGGCGCGGTCAAAGGCTGACGGGCAGCGCACCGTTTCAGCTGCTTGATCCGAAAGCGCGCGCTGATTGATCGCTATACGCGCGTTGCTACTGGCTCACCACATTCTGAACACCATCCAAGCACGGCCGTATTTCAGGCCGTTTATTTATTGTAACTTTTTGATTATATTGGCGTCCCCACGGCGACCCCTCGAAATTCCCAAACTTGCGGTTTGCAGCGTGGTTGCAATCCCAACATAACTGACAAAAGCCTTCGGCACACTATAGCGCCAAAATATACCCAAGAATTTCAAAGGACCTGTCACGCGTGTGTATGGGCGTCAAGCGCCATGAAAAACTAGCTACAATGTTATTCAATTGGGCCTGCATTTGGCGTGATCGTTGCCGCCTGAATGAGCGTAGGCGCCAGTTTTGTTCGGAGCGTCGCGACCACTCCGGATAGCGGCATAACGGCAAGCTGATTCTTCTTCAGGAAAGCAAGCCAGATGTCCTGCCGCGATGGATCGTTAGCAAACTCATCCGTCAGACCGATGGGCACAGCAGTAGGAACCGGCATTCCTCGCCTCGCGAATGTCGTGGCGATCGCCAGGGCCAGCGTATTTGCATCGAGTGTTTCTTTATCCAGCAACACCCAAAGATCGAGGTAGTCCTTCAACCGGCTGTTAGTCATGCCGAGCAGGGCGATGGCGTGAAGTTTTTCCGAGACGACGGTATAGACGGGGTATGTGCGCAGCCGAGGGGGTGGCAGGTCTACGATCAGCACTGGATAGACAGCGTGAACGGGACCGGGCGTGACCACATCACCGAACCCGATATCGATCTGCGTCCTGCACTTTGCCTTGGCAAGTTCACCTGTGATCACTACCCGTGCGCCGGCGTACCCCGCGTCTTTGCGAATATCCCCAACACTGACCGATTTCGGATCGAAGATGATGCCGTCCTCAGCTTTGACGCCAGCGATGTCGCGGAATGTCTGGGCAATCGATTCTAGATCACTTGGCCCAAACCCGAGCAGGTCGGCATCGCGTGTGGGGCGATGCGGCATGTCGTACCACAGCGTAAACAATAGCGCGCCTTTGAGCAGGAAGCGGTCGGCGTGCGCGGACTGGCTCAGGCGATACAGTATGCGCTCCAGTGCAAAGCGCACCAGAACCTGGTTGAAATCCGCGTCCTGAGCCTTGGCAATGTTTAGAAGGCGTGCCCGCACTGATGCGGCCAGATCTTTATTCCGTGCTTATCCGGTTGTCACCCAAACCAACTACCGGTAGTATGTTGAGCATCCGCGCTGACGTGGAGCGACCATGGTTATTGACGTACTTGAGCGAGGCGATCTGCCGTTTCCGCGCTCGCTGCCGGAGTTCCAGCGCCTCTTCC
>CAMATZ010000070.1 GCA_945861275.1 Bordetella parapertussis
GGTTTCCAAGATTGATGTGAGCAGATTATTTTTTGTCGGCCTTGTCGTCTTTCTTGGCGTCGGCCTTGGGCGCTGCCTTGTCGTCTTTCTTGGCGTCGGCCTTGGGCGCTGCCTTGTCGTCTTTCTTGGCATCGGCCTTGGGTGCAGCCTTGTCGTCTTTCTTGGCATCGGCCTTGGGTGCAGCCTTGTCGTCTTTCTTGGCGTCGGCCTTGGGTGCAGCCTTGTCGTCTTTCTTGGCGTCGGCCTTGGGTGCAGCCTTGTCGTCTTTCTTGGCGTCGGCCTTGGGTGCCGCCTTGTCGTCTTTCTTGGCATCGGCCTTGGGTGCCGCCTTGTCGTCTTTCTTGGCATCGGCCTTGGGTGCCGCCTTGTCGTCTTTCTTCGCATCCACCTTGGCGGGCTCTTTGGTCTCCGCTTTTTTCGCTGCCTTGGCATCCGCTTTCGCATCTGCTTTGGCAGGAGCCGCACCACCGGTTACACTGATTTTGTCGCGGATGTCTTTCATCGTCGCCGGGCCGATGCCGTTGACTTTTTCAAGGTCATTCACGGTTTTAAAGGGACCGTTCTTGGTGCGGTAGTCGATAATTGCCTGCGCCTTTGCCGGGCCTATGCCCTTCAAGCCGTCAAGCTGTTCCTTGGTCGCCGTGTTGATGTTTATTTGGGCCAACGCAGCGCCCACCATGGCCAGCCACATGGCCAGTATCAGTAACAGTTTCTTCATGAATTCCCCTCGGGTAAATTTTAGCCCGCATCGAGACCACTCTGGAATGGCGGCCTTGCGGGCATGGGCTAAAAACGCCCCAGTGCTTTTTGAGTTGACAGCTTCGTGCGAGGTTCCCGCCGGGCTTACCCGGTGCGCGCGCCGAGCGCCTCGCAATACCGCGTAACGCCCTGTTCCACTGTCAGAAATGGTTCGGCGTACCCGGCGGCGCGTAACGCGCTCAGATCGGCCTGAGTATAACTTTGGTATTTGCCCTTGAGATCCTGCGGAAATGGTATGTATTCAATCAGCCCCTGTGCCTGCATCGCGGTAAGCGCCAACGGCGACTCGCCAGCAGCCTTGCGGCAGGCATTAATCGTTGCCGCAGCAACCTCGTTAAAACTTTGCGCCGCACCGGTTCCACAATTGTAAATACCTGATCTTAAAGGATTATCCAGAAAATAGAGATTGACCTTTACCACGTCTTCTACCGCCAAGAAATCGCGCCGCTGCTCACCGTTGCCATAGCCCTCGCTGCCCTCGAACAGACGCACTTTACCGTTGCCGCGATACTGGTTGAAAAAATGATACGCCACCGACGCCATGCGGCCCTTGTGCTGCTCGCGCAGGCCGTAAACGTTGAAATAGCGCAGACCTGTTACCTGCGAGTGAACTTGCGGCAGAACGCGGCGCACGAACTGATCGAACAAGTACTTGGAGTAGCCGTAAACATTCAGCGGCTTCTCATACGCCGGTGATTCTCGAAACTCGCTCAGGTCGCCATAAACAGCCGCCGATGATGCATAGATAAACGGCGTCTGCTGCGCCACGCAAAAATCGAGCAGGCGCCGCGAGTAGCGATAATTATTCTGCATCATGTAACGGCCATTCGATTCGGTGGTATCTGAACAGGCGCCCTGATGCAGCAGCGCGCTAACCGCGCCGTTGAACACGCCGCGATCCAACGCAGCGATGAACTCGTCTTTATCCAGGTAATCGTCGATCTGGCAATCAGCGAGATTGGCAAAACGCGCGCCGTCAGTCAGATCGTCTACCGCGACGATACGTGTGATGCCGCGCGCATTGAGCGCTTTAAGCAGGTTAGCGCCTATAAAGCCCGCCGCACCTGTTACGATGTAGGTCATTGTTTTTAAACGGTATTTATATTAACAACTCTTGCGGCGTCACCGTCGCAGTGCCAAACTTGCCGACCACGATGCCTGCCGCGCGGTTGGCCATACGCACGGCCTGGTCCAGTGCTGCGCCGCTGGCCATAGCGACTGCCAGCGTCGCGATAACGGTATCGCCCGCGCCGGACACATCGAACACCTCGCGCGCCTGTGTGGGTACGTGTAAGCGGCTGCCTGGGCCACCCTTACGATACAGCGTCATGCCTTCTTCGCTGCGCGTAACCAGCAACGCTTCAAGGCCCAGCGCGCGGCGTAATTTTTGCGCGCGCAACGTGAAGTCCGCCTCACTGCGCGCCTTGCCCGAGACTTGCTGAAATTCACTGCGATTGGGCGTAAGCACGGTGGCGCCACGATACCGCTTGAAGTCTTCTCCCTTGGGATCTGCCAGCACCGCAATGCCCGCGCGGCGCGCAGCAGCGATCATGGATTCGATATGCGCGAGCCCGCCCTTGCCATAATCGGAAAGTATCACCACGTCGTGATCACGCAACAATCCACGATACTCGCGCAGCTTCGCCGCCAGCACTTCATGGCCGGGCGTGGTTTCAAAATCGACACGCAGCAATTGTTGCTGACGCCCAATCACACGCAGCTTGACCGTGGTGGCCACGCTAGCGTCACGATGCAGCCGCGCCGTCACCTTCTCGCGCTTCAATAACCTGGCGAGTTGCACGCCGGCTTCGTCACGCCCCACCACCGACAACAAGGTGACGCGCGCACCCAATGCCGCTGCGTTGCGCGCGACGTTGGCAGCGCCGCCAGGGCGTTCCTCGCTGCGCTGCACATGCACCACCGGCACCGGCGCTTCGGGCGAAATGCGCGCGACGTCGCCAAACCAGTAACGATCCAGCATCACATCGCCCACCACCAGCACGCGGGCCTTGGCGAAAGCCGCAACGGTCGCGCTCAATGCGTTGTGTGTACTCATGGTGTGACAGGCGCGCGGTTTGTAATCTCGCGCTGGATGCGCTGCAGTGTGGCCACAGGATCGGCGGACTGCGTAATGGGCCGACCTATCACCAGATAGTCCGCGCCCGCCTCTATCGCCGCGCGCGGCGTCATGATGCGTTTCTGATCGTCCTGCGCCGCGTCGGCCAATCGTATGCCCGGTGTCACCAGATTGAAACCCGCGCCACACGCGGCGCGCAGCAGGTGCGCCTCCTGCGCCGAACACACCACGCCATCCAGTCCCGCACCCTGCGCCAGACGCGCCAGGCGCAGCACGGCCTCCTGCGGGCGGCCCTGCATGCCGATGTCCGCAAGGTCGCTCTCGCCCATGCTGGTCAACACGGTAACCGCAATTACCCTGGGGCGCTGCGCATGGCCTTCAAGCGCCTCGCGCGCCGCCTGCATCATGCTGCGTCCGCCCGCGGCGTGCACGTTCATCATCCACACGCCGAGGCGCGCCGCCGCCTTGCAGGCACTCGCCACGGTGTTCGGAATATCGTGAAACTTGAGATCCAGAAACACGCCGAAGCCGCGCGCCACCAGCGTTTCCACCAGCGCCGGCCCCGCCGCCGTAAACAGCTCCTTGCCCACCTTGACGCGGCACAGCGCGGGGTCGAGCCGCGCCGCAATCTCCAGCGCGGGCTGCGCCGCGGCGTAGTCGAGCGCTACGATAATTTTGCAATCGTTCATGCCGGCAGGCTTTTTTCTTCGGTACGGCGCGGCGAGTACGTCTCCCACGACGCGCACGCCGGACAGTGCCAATAAAACTGCCGCGCACGAAATCCGCAATGGTCGCATTTGTACTGGGCGAGGCCGCGCGAATGTTGATGCACCAGCGTCTTGGTGAGTTCGAGATCCTGGCGGCGCTCGGCAGGCACATCGAGCAACTGCGCCTCGAGCAATTTATCCAGGCCCAGCAAGGTGGGCGAGCGGCGCAATTCGTCACGCACCAACGCATAGGCGCTTTCAGCGCCCTGCGACGCGAGCAAGCCGTCGAACACCGTATTCAACAAATCCAGCGATGGATATTTCGTCAGATAACCCCGCAACAGGGTCACCCCTTCCGTGGTTTTATCCTGCTGCTTGAAAGCACGAAACATGCGCTCGGCAACCAGTGAAAGATAGTCGGGGTTCTGGCTCTCAATGCGTTTCCACGCCGCCACCGCCGCATCGAGCTTGCCCTGCGACTGCTCCAGGTCGCCCAGCAACAGATTGGCACGCACGCACAAGCGGTGATGCGCAAGCGCCTGCTCGAGATGCGGGCGCGCGGCTTCGGCGCGGGAATGCATGATTTCGCTGCTCGCCATTTCACAATAAAAATTGGCGATATCCTTTTGATGCGAGCGGCCCGTCACGCTTTCGAGTTTGCCGGCAATGACAATGGCTTTACGCCAGTCTTTCTCCTGCTCGTAAATTTCGAGCAAAAATTTGAATACCGGTTCGGCGTGAGGCGTGTGTTCCAGTTTGAGAAATAACTCTTCGGCGCGATCCAGTAAACCGGCCTTGAGATAGTCCTGCGCGAGTTCATACAGCGCCAGTGTTTTTTGATCCTTGCCCAGATCGGGACGCGCCACCAGATTTTGGTGCATGCGTATCGCGCGTTCCACTTCGCCGCGGCGCCGGAACAGACTGCCCAGCGCGAAATGCAATTCAATGGTTTGCGGGTCAACCTTGACCACTTCAATGAACGCTTCTATGGCTTTGTCGGGCTGTTCGTTCAACAGAAAATTCAGGCCCTTGAAATAGGAGCTCGGCAGCGCGCGCGATTCCGACATGAGCTGGCGTATATCAATACGCGCCGCTATCCAGCCCAACGCAAAAAACAGCGGCAGCGCGAGCAGCCACCAGGATTCGATGTCCATGAGGCGTGGGGTTCGCTGTCAGCGCGCGTCCGCGACCTGCGATGGCGGGACGGGGGCGGGGGAGGCGGGCACTGCCGTGACAGCGCTTTCCCCGACTTGTTTGCGCAGGCGCGAAATCTCCCGGCGCAGCCGCAGGACGGGGCCAAGGCTGGCGAGCACGCCCGCCACCGCACCGGCGCAAAACACCACCAGGATCACAAATATCATCGGCGCCTGCCATTGCAATCCGAGATAGTAACGCACGGTTACCACGTCGGTATTTTTCACCGCAAAGGTCAGTGCGGCAAAAAACAGCAGCAGCTTGAGAATCCAGAATAATGTTTTCATCACGGCCATTCGACAACACCAGCGGCGTGAGTATCCGCGCCAGCAGCAAAAAACGGCATGATCTTTCGATCATGCCGTTTTGCGGGAGTCATCGCAAAAAACGTTGACGATGGCAATGCGTAACAGGCCGGGCTATTTCCGCACATCAACGCGGTCGCGCAATTCCTTGCCGGCTTTAAAGTGAGGCACGTACTTCGCGGGCACCTGCACCCGATCGCCCGACTTGGGATTACGTCCAACGCGGGGGGGACGAAAATTGAGTCCAAAACTGCCAAAGCCCCGAATCTCGATGCGTTGTCCTTGCGCCAGACTCTTGCCCATCGTATCCAAAATCATTTTCACCGCCAACTCAGCGTCCTTTGCCACCAACTGGGGAAAACGCGCTGCAAGTTTCGCGATCAACTCCGACTTGGTCATGATGCTCCCTTTTTATTGAGTATTCGCCGTATCCATTTTTGCCTTCAGCAATGCGCCAAGATTGGTGGTCCCGGTGCTCGCCGACTTGCTGTCCGCGGAGATCTTTTGCATCGCCGTGGCCTCCTCTGCAAGGTCTTTTGCCTTGATCGAGAGATTGATCGAGCGATTCTTGCGATCAATGTTAATGACCATTGCCGTTACCGAATCGCCTTCCTTCAAATGCGTGCGAATATCTTCCACCCGGTCGCGCGCCACTTCCGACGCCCGCAGATAGCCCTCGATATCCCCCACCAACTGAATGACCGCCCCTTTGCCGTCGATGGATTTTACCGTACCCTGAACGATGGAGTTCTTGTCGTTGGCGGACACAAAATTCGTGAACGGATCGCCATCCATCTGCTTGACACCGAGTGAAATACGCTCTCTCTCGACATCAATCGCCAGCACCACGGCCTCGACTTCATCGCCTTTTTTGTAGTTGCGCACGGCTTCTTCGCCGGGCAGCGACCACGACAGGTCCGACAGGTGCACCAGGCCGTCGATGGCCCCGGTGAGGCCGACGAAAATACCAAAGTCGGTGATCGATTTGATCTGGCCTCTGACTTTTTCGCCTTTCTTGTGATTCATCGAGAACTCTTCCCACGGGTTCGCCATGCATTGCTTCATGCCCAGCGAGATGCGGCGGCGCTCTTCGTCGATTTCCAGCACCATGACTTCGACTTCATCGCCGAGTTGCACCACCTTCGACGGATGCACATTCTTGTTGGTCCAGTCCATTTCCGACACATGCACCAAACCTTCGATACCGGATTCGATTTCAACAAACGCGCCGTAGTCAGTGAGATTCGACACTTTGCCGAACAAACGCGTGCCGGTCGGATAACGCCGGCCGAGGCCCACCCACGGGTCTTCGCCGAGTTGTTTCATGCCCAGCGAGACACGGTTTTTCTCCTGGTCGAATTTCAATACCTTGGCCTGCACTTCGTCGCCCACCGTGAGCACTTCGCTCGGATGTTTGACGCGGCGCCACGCGAGATCGGTAATGTGCAGCAGGCCATCGATGCCGCCGAGATCCACGAACGCGCCGTAATCGGTGATGTTCTTGACGATGCCCTTGACCACTGCGCCTTCCTGCAGATTGTCGAGGAGCTTTTGACGCTCCGCGCCCTGTGTCACTTCAAGCACCGCGCGGCGCGACACCACCACGTTGTTGCGTTTGCGGTCGAGCTTGATGACTTTGAAATCCATCGCCTTGTTTTCATACGGCGTGGTGTCTTTCACCGGGCGAATATCCACCAGCGATCCGGG
Organism: Bordetella parapertussis; assembly: GCA_945861275.1. Classification (GTDB taxonomy): domain Bacteria; phylum Pseudomonadota; class Gammaproteobacteria; order Burkholderiales; family SG8-41; genus UBA5216. Next base: position 6,750 of record CAMATZ010000070.1, read on the forward strand.
CAAAAATGCGCGTATGCCATTCACCATTACCGTGAGCCCGCCCTTCACTTTGCCGTTGACCATGCCCTGCACGATACGGCCTTTTTCGAGCGCGTCTTCGAGGTCCAGCCACGATGCCAGGCGCTTGGCTTTGTCGCGGCTCAGGCGCGTTTCGCCAAAACCGTTTTCAAGCGACTCAATGGCGACGCTGATGAAATCACCGAGTTTGGCGTCCATCACGCCATCGTCGGTCATGAATTCTTCTTTGGGGATGTAGCTTTCGGACTTCAGGCCTGCGTTGACGACCACGAAGTTGTCATCGATACGCACCACTTCAGCGGTAATCACCTCGCCAATGCGCATTTCCTTGCGCGACAGGCTTTCTTCAAATAACGCGGCAAAGCTTTCCGCGCCATTGCTAACACTGGCGTCGGGTTGGGTTTGAGTATTCATTATTTATCAATCACTTGGATTACCCGTCTGCGACTCTATCCTCAGGGCACGGTGTACCCTGCGACATCAACATCGGCACAAAACGGGGTTGGTTAGTAAAACCACAGGCCTTGGGGGACTATGGCGCCTTGGGTGCTACGCCTGATTTAATGCTGCTACCGATTTATTGCTGACGAACTGTAACTTTACTGTAATGCCCTAGAACGCACGCTATCGACTGCGCCACCGACAGGTGGGTGGTATCCACTTCTATGGCATCTGCGCACTTTAACAAAGGCGCCGCTGTGCGTTCGCTATCTCGTTGATCGCGCAGCAGAATGTCCTGTAAAAGGGCGGTCATATTAGCATCGAACCCCTTGCCGATCAACTGCTTATAGCGCCTTTCGCCGCGCGCTGCGGCGCTTGCCGTAAGATAAATTTTAAGTGCGGCATCGGGGAAAACCACGGATCCCATATCGCGTCCGTCTGCCACCAAACCCGGCGGCCGACGAAAATCACGTTGATAATTAAGCAGCGCCCGGCGCACTTGCGCATGCGCGCCCACCTGGGAGGCTGCGGCGCTGATGGCTTCTTCGCGTATCGCTTCGGTGACATCGGCGCCGTCCATCAACACCTGTGCCTGCTCAAATTTAATGTTTAGTTTCAATAAAATAGACAATACCTCGGATTCATTGTCGAGGTTGCCACCCGCGCGAGTCACAGCCAATCCGGCGATACGATACAGCACGCCGCTGTCGAGATAGTGAAACGCCAGTTCACGCGCTATCGCCTGTGCCACCGTGCCTTTTCCCGATGCCGAAGGGCCGTCGATGGCGATCACCGGAACAGGTTTGTTTCTGTCAGACAAAATTGAATAAAAACAATAGTTTACAAATATAAATTAATGTGAACTGATAGATGACAGCACAGCAAAATACTCGGGGTAAGTTTTCGCCACGCAACCCGGATCGTTAATGCGCAGCGGCACGCCGCCCAGCGCCGCCAGCGAAAAACACATCGCCATGCGATGGTCGTCGTAGGTGTCAATAGCAACCCCAGGACGGAGGACTGAGGACTGAGGTGGCGTGATCTTCAGATAGTCCGCGCCCTCCTCAACCTGTGCGCCCAGTTTGCGCAATTCGGTTGCCATTGCCGCGATGCGGTCGGTTTCTTTCACCCGCCAACTGCCGATGTTGCGCAACGTGCTGGCGCCGTCGGCGAATAACGCCGCCACCGCCAGGGTCATCGCCGCATCGGGTAGATGATTGCAATCGGCGTCCAGCGGCTTGAGTTTGCCGTGACACTTGGCATCGGCATTCGCCGTCGCCTCGATCCAGTTATCGCCGAGTGTGACGGTTGCACCCATTTGCTCCAGCAATTCGGTGAAGCGCACATCGCCCTGTATGCTCGCGCGGCCCACGCCTTGCACGCGTACCACGCCCTCGTTGGAGAGACCGCTGATCGCCCCCGCCGCCAGAAAATACGACGCTGACGATGCATCGCCCTCGACATACACCTCGCCGGGGCTTTTATAACGCGCCGCGGCGGGCACGCTAAACGACGTCCAGCCGTCGCGCTCAACCGCCACGCCAAACTGCCGCAAAGTGTTGAGGGTAATTTCGATATAGGGCTTGGAAATCAACTCGCCCACCACCCGCACGCGGGTGTGTTGTTGCAGCAACGGCAGCGCCAGCAGCAAGCCGGTCAAAAACTGGCTCGACACATTGCCGCGTATGCTTATTTCGCTGTTGCCGGTAAGGGCTGCCGGATGAATCTGTAGCGGTGGAAAGCCCGCGTTGCCAAGGTAATCAATACGCGCGCCCAGTTGCCGCAATGCATCCACCAAATCACCCACTGGCCGCTCGTGCATGCGCGGCACGCCGGACAAGCGGTATTCACCGCCGCACAGCGCGAGCACGGCAGTCAGCGGGCGCATCGCGGTGCCGGCATTGCCCAAAAACAACTCGGCTTTTTTCACCGCAAATGCGCCGCCGGCGCCGAGCACACGCAATGCGCGCGGGCCACCGTCGCTGACGCGCACACCCAGCACGCGCAAGGCGTCAATCATGCGCTGCGTGTCATCGGAATCCAGCACATCACGGATCAGCGTTTCGCCCGCGGCCAGCCCCGCCAGCAGCAGTGTGCGGTTGGAAATACTTTTGGAGCCGGGCAGCACCACCACGCCGCGCACCGCCCTGATCGGCGCAAGATCGAGAAATTCCATCGCGGCCTTGTGCGCGCTCAACTGCGTTTGCCTTTCACCAGCCAACGCTCACGCGCATGCCGCGCACGCTCGAATCGCGCTTGCAGTGCATCGCCGTTGCCCGCCTTGAGAGCGGCACGCAGATATTTTATTTCCTGGATATAGGCATCGATATTCGCCAGCACTGCGCCACGGTTGGCGAGAAAAATATCGCGCCACATTTCCGGCGAACTACCGGCGATACGCACGGTGTCGCGCAGCCCGCCCGCCGAAAATCCGAGTATGCGCCGCGCGTCGTTGCGCCTGGCCAGCGTCGCCATCAAGCCAAACGCCGCGACATGCGGCAAGTGGCTTACCGCCGCAAGAATTTCGTCGTGCTCGCGCGCCTGCAAACGCACCACGTTCGCGCCGCACGTTGTCCACGCCGCGCGCACCAGCGCCAGCGCACGCGCGGAGGTCTCGCGTTGCGGCACCAGTATCACTTTGCGCCCTTGATAAAGCCCGGCAAATGCTGCTGCCGCACCGCTCATTTCCGTGCCCGCCATCGGATGCGCAGGCACAAAATTCGCAAAATGCGCGCCCAAATGCTTGCGCGCGCAGGCAATCACATCCTGTTTGGTGCTGCCACCGTCGGTAATGATGGTTTTATCGCCCAGGTGCGGCGCAATGGCTTTCATCACACCCGCCATCTGCCCCACCGGCGTGCCGATCAATACCAGATCGGCGTCGCGCACCGCTTGCGTGGCGGTCAACGAAATTTCGTCGATCACGCCGAGCTTCAACGCGGTATTCAAATTCTTGCGCGTGCGTCCCACACCAACCACGTGTTTCACCACCCGCGCTTTTTTCAACGCCAGCGAGAATGACCCGCCGATCAAACCCACACCAATGATCACTAGCTTGTTGATGCTCAGTTTGCTCATAACGCTGTCATGCGTGTAGCGCTTGTGTCAGGCTCGAAAGAAAGCGCGCGTTTTCCGACTCCAGCCCGATCGACACCCGCAGCCAGTCCGGCAGGCCGTAGCCCGCGATGGGGCGCACAATCACGCCGGATTTCAGCAGTGCGACATTCACTGCCTTGGCATCACTCACCTTAAACGTAACAAAATTACCGTACGAAGGAATGTATACCAGCCCCAGTTTTTTAAACCCTGCCGTGAGTTGATCCATGCCCGCAAGATTCAATTCATAACTCTTGCGCACAAATTCGTGATCGTCCAATGCGGCGGTGGCCGCAGCCAGCGAAAGACTGTTCACGTTAAACGGCTGGCGCACACGATTCAATAAATCCGCCACCTCTGCACTGCCCACAGCGTAACCGACGCGCAGGCCAGCCAATCCGTAAACTTTAGAAAATGTCCTGGTAATCAACAGGTTGGGATATTTTTTCAGCCAGGACAAACTGTCCGACTGGTGCTCGGGACGCAGGTATTCGTTGTAGGCCTCATCGAGCACCAGCAGCACGTGCGCCGGCAGCGCGGCGATAAAGCGCTCCATGTCCGCTGCAGGCGCCAAAGTGCCCGTCGGATTATTCGGATTGGCGACGAACACCATGCGCGTATCGGGCCCAGTGCTACGAACGGCGCGCAACATCGCATCCAGATCGTGACCGAAATTTTTTGCCGGCACTTCAATGCCGGTGCAACCCATCGCCTGCACCACCAGCGGATACACGGCAAACGCATGCTGCGCGTACACCGCTGAATTCGCGGGCGCGAGAAAAGCGCGCGCGGCGAGTTCGAGCACGTCGTTCGAACCGTTACCCAGCACCAGCTGATCCATACCCACACCGAGATGCCGCGACAAGGCCTGCTTTAATTCAAAACCGTTGCCATCGGGATACAACGCCAGGCCCTCCAGCGCGGCGCGTATCGCCTGCTGCGCGTGCGGGCTTACGCCGAGCGGATTTTCATTGGAAGCGAGCTTGATGATGCTGGATTCGGCGAGGCCAAACTCGCGCGCGAGTTCGGCGATAGGCTTGCCCGGCTGGTACGGCGCAATCGAACGGATGTACGAGGGCGCGAGATCACATATCATCATGAAAAACTACCGCGCAGGCTCAGCCGGATAAGAGCCAAGATTTTTTACAAACGACGCCTTGCGCTCAATCTCAACCAGCGCCCGCGCCACGCGCGCATCGGATGCATGGCCTTCGATGTCGATATAAAACATGTATTCCCACAGCCCGGTTTTTGCGGGGCGAGACTCCAACCGCGTCATGCTCACGCTGTTTTTCGCCAGTGGCGACAGCAAATCATGAATGGCACCCGGTACGTTGCGTGTTGATAGTATTAATGATGTTTTATCGCAACCTGACGGCGCGACATCCTCGCGCGCCAGCACCAGAAAGCGCGTGGTGTTGCGCGCTTCATCCTGAATGTTGCGCGCCAGCAGATTCAATTGGTAAAGTGCGGCAGCCGTTTTGCTGGCGATGGCGGCGGATTTTGCATCACGCGCCGCCAGTCGCGCCGCTTCGGCGTTACTCACTACCGCAATTTGTTCCGCACCCGGCAGATAGCGCGCCAGCCAATGCTGGCACTGCGCGAGGCTTTGCGTATGTGAATAGATTTTCTTGATCGCCGTGCGATTTTTTGCCTTGCTCATCAGGCATTGACGCACTGGCAGCATAATCTCGCCGCACACTTTTGCGGGTGTTGTCAGCAGCAAATCCAGCGTGCGGCCGATCGCGCCATCGGTGGAGTTTTCAACCGGTACCACGCCGTAGCCGATCGCAGCGGTTTCCACCTGTTTAAACACGTCATCAATCGTGGCACACGAACGCAGTTCTATACTGCTGCCGAAATGGCGTATCGCGGCTTCCTGGCTGTACGTGCCTTGCGGTCCCAGGTACGCGACGGCAAGCAGGTCTTCCAGCGCGCGGCACGCCGACATGATTTCGCTGTAAATGCGGCGTAGCCCCGCGCCCGACATCGGGCCTGTGTTGAGTGCAGAAACACGGCGCAGCACCTGCGCCTCTCGATCCGGCCGGTAGACCATTACGCCATTCTTTATTTTGCCGACCTGCTGCACGATTTTGGCGCGCGCCGAAATGAGTTTCACCAAGCGGGCATCAAGCGCGTCTATTTTGCGGCGAATGTCCTGTAGTGATTCACTCATATCCGGCTCGAATTTATCCTTGCTGCGGCAGGTAACGCACCGATCTCACGCCTTCAATCGCAGCCAACCGGTTGACCAGTTCAGAAGGTATCGCACTGTCCACATCGACCAGCGTATAAGCCATTTCGCCGCGCGATTTGTTGAGCATGTTGTGTATATTAAGCCCTGCGCCCGCCATCGCAGTGGAAATTTGCCCCACCATGTTCGGCACGTTGGCGTTGACGATGCATAAACGATACGGCGACTCCCGGTCCATCGCTACATCGGGCAAATTCACCGCGTTTCGAATATTGCCGTGTTCGAGAAAATCACGCACTTGATCGGCCACCATGATGGCGCAGTTGTCTTCAGCTTCTTCGGTGGACGCCCCCAGATGCGGTGTTGCGATCACGCCCGGCACGCCTTGCAGCACCTGCGCCGGAAAATCGCAAATGTACCCGCGCAGATTGTCCGCTTTCAACGCTTGCACCACAGCAGTGTCGTCAACAATGCCGTCGCGCGCGAAGTTGAGCAAAATCGCATGCTTTTTCATCAGCGCGAGTCGCTGCGCGTTAAGCAAGTTGCGCGTAGCGTCCAGCAACGGCACGTGGATGGTTACGTAGTCGCTGGCCTTCAGCACCTCTTCGATGCTGTTGGCTTTTTTTACCGATGACGGCAAGCCCCACGCGGCGTCCACCGTAATGTGCGGGTCAAAACCGGTGACATTCATGCCGAGTTTGATTGCCGCATCAGCCACCAGGCTGCCGATCTTGCCCAAGCCGATCACGCCGAGTGTGCGCCCCGGAAGCTCGGTGCCGGAAAACGCCTTTTTGCCGTCTTCGACCTGCTTGTGCAGGGCTTTATCGTCACCGCTCAATCCGGCGACAAAGGTCAGTGCCGGGGCGATATTGCGCGAGGCGATCAGCAGCGCCGCGATCACCAGTTCTTTCACCGCGTTGGCGTTGGCGCCCGGTGCGTTGAACACCGGCATCCCGCGTTTGCTCATTTTTTCCACCGGGATGTTGTTCACCCCCGCACCCGCGCGGCCGATGGCTTTGACGCTGGCGGGTATATCCATCTCGTGCATGTTGTGCGAGCGCACCAGTATGGCGTCCGCTTCGCTAACCTTCGGGCCGACCTTGTATTGCGCTGCGGGAAAGCGCTTCAGCCCGACGCTGGAGATGGCATTGAGAGTCAATATATTGGGCACTATGTTATCCCTGTTTCTTTTCGAAATCACGCATGAACGACACCAGCGCCTGCACGCCTTCGATGGGCATGGCGTTGTAAATCGATGCACGCATGCCGCCCACCGAACGGTGGCCCTTGAGTTCAATCAAACCCAGCGCTTTGGATTCCTTCAGGAACGCATCGTCCAGCGTTTCGCTGCGCAGCCGGAACGGGACATTCATGCGCGAACGGTCTTCCTTTCTCACCGGCGACTGGTAGAACTCGGACGCATCGAGATAATCGTAAATCAGTTTCGCTTTGGCGATATTGATTTTCTCCATCGCCGCGATACCGCCTCGCTTTTTCAGCCACGCAAACACCAGCCCCGCAATGTAGATGGCATAGGTCGACGGCGTATTGATCATCGAATCCGCTTCAGCCTGCACTTTGTAGTTGAAGACTTCCGGCGTGATCGGCATGGCTCTGCCCAGCAGATCGTCGCGCACGATAACGATGGCCATGCCGGCAGGACCGATATTCTTTTGCGCACCCGCGTAAATCAGACCAAAGCGCGACACATCGAGCGGACGCGACAGGATGTGCGAGGACGCATCCACCACCAGCGGCACCGCGCCGGTTTCGGGTATCCATTGGAATTCGACACCGCCGATGGTTTCGTTCGAGGTGTAATGCACATAGGCGGCATTCGCATCCAGCTTCCATAGCGATTGCGCCGGCGCATAAGTGAAATTCTGGTCTTCGGAACTTGCGGCAACATTCACTGTGCAGAATTTTTTGCCTTCGCTGATGGCCTTTTTCGACCATTGTCCGGTATTGACGTAATCCGCGCTGGTCTTGCCACCCAGCAGATTCATCGGAATGATGCCGAACTGCCCGGCGGCGCCGCCATGCATGAACAACACTTTGTAGTTTTTGGGGATCAGCAGCAGCTCACGCAAATCGGCTTCCGCACGCGCATGGATGTCGATGAACGTTTTGCCGCGGTGACTCATTTCCATCACCGATGTGCCGGTGCCGCCGTAGTCGAGCATTTCGGCCGCAGCCTGCACCAGCACCGCTTCCGGCAAGACCGCCGGGCCCGCGCTGAAATTGAATACTCTTGCCATAATTTTTTTTGCCTGAATATTGGGTTTAAAACAATTTTTCCTGATCATCATCATCGTCGGGTTCGACGATTTTTTCCAGCCCTGCGAGTTTTTCGTTGTCGTCCAGATTAATCAAGCGCACACCCTGAGTTGAACGGCCCTGTACGCGCACCTCTGAAACGCGCGTGCGGATCAATACGCCGCCAGTGGTAATCAGCATGATTTCGTCTTCCTTGCTCACCAGCTGCGCGGCGAGCAATTTGCCGTTGCGGTCACTGCACTGGATCGCGATCATGCCCTGCGTGCCACGCCCGTGGCGCGTGTATTCCGACATCGGCGTGCGCTTGCCGTAGCCGTTTTCCGTGGCAGTCAGCACCGACAGTTTCTCGTCCGATAACGCCAGCAGCGAAATCACTTTCTGATTTTTTGGCAGGCGCATGCCGCGCACGCCCGCGGCATTGCGGCCCATCACGCGCACGTCGGATTCCTGGAAGCGCACCGCCTTGCCGGCATCGGAGAACAGCATGATGTCCTGCTTGCCATCGGTTTGCGCCACGCCGATCAGAAAATCGCCATCCTCGAGCGTAACCGCAATGATGCCCTTGTTCATCGGCCGCGAAAACGCCGATAGCGCGGTCTTTTTCACGGTGCCGTTGGAGGTGGCCATGAATACAAAGTGATCATCGTCAAACGCGGTCACCGATAGCACCGCGGTGATTTTTTCGTGCTCCATCAGCGGCACCAGATTCACGATGGGCTTGCCGCGCGAACCGCGCGTGCCCTGCGGCACTTCATACACTTTCAGCCAGTAGACGCGCCCGCGGTTGGAGAAACACAGGATGAAATCATGGGTGTTGGCGATGAATAGTTTGTCGATGAAATCCTCTTCTTTTGTCGTCGTCGCCTGCTTGCCGCGTCCACCGCGCTTCTGCGCACGGTAATCAGCCACCGGCTGCGATTTCATATAGCCGCTGTGCGATAGCGTGACCACCACGTCTTCGCGCGCGATCAGATCTTCATTCGAGATATCGCTGGTTTGCACCACGATTTCGCTGAACCGTTCGCCGCCGTACTGCTTTTTGATTTCGGCAAGCTCCGACGCAATAACTTTGGTCACGCGCGCGGGCTTCGCCAGCATGTCGAGCAGATCCACAATCTTGTCCATCGTCTCTTTGTACTCGACGGTGATCTTGTCGGTTTCCAGCGCAGTCAGGTTTTGCAAACGCATTTCGAGAATACGCTGCGCCTGCACGTCGGAAAGTTTGTAGCCCTGTTTATGCAAGCCAAATTCGGGCGCTATCCCCTCGGGACGCGACAAGGCGCTATCCGTGGTGGTGTCACCCAATGCGCGCTCAAGCAAATCCTCCACCAGCTTTGAACGCCAGAAGCGGTTCATCAATTCCACTTTGGCGTCGGCGGGAGTGGGCGCCGCCTTAATCAGCGCGATCACCTCATCCACATTCGACAGCGCCACCGCCAGACCTTCGAGGATGTGCCCGCGTTCGCGCGCCTTGCGCAGTTCAAATACCGTGCGGCGCGTTACCACCTCGCGCCGGTGCCTTAAAAAGGCATCAATAATTTGCTTTAAATTCAATAACTTGGGCTGCCCATCCAGCAGCGCAACCATGTTCATGCCGAAGCTGTCCTGCATCTGTGTTTCTTTCCACAGATTGTTCAGGATGATCTCCGGCACTTCGCCGCGTTTCAGCTCGATTACCGCGCGCATGCCCGACTTGTCCGACTCGTCGCGAATATCGGAAATGCCCTCGATGCGTTTCTCGCGCACCAGTTCGCCGATTTTCATTAGCAGGTTGGCTTTGTTTACCTGATACGGCAGTTCGTCGATGATGATGGCAACGCGCCCGCCCTTTTCGGTTTCCTCGAAATGCGTGCGCGCACGCATGATCACGCGGCCGCGTCCCGTGCGATAACCTTCCTTCACGCCCTCAATGCCATAGATGATGCCGTGCGTAGGGAAATCCGGCGCTTTCACAATAGCGATCAACGCCTCAATATCCGCGTCCGGGCTTTTCAGCAGCAACTGACAGGCATCGATCACATCCGACAAATTGTGCGGCGGAATATTCGTCGCCATGCCCACCGCGATGCCCGACGAGCCGTTCACCAGCAGATTCGGCACGCGCGCCGGCAGCGCGCGCGGCTCGTTTTCCTTGCCGTCATAGTTAGGCGTGAAATCGACGGTTTCCATGTCGATATCGGCCAGCAACTCCGAGGTAATTCTCTCCAGCCGGCACTCGGTATAACGATAGGCCGCGGCGGAATCGCCATCGACCGAGCCGAAGTTGCCCTGGCCGTCGATTAACGGATAACGCATCGAAAAATCCTGCGCCATGCGTACCAGCGCCTCGTACGTCGCCGAGTCACCGTGCGGATGATACTTACCCAGCACATCCCCCACCACGCGCGCGCATTTCACATACGAGCGGTTCCATACCGTGTTGGATTCGTGCATCGCAAAAAGGATGCGGCGATGCACTGGTTTCAGCCCGTCCCGCACATCGGGGAGCGCGCGCCCGACGATCACGCTCATGGCGTAATCCAGGTACGAGCGGCGCATTTCTTCTTCGAGACTTACCGGGAGGGTTTCTTTGGCGAATTGATCCATTTATGCGGCTTTAGTGAGCTTTTGCAGGGCTTTACGACGGGTTTCTCCCGCTGCGGAAACAGCGCGAACCCGAGCAAGCAGCTAAATCTCAAGATTTTAACACGCGCGGGCAGTTCGAACGCCGCTGTAATTGCGTGAACTTGCAACCATCTCGTAACGGCTACGCGCGCGGCTGAACGCCCCGGAAAAGCGTTGAAAAACATTCCATTAGCCGGTGAATTTCGCTATGCTATACTTTCCATGTAGCTAAGATGCTGCGGCACGCGTGGGAGCTATGCTGCTTGGATTAGCGGGTGTCCCGCGATAAAAAATGTATTCGTTGGGAGAAAAAATGTTATTAAAACAAACACTTATAGTATGCGCGACGGTTGCGGCCATCGCCGGATGCTCGAACTCGCCACCGACCACCACCGCGAATTTTCGCAATCAAGGCTATCTGCTTGATACCGCCGGTAACAACGCCGTGGTACGGTCATTGGGCTACGATGTATGCGTACGTACTAGTGACTGGACGCCCGCGCGCGCCATCCTCGAATGCGATCCCGATCTGGTGCCAAAACCCGTCGCCAAGCCGCCGGTAGCGCCGCCGCCGAAACCTGTGGTACCCACGCCCACACCCAAGGTTGTGACGCCACCGCCCGCGCCCGCGGCGCAGAAGTTCACGCTGTCAGCCGACGCGCTGTTTGACTTCGACAAATCGTCGCTCAGGCTCGAAGGCATGAAAAAACTGGATGATCTCGCCGATGCACTGCGCGGCAAGCAGCATGACACTATCGTCGCCACCGGCCACACCGACCGTATCGGCAGCGTGCGCTACAACCAGCGCCTGTCCGAGCGCCGCGCTGAAACCGTCAAGAAATACCTGCATGACAAGGGGCTGGACGTGAGCCGGATCCACGCCATCGGCAAAGGTAAAACGCAACCGGTAACCAAGCCCGCCGATTGCACAGGACCGAAGATGACCCGCACTGCCATCCGCGCCTGCCTGCAGCCGGACCGTCGCGTGGAGATCGAAGTCAGCGGCAGCCGCGTCTTCGACCCGAACGCCGCACCGGCAGCCAAACCGGCGGCGCCCGCTTTTAAGGCCGCCAAGCCGGAAGCCAAGGCTGCAGTAAAGAAGGACAAACCCCGATCCAAGGCCGCGGATAAGCCCAAGGCCAAGGCGGCCTAACAAGAAACTCGGCGCCAAAACAAAAATTGTCCTATTTAGGGCCATTCAACGAAAACGCCACACCCTCGGGTTTGGCGTTTCTTTTAGGCAACAAATCTGTGTGTGTTTTGCCATAAATCCGTGATACCATTCACTCGCGGATTGCCATACCATCACAGTTGTGATATTCAGTAATAGCAGTGATGCTTGGTGGCCTAGATTTTCAAGGTAAGGGACGTACTGGGAGACAGTTGCAGGTGTGTAGTGGTGCGGCGCCCTAATTTCTCATCGTAAAACAGGAGGATCAAAAACATGAGTACCGTATTTAAAGTCAGTTTGGCGGGCGTAGCGTTGGCAACCATCGCCGGCTGCTCGGGATTGGGCGGCAGTCAATATGCAGAGCGGCCCGCTTACTTGGTCGATAGCGGCGGTCAAGCGGTGAAGGCGCAAGGTGCCAATGTTTGTGTGCGCTCCAGCGACTGGACGCCTGCGCGCGGCAGCATTCCTTGCGGTGATGCAACCGCACCGAAACCTGCGGCGAAAGCAGCGGCTGCGCCGCCACCGAAAAAACCTGCGGCCAAACCCGAGGCCAAGCCGGAAGCCAAGCCCGAAGCCAAGCCGGCAGCCAAGCCGAAGAAACCCCAACCGATCAATATTACCGTGAAGATCGAACTGCAAAACATCCCGTTCGACCAGGCCACACTCACGGATGACAACAAAAAAGAACTCGGCAATTTCCTGAAAGGCCTGCGCACCGCCAACAAAGCGCGCACTGCTGCCAGATTTGGTGCGGTGGTTGTCACTGGCCACACCGATCGTCTGGGCAGCCTGCCCTACAACATGAAGCTTTCGGAGCGTCGTGCGGTAGTGGCAAAAGATCATCTGGTCAATGCCGAACAGGTTGATCCGAAGCTGATCTTCTGGGAAGGTAAAGGCCCGAAACAGGCCATTCCCGTGACCAAGTTCTGCGACAACAAGATGGCGCGTAAGCAACTCATCGAGTGTCTGGGACCGAACCGCCGCGTAACGGTTGAGATTGTTGGCACTGCGATGCCGCAACCGAAGCCGGAAGCGAAGCCTGAAGCCAAGCCGGAAGCCAAGCCTGAAGCCAAGCCGGCAGCCAAGCCGAAGCCCTAAGCTTCGAAGCTAATGAATTAAAAGCCCTGCTTCGGCAGGGCTTTTTTTTGCCTGTTCGTTTAAACTTCTGCTGCGATGTCTGTCACCTCAATCCAATCAGCCCGCGCTGATGACACCACCCTCATCACTGCGCGCTGGATAATACCGGTAATACCGCGTGATACCGTACTGGAACACCACACGGTGGTCATCGCGCGTGGTGAAATCGTTGCGCTGATGCCCTCCAGCGTTGCGCTCGAACGCTACCCCGCGGCGCCAGTGATCAACCTGCCCGATCACGCGCTCATTCCCGGCCTCATCAATTTACACACGCACGCGGCGATGACCTTGATGCGCGGCTTGGCCGATGATCTGCCGCTGATGCCCTGGCTGCGCGATCACATTTGGCCGGCGGAGTCAAAAGTGGCCAGCGCGGATTTCGTGCGCGACGGCACGCTGCTCGCCTGCGTGGAAATGCTGCGCGGCGGCGTTACCTGTTTTAACGATATGTATTTTTTTCCGCAAGCCACGGCGCACGCGGCGCTGCAAGCCGGCATGCGCGCGGCTATCGGCATCATCGCGGTGGAATTTCCGTCGGCCTATGCCAGCGACGCCGCGGATTATCTGCGCAAAGGCATCGCGGTGCGCGACGCCATGCGCGATGAAAACCTGTTGTCGTTTTGTCTGGCGCCGCACGCGCCGTATACCGTCAGCGATGCCACCTTCGAGCGCATCGCCACCTACGCCGCCGAGCTTGATCTGCCGCTGCACACGCATCTGCACGAAACGCAGGACGAAATTCGCGACAGCCTCACCCAACATCGGGTGCGGCCGCTGCAAAGGCTGAAGCACATCGGACTGCTCGGCCCCAATCTCATCGCCGTGCATGCAGTGCACCTCACCACGGACGAAATTGCCTTGCTTGCCGAACACGGCTGTCATGTCGCGCACTGCCCGACCTCCAATCTCAAACTCGCCAGCGGGCTGGCGCCGGTACAGGCCTTGCTGCAAGCCGGTGTCAATGTCGGCTTGGGCACGGACAGCGCTGCCAGCAATAACCGGCTCGATATGCTGGCTGAATTGCGGCTGACGGCCCTGCTCGGCAAACTCGGCGCCAGTAATGCGGCGGCAGTTCCCGCACGGCAGGCGCTGGAAATGGCCACCATTAATGCTGCGCGCGCGCTTGGCCTCGATGCAAAAATAGGCTCGCTCGAAAAGGGTAAGCAGGCTGACATCACCGCCATCAACTTAAGCGCGCCGGAACTGGCGCCGTGTTATCAAGCGCTGTCGCACATCGTCTACGCGGCCGGGCGCGAACACGTCAGCCACGTATGGGTGGATGG
>CAMATZ010000071.1 GCA_945861275.1 Bordetella parapertussis
GCGGTTTTATTCGGCGTGCCGTAAATCGCCGGTGGCCAGCCCCAGGTGACCGTGCCGCAGGCGGTGACGGTGTTGTCCAGTTTGTCAAAGCCATGTTCGACGTGGTACGGCTCCCACGGACACTCGTCCTCGTTTTCAGCGACCACAAAATTCATCGGATAGCCGAACGTGCCCATGTAATTGCGGCCCAGCTTGTAGCCTGCGATATTCTTGATGATCAGCCCAAGCGCCCGGCCCAACGCTGGATTGGCGCCTTTGTTAACGAGCTGTGCACCGTTTTCAATACCGAGCTTTTTGGCGGCAGGCCCATTGATCAGCAAAAACGGTAACACACCCCAGGTACTGCCGATGTTATTCAGGTTGTAGGCATTGTCCGCTATCGCCTCCACCGCCGCTATAAGTAGCGGCAGGTGTTGCGGACGGCATCCCGCCATCACAGCATTAGCAGCAATATTGCGCGGCGTCGCAGCTAGATTGGCCTGCGGCAGCACGGCTATTTGCTCATCTGGCGCACGACGGGTGTGCTTGAGAAATGCCTCGACCCGCTCTACTGTAGGCGGAATGATCGGCAACTCATCCGACCACAGTTGCTGCCTGAAGTGCTCGTTGATTTCATCAAACGTGCCTTCGAAAACGATAGCGCTGGCGCGCTTTGAATCTGCCGGCGCGTCATGCATCTCGTCCGCTCTGGGCCTGGTCAGTTCATTGATGATCCGCGCAAACAGCACCTCCTCTACATTTTTTTCCACCAGCGCTTCAGAATGAACGCCGACCGCGCCGGGATATTCGGCAACGCGCAGCCCCGTCACCCCTTGCGCCTTGCCCGCCGCCCTGGCGATGGTGGTAAATCCGGTGGTGGTGATCACCACACTGGGGATACCGAGTTTTTCGGCTTCTGCTGCCGGCCTCACCGAGGCCGGGGTGCAGGTGCCTCACCCGCCGTTACCCGTAATAATCGCGTCGCAGCCCCATTCCTTAGCCACCGCTGCCGCTTGCTTTGCATCTTTGTGTTGCGAGGCCGGATCACCACCGACATAGATCGTCGGAAATTTATCGTAGGGAATAATTTTCACGCCGGGATATTTTTGCTTCAACAACCGGCGATAGGCGCCAAACATCTGTTCGCCCTTGAAGTGGTTGTTGTAGACCTCGCCGATAGTCTTGCCCTCCAGTGTATCGAGGTGGCGGCTGACACCTTTGGCCACGTTGAGCGGCAAACCTTCGGGGCTGACGACGCCCATTTTTTCGTTCATGTGATTTCCTTCACTTTATGAATGGGTCACGCATTTGCCGTTGCCAGCACCATATCTGCCCCCTTTTCCCCAATCGCAATCGACGGAATATTCGTATTCGACGACGGTATGGTCGGGCAGATCGACGAATCGATCACGCGCAGACCGGCGATGCCTTTTACGCGCAACTGCGGATCAACTACCGCATCGCCATCCGTGTGCGCGCCCATCTTGCAGGTGCCCACCATATGCCAGCTTGTTTGTATGGTGCCGCGCATGTAATCCAGCAAGCCGGCGTCGTCATTGACCTCCGGCCCCGGTCTCGTCTCGCGCACTATCAGTGATTTCAGCGCCGATTGTTGCGCGACCTTGCGCGCCACGCGTATGCCGTCCAGAAACAACTGCGCATCCGCTTCGTGCGACAAATATTTCGGATCCATTGCCGCTTGTTGCAGCGGATCGTTCGATTGAATATGGCAGGTGCCGCGCGAGTGCGGCTGCAATAGCGTGACGCCGAGCGTGAAACCCGGATGCGGATCGAGCCCCTTGTCGGGAGTGCGCGCATAACGATCCTTGCCGGAGAGCGGCAGCAGCCGCAGCACGAGATCGGGTTGCGCCACCTTGTCGCTGCTGCGATGATTCATCTGCGCCGTCGCCGAACAAATCGTCAGCAACCCTTCACGCTTGAACATGAAGCGCAGACCTTCCTTCATTTTGAGCCACGGGCTGCGCAGCACGTCGTTGATGGTGATCGGCTGCGAGCACTCATAGGTGACCCGCGTATTCGGATGATCGCGCAGGTTCTCGCCGACACCGGGCAGATGGCGCTGCACATGAATGCCGTGCTTTTGCAACAACGCGCTGTTGCCGATACCGGACAGTTCCAGCAGCCTGGGTGATGCCAGTGGGCCAGCAGCAAGCAATACTTCGCGGCGTGCTTTGACTTGAAAGTTGACTTCTCCCATGCGATAGGCAATGCCCGTGGCGCGCTTGCTGTCACCTTCCAGCAATACACGCGTCACGCTGGCATTGGGCAGCACCGTCAGATTCGGACGCTTGAGCGACGGATTGAGATAACCCACCGGCGTGCTGTTGCGCCAGCCGTTGCGCGTTGAATACTGCAAATAAAACGCGCCTTCGTAACTGCCATCGTTATAGTCATCCAGTTTGCGGTAGCCCGCTTCGCCGCAGGCGTCGAGAAAAGCATCCGACAGCGGATCAAATTTCGTCAGCGGCGTGCAATGGATAGGCCCGCCACTGCCACGCACGGTCTGATCGCCCTCGGGAAAATCCTCCAGCTTCCTGAAATACGGCATCATGTCCGCATAACCCCAGCCGGTGCAGCCCAACTCGCGCCAGTGCTCGTATTCTTTGGGGTCGCCACGCACGAACAGGTTGCCGTTGATTGAACTGCAACCGCCGATCACCCGCCCGCGCGTCCAGCGCTGCGGCTGACCGTTGAGGTGTGTTTGCGGCTCGGTCATATAAGGCCAGATCAGACTTTCGTCGTTGAGCACATGCGCCACATACAACGGCACCTTGATGTTAAAACTGGTGTCGCGGCCGCCCGCTTCGAGCAGCAGCACCTGATGCCTGCCGCCGGCACTCAGACGATCCGCCAACACACAACCGGCGGAACCGGCGCCGACGATGACGTAATCAAATTCAGCGTTGTCGGGTATGGATTTGACGTACATAGAGTTATTCCATAAAATCGTTTAAAAACAAATACTTACATAAAATATCATTGCGGAGGAATTTTGGCATCGCGGATCACCTTCGCCCACTTGGGAATTTCCGCTAGCACATATTTACGAAAATCCTCCGCGCCGCCCGCCACCGGTTCTATGCCCTGACTCGACAGGCGTTCCTTCACATCGGCCAGCGCCAGCGCCTTGACCGTCTCGGCGCTCAAACGCGATACAACGGCGGGCGGCGTTGCTGCCGCCACGATCAAACCATACCACGAGCTTGCTTCGTAACCTTTCAAGCCTTCCTCGCTCACCGTCGGCACATTAGGCAACACCATGCTGCGCTTGGTCGAAGACACCGCCAGCGCGCGCAAGCGGCCTTGCTGAATCTGCGACAGCATCGACGCAATCGAACTGAACATGAGTTGCGCTTCGCCGCTAACCGTCGCGACAGTCGATGGCGCGCCGCCCTTGTACGGCACATGCACCATGTCAAGCGCAGCCATCGACGCAAACAATTCCATCGCCAGATGCGAGATGTTACCGGTGCCGCCCGAGGCGAAGTTCAGCTTGCCCGGATACTGCCGCGCCAATGCAATAAGTTCTTTCATGCTGCGCACCGGCATCGACGGATGCACCACCAGACCCGATGGCCCCAGGCCGATCATCGACACGAACGCAAAATCCCGTGTCACATCAAACGGCACTCTGGTGAACAGCGATGGCGTGGAAATGGTCGCATTCGCGAGATAAATCAGATAACCGTCGGGCGCGCCGCGCGCGATCATCTCCGCGGCTATATTACCTGCGGCGCCGGGACGATTTTCCACCACCATCGGCTGGCCCAGCGATTCGGTCAGCTTCTGCGCCACAACGCGCGCGGCGATGTCGGTCGCCCCGCCGGGCGCGAATCCGCAGAGCAGCCGCATCGGCCGCGACGGGTACGCCAGTCCGGCGCCTGTCGCAGTGGGCTGCGCTTGCGCACCGGCAACAACACCAACACTCGCTACACTCACAGCGACCAACAACCTCCACAAATTCGATTTTTTCATCATGTCCGCAATTTACCAGCACCCGGCATGCACTGCCAGCGGCGGGTGCGGTTCAAACTGATGTGGAAGCTGGACATCTTCCCCACGGAAAGGCCCTTCCCCTTCAGGGGGAAGGAGTTTCTTTGCGCTGTATAAATTCCGGCCCCTCCACATAACTTTGAATCGCACCCGCCAGCAGCGGCGCTGCGGTTGCCGGTCGATCTGCGGTATAGTTCAGCATCACGCTTGCGCGCACTTACGTGCTATTTGCTTGTTATCTGCTTGTCACTGCCGGGTCACCCGTATTCATGCCATGAAATTTCCTGTTGCGCGCGCCACCTACTGTGCGGCGCTGATTTACGCTTCCATCGCATGCATCTGCACCACGGGATGGGCAAATGCCCAGGCCAACTATCCTTCCCGCCCGATCCGCATGATTGTTCCATTCCCCCCGGGCGGCGGTACGGACTTGATGGCGCGTGCCATCGCGGTGCGCTACACCGAGACTTGGGGCCAGCCGGTGATCGTGGACAACCGCGCGGGCGGCGGCGGCAACATCGGCACCGACATTGTGGCCAAGGCCCCGGCCGACGGCCACACGCTACTGTTCAACACCAATGCCACCATCGTCATCAATCCGCACCTGGGCAAAATCAGTTTCGATCCGCTGCGTGATTTCGCGCCGGTCACGCAAGCCGCAGTCCTGCCCTTTGCCTTGTTGCTGCATCCTGCCGTGCCCGCGAAATCGGTGGCAGAACTGATAGCACTGATCAAATCCAAACCGGGTGAATTCAACTACGGCTCATCCGGCAACGGCGGCGGCGCGCATCTCGCCGGCGAAAGCCTGCGCACCATGGCCAGGCTCGACATGACACACATTCCCTACAAGGGCGCATCGCCTGCGCTGGTGGCACTGCTTGGCGGCGAGGTGAAATTCATGTTTGTCAGCATTCTGGCGGCAACACCTCTGATTGAGAGCGGCAAAGTGCGTGTGATTGGCGTGTCCAGCAAAAAGCGTTCCCACGCGTTGCCCCAGGTACCTGCCGTGGCCGAGACGCCTGGACTGGCGGGCTTTGAATCGGATCTGTGGTACGGCCTGCTCGCCCCCGCGAAGACTTCACCGGCTATCGTCGATAAGCTGTATCAGGAAACGCGGCGCATACTGTTTCTGCAGGACGTGCGCAACCGCTTCGAGCCTTCTGGCACCAACATCGTCGGCAACAGTCCGACGGAATTCGCGAAAATCATCAAAGACGATTTTGCGCGCTGGGCCGGGGTGATCAAGGCGGCTGGCGTGAAGCTGGAATAAGTTCAAACGCTTTTTTGTAATGGGAGTTTCATTTGAAAGCAGCAAATGCCGCAGCACCAACCTGGCCGCTGGACATCTACAAGGTATTCAAGCAAGTCGGCATACGCCAGGTCGCCTATGTGCCCGACGCCGGTCACACTAAACTCATCCATAGCTGTCACGCCGACAAGAACATGCGGGCGATTTCGCTGACCACCGAGGAAGAAGGTGTCGCCATGCTCGCCGGCGCCTGGCTGGGTGGTGAGCGCGCGGCGCTGCTGATGCAGTCATCGGGCGTGGGCAACTGCATTAACATGCTGGGCACCATACGCGAATGCCGTTTTCCGCTGCTGACGCTGGTGACCATGCGTGGCGAATGGGGCGAATTCAATCCGTGGCAATTGCCGATGGGACAAAGCACGGCCAGGGTGCTTGGCGACGTGGGCGTGGTGGTGAACCACGTAAACGAAGCCGCATTAGTCGGTGAAACCGTATTTGCCTCGGCGATGATGGCATTTCAGACCTGCCGCCCGGTGGCTGTGCTGATCGGACAACGCGTAGTCGGATTCAAGGATTGGAGCAAATAGTCATGGCAACAACAAAAAAATCCAGTCTCGACCGGCGCGTAGCCGTCAAAACCATACTGACGGAACGGGGCAATGCGCTGCTCGTCACCGGCTTGGGCTCATCGTCCTACGACGCCGGCACGCTCGATCATCCCAACACCTTCTATATGTGGGGCGGCATGGGCGGCGCCGCAATGATAGGCGTCGGCCTCGCCCTCGCGCAGCCCAAGCGCCGCGTGCTGGTGATCACCGGCGATGGTGAAATGCTGATGGGCCTGGGTTCGCTCGCCACCATCGGTGCAGAAAAAATTCGCAACCTGTCCATCGCCGTCATCGACAACGAGCTGTACAGCGAAACCGGCAACCAACCCACACATACCAGTCGCGGCGTTGATCTGGCGGGCGTGGCAAAAGCGGCAGGCTTTGCGACAACCGGCACGGTGTCTACGCTGGCGCAAGTCAAATCCTGGATACCCACGCTTTACCACACGGCAGGGCCGGTATTTTTGAGTATCAAAGTGAATGCCAACCGTTATCCGCTATCGATCCGCTTGCGCGATGGCGTTCATATCAAGAACCGCTTCCGCGAAGCACTGCTGGGATCGAAAGCATTCGATTAATGCACTGGAGCGCAGCCTCATGACAGCCGCCACACGCTCGAAAAATGATGTGCTTGATTATGAAATCATTCCTGCAGACGCCGCGTTGGGCGCGCAGGTGCGCGGGCTTGATCTGCGGCAACTGAATGACGCCACGTTCAAACAACTGCACCAGGCGTGGCTGCATCATGTGCTGCTGGTTTTTAAAGCGCAAACGCTGACGGCGACAGACTTGGTGACACTAATCAAGCGTTTCGGCACGCCGGTAAGTTCATCGGGCCTGCATCAGCGCAATCTCGAAGAGCGCACGGCCAACCAGTTATTCCAGCTGCCGCCCGAAGTCACCGTCGTCACCAACGTGCGCGAGAACGGCAAACCGGTGGGCATCTTAGGTGATGGCGAAATCGTGTGGCACTCAGACTTCTCATTTAAGGAGTGCCCCACCGCTGCGCGCATGCTGGTGGCGATGGAGGTGCCGCCGCAGGATCGTGGCGGCAACACGCTGTTTTTGAATGCTTACGCAGCATACGACGCACTGCCTGATGATTACAAACGGCGTCTGTCGGGCAAAACCATCAAGCAGGGCAATATCGTAGACACCGCGATGAAGCTGCGACCCGGCGCATCCTTGTCCGATGATATACGCCTTGCCCCCGGTCCCAGCCATCCGATTATTTCCACGCATCCCGAAACCGGCTGCAACATGCTGTTTCTGGGCCGCAGGCACGCGGCCTATGTCAATGGAATGACGCTGGAAGATTCTGAGGCGTTTCTTGATGAACTGTGGGCCTATGGCACGCAGGAACGCTTTTGCTATACCCATCGCTGGAACAAAGGTGACGTGGTGGTATGGGACAACCGCGCCACCGTGCATCGCCGCGAAGGCTTCGATCCCGATAGCCGTCGCGTGCTCTACGCCGCGCAAGTCGAAGGCCATCGGCCTTATGAGGCGCCGGATGCACTGAGCAGGCCCGCGCATGGGCGGGCGCAGCTTGGAGTATGAAGTCGTATTCGACGCGCAAAGTAGGGCTTGCGCGGCAACTACGACGATCTTGGACGGATGCCGAATTGCGGTTATGGCAGTCGCTGAGAAACAGAAGTGTCGGGAAAGATAAGTTCAGAAGGCAGCATCCGGTTGGGCCATATTTCGTAGATTTGGTATGCCTTGAGCAGAAGCTGGTGATTGAAGCAGATGGCAGTCAGCATATAGACCGCGCTGAACAAGATGCAAAACGCACATTATTTCTCGAAGCACAGGGATATCGCGTGATTCGATTTTGGGACAATGATGTTTTGATGCGCACAGAAAGTGTAATGCAAACGATTTATGATTCTCTTACTGCCCCCTCACCCTAGCCCGGCCCCTCGCTTCGCTCTCCCCGTAAACGGGGCGAGGGAACTGGCGTATCGATTGCGCCAAGCTTCGCGGATATCGGAAACTGTTCCCTCGCCCCACGAAGTGGGGACAAGGGAACACTTGAAGCGGAGCAGAGGGCTAGGGTGAGGGGCAGCAGCGCCACCGAAGTGCCCAACCCCTTCATCCTGCGTTAAGTCTGCGGTATTCCAGAACCCGCCGTCAATGTCCCGCACCCACGTCAAGACGCTGCTGATCTGCGCGCTGGTGCTGCTGATTGCGGCGTTGTCACAGCGGCATGCGCTGCCTCGACCCGATGTGCTGGTGGAAAGCCTGCGGCAGGAGCCTGAGCAAGTGCAAGTGCAGCACGCGCCACTGACCACCACTGTCGGCGGTGTGACTTACCGCATCGACCCCTTGTACACCTACGACCTGCACGGACTGGTGGTAAGCCGGCACGACAGCAACAGTTGGACGGATTACCTGCATCGCGAATCGAATGATCACCTGAACGTGGTCGACCTGTGCGTGATCTGGGGCCGCAATGCCATCAGCGGCGGCTATCGCGACATCGATTTTTCCAGCGGGCAATTCATCTGTTACTGGCAAACCTCGTCGCAAGCTGCGTTGGCCGCCTTTGATGAAGCGGCGATCTCCAATAACCATATCTTAACCGATGACCCCGCGCTCGCGCGGCAATTGCGCTCGGTGCGCGTCGGCGACCAGATACGCTTTCGCGGCTACCTTGCCGAGTATTCCCACAGTCACGGTGGCCAGCCGTTCCGGCGCGGCACCAGCACCGTACGCACGGACACCGGCAACGGCGCCTGCGAAACCGTTTACGTGAACAATGTCGAAATCCTGCGCCGTGGCGGCGGCCCGTGGCGCGTCATGGTGTGGGTGGCCGCGGCGCTGCTTGTGTTGGGAATCGTGGCGTGGTTCCGGGTGCCGTTGTCTGAACGAAGTTGACGCCTGCGGGCTTCGGTATACTGCGCGCTCTGCTGAATTTCAATCATCGGGAGTAGAACCATGACGTACGTAGCGGACAGCAAGCGCCTGACACTCGCCGGCGCGCGAAAAATGATGTCCACCGCGATGGGCATCGCGGAACAGGAAAATGTGCCAATAGCGGTAGCGATAGCCGACGCGGGCGGCAATTTAATCACCCTGGAGCGCATGGATGGCGGGCGCTTTCATACGGTTCATTCGTCCACGACCAAGGCCATCTGCGCGGCATCGAACAAGCGCCCGACCACGGCAAAAGGCGCGCAAGGGCAGGCGCTGGATACCATACACGCCATAGGCCTCGCACTCGCCGCCGGACCGGAACGCTGGACCGCCACCGAAGGCGGCTATCCTATCATCGTGGAAGGCGAATGCATCGGCGGCATCGGCGTATCGGGCGGCACCTGGGAATTCGATGATCGTGTGGCGCGCACGGCGTTGGCGGCGATAGGGGCGGGGTTTTTGATAGACAATAAATGACCTTAACAAAACCAATACAAGTCGCCTGCCTCGGCATGGGCTGGTGGTCCGACGTGCTGGCCGATGCGATCAAGCGCACCGACAGGATCAACATCGTCTCGTGCTACACACGCTCGCAGGACAAGCGCGATGCATTCGCGAAAAAATACGGATGTACAGCAGCGCCCTCATATGAAGCCCTGCTCGCCGACAAAAACATCGACGCCATCATCAACACCACGCCCAACAGTGTTCACAAAGAAACCACCATCGCTGCCGCACGGGCCGGCAAACATGTATTCCTCGATAAACCCATCGCCAATACCGTGGCGGACGGCCGCGCGCTGACCGAGGCCTGCCGCAAAGCGGGCGTGGTGCTGGGCATGGGTTACCAGCGGCGGCGCGAAGGCCAGTTCCGCTGGATCAGGCAGCAAATCGACGCCGGCATATTCGGCAAACTGGTTAACGCCGAGAGTAATATCAGCCGCGACCGGTTCGGCAAGATCGACCTGAGTTCATGGCGCTATCAGGCGTCGGGCATGCCCGGCGGCGTAATGCTGCAAATCGGCATTCACTATGTCGATGTGCTCACCTATCTGATGGGGCCGGTGAAGGCGGTCAGCGGGCGCGCGGTGCAACTGGTGCTGCCCGGTGATAATCCCGATGTCGCAAGCCTGATTCTTGAACATGAGAACGGCGCGCTGTCCACGGTGAATGCGAGTTACGCTTCGGCGTCCGAATATTACCTGATGAACATCTATGGCAAGGACGCCAGTGCGTATTATGATTTGCACACCGGCTTGCGCTGGCTGAAGCGCGGCGCGGAAAAACCCGAGGCCGTGACATACAGCAAGATCGACACCTTCGTCGATCAACTGGAGGAATTCGCCGCAGCGGTTCGCGGACAGGGCGCACCCGAAGTCGATGGTGAAAAAGCCACGCTGTCGCTGGCGGTGATGCGCGCGGGCATACGCTCGGCGCAACAGGGGCGGCGCGTGGAAATTGCGGAAATACTGGCGGATCCAACAGCCTGATTCAACGAGGTACCTCGAATGAAAATCGCCTTTAACCCAACACCGTCATTCTGGCGCACGCCAGTATCCAGTGCGTGCAAACGGCCTGAGCCGCTGAATAATGGGCTTTGCCCGAGTTACAACCTGGATGCCAGCCTGCGCTGGCATGACGGGTCAGTGTGGTTGCTTCTTCTTGCTTTGCTCGCGGTCGCGCTTGCCGCGCCTTCGTCTCACGCCCAGGACCCCTACCCCAAACGCACCAACCTCGAAATGACCGTGCTGTTCCCCGCCGGCTCATCTGCCGACGTCACCGCACGCCTGCTCTCGCAAGGCATGTCAAAGCTGCTCGGCGCCAACGTCATCGTGGTGAATCGTCCCGGTGCGGGCGGCGCCATCGGCTATAAGTATGTGGCCGCGCGCAACGCCGACGGTTACGCACTGGTGTGGAATTCAAACTCGGTTTCAACTGCCTATCATTCCGGACAAATGAATATCGACTACAGGGCCTTCGACCCGGTGGCGCGCGTGCTGATCGAAACCCCGCTGATCGCAGTGCGCGCGGCTGCGAAATGGAAAACGTTTCAGGAGCTGGTTGCCGACATGAAAGCGCAGCCCGGCAAGATCACCGTCGCCAATTCCGGTATCGGCAGCCACACCCATATCACCAGCGTGGCCCTGTTCAAGACTGCCGGCGCGGAGGCCAACGACGTGCCCTACGCCGCAGCACAAGTGGTGCCGGCGCTGATGGGCGGTCATGTGGATGTGCTGGTACTGCTGCCCGGTGCGATCGCCGGGCAATTGAAAGCCGGCACCGTGCGCATACTCACGGTGGTGTCGGCGCAGCGTGACGCACTGCTGCCCGATGTGCCTACCGCGCAGGAACTCGGCCACAAAGTCGCGCTCGACGCGTGGCGCGGCATCGCTGTGCCCAAGGGCACGCCGAAAGCCGTGATTGCGATGCTGGAAAACGCCATACGGCAGACGGTGCACAGCGCCGAGTTCACCAGTGCCAGCGAAAAGCTTTATGTGAAACCCGCGTTCATGCCTGCCGCTGAATTTGGCGCGTTGATGGCAAAGGAAGATGCCGAACTGGCCAGCTTAATGAAAATCATTGGTCTAAAAAAATAGTAATAAAAACATATACTTACGTATGAATACTCCAAACAAGCTGTGGCCCGGCGGCAAACGCATCGCGGTAATCTTCAACGTCTGCCTCGAAGCCTGGTCCGACGGCAAAGCACCCGGCATCAGCCCAATGGGCAATCCGCTGCCGCACGGGGTGCTGGATAACACGGCGATCTCGTGGGCGACTTATGGTGCGACACGCGGCATCTATCGCTTGCTGGATTCGTTTGCGCGCTACGGCGTCAACGCCAGCGTTTTGACCAGCGCCGTGCTGGCCGAGCGCACGCCACAGGCGGTAAAAGCCGTCGCTGATGCGGGTCATGAAATTGTGTCGCACTCCTATGCGATGGATGTGATGCCGGCGATGATGCAGGAAGACGAAGAACGCCACAACATCAAGCGTTGCACCGATCTGCTGCAAAACGTTTCAGGCAAGCCGGTCACAGGCTGGTTAAGCCCGCGCGCCACGCCGAGCGTGAACACGCCACGGCTGCTGGCCGACGCGGGCTTTATTTGGTATGGCGACACGCTGGCTGATGATCTGCCATGGGTGCAACTGTTCGGTGACAAAAAAATCGTGGCTATTCCGCTGTCAACCGACGTCAACGACATGCCGTCGATGAAATATGGCACGCCGCCGCGCGCCATGCTCGACACCTTTGAGGAGCACCTGAACATACTGCTCAAGCACGAACGCGGGCCGGCGATCATCGACGTGACCACGCATGCGCATATTTTCGGCCGGCCGCGCGGCGCCTACTATCATGAGAAAATCATCGAGGCGGCGGCGAAGTCCAGTGAAGTGTGGATAGCCACGCGGCTGGAAATCGCGCAAGCCGTGCTTGCGCAGTGAAACGTGAAAAGTGAAAAGTGAAATGAAACAACTAATTGCCACTGCCGTGCTGCTGCTCGCAGGCGCTGCGCACGCGCAAACACCTTCGACTGGCTCAGCGCCGGCCTATCCCGCCAAGCCCATACGCATGGTCGTTCCGGTGCCGCCGGGCGGCATCATCGACGTCGTAGGCCGCCTGCTCGGACAAAAGATGACCGAACAAACCGGACACACCGTGATCATCGATAACCGCACCGGCGGCTTGACCAGCGTCGGCAGCGAGATGGTGGCACGCAGCCCCGGCGACGGCTATACGCTGCTGTTGCAATCGCTGCCGATGGTGGTGAATCCGGCGATGCTGGGCAAGATGTCTTACGATTACGAAAAGGACCTTGCGCCCATTTCGCTGGTGGTGACCTCGCCCTACCTGCTGGTGGTGCATCCGTCGGTGCCGGCGAAGACGGTCAGGGAACTGATTGCGATGGCGAAAGCACAGCCGGGAAAAATCACCTACTCGTCGTCGGGCAATGCCAGCAACCTGCATGTGGCGGTGGAATTGCTGGCGGGCATGGCTGGTGTAAAAATGCTGCACATTCCGTACAAGGGCGGCGGCCCCGCACTCACCGCGGTGTTGGGCGGCGAAGCGGATTTAAGCGCGCTCGCGGTGAGCGCGGTGATGCCGCATGTCAACGCGGGGCGCATGCGCGCGCTGGCAATCACCAGCAGCAAACGCCTGCTCGCGTTGCCGCAAATTGCCTCTGCCGCAGAAGCAGTACCTGGATACGAATTCGCAAGCTGGGTCGGTGTGCTGGCGCCCGCTTCCACGCCACCTGCGCTGGTCAACGCCGTCAACAGCGTTGTCGTCAAAGCAGCACGCGCGCCTGAGCTGGTGGATCGCTTCACCAAAGACGCGACCAATGTCGTCGCGAATTCGCCCGCTGAGTTTCGCGCGTTCATTCAATCCGAAGCGAAGCGCTGGGCGAAGGTCGTCAAAGACAGTGGCATGCGCGCCGATTGAAAAAATTACATAAGTATTTTTTTTAAATGAAAATATCTGAATTTCTGCTGCAAACCCTGGAGCAAAACGGGGTCTCGCATATCTTCGGCAATCCCGGTACCACGGAACTGCCGCTGGTCAAGGCGTGCGAGCAGCGCAACAAACTGAAGTACGTGGTTGCGCTGTCGGAAGTTTCCGCGGTGCCGATGGCCGACGGCTACGCGCGCGCCACGCGCTCGCTGGGCGTGGTCAATCTGCATGTTGCACCCGGCCTTGGCAACGGCATGGGCACGCTCTACACCGCAGGCATCGCGGGCACACCGCTGCTGGTGCTGGTGGGCGGACAAGACCGGCGCTTTCTGCATACCCATCCGATATTGTGGGGCCCGCTGGAGAAAATGGCGGGCGCGGTGTGCAAAGCGGTGTTCGTGCTCAACACTACGTTCGATGCCGCCGCCAATATCCGCCGCGCATTGCGCACGGCCATGACGCCGCCGTTCGGCCCGGTGGCGCTGATCTGTCCGCCGGACCTGCTGGAAACCGCTATCGACGCAAAGCCCGCGACCGTAACGCCCATGTCATTAGCTGCGCTCGCCAAAGATCAAGTCGGCGCCTACGCAAAATTTCTCGCTGCGGCGAAAACGCCCGCCATCATCGCCGCCGAAGAGGTGCATTGGGACAACGCCAGCCGCGAACTTGAAACGCTCGCTGTGGCGCTGGGCGCACCGGTCTATGCCGCACCCTACACCGGCGTATTGCCCATCGCCAGCAGTTCGGCGGCGTACGCGGGTTATCTGCCGCCGAATCTGAAGCAGGTGGCGGACCGCCTTGCCGCGCACGACGCACTGCTTTTCGTCGGTGGCCGTGGTCTGCGCAATACGCTTTACAGCGAAGCGCAACTGCCGCAACCGAAAGCGTGGCTGGGCCATGACGCGTCGGCCACCGCGCCGGACGGAGAATACGCGCTGGCGACGGTGACCAACCTGAAACCAGCGCTCGCCGCCATTACGGCAGCACTCGGCTCGCGCAGCAGGCGACGCAAGCCTGCACGCGCCACGCTCGCTCTGCCCGTGCGCAAACCACGCGTGCTGCATCCGACGCTGGCAATTCATGCGTTGCTGCAAAACTTTGGCGACGCAATCTGGATCGATGAATCAGGCCTTTCCACCTCGGATGTGCGCCAGTGGATGCAACTCAAAGCCGGCGAGTATCTTGTCAATGGCAGCGGCGGCATCGGCTGGGGACTCGCCGCCTCAGTGGGTGCGGCTATCGCGCAGGCTGCGGGCAAGCGCCAAGTCGTCGCGGTGATCGGTGACGGTTCTGCGTTGTATGCCTCTGAGGCCTTGTGGACCGCTGCGCATCACGGCACAAACATTTTGCTTGTGATCCTGGCCAACCGCCGCTATGCCACGTTAAATGAAGCCGCCTCGCGGCTCGCCGGCGGGCCGCTGAAGTCATTCACCATAGAGCCGCCGGTCATCGATTTCAGCGGACTGGCGAAACTGTATGACTGGCGCTATCTCGCGGCCGCCACCGCAACGCAAATGGATGCTGCGCTCGCTCAGTTGGGCAGCCATCTCAAACAAAACACCCTGCTCGAACTGCAGCTCGACCCGGCGCTCAAACCGGTTACCGCGTCACGGCATTTTTAGCGCGCCGGCGCCTTGCGGCGTGTGCTGCCGATCAAATTCGGCCATTGCATCAGCCAGCCGCTCGATGTCTGCGCCGCTCATGCCCTCGTGCGCGGGCAGATAAATCAATCGGGAAAAAGCGTGCGTCGCCTCGGCTGCGGGCGCACATCCGGGCGGCGCTGCAAGCACCCCGATGCTGGATGCCTTATGCGCCGCATCAAAGCCGCGTGCGGCCAGATGTGCGATCAGCGCGTCACCCTGTTCGTGCATTAGCGGAAAAATCCAGTGCCTGTGCTGCACTGCCTGTGCCCCGATACACCGCGCGCCGCTCAAAAGCGCCTGCAGATTCCGTGCATTCGCAATTCGCCGCACGCTGCCCGCCTGCTCGCCCTGCAGCAAGCGCCGGTTCAGCAAGCGCAGCAGCGCCGGCGCAGGCCGCCGGCGTATGCCTGCAAAAAAACCCGCATCGCTGAATCCACGCACCGCGCCCGACACGATTTTTTCATACGGCACCCCGCACCAGCGGCACAGCGTAACCAGCGCGCCGAATACCCTGGCGTTGCCGAATGGCGCCAGCGCGGCATACTTGAGCAGGCGCGCCAAATACGCGCCGCGTGATTGCAGCGGCCACAGCGCCATGTGCGCACGCACACGCTGGCACAGCGCCGCATCGCGAAAACTCAACAACGCGCCGCCCAGTGCCGTGGCGGGTTTGACCGCGCCAAAGCTGAACAGACTCACATCGGCGCGCGCCTCGCCACGCCAGCCGTCTGCGCTATCACCCTGGGCACAATCTTCAATCAGCAAGTATTTGTTTTTATAGGCAAATTCAACCAACGCCGGCATCGGCATACGACTGCCAAACAAATGCGCCACCAGCACTGCTCGAGTACGCGGCGTACACGCACGCGCCAGCGACGCCATCGACACCTCCAGCGTTTGCATGTCGAGATCGACCGGCACCAGCGTGAGGCCGTGCGCTTCGATGATGCGCGCCATGTCGGCGATGTTGACCGCCGACATCAGCACCTCACTGCCGCGCGGCAACGCCAGTGCGCCTAGCAGCGCATCAAAACCGCTGCGCACCGACAAACACGCCAGGTTGGCGCGCGCATCCCACGCCGCTTCCATGCCGGCGCGCACCGCCGCAGCATCACCCGGCGCCATGCACGCCAGTACGCCGCTCGCAAGGTCAGCCCAACCGATGTCGATGCGTTTGCGGGGAATCACTTATTTGTACTGTGTTATAAAATGTCCAGCACGGCGTCCAGAAACTCCTTCCCCTTCAAGGGCATCGGTATCTACACATCTCCACTTCACGGTCCCCTCGCCCCGCTCGCGGGGAGAGGGTTAGGGTGAGGGGCTGCGTGTTTCCCCTACCCTCACCCCAACCCTCTCCCGCCCCAGGGCGGGAGAGGGAGTTTCTCTGAGATGTATAGATTCCGATGCCTTCAAAGGCAAGGGCACAAGTATGTAACAGAGTACAATAATCGACCCTATTTCTGCGCCTGCGCTCTACACCGTCAACGCCGCTTCGGCCGGCACAGATTTTCGCACGGCACCCCGTCCCCGTTTTTATCCAGTGTTTTTATGCGGCATTGAGTGAAATAAAATTTCGCCTCCTCGCACGACACCATCTGCGAACAATAGCGTTTTTTGCCGCAGGCGCCGGCTGCCGCATCGAGCGCACGCGTGGGCGCATGCGCTTTGCGAAAATCCCACGGCGGCACGGGGTTGGCGCTCGCCCACAAACCGAGCCGTGCGCGCTGCGCCTCCGCCTGCAACGCAATCAACGCCTTGTCGGAATGGTAGTGTGAATATTCCCACGCCATGCCGCGACGCAGTTGTTCCTCGTTCACATTGATGCGCCCGGACTGCAACACGCCAACCACGCGCCCGTAGTCATCCACGGTTTTGGTGGTGACGCGCACCGTTTTGCGCAGCACCAGCGCCGCCAGTGTCTCGCGCGATGCGGGGCCGAACGCCTGCAATTTTTCCGGCGCATCAATGCCCGCCAGACGGACCGTGGTTTTCTTGCGCGCCTGTTGCACGATGACGGTGTCGCCGTCGATTACGGCGGTGACTTGCGCGGTGAAGGTTGCGGCGTTTGTGGACGCCGCTAATCCCAAAAACAGCAGCACAACGGCGACTGTTCTCACGCAGTGACGCTTCCCAGCGCGCGCAGGATACGCTCTGGCGTAAACGGCTGCTCCGTCACCCGCGCCTTGAACGGCTTTAGCGCATCGTTGATGGCGTTCATCACTGCGGCCGGCGCGCCCGCCGTGCCCGCTTCGCCCGCGCCGCGCGCACCGAGTTCCGAGACTTTAGTCGGTGAATACGTGTGCCCCACAACTATATCCGGCATTTCGCCTGCCATCGGCACCAGATAATCGGCCAGCGTGCCGTTCAACAACTGCCCTTCGTCGCTATAGAGGCACTGCTCAAACAACGCCGCGCCGATGCCCTGCACCACGCCACCGCGAATTTGTTCATCCACCAGCAGTGGATTGACCACGGTACCGGCATCATCGATCACCCAATGCTTAAGCAGCGTGACGAACCCGGTTTCGGGATCGACTTCAACGTGACTGGCGTGGATGCCGTTGGTGAATACGCCCGTATAGTGTTTCTGCGCGAAGCTGCGGGTGACGGTGAGTTCGGGTTGATAATCCTTGGGCACTTGTTCGGTGCGAAAGTACGCGGTACGCGCCACTTCCTCCAGCGACATTTTAAGCGCACCGCTGGCGGCGTCCACCACATTGCCGTCGCGCACATCCAGCAGCGAAGCCTCGGATTCGCTCAGGCGCGCCACAAAATTAAGTATGTTCGCGCGCAGCGCTTTGCCCGTTTGGAGTACTGCCTCACCGCCGATGCCGGTGCCGCGTGAACCCCAGTTGCCGCCGCCGTACGGCGTGGTTTCGGTGTCGCCCATGATCACACGCACGTGTTCGATGGAAACACCCACCGCGGTTGCCGCCACCTGCGCCGCCACCGCATAGGCGCCCTGCCCGAATTCAGTGAGACTGGTGGCGACGGTGATGCCGCCCGTGGGCATCAGCCGTATGGTGCAGGCGTCCTGCGAGGCTATCGATGCCCCACCCTGTCCGTAGGTGGCCGACGACGACATGGAGTTCTCGACAAAACTTGCAAGGCCGATGCCGCGATACACGCCCTGCCTGCGCAACGCCGCCTGCTCTGCACGCAGCGACGGGTAATTCATCAGCGCCAGCAACTGGTCAAGCGACTCGTGTTGCGACAGTTTTTCAAAGATCACGCCACTGGCGGTGGTATAGGGGTAGGCGTTGTCCGCAATGTAATTGCGTCGCCGGAAATCCGCCGGGTCCATGCCTATGATGTCGGCCGCGAGATCGACCATGCTCTCCGTAACCGCGCACACCACCGGATGCCCGACCGCGCGATACTGGCCGTACATGCCTTTGTTTTGAAACACCGCTCGCGCACGCGCACGATACACACGCTGCCGGTACGGCCCTCCGGTGAGATTGCTGACATGGATGCCTTCATTCGCGCCGCCGCGCGGGTAGCCCGAATAGGGGCCAATGCCATAGACGTCGTCCACGTCGAACGCCAGAATGTCACCGGCGCTCGACACCGCGCAGCGCACTTTCACACGGTGCCCGCGCGCATGAAAATCCGACACAAAAGATTCCAGGCGGTCGGCAACGAATTTCACCGGGCGCCCGGTCAGCAGCGCCGCCGCCACCGTGGCCATATCGTCGCCGTAGGTATGAATCTTCAAGCCGAATGCCCCGCCGACATCAGGGGCGATCACGCGCACGTTGTTTTCCGCGAGGCTGAAATGATGCGCGATGATCCATTGCATCATGTACGGCACCTGGGTTGAATGCCACACCGTCAGTTGCGCATCGGACGCGTTGTAATCCACCAGTATGCTGCGCGATTCCAGCGTCACGGGCGTGTGACGCGCGGTGCTAAACGTAGCTTCGACCACGTGATGCGCGGCGGCGAAAACCTCGTCTACCCTGCCGCTATCAATGAAACGCGCCACGCACAGATTGCTGCCAAGCTGTGGATGGATCAGCGGCGTATCCGCATCGAGTGCGGTTTCGATATCCGTCACCGCCGGCAATGCCTGATACTCCACTGCGATGTGCTGCAACGCATCTTCAGCCTGCGCCCGCGACTGCGCCACCACCATCGCCACCGGCTCACCCTGCCAGCGCGCCACCTCCAGCGCCAGCGGCAATTGCGGCGCCGACTGCATGCCTTTGATGTGTTTCAGCACGCCGACATAGGGTTTGCATAACGCGGCCACGTCAGCGCCGGTGATCACACGCACCACGCCGGACGCCGTGGCCGCTGCCGCGACCTCCAGCCGCGTAATACGCGCGTGCGCATGCGGGCTGCGTAACACGGCTGCGTGCAGCATGCGCGGCAACTGCACGTCATCAACATACTGCCCGCGTCCGGCCAGCAGGCGTTTGGCGTTGGCGCGCGGCAGTGAGGCGCCGATGTAACCGCGTTGGTATGATTTCAAATGAGGGATGGGTGCGAAGGATTTAGCGGTGGGCCGGACTGTAGAGGCGCAGGTGCCAGCGGTCAAGAAAACCCTGCGTCACGCTCGCTACAGCGCCCCCGCCGCCAGCCTCTCCAGCAACTGCAACTGCTGCGGCAAACAAACACTCGCCAGATCGTAACGCTGCACCGCCGTGGCACGCGCCGCGGCGCGCAAGTGCGCAACCTTCGACGGACTCGCCAGCGCATCAATCACTGTGCCTGCCAGCGCATCGCTGGCAAAAAAATCTACCAGCAAGCCGTTCTCGCCGTGCGCAATGACTTCTTCAACGGGTGCGGTAGCGCTGCCCACTACCAGACAACCGGCGCTCATCGCCTCGATACAGCTCCACCCCAGCACAAACGGATAGGTCAGATAGACGTGGCACCTCGACACTTGCAGCACATTCACATACGCGGCGTACGGTATGCGCCCGAGAAAATGCACGCGGCTCGTATCGTCCGCGTTCAAATGACCTTTGACTTCATCCCAGAACATCTGCTTCCAGGTGGTGCCCTCCGGCGCTTTGGCCCCATAGGAGACCTCATCGCCGCCGAC
>CAMATZ010000072.1 GCA_945861275.1 Bordetella parapertussis
GGGAGAGCTTCGTGCTGCGTGCGCCAGCGGTGACGCCAAGGCCGCGGCGACGGCCGCTCACAACCTGAAGTCGCTGGCGCGCACCATCGGTGCGTTTGCGCTGGGCGATCTGTGCGAGGCCATGGAAACGGCGGGCAAGGCAGACGACAACGATGCCCTGAAGCTGCTGTTGCCCCGCTTCGAATCGGAACAGGCTGCTGTGGAACACTATCTGGATGGACCGTAAACACCCATTTCGGCGTACCCGAAATATTAACCACGACGAGGGTAATCATGATCGATAAATCCGCAATACACATTCTGCTGGTAGACGATGAGCCACTGGTGCTCAGATTGCATAAGCGCATGCTGGAGAATATCGGATGCGCTTTAGTCACCACCTGTGTGGGGGCTGCGCAGGCGCTGGCGGCGATGGATCTGGCGGCTCAACCGCCGGAGCTGATTCTGCTGGATCTGAACATGCCGGAAATAGACGGCATCGAGTTCCTGCGCCACCTGGTTCAGCGCGACTATCGCGGCAGCGTCATCCTGGTGAGCGGTGAAGACGAACGTATGCTGCACGCGGCAGAGAAACTGGTGCGCGCGCACCAGATCACGGCGCTGGGTTATCTGCGCAAGCCGGTCAAGCCCGAACTGCTGGCCGCGGTATTGGAAAAATGGACGCCGGCTTCCGCTGGCAACGCCGCAGCGGCAAACAAAACCTACTCCGCGCAAGAGGTGCGCATGGCCATCGCCAACGGCGAACTGGTCAACTACTACCAGCCCAAGGTCTCGCTCACCACCGGTCATGTGGTAGGCGTGGAGACGCTGGTGCGCTGGAAACACCCACTGGACGGCCTGGTGCCTCCCGCCCAGTTTATCGGGGTGGCGGAAACCCATGGGCTGATCGGTGAGCTGACCCGCGCGGTGGTCGCCAACGCTTTGACCGATGTCCCGTATTGGCAGCAGGAATGGCAACTGGAATCGGGGTTGCTGTTGCAGGTGGCTATTAATGTGTCGATGGACGATCTGGCGTCGCTGGATTTTGCCGATTACGTAGCCGGGAAGGCAGCCGCGGCAGGCGTGGTGCCGGGCCAGGTCACACTGGAGGTGACCGAAAGCCGGCTGATGCAGGATATGCGTATTCCGCTCGAAGTGCTGACGCGGCTGCGGCTTAAGCGCTTTCGCATCTCGATAGACGATTTCGGCACCGGGAATTCTTCGCTCGCGCAATTGCGCGACATGCCGTTTGACGAACTGAAGATCGACCGCGGCTTTGTGCATGGCGCCGGGACTGACGAGACGGTGCGCGCGATCTTCAACAGCAGCGTGAATCTGGCAAAACAGTTGAAAATGGAAATCGTGGCCGAAGGCGTTGAAGATCGCGCGGACTGGGATTTTGTGCGGCGTTCAAAATGCGACAGCGCCCAGGGGTATTTCATCGCCAGACCCATGCCCGGCAATCTCCTGGCCGACTGGATCACCGATTGGGAAGAGCGCGCGTTGGTTGCTGTGTAAATGAACTTAAGTTAGCTGGGACAAGCTAACGAAAATTGAGCTTTCGACACTTCTTGTGCAAGAATGCCGGAACGCTGTGCTGTTCTGGTTATCTTGACTCGCATCACAGCCCCAGTTCATACAATTCCGCGCAGCTATCCGGACGGCGACCCAGCGGCCAATGATATTTGCGGTGTGATTCCTTGAAGTGTAAGGCGAATCCCATAGCGCCGCATGTCAATCGAAATCAAAAACTGATCGTTTGCATTTGCAGCGATCTTAGCATTCACCGATACGCAGTGCGATAATGCTTGCGCCGAAATGGCACAGGAAGAATCGTGATGGGCAAAATCGAAACCAAACTGAAAAAGATGAGCCTGGAAATTCCGCCCACACGTCCCTATCCCAGCCCCAATCGCACTTCCGCGGTGCAGGCGGGCAATCTGCTGTTTCTGTCAGGCCATGGCACCGGCAGTTCGGCGACGCCGCTGAATATCAGGCAGTACGGCAAAGTCGGCGAAAGTCATCAAGTTTGCGTGTGCGCCGTTGCAGTAGCGCTGGTTGCGGGCGTTGCTTCGAGTGCGGGTGCGCAGTCGTACCCGTCCAAAGCCATCCGCATGATCGTCGCTGTGCCTCCGGGCGGCCCGGCGGACACGCTGGCGCGGCTGGTTGCGCCAAAGCTCAGCGCAGCGCTGGGTCAAATCGTGGTGGTGGATAATCGTCCCGGCGCCAACGGGAATATCGCCTACGAAACGGCGGCGCGAGCCGCCGCCGACGGCTATACCTTCGTGCTGGCGGCTGCCGGTGTCTCGATCAATCCGAGCCTCTACCGTGAGGTGCGTTTTGATCCGGTGAAGGATTTCGCCGCCATCACGCACGGTATTTCAGTGCCGAATATTCTGCTTGTGCATCCTTCGGTACCGGCGGCTTCGGTGAAGGAGTTGATTGCGCTGGGTAAATCGAAGCCGGTGAATTTTGCCTCGGCCGGTAATTGCACATCGGGGCATCTGGCGCTGGAGCAATTTAAAATTGTTTCCGGGATGCAGTTGACGCACATCCCGTACAAGGGCGGCGCGCCTGCGCTCGCCGAATTGATCGGCGGGCAGGTGCAGGCGATGTTCAGCCTCGCACTGGCGGCAACACCGCAGATCAAGGCCGGCAAAGTGCGCGCACTGGCGATCACCAGCGCACAGCGCTCGCGTGTGGCGCCGGATTTACCCACGGTGGCGGAACTCGGATTTCCGGGCTTTGCGGTGATCGGCTGGTTCGGCTGGCTTGCACCTGCGCGCACGCCGCATGAAATTGTCACGCGACTTAATGGCGATATTGTGAAAGTGCTGCGCGGCGCAGAAACACAGGAGCGGCTGATTGCGTTAGGCTGCGAGCCGGTGGGCAATTCATCGCGCGAGTTTGCGTCGTTTGTGAGTGCCGAGCGTGACAAGTGGGCGAAAGTGATCAGGCAAGCGGGAATCAAATTGGATTAACCGGGAGATAAAATGAGCAAAGCCAAGGGAGTCAGAGAAGTCGCCTACGTCGATGTGCGGCAAGCCGGGGGTCATGGCCACCCGCACACGCACGATCAATTCGGCACGCAATCATGGTTCGACTGCGCGGGTGGCGGGCAGGTGGTGGTGGAGAAAAACACCGCCTACATCGGCAATATGCGCAATCCCGCGGGCACTTTGGTGATTGATGTGTCTGACCCCAAACGCCCGAAACAAATCGGCGAGATCACTATGCCGAGCGGCACACATTCACATAAGGTGCGGGTGGCGGGCGACATCATGCTCACCAATCGCGAAGTGCTGGGCACACACGCGCTTAAAGGTGAAACGCCGCCCTCGGGTTACAGCGGCGGCCTCTCGATCTGGGATATTTCAAATCCGGCAAAGCACAAGCTCATCACCCACTGGGACGCCACCGACAAGAGTGCGGCCAACTACGCGCGCGGCGTGCATCGTTTTGATTTCGACGGCCGCTACGCCTACATCTCGCCGACCATGGATGGCTACATCGGCAACATTGTGGTGATTCTGGACCTGAAAAACCCGGCCAAGCCCGAAGAAGTCGGGCGCTGGCATATGCCGGGCCAGTGGGCGGCGGGCGGTGAAAAGCCAACGTGGAAAGGCTCCAATCACAAATGCCATCACCCGCTGCGGCAGGGAAATCGCCTCTACACCAGCTACTGGTACGGCGGCTTCGTGATTCTGGATATTGAGGACATGTCGAAACCCAAACTCATTTCGCACGTGGACTGGAGCCCGCCGTTCCCGTGGCCCACACACACTTGTTTGAAGATGCCGTTCAAGATCGAAGGCCGCGACATCATGGTGGTGTCGGACGAAGACGTGGGCCGGCTCGAAGGTTGCGACACGCCGTATCCGGCCGCGTTTCTGTGGGTGGTGGACATCAGCGATGAAAAGAATCCGGTGCCGATATCCTCCTTCCAGCTTGAAGACATGCCGGCAGAGCCGCAACCGGTGATGACGGGCTGCCATCAGCCCTGCGAAAAAGTAACCGGCACCGAAATTCCCGTGGCGTGGTTCGCGCATGGCCTGCGCATCATCGACGTCGCCAAGCCGCATGCGCCGAAAGAGGTGGCGTATTTCATGCCCGATGTGCCGCCCGGCTGCCCGCGCGTGCAAAGCAATGATGTGACGGTGGATGATCGTGGATTGATTTATTTGCTGGATCGGGTGCGCGGGCTGCATATTCTTGAGCGCGTGTAAATTGCAATGAACATCACTGTCCTCGATGACTACCAAAACGCCGTCCGCAACCTCGATGCCTACCAACTTGTCGCCAAACATAAGGTAACCATCTGGAACGATCACACTAAAGATACCGATGTTTTGGCCGTACGCTTGCAGGACACCGAAGCGCTGGTGCTGATCCGTGAGCGCACGCCGATACGCGCGCCGCTGATAGCGCGCTTGCCCAGGTTGAAGATCATCAGCCAGCGCAGTGTGTATCCACACATCGATGTGCCGGCACTGACCGAGCGCGGCATATTGCTGTGTTCGGATATGCATCCGGGCAAGCCGTCCTATTCCACGGCGGAACTGACCTGGGGTTTGGTGCTGGCTGCGATGCGCAAGATTCCGCAGGAAGTCGCGGCGCTGAAAGCGGGCCGTTGGCAATCGACCATGGGCTTGGGCCTGCGCGGCAAGACGCTGGGCATTTACGGTTACGGGCGCATAGGCGCAGTGGTAGCGGGTTACGGCAAGGCGTTCGGCATGAAGGTGCTGGTGTGGGGGCGCGAAGGCACAATAGAGCGCGCCAGGGCTGATGGCTACTCTGCGGCCCGCAACAAGGAGGTGTTCTTTGAAGAGTGTGATGTGATTTCATTGCATATGCGGCTGGTGGATGCCACACGCGGCATCGTGACAGCCGCTGATCTCGCGCGCATGAAACCGGCGGCGCTGATTGTGAACACCAGCCGCGCGCCGCTGATCGAAACCGGCGCGCTGGAAGCTGCGCTGAGATTGGGCCGGCCCGGCATGGCGGCGGTGGATGTGTTTGAATCAGAACCGGTGCTGGGTGCGGCGCATCCGCTGCTCGCGCTGGACAATGCAGTGTGCACGCCGCATATCGGCTATGTCGAGAAGTCCGGCTACGAAGGGCAATTCACCAGTTCGTTTGGGCAGATCATTGCTTATGTGGAAGGCAAGCCGATTAATGTGGTGAATCCGGAAGCGCTGCGGAACGCCCGCAAGTGAGTGCGTCACAGCGGAATAGCGGGAACGCTTTATCCAAACGCAGGTCGCGAACCCGCACAAGCGCATTGGCGTAGAATGCGCGGCGAGTGTTTTATTTTAAAAATAATGAGGAGAAAATATGTTTAAAAACAAATGCGCAGGATATGCTGTTGCAGCGACGCTGATGGCGCTGGCGGGCGTGGCAGTGGCTCAGGATAAATATCCCAGCAAGCCGATACGCCTGATCGTTGCATTTCCGGCGGGCGGTTCGACGGACATCGTGGCGCGGCTGGTCGGACAAAAACTTGGCGAAAAACTGGGCCAGCAAGTGGTGGTCGATAACCGCGGCGGCGCAGGCGGCACCATCGGCACCGAGATCGCCGCGCGTGCAGCGCCCGATGGTTACACGCTGACCATGGGCACCACCAGCACGCACGTGATTGCGGTGGGCGCGTATAAAAGTTTGAGATACGATCCGCTCAAGGATTTTGAGCCGATCACTCTGGTGGCTTCGACGCCTTACTTACTGGTGGTGAATCCAGCGGTGAAAGCGAATTCGTTGAAGGATTTTATTGCGCTGGCAAAATCACAACCTGGAAAATTGAATTACGCATCGGCAGGCACCGGCACCACCACGCAACTGGCGATGGAAATGTTGAAATCAACCGCAGGCATTGACCTGTTGCACGTGCCGTTCAATGGCAACGGGCCGGCGGGTGTCGCCACTATCGGCGGGCAGGTGCAGGCGTTGTTCGGCAGCATGCCGGCGGTGCTGCCGCAGGCTAAAGCGGGGCGCTTGCGCCCACTGGCGGTGGGCACACCCAAGCGCTCGCCTGCATTGCCGGATGTGCCGTCTGTGGCCGAGACTTATCCCGGCTTTGATGCACAATTATGGCTGGGTTTCTTTGCACCCAAAGGCACACCTGCGCCGATTCTGAGGCGGCTCTACGCCGAACTGAGCGGCATTGCGCGTTCGGCTGACATGAAAGAGCAGTTCGAGCGCAACGGCGCGGATCCGCAGGTAAGTGCGGTACCTGCCGATTTGAGCAAGCTGGTGGCCAACGACCTCGTAAAGTACATCAAGGTTATCAAGGCTGCGGGCATTGCGCCGCAGTGATTTGATCAGAGTGAGGCGTGAAGCGAAGAGCCTGGCATTATCAAGGCTGCGGGGATCAAAGCGGACTTGTAGCTGCCTCAGTTGCCTTTAATCCAGGCTGAAATTTTTGCTACGACTTCAGCTTCGATGCCGTTGTAGCCGTGATAGGCGCGCGCTTCACACGGATCACCTACGTTGTCGCCGCCGTCGAAAACGATCACTTCGGTTTTCTTCAGATGCTTCAGCTTGTCCGTCAGTCGCGGCAAATCGGCGTAAAGGCACGCGCGGCAACTGTCCTGCCGATGATGCGTGACAAGCACGGGCACGTTAATGCGGCTCAGCGCCATGTCGGGCGCCGGGCGCTCGCGCCGATCCACCAGGACGCTGGAGGTCAGCACCACACCATCGGCGCCGCCATCGGCCGGGGCTGATTGCGTCGCAACGTAGGCCGCGGACTGCGTGCCGCGGCTGGTGCCGACCAGCCACACCGGAATTTTCAATTCTGTTTTGAGCCAGGCGATAACGGCTTTTACGTCAGCCGCATGTCCGGCACTGTCGCGGAATCCGCTAAGATTTTGCCGGTCAGAGGGCGCGTCGATTACCGCCACCGCCAGCCCTTGCGCCGCAAACAGCTCGCGCGAACGCACCAGAAAATTGCCGCGCAGCGCTTTCATCGTGCCGTCCGCCGCCAGTTGCAGGCCGCCGTGGCCACCGGCAAAAAGAATCACCGCAGCCTTTGCGTTTTCAGTCTGCAACAGCAGGAAGCGCTGCGTAACGCCTGCGCGTGATGGCACATCGAGCACCCGGGGCGTTTGTGCTGCCACCAGGGACGAAGTAAATAAAATTAATAAAAACAATAGTTTAGCAGTCATGATTTGCTCCGCACTGATGCTTGATAATCATCGGCTGCGGGGTCACGTCAAATCCAGCGCCTGCGCACCTGCCGCCTGAAATATCATGAGGCCGCCCAGTGCATCCGGCAAGCGCACGAGCATACGTTCTCCCAGTGCATTACCGGCAATTAGCGCGCGTGTGGCGTTCATGTCATCGCTGTCGATCACGTAGCCGGCAATCCACGGCACTGCGGGCGCCATCACGCCGAACGTTTGTTGCACAGTGGCAGCGTTCGCAAAAAGCAAATAGCCGCGTTCGGTGTCGAGCCGCCACGAATTGCCGGTCTGGTGCACGGGCAGGCCCGTGAACCGCGCATAGCGTTGCGCCGCTTCCGTAGGATCCGCAACGCAAATCAGCACCCCCGCCAATCCTGTCGCGTGATTTTCGTGTTCGAGCCAGCGTGTTTGCCATACCACCTCGGGAGTGTGATGCTGGCAATACTGGATGCGTCCCTCCGCCATTGCGGTTGGCGCTACGCGCACCACGGTAAAGCGCGCAGTGGCATCGGCGTTGCCGGTGGTCACCGTGCGTTGCAATGCGAGCGGCGCTAACGGTGCAAAGCCTTGCGCTGTCAGGTGCGCAAAATCCGCATGCGGCGCCGAGGTGCCAAAGGCGATCAAATGCACGCCGGTGTAACGCGCCAGCGCGGCATGCAATTGGCGTGCGTTGGCTGTGTCGTGCGTGGGCGTCAATAATTCAAAATAGCCGTTATGCAGCATCACGCAGCGGTTGGCGGTGCCTGCGGGCAGCAACGGCGCGTTGGGCTCAAGCCTGTGGGA
Organism: Bordetella parapertussis; assembly: GCA_945861275.1. Lineage (GTDB taxonomy): Bacteria > Pseudomonadota > Gammaproteobacteria > Burkholderiales > SG8-41 > UBA5216. Next base: position 7,944 of record CAMATZ010000072.1, read on the forward strand.
TTGCGCGGAAAACGGAGTCAGGGTGAATCCAAGCTGGATCAACGCACTGCTGGCGTTAGCCATATGCGGCAGGAAATGCGCCACGTGGTCGAGGCTGAGACCGCTGCGGGGCTGAATGAGGTTGGATTGCATAAGAATAGGGGGGAGGGGTGTGAAGGCGGTGAAGGCGTGAAGGGGGTACTGCCGACGCTATCCAGTTCCCGTGGACAACCCTTGTGCCGGAGGTAGCCCATTCACTCCTTCACCCCTTCACTCTTCACGGCTTCATTCTTCACGGCACTCAATACCCCAGCTGCCGATCCACAATATTCTTCAGTTTCTTGCCTGCCAAAAACCGTTCGAAATTCGAGAACCAGAAATCGAGTAAGTAGTCGATGTAGCGCGGATCGTCGCAACTGATGTGCGGCAGCACCAGTAGATTCTTCGTTGTCCAGTAGGGGGAGTCAGGCGGCAGCGGTTCCTGATCAAACACATCGAGCACTGCGCCGCCGAGCTCGCCTTTATCCAGTCGTTCACGCAGTGCAATGTAATCCACAACCGGTGAGCGGCCGATGTTGATGAAGCCCGCGCCGGGCTTCATCCGGTAGATTCTGTCGCGGTTGATGAGGCCGCGCGTCTCTGCGGTGAGCGGCGTGGTGACAATGACGAAATCCGCCTTGGGCAGCACGCTGTCGATGCGCGATGATTTCACTACGCGGTCTGCAAGTTTGTCAGCCGTGCCGCTGCGTGTGACCGCGATCACGTTAAGACCGAGTTTCTTTGCCGCGCGTCCCGCGCCATGGCCCAAATCGCCGAAGCCCACCACCACCGCGGTCTTGCCCGCGATCGGCGCCGTGAACACGCTCCTCCACACTTGCTGCTGCTGATGTTTGATGATCTCCAGCATGCGTGCTTGCAGCATTAACAGCGCCATCACGCAGGTTTCTTCAGCCTTGGCGCCGTGCGCGCCGCTGTTGTTGGTGAGCGTAATGTCTTGAGGCAGCCACGTCATCGGCATCAGTCCATCGATGCCGGCGCCGACAGTTTGGATCCATTTCAAATTCGGCGCGCGTTCGCGAATACGATCTTTCGGCGGCGTGGCGTTGATCATGAAATCAGCGGTTTTCAGGGCTTCGTCGAGCAGGGTGTCGTTGTGGCCGATGGTGACGCGCAGTTTTTTCGCCAGCGTGCGATGGCGCTTGACTGCCGCCAACCAGTCCGCTTCGTGCAATTGATAGATCACCGGACGACTGCTGCCAGATTCCAGGTGCAGATGGTAAGTATTTGTTGCCATTTCAAATCTACCCCGGCACCTTGGCTGCATACACCGAGCCGCGCACACACAGCCGGCCACGCGGGTCTTGCCAGAGTTTTTCCTCGACGTGTAACTGGCCCAATGCGCGTGCCACAGCTTGAAAGGTGTGGTCGCCAAAGCGCTCAGCCACGGCGGAATAGTAGAGCGGTTCAGTGGCAATGACTTTGAGGATGGCAGCGGCGAGTGCGTTAATACCGGCGTCGCCGATGTCATCTTTAGCCGGCGCGGGGTCGCACTTGCCGGTGGCGTAATCGGCAATTTTTGCGCGGTCGGCGTAAGCATACGCGATGCGTTCAAAGCGCTCGTGCGGGATGCCTTCGCCGATGGTGGCATCAATGCCGACTTTGGCGCCGGTGGGCACCACGCCGTGCGGCATCACCGCGAGGCTGGGGTCCAGCGGTTTGGCGCGCGCACCGGGAATGATAATCACATCGCGGTCGCCCTGCACGCGCGTGGCGATGGCCCATTCCACATCCATCGCGTTGTGTACATCGATATCGTCATCCACCACCACCACGTGTTTAAGATCGAGCACGGACAGCGCTGCAAGTAGCGCATTTTTGCCTTCGCCCGCCTGCTTGCGGATTGAAATCACCGCATGCCAGAAGGCGCAGCCGCCCAGCGTGACGTTGATGTCTTTTACCTGCACACCGGCGTTCTTGAGCGCGGCGCGGATCGCCGCGTAACGCGTGGGTGCGGCGAGCCAGGTGTTTTCCCACGGCATGTGCAGTGCGTAATAAATTGCATCGCGGCGAAGGGTCACCGCTTTGATACGCACCAGCGGATTCCAGTGCAGCCCGCCCATCAGCCGCGTGAATTCACCGAAGCGGCCTTCCGGGTTGGTCCAGCCTGTCGGCAGAATTTCGCCCTCCAGCACCATCTCCGCGCCGGCCACACACGGCAGATCTATGGTTTCGCACTGCGCGAGTTCGACCGGCACGCCACGGATGCCGCCGGTGATGCCCATCTCATCCACACCAATAGGCGCGCGAAAATTCGCGCCCATGATCTCCACCGGATGGGTGCCGATGGAAATCGATATCGGGCACACGCGCCCGGCCTCAAACGCACGCTGCGCATACAGGCGCATATTGTTGGGCGTCACAATATCGATGCCGGTGAGGTTCTTCTCTTTCACCATGAAGCGGTAGCAGCCGGAGTTCAGTCCGTATTCCGGGTCACTCGCCATCACCACGCCCGCGGTAATCATCGGCCCGCCGTCGTAAATCGACGACATCGGCACCGGCAGTTTGAACAAGTCAACCGCTTCGCCCTTCATGATGACCTGCTTGTGCGATGGCGTTTCGATGTAGCGTGGCGCTAGCGGATGATCGATGCCGTGGCGCAGACGGTGTTCGATTTCGCCGTACTCGGTGCAGCCCATAGCCATGATCGTGCGTTCACGCGAGCGAATGATGCCCGACACCACCGGCATGTCGTAGCCAATGACCTGGTGAAAAAACAGCGCTTGCTCGGATTGATCGACCAGTGTCGCGATATGGCGAATATCGACGGGCTGCCGGATGTCGGTCAGCTCCCCTGCGGCGCGCAGGCGGTCGAGGAACTGGCGAAAGTTTTCTGTTAGCGGTGTCATAATCTATTCAATAAATACAATCAGTTGCATTACATTGCCTTTGGCGCAGGCGGTGTTGCAGTGTAGTAAGTCCCGCGCCCGCTCGCAACCAGCGCGCCTTCCAGGTCATATACATAGGCCTCGGCCGTCGAGTACTGACTGCCGGAGCGCACAATCCTGGCCTTTGCGATGAGGTCTCCCGGCATCGCGGCCTTGTGATAATCGACGCGGATGTCGATAGTTGGTACGGGCCGGCCGAGTTGCACGGCGATGGCGAAGTCTGCCGCAACGTCTATTATCGCGGCAAGTATGCCGCCGTGGGTGTAGCGGCGATCCGGATTGACCACCCATTCTTCGCGCCACGTCGCCTTGAGGTCGAGGCCGTTGCCATCCATCTTTAACACTTTGAATCCGAGCCAGCGGTTGAACGGCCCGACGGCGAGACGTTGTTCGAGACTTTCAATCGTAAAATGCGCTTCAGCCATACTTAAGTTCCTCGGTGAGCGCCGCCGCGTGGCGGCGCGGATGCGGGTATGCCGGGCCGCGGCCTGGCGCGAATTACTTTATCTTGCCTTCGCTGGCTCTCCTGCTCACTTGCACAAACGTTGCCCAGCATTATACGTTCGCAACCCATTGCCTGGTCTATTGCACACGGACTCAATGTTACTGTGCGATCATCGCGGCTGACGAAACTTTTGCACAAAAGGACATCGAATGAGCCAGCAAGCCGTAGTCAAAGTAGACGACATTACGAAAATCGATTTTGCCTCGCGCCGTCCCGGTTGCGAAAAAGGCATCATGCACGAACACGGCGCGGTGCAAACGGCGGTGTTCCGTGTGGCGCCAGGCTCGGGCGTGCCGCGCCATCTGCATTCACGCGTGTATGACCTGTTTGTGGGCGTGAAAGGCCTGCTGGAAATTCGCTACGAAGGCCAGCAAGGCCATGGCATTTTTGAACTGAAGCCGGGCGCTTTTTGCGCCATGCCGCCGGGTGTGCGCCACGAGGTGTTCAACCCCAGCAAAAGCGACGAGGCGTTTTTCCTCATCGTGCATGCGCCGCACGAGGGCTATGATTTTGTGCCGGTGGAATTCACGCAGTTGCAGCCGATGTTGAATGATTCGCAGTATGGCGCTGCATCTACGTAGACCGGGTGCGGCTTGCACGAAAGAGTGTCTGTTAACCTCGCATCAGCCGTGATTTCGCATTCTCTCTGATTGACCCGCAGACCGTGTGGTGGGACAATCCCACCATGATCCTGACTCTTGATGCCAAACGCCGTCTTACCGTGCCGGCTGCGCTCGCACCAGCGTTGCCCGGGGATGCCTTTGAGGCCAGGTTCGATGCGGACGAAAATGAGATCGTGTTCCGCCGCATTGCAGGTACTGAAGACTGGCTCGCCGTGCTGAGCGCATGCCCGGTTAGTATGGATGATCTGCTGCCTCGTCGAAAAGCACCCGCAAGGCGTCGCCGAATTTGAGCTGGCTGCTGGATACCGATGTTATCTGCCAGCCGGCAAAGCGGTTCGGCGACGCTCGAGTGATCGGCTGGCTCCACCAGGAACGGGAACGGTGTTTTACCAGCGCCATCGTCATCGCCCAGCTTGCGTATTGGGTACGGTCGAAGGAGGGCCGGCAACGCCGGGATCTGCAGGATTGGCTGAGGCGGCTGGTGGACGCGCTCGGCGGGCGCATTCTCGGCTTTAACGTCTCGGTCGCGCATGTCTGGGCCGATCAGGAGCACCTGCTGGAGAAGCACGGGCAGCGGATGCCGGTGGAGGACGGCTACATTGCCGCTACCGCCCGGCGTCACGGTCTGACCATCGTGACTGGAAACGACAAGGACTTCCGCCGGCCCGGCTTGAAAGTGTTCAATCCGTTCAAGGAATTGCCCCCAATTTGAAGCCGCGTGCTAGCCAAGCAGAGGGCTGGTAAGGAACATCCGCAGCACGATGGTCTCATACCGGTTCTCACTATTTGCCCCACCCATGCATTGCCACCTTCCCGATCCTCGTGCCTGTTAACCCTGCGTCCACAGTGATTTCACAATTCACGGTGGTCACTGTGGTGGCGCTCACCACCCTGGCGCAGATCGGCACCGTGATGGGCATCGCGGTGTTTCCGGTGATTGCGCCCAGGCTCGCCGCCGAGATGGGTGTTGAGCCGTCGCTCATCGGCTACCAGATCAGTCTGATTTACGGCGCAGCTGCGTTATCGTCGCCGTTTCTGACGTGGGTGGTGACGCGCTTTGGCGCTTGCCGCGCCATGCAGGCGGGGTTGCTGTTTAGTGTGATGGCGCTGGCGCTGGCGTTGATTTCGGGATTTGCGGCGTTGATAGGCGCCTCGATATTGCTCGGCGCCGCGATGAGCGTGATGACGCCGGCAGGCGCGCATGTGTTGTTTCGCTACAGTCCGCCGAAGCGCCGCAATCTGATTTTTTCGATCAAGCAGACCTGCGTGCCCGCCGGCTGGATGATTATGGCGCTGGTAGCGCCGCCGGTGACGCTGCTGTTCGGCTGGAAGTGGGCGGTGGTGCTGGTGATGATTTTTGCGCTGCTGATGATGGGCGCGCTGCAGTGCGTGCGCGCAAGCTGGGACAACGATCGCACATCGCAGGCGGGCAGCGCGCGGCAGCAGGCGCGGGAGGGCATGCTGCTGCTGTGGCGATACGCGGAGCTGCGCTGGCTGTCGGTGGCTTCGATGTTCCTGTCGGGCGTGCAGCTTTGTGTAAGTTCGTTTGCAGTCACCCTGCTGGTGCAGGAAGCGGGCTACGGTTTGGTGGCGGCAGGTGTGATGCTGTCCGTAGCGCAGGGCGCGGGCGTCGCCGGACGCATCGCCTGGGGCTGGCTCGCGGATCGATTCGGTAACTGCCGGGCGCTGTTGATCCGCTTGAGCGCGGTGATGGTGGCGTGTTGCATGCTGATGGCGTGGATGACGCCGCAGTGGCCGCAATCCCTGGTGGCGTTGCTTTTTTTGGCGTTTGGCGCATCGGCGATCGGCTGGAACGGTTTGTTTCTTGCGGAAGTCGCGCGCCTGAGTCCGCCGGGAAAAGTGAGTGTGGCGACCAGCGGCGCGATGGTGTGGAATTTCGCAGGAATTCTGATCGGCCCGGCGTTGTTTGCGGTGATTTATCGCTACACCGGCAGTTATGTGCATACCTTCGGGCTGCTGTCGTTGTTCGCGCTGGGCGGCCTGGTATTTTTATTGATGGCCGCGGCGGCTGCGCGGCGCGCGGTGAGGAGCGCCTGAGATGGATGATTTCGGGGTGGCCGATTACGTGCTATTCGTAATCGCGGTTACGCTGGGATTTGCGGTGCGCGGCGGCGCCGGGTTCGGTGGCGGCATCGTGGCGGTTCCATTGCTGGCGTTGATTGCGCCGCTGTCCGTGGTGGTGCCGTTTACGTCCGCGGTGAACACCATCGCTTCCGTGCTCTACGGCACTGCCAATTGGCGCAAGGTCGAATGGCGGGAACTCGCGCGCATCGCGCCGTACGCGGTGGTCGGCGCAATAGCCGGGATTGCGTTGCTGGCGCATATTGATTCGCGTCCCCTGAGCCGCGTGTTCGGGGTTTTTGTGATGGCGTATGCGGCCTACATGCTCTACTCGGCAGGGCAGATGCCGGCGATATCCCGGCGTTACCTCACGCTAATTGCCGCGGTGCTGAGTGTCACCGGCGGCGCGATAGGCTCGCTGTTCGGGGGCGGCGCGGGCCCGGTGTTCGTGATGTATCTCAACGCGCTGAAAATCGAAAAAGACCGCTTCCGCGCCACGCTGACCCTGTTGATGATCGCGCTGGGATTTACGCGCATTACCGGCTATGCCACGCTCGGCATGTACACGCCTGCGGTGCTGAGCATGCTGGTGGCCAGTTTGCCGTTGATGCTGCTCGGCGGCTGGCTGGGCAATCGCATCGTGCAGCGCTTCAATCAACGCCGCTTCAACCAGGCGGTGGGTTGCGTGATTTTCCTCAGCGGCATTCTGTTGATTCTGAAATAGCATGCTCGACGCCTTTTCCACGCTGCAACTCGCGTGGGCCGCAGGCGTGGTGTTCAGCGCCTATGTGCTGCGCGGCATGTCGGGCTTTGGCGCCGGGCTGATCGCCACGCCGTTACTGGCATTCATACTGCCGATGTCGATCGTCGTGCCGGTGAACGCGCTGGTCGTGTTCGTGTTGTTTATTATGCTTACCCTGCGCGACCGCCAGCAGGTGCTGTGGGACGAATTCAGGCGTTTGCTGTTGCCTACGCTGGTGGGCGTGGCCGCCGGTATGGTGCTGTTTACGCTGCTGGACAATCGCTGGCTGCTCAAATTGCTGGGCGGATTCTTGCTGGCGTATTCGATCTACATGCTGACGACGCAGTGGCTGGGCCTGCGGCAAATCAAACTGTCGGAAAAATGGGCGCTGCCGCTGGGATTTCTGGGTGCGTTTATCGATACCCTGTTTGGCGGCGGCGGCGGCACGCTGGTGGTGATTTACATGCACGGACGCGGCATGAGCAAGCAGGCGTTCCGCGCCACACTGGCGGCACTGTGGTTCGTGGAAATGATGGCGCGTATCAGCGGCTACACGCTGGCGGGCTACTACACGCAGGACACGCTGGCGCTGGTGGCGGTGATGCTGCCGTTCATGCTGCTGGGAACCTGGGTAGGCGAAAAAATAAACGCCAGCGTGAGTCAGGACACCTTCAGCAAAATTCTCGCGCTGCTGTTGTTGATTAGCGGGGCAAGCTTGCTGCTGAAATAAGCAGCGGCGCGAGCGCTATCCGCGTTTCAGCGGCGTTTCATCGGCGCATGGACGTTAGCGCAGAAAATACATCGCCGGAAATGTCCCTGCAGCCAATACCAGGACAATCCATTCGAGATTGTTGCGCTTGAGCCAGCCGGTAAAATGCAAAACCAGGATAATAAGCGCGACCGCGTAGAATATGTAGAATACCATGGGTTATTTCCCTCCCGTTGCAGTTAGATCATACCGTGCTTATCCGGTTGTCACCCAAACCAACTACCGGTAGTATGTTGAGCATCCGCGCTGACGTGGAGCGACCATGGTTATTGACGTACTTGAGCGAGGCGATCTGCCGTTTCCGCGCTCGCTGCCGGAGTTCCAGCGCCTCTT
>CAMATZ010000073.1 GCA_945861275.1 Bordetella parapertussis
AACACACCCGCCACGCTGGTGGCGGTGGCGTTGCCTTCAAGACCGGCTTTGGTGATGATGTAGCCGTTTTTCATATCGAGTTCTCTGGCGAAAATATCGGTATTCGGTTTGTGGCCGATGGCGATGAACACGCCCTGCAGCTTTTTCTCTCTGAGCGCGCCGGATTTAACGTGCTTTACGCGCATGCCGGTAACGCCGCTGGCGTCACCCAGCACTTCATCCAGCGTGTTGTCCCATAGGATGGTGGCTTTGCCGGCGGCGGCGCGTTCTTTCAGTTTATCCACCATGATGGCTTCGGCGCGGAATTTGTCGCGGCGATGCACCACGGTGACGTGGCTCGCAATGTTGGTGAGGTAGAGCGCTTCTTCCAGTGCGGTATTGCCGCCGCCGACCACCGCGACTTCCTGGCCCTTGTAAAAAAAGCCATCACAGGTGGCGCAGCCGGAGACGCCCTTGCCCATGAATTTTTCTTCCGAGGGCAGCCCCAGGTACATCGCCGATGCGCCGGTGGCGATGACTAGCGCGTCGCAGGTGTAGGTGGCGTTATCACCGATGAGAGTGATCGGCGATTGTCTGAGTTTTGCCGTGTGTATCTGGTCGAACACGATTTCAGTGTTAAAGCGCTCGGCGTGTTTCAAAAAGCGCTCCATCAGTTCCGGGCCTTGCACGCCGTCAACATCGGCCGGCCAGTTATCGACTTCGGTAGTGGTCATCAGTTGGCCCCCTTGCGCCATGCCGGTAATCAGCACGGGTTTCAGGTTGGCGCGCGCGGCGTAAACCGCGGCCGAGTAGCCGGCGGGGCCGGAGCCGAGTATCAGCATACGGCAATGGCGTGTAGCGTCAGTCATGATCAGGATGGCTTTTAAGGAAAAGCGCGAATGTAGCAGGTTGCGTAATCGGGTGTCGAGCCGGGCGCTGAATTTTAGGTGCACGCTTTACTTGGCGTGCCGCCACCATTCTGTCAGACTAGCGGGCATAAGGAAAACAGTGAAACAGGTGCTAACAGCCTAAATCGGGTGCACGTCATTGCGATAAACTTCAAGATCAACCCAGCGGCACTGAAATCCGTAACCTTGTTCGCGTCGTTTTTCGAGCTGCAGATCGTGACGCTGCTCAGGTACGTGCAGCACCGCAGTTTTGCACGCCACGTCTACGTGATGCACGCGGGCGAGGAAACCGACTCCATTTATGTCATGTTATCGGGCAGGGTCAAGGTGGTGATTGCCGATGATCAGGGCCGCGAAGTGATACTCGGTTTCATGGGGCCGCAGGAATTCTTCGGCGAGATGGGCATACTCGACGATCAACCGCGCTCGGCTAGTGTGTTCACGCTGGAGCCGTACGAAATGCTGCGTTTGTCGAAGGCGGCATTCATGACCTGCCTGAAAGAGAACTCCGAAGTGGCGATGCTGGTGATACGCAATCTGGTCAAGCGCTTACGCGCAGCCGACCGCAAGATTGACAGCCTGGCGCTGGTGGATGTGTCGGGCCGAGTGGCGCGCCTGCTGATCGATATGGCGCAGGAAATAGATGGTCGGCTGATAGTGGTGCGCGCGCCTGCCAAACAGGAAATCGCGCGCATGATCGGCGCCTCGCGCGAGATGGTCAGTCGCGTGGTCAAAGAGCTGGAGCGGCGCGGATTGATACACACCGAGCGCCGCAGCATAGTGATTGTCGATCGCGATATGCAGCGTTCGCTGAAGGGTTGAAATTGCCAGTGCTGTTTCTCTAAGTATTTTATTTGTTAATTTTGTTGCTCGTGACATTGGCAGCAGCGTCACGCTGGGTGCTGCACTGGGCTGCTGCGGGCGCGTGTAAAATCCACAGAAGCAGTCGTTTAAATGGATTTGAATTGCTGGAAAGGGAGCATCACTGAATGACAGCGCATGTGCAACATTGGCATAGGGGTATCTGGCGCGGAGTCGTAGGGCTCGTATTGGCGCTATCCGGTGCGGCGGTGTGGGCGCAAGCGGTCGGCTCGGTGGTGCAGTTGACCGGCACGCTGTCGGCGTAACGCGGCAGCGATATGCTCATTCTGGCGATGAAGTCCGAGGTGCAGCGGGGGGGATACCCTCAGCACGCAGCGCGACAGTTACGCGCAGGCGCGCTTTAGCGACGGCAGTCTGGCAACCTTGCGCCCGAACACCCTACTGCGCATCGACGAATATCAGTTCAGTTCCGCCGTGCCACAGTCGGACGCACTGGTGATGCGTCTGCTCAAAGGCGGCCTGCGCTCGGTGACCGGGTTGATCGGCAAGCGCGGCAATCAGGATGCTTACAAGATTCAAACCAGCACCGCGACCATCGGCATACGCGGTTCTTCCGGCGAAACACTCGATTGCATGACCGGTTGTGACGGCGTTACCGGCAAAAGCGGCGGGTTAGCACCTGGCGTGTATCACGTAACGTACACCGATATTTACATCATGGTGACCAAGGCGGGGCAGATAACCATCGGCGCGGGCCAGTTTGGCTTTGCCAGTGATCCGAACAAGCCGCCGGTGCTGCTGGCGGGCGATCCCGGCCTGGGGCTGAATCCTATCCCGTTTGCGCTGGGATCGACCAATCCGGTGCAGGAATGCGTGGTCAAATAGGTGTTGTGCGGCAGCGTAAGAACCCCCCCCGTCGAGGAGGGGTTTTTTATGGAAAACGTGGTGTGACTGGCTGGGCAATTACCTTATAATCAGCAGCTTATAAGGGACTCTTGACGAACGTGGCAGGCAGCGAAAACACACTCAGCACACGCCCGGCGCGCAACCCCCTGCCGCCGCGCATAGCCGCGTTGCTGCGCGAATCGTGGTGGCTGGCGCTGACGGCACTGGCGCTGTATCTGCTGCTGGTGCTGCTGACCTACCACAAGGCCGATCCGGGCTGGTCGCACAGCCTGCGCGTAACCGGCATCCACAACGCGGGCGGCATGGTGGGGGCGTATGGAGCCGATCTGTTGCTGTATCTGCATGGCGTGTCTGCTTACTGGTGGGTAATGTTTTGCGCGGCGCTGGTGGGCTGGGGGTTTCGCCGCATCGAAAGCGTGCCTGAAACCGACCGCCGTTCGACGCTGGTGATCGGCATCGGCTTTTTGGTATTACTCATCGCGAGCAGCGGCATTGAATATCTGCGCCTGCACAGTCTCACGGCCACCCTGCCGCTCGCGCCGGGGGGCATGATCGGCGCTATTGCGGGCGGCACCGCGGCGAAACTGCTGGGATTTACCGGCGGCACTTTGGTGTTATTGCTTACGTTCGCGGCGGGAGTGTCGTTGTTCACCGGCGTGTCGTGGTTGACCATCATCGAGAAAATCGGCGCGGGGCTGGAGGCGCTGTTTTATTTTGTGGTGCGCCGCTGGCAGGATCGGCAAGACCGCCGTGCCGGCGAGCAGGCGCTGATCGAACGCGAAGAGGTGGTGGAAGAGACGCGCCGCAAATTTGAAATTCATGAACCGGTGCACATAGAGCCGCCACGCCTCGATATTCCGAAGTCGCTGCGCGTGGAACGCGAAAAGCAGGCGCCGCTGTTTGAAAATCTGCCGGATACGCTGCTGCCGCCGCTGCACTTGCTTGACGAGGTTGCGCAAAACGTCGAAATGGTGTCGCCGGATACGCTGGAATACACCTCGCGCCTGATCGAGAAAAAGCTGGGTGATTTCGGCGTCGCCGTCAAAGTGATCGCGGCTTATCCGGGGCCGGTGGTCACGCGTTACGAAATCGAACCTGCGGTGGGCGTCAAAGGCAGCCAGGTCATCAACCTGGTGCGTGACCTCGCGCGCGCGCTGTCGGTGACGAGTATCCGCGTGGTTGAGACCATACCGGGAAAAAGTTGCATGGGCATGGAAATTCCCAATCCCAAGCGGCAGATGGTGAAGCTGACCGAGATCCTGAGTTCGCAGATCTACGCCGACATGGGTTCGCCGCTGACCCTGGCGCTGGGCAAGGATATCGCCGGCCATCCGGTGGTGGCTGATCTCGCGCGCATGCCGCATCTGCTGGTGGCGGGCACCACCGGATCAGGCAAATCGGTAGCGGTCAATGCCATGATACTGTCGCTGCTCTACAAAGCGCCGCCGAGCCAGGTGCGGATGATACTGATTGATCCGAAAATGCTGGAGCTGTCGGTTTACGAAGGCATTCCGCACCTGCTGGCGCCGGTGGTTACCGACATGCGCCAGGCCTCGCACGCGCTGAACTGGTGCGTGGGCGAGATGGAGCGCCGCTACAAGGTGATGTCGGCGCTGGGCGTGCGCAATCTCGCGGGCTTTAACCAGAAGGTGCGCGACGCGGAAAAAGCCAATGCGCCGATTGCCAATCCGCTGACGCCGGGCGACGAACACGCTGAACCGCTGCACGAAATGCCGTTGATCGTGGTGGTGATCGACGAGCTGGCCGATCTGATGATGGTGGTGGGCAAAAAAGTCGAAGAGCTGATTGCACGCATCGCGCAAAAAGCGCGCGCCGCAGGCATCCATTTGATCCTCGCCACGCAGCGCCCGTCGGTGGATGTGATCACCGGTCTGATCAAGGCGAATATTCCCTCGCGGGTGGCTTTTCAGGTGGCGGCGAAAGTCGATTCGCGCACCATCCTCGATCAAATGGGCGCCGAGGCGCTGCTGGGGCAGGGCGACATGCTGTATTTGCCGCCGGGCACCGGCGTCACGCAGCGCGTGCATGGTGCGTTTGTGTCGGATCACGAAGTGCATAAAGTGGTTGATTACCTGAAGAGTCTGGCAAAGCCCCAGTACATCGACAGCGTGCTCGACGGGCCGGAAGCCGAGGGCGAATCGGGCGAGCTGGCCGAGGGCAGCGATGGCGAGGCCGATGTGCTCTATGATCAGGCGGTGGCCATTGTTATCCGGACACGGCGGCCGTCGATTTCGCTGGTGCAGCGCCACTTGCGCATCGGCTACAATCGCGCCGCGCGGCTGATCGAGCAAATGGAGCGCTCCGGCGTGGTTTCCGCCATGCAATCCAACGGCAATCGCGAAGTATTGGCGCCGGAGTCAGCGGCGGCGCCGGATGGACGTTAAACCTGTACAAACCGATAGACAGGATTAACAGGATTAACAGGATGAACCCGATGGAGGTTTTATCCTGTTAATCCTGTAAATCCTGTCGAAGTGTTCAGTCATATGGGCGGGCGGAACTTTGTGGTGAAATCGCTGTATTACTATCCGACCCTTGCGCATTCGTGCAGCGGCCGGAAAACATTCTGAAAGCCTGAGACTCACATGCGTACTTACTGGCGTAAGCTGTTGTTACTGACCCTGTTTGTTCCTGGCATCGCCTTCGGCGCCAGCACCGAAGCGTTGAAGGGTTTTCTCACGCAAACCACCACCGCCAAGGGCCGCTTCGCGCAAATGGTGCTCGACAAAAATCTGAAGCTGCTGCAGCAATCCACCGGCACCATGCAGTTTTCGCGGCCCGGAAAATTCCGCTGGGAATACGACAAACCTTATGAACAGACTATCGTCGGCGACGGTGTAAGGCTGTGGGTCTACGACAAAGATCTGAATCAGGTCACCGAACGCAAACTCGATCGTGCGCTGGGTGCGAGCCCGGCGGCGCTGCTTGCGGGCAGCAACGATATCGACAAGAACTACACGCTCACCGGCATCGGCAATCAGGAAGGTCTCGATTGGCTGGAGGCGATTCCGAAATCCAAAGATACCGCGTTCGAGCGCATCCGCCTCGGCTTTGGTAAAGCAGGGCTCGACGCGATGGAACTGCGTGATCAGTTTGGTCAGGTCACGGTCATCCGCTTTGCCGATATCGAGCGCAACGGCCGGCTCGCACCCGATGCGTTTACGTTCGTGCCGCCGAAGGGTGCGGACGTCATTCGTGAGTGACCAGTGAATGATCTTTTCGGCAAGCGTGAACCGCGCGCGCCGCTGGCCGAGCAACTGCGTCCCCACACGCTGGATGAAGTCGCCGGGCAATTGCATTTGTTGGGGCCGGGCAAACCGCTGCGCCTTGCGTTCGAGTCAAAAAAACCACACTCGATGATTCTGTGGGGGCCGCCGGGCGTAGGTAAAACCACCCTCGCGCGTTTGATGGCCGATGCCTTCGATGCCGAATTTATTGCCATCAGCGCGGTGTTTTCAGGGGTGAAGGATATTCGCGACGCGCTCACGCGCGCTGAACTCACGCTGCAACAACACGGCCGCCACACCTTATTGTTTGTGGATGAAGTGCATCGCTTCAATAAGGCGCAGCAGGATGCGTTTCTGCCGTACGTGGAACGCGGGCTGATCACCTTCATCGGCGCCACCACCGAAAATCCTTCGTTTGAATTGAACAACGCGCTGCTGTCGCGCGCGGCGGTGTACGTGCTGCAGCCGCTCAGCGACAACGAGCTTACGGCGCTGTCGCATCGGGCATTTGATAACTATTTGTTTTTAAAGAACATTTCAGATGAGGCGCGCAGTGGCATCGTGGGTTACGCCGATGGCGACGCGCGCCGTTTGCTGAACCTGATCGAGCAACTGGCGGATGCCGCCGAAGAAACCGGCCGCGCCAGCATCGACGAAGACTTCGTCAAGCAAACACTCACCCAAAGTCTGCGCCGCTTCGATAAAGGCGGCGATCAGTTTTACGACCAGATTTCCGCACTGCATAAATCGGTGCGCGGTTCGTCGCCCGATGCCGCGCTCTACTGGATGGTGCGCATGCTCGACGGCGGCGCTGACCCGCTGTACCTCGGACGCCGCATCGTGCGCATGGCAAGCGAAGACATCGGCCTCGCCGATCCGCGTGCACTGCGCATGGCGCTGGATGCGTGCGAGACCTATGAGCGCCTGGGTTCACCCGAAGGCGAACTGGCACTTGCCGAAGTAGTGCTGTATCTGGCAGTCGCGCCGAAAAGCAACGCCGCCTACGTCGCGTACAATGCCGCGCGCGCTCTGATACGCGAAGATAAATCGCGTCCGGTGCCCGAACACCTGCGCAACGCGCCGACCAAACTGATGAAGGATTTGGGCTACGGCGCGAACTACCGTTACGCGCATGACGAAGCGGGCGGCTACGCCGCAGGTGAAACCTACTTCCCTGATGGCATGACGCCACCGAAGTTCTATCAGCCTACTGAATTTGGACTGGAAGCGAAGATACGCGAGAAGCTGGAATATCTGCGCGGCCTGGATCGGAGCGCCGCAAATAAGAAAAAGTAGGGGGCGGTAGGGTGGGCACGTTTTTTGTGCCCACGCGGACAGCTGACGGCAATAATGTTGCGGGATATTCCGCTATTGAGAAATGGGCCAGCGCGTGAGTTTTTTCGCTTGTGGCCCGTGGGCGCGTCACGCGGCGTGCACTGATTATCCGAATTCCCGCAGCAGACTCTACGTGCGAGACGACCAGATACAACGCAGAATCAGCGTCAGGTCAGGCGGCCGCGAGTCCCACCACACGGCGCGCCGCGCGCGCGCGCGCCGCCTTGCCGAAGGCGCTGTAGAGCGCGCCCGACAGCGCATGCTCGTCGGGTTGCCATTCGGCGTGCCACTGCACGCCGACGATAAACTGCGCATCATCGTTATAGCGCAGACCTTCGATCACACCGTCGGGGGACGTCGCCTCTACCACCAGTCCCTCGCCCAGGCGATCCACGCCTTGTCCGTGCAGGGAGTTGACCATCATCTCGTCGTGTCCGGTCAGGGACTGGAACAGGCCGCCCGCGGTCAATTTGACCAGGTGATTGAGCCGGAAAATCTCTTCCTGCGTAATATCCTCGCGGCGCGGTCTGCGGTGGTCATTTTTTCCGTGCAGTTGATGAATGCGGTAATGCAGTGAACCGCCCAGCGCCACGTTGATTTCCTGAATGCCACGGCAAATACCAAACACCGGCACACGCGCGGCGATGCAGGCGCGCACCAGCGGCAGTACCAGTGCATCGCGACCCGGATCAATGATTTCATCGTCCGGAAACGCCGGCCCGTCGTAGTGATGCGGTTCGACGTTCGCCCGCCCGCCCGTGAGCAAGACGCCATCCATGCGTGACGCCAGTTCGACAACGTCCATTGCTGCGCCCACCGGTGGCAGCAACACGGGGATGCAATCCACCATCTTCAACAGGGAATGGATGTTGCGCTCACCAGTGGCATGCACCAGATTGCGCCGATGGGCAGCTTCCATTGCGTTGGCAGCCACACAAATTAACGGTCGCGGTGCAATTGTCGTCATCGCCTAAGCTACGCCGTCATCTTGCGCACCAGATCCTGAGTGGCCGCGACAAACTGGTCCATTTGGGCAACCGAATTCCAGACGCAGGCGTTGGCACGCAGCGCATAGCCAAACGGCTTAGGCGCGAGCGTATCGGGATCGCGATTGGGTACCATGCCGGCGGGAAACGCCGCCGCCTGCGGATCGGGCGCACGCGTGAATCCATCGGGCCCCACACCGCCACCCGAAATGCGAAACCCGTATTCGCGCAGCAGCCGCTCGCGAAACTGCAGATTGACGGCAGGATTGCTGCGTTGCTGTTCGCCGGGGAAGGGATTGAAGCAGACAATGGCGGACTTCAGCGCGGGATCGATGGCCGGTTGCAGCAGCGCATCGTCACCCAAGGTAGCCGTGATGCGCTGGCGCAGATAGTCCGCCAGATTGTGGGTCCAGTCCTGTATGCGCGCCCGCCCCATCTGGTCCCACAGCGCGCAGACATCGCCCAGCGCGCGCCAGTCGGCCGACTCCGGGAAGCCGTAGCGGCTCATCGCAGCGCCGATGTCGAAATCGGCGGGGCGGCTGCCATCGAACGGGATATCGCGGGCGGAGCTGCGGATGATGTGAAAGCGCGGCAGCGGCGTGGGATTGGCCGGATGTTGGCGGTTACGGATGTAGAGTATGCCGGTGCCGCCCGGCCCGCATTGCCATTTGTGGCCCGAGATGGCCCAGAAATCGATCCCGCTTTCATCCAGGCGCGGTTCGATCATGCCGCCGTAATGCGCGCCATCCGCGACCGTGATCGCCCCCGCCTGCTGCGCCAGTGCAGCGATGCGCCGCTCGGGCAGCCGCTCGCCGTTGGGCCACAAGGGGCTGGAAAAAAAGATCGCGCGGGTGACACCGGACCGGATGCGCTTACGCACCGCTTCGACCACCTCGTCGGCCGTGGCGGCGCGCTGCACTGGCACGCCCCACTGCACGATCCTGACCCCGAAACGCGCCGCCATCCGCAGCACTGTTGACAAGCCAGCGGGGTGTTCCATCGGCGACACCAGGATTTCATCGCCGCGCTGCCACTCGATGCCCATCAGGATTTGCGACAGCGCATCGGTGGTGTTACGCGAAATCGCGATTTCATCAACGCTGGCGCCGTAGCCGCTGGCGATCCGCGCGCGCGTGGTCGCGGTCGGCTCCAGGTGTACTGGAAACGGGTCACGCGCAGTCTGGTCCAGCCCCTCCTGGTAGCGCTTGCGCACACTGTCAGGCTGCGAGCCTTTTTGCCCGGCCATCAGGTAGACCACCTTGGGATCGAGGGAAAACTGCTGCGCAAAGGCCTGAAAAACCGGCGCTTCCTGTGCGAAGAATCCCGCTTGATCAGCACTCATCGACCCGGCACTGATCGATGTCTCGCCGGAGCGGCCGCTACCGTCAGTCATGCAGCGTTGCCGTTCCGGGTGCTGGCGCTACTGTTTCGTATTCCATGTCATGTCCCTGGATAAGTGCGCCGCGACCCGCACTCAACCGCCATCGGGCGAGCTTTCAATCACCCTGTCGAGTATAGAATTCTTGAACACCATTTTCACGAGTCACAAATGTATCGTCTGCCCCGCCAATGGTCAATAGCATCTACGCCGCCAACCACAGGTGCGTGAGCCTGCGCGCGGTCTCAGCAGTCCGCCATGCAACACAGCCAGGGACGCTAGCGCGACCTCTTGTAAGCGTAGTCCTCGCGCTCGCCTGCACCCTCGCGCAGTCCGGCCGGCAGCGGCGGCCGGGTTTGATTGAGCTTGGCATGTGCATCCAGCGCGGTTTGGTCAACCCAGCGTTCAAGCAGCGTCAAGCGGTCAGCGTTGAGGACACTCTGAAAGACCTCGAACTGTTCGCAGCCGGGTTCCTGCATGATCTGCGCGCAGCGTGCCTTGTAGGCAAGCGCCAGTTCCGTGCCTTTGCCCGGGGCGGCAGTGATAGTTACGACTAGCCGTATGGCCATGGGGAGCCCTTGGATTCGGGGAAAGATCGGATACGCTACTGCGGCTCCGCGACGAAGAGCGGGATTTTCCGCGTGGTCCGCGTCCGGTATTCCGCGTACGGCGGGTATGCCGCGACCGCAGCATCCCACAGTCGTGCCCGTTCGGCTTCGTCCTCAACTTCGCGCACCCGCATCGCCTGCACCACGGTCTGGTCCCGAATCTCGACGTCCGGATTCGCACGCAGGTTGTACACCCACACCGGGTGCGTCGGCGCCCCGCCCTGCGACCCGACAAGGACGTAGTTAGCGCCTGTCTTGACGCGCATCAGCGGGGTCTTGCGGATCGCGCCGGTCTTATTGCCTGTGTTGGTCACGACAATCACCGGCAACCCGGTGTCGCGTAGCGTGGTGCCTTTGGTGCCGCCGCTGCGCTCGTACAGTTCAACCTGGTCACGCACCCAATCCCTGGGGCTGGGAATATACTCTGCCATAGGACGCTCCTCGATTTTGCGGAAAGTCAGGCCCGCCCGACAAGACAAGGCAGGTGGAGATACCTTACCATGAACAACACCATCATTCGCATCATTGCTTTCACAACGACGTTAGGTGTGGCAAGTTCTGCCGCACTCGCGCAGCACACGTACCCCGCAAAACCGATCCGCATGGTTGCCCCGTTTGCCGCGGGTGGGCTGGTTGACGTATTGGCACGCGCGGTGGGCGAGAAACTGCGCCCCGCGCTGGGGCAGCCGGTGATTATAGATAACCGTCCGGGCGCCGGCGGCAACATCGGCGCCGATGTGGTGGCGAAGGCCGAGCCGGATGGTTACACGCTGCTGATGTCCTCAGCCGGCATACTCACCATCAACGAAAGCCTCTACACGAAAATGCCGTTTAATCCGGCGGCCGCATTCGCGCCGGTGTCGCTGGTGGCGGAGATGCACATGCTGATGGTGGTGGGCCAGAATTACCCCGCGAAAACCGTGGCCGAATTTATTGCACTTGCGAAAAAAGACGCCGGTAAAATCAACTTCGGCTCCCCAGGCAACGGCACCACCGGCCACCTCGGCATGGAAATGCTGCAAACGGCGGCCGGCATCAAAATAACGCATGTGCCGTACAAAAGCGCGGCCGAGGCGGTACTCGCGGTAATCGGCGGCCAGATTCAGGGCGTGATGGACAATCCGCCGACGGTGTTGAATCACATTCGCGCCGGCACGCTGCGCGCGGTGGCAGTGGCAAGCCCGCGCCGGCTGCCACAATTGCCCGAGGTGCCGACCTTCGATGAAGCGGGACTGAAGGGCTTTGAAGCCTCGTCGTGGTTCGGCGTGGTTGCGCCGGCGAACACGCCACGCGCGGTGATCACGCGGCTCAACACCGAGATCGTGCGCGCGTTGCGCGAAGCGGATATGCAAAACCGCTTCACCGGGCTCGGCGCGCGGCTTGCCGGCAACACACCCGAAGAATTCGCGGCTTACATCCGATCCGAGCGCGCAAAGTGGAGCAAGATCGTGCGTGACGCGAACATCAGGCTGAATTAGTCTTCTACAATGGGCGGTCTTGACGGACAATACCGCTGAATAGAGCCGATAAAATACACAAAGGATGAACACAATGATGTTTCCGAAAGTGGACGACGCGCAGAATATTTTCGACCTGCGGGACATAGCCAAGCAACGCTTGCCCAGATGGCTGTTCGAGTTTGTCGACCGCGGCACCGAAGATGAAGTCGCGCTGCGCAACAATCGCGAGGCGTTCGAACGTATCAAACTGCGGCCGCGCATGCTGGTGGACGTCTCAGGCCGCACACTCGACACCACGATTTTCGGCAAACAACACAAAATGCCGATCGCCATCGCGCCCACCGGTTCCGCCGGCATGATGTGGTACCGCGGAGAGCTGGAACTCGCGCGTGCGGCCAAGGCTGCCGGCATTCCCTTTTCACTCGCTACCGGCTCCATCACCAGCATGGAGAAAGTCGCCGGCGAAGTCGGCGGCACGCTGTGGATGCAGCTCTACATGTGGGCCGACCGCAAGCTCTCGCACCAGGTCGTGCGCCGTGCCGCTGCCGCGGGATTCGAGGCGCTGCTGGTGACCGTGGACGGCGCGGTCGCGGGCAACCGCGAGTACAACCGCCGCAACGGCTACTCGGTGCCGTTCAAGTACAACAGCAAAAACACCGCCGACGTGCTCATGCATCCGGGCTGGCTGATCAACGTGCTGGGGCGTTATATCGCCAACGGCGGCATGCCGACGCGCGAGAATTTTCCCGACGAGTTGAGAAGCAGCAAGATCACCACGGCTTACGGCGGCCAAAAGGAAACCCGCAGCGATTCGCTCAACTGGGACGACTTGAAGGCGCTGCGCGACATCTGGCCGCACAAGCTGCTGGTTAAGGGCTTGCTGCATCCGGATGATGCGGCCAAGTCGCTGGAATATGGCGCCGATGGCATCATCGTGTCCAACCACGGCGGGCGGAACTGCGACGCGGCGCCCGCGCCCATCGAGGTACTGCCAGAGATTGTCAAGGCGGTGGGCGATCGCACCACCATTCTCTTCGACAGCGGCGTGCGCCGCGGCAGCGACGTGGTGAAGGCACTGGCGCTGGGGGCGAAAATGGTGCTGATCGGACGCAGCACGCTGTATGGCACCGCCGCCGGGGGCGAAGCGGGTGCGACCCGCGCGCTGGATATCTATCGCGGCGAAATCAGCCGTGGCATGGCAAATATTTCCTGCAACCGGGTATCCGAAATCGGAATGCAGCACGTTGCCTTGGCACAGGACAGAAGTGGCGCGTGAGAAAGCCAGACATTATTAACCTTAAGGAGGCCAACATGCGCGTACTGAAAATCAACGATTTACCGGAAGAGGCAATGGGCACGGCGACGCCGATAGCCGGCTGGACCGGCGGGGCAGTGAGCCGCACGCGGCAGGCGCTTATCAGCGATGGGCAGTCGGAACACTTTCGCTGCAACGTGGTGAATTTCCGCCTCGGATCAACCACCGGCTGGCATGTGCATGACTGCGATCAGATACTGGTTGTCACGGCCGGCAGGGGGACCGTCGCCAGCGAAACCGAGGAGCGCGAGATCGCCGTCGGCGACGTGGTGCATATCAAGGCCGGCGAGCGCCATTGGCATGGCGCCAGGGCGGATACAACGATGTCGCATATTACAGTGACGACTGTTGGCGGGACATCGAAGCACTAGCCGACGTCGTAGACATTGCGTCGAAACGCCGGGCGCTTGCACAGCCGGTCATACCACGCTTTGACGTTAGTCAATCCATCCAGCGTTCCATGTCGGCGCGCCGTTGCAAATCCGGCGGACATAATGTGCCCATGCCGTGCTTGGCACAGAGATAGCGCACAATGGCATTCGATTCCCACAGGACGAAGCCATCGTCCACGATCGTCGGCACTCTGCCGTTGGGATTGAGCGCGAGATAGGCGGGTTCGTGGTTCTTGCCGAACCCTCGACCGGCGTCTTCGCGCTCGTATGCGATACCCAGCTCATCGCAACACCACAGTACTTTTTGGGTATTGCCAGAGGTTCTTCGTCCCAGGATTTTCAGCATATGCCCCTCCTCATTTGAGCCATCCCTGCCGTGTTTCGATTGTTGTCCGCGAAGCGACCGTTGACAAGAGAGCACAAGACTACACAAAGCGGACGTTCAGCCGGCTCGAAAAAGTGTGCGTCCCATTTACGCCCAACCTGTCTGGACAAGCCCCCGCCGCACGCACACAATAGGAACTACATTTGCGAGGGATTAAATTCATGAACCCGGGATTCGAAGAAATCATGAGCATTCGCGGCCGCGGCATGCCCGAGGACGGCGAAGTAACAATTACGGGACATGATCCCGTCTTTTCCGCGCGCTTCAAGATCGGCGAGACGACGGCAAACATTCTCGCTGGTGTCGGCGTCGCGGTCACCGATATTCACGAGATGAAGACCGGCAGGCGCCAGAAAGTTGCTATCGACGTGCGTCATGCGGCGGCCACCTGCCAGAGCTCCAAATACCTGAGCCAGCCTGCCGCAGGGGGCGGTTGGAAAGCGGTGCAGTCGCCGTCTATGCTGCATATGCGGAACATCACACAGCCGTGGCTATGCAAGGACGGCCGCTGGTACCTGCCGCATTTCAATCTGCCTCATCTGCATGACCGGGTGATCGGCGTGCTCGGCTGCGAATCCAGCGCGGATGCCGTAGCCAAAGCGGTCGCGCAATGGGAT
Source organism: Bordetella parapertussis (assembly GCA_945861275.1). Lineage (GTDB taxonomy): Bacteria > Pseudomonadota > Gammaproteobacteria > Burkholderiales > SG8-41 > UBA5216. Next base: position 14,340 of record CAMATZ010000073.1, read on the forward strand.
TCGCACGATCTCGAAGAAGCGGTCGCCGCAGCGCGGGCCTGCGGCTCTATCGTGCGTTCTAACCCGGAATGGCTAGAGCATCCGCACGGAAAAATGCTGTCCGGCAAGCCGCTTATCGAAATCACCAAGATCGGCGACAGCGATCCGATCCCTTTTCCCGAAGGGGACAGGCCACTCTCGGGAATCAAGGTTCTCGATCTGACGCGCATCCTCGCCGGCCCGATCGCCGCGCGCACCCTGGCCGAAAATGGCGCCGATGTTCTGATGGTCACGGCCGAGCATCTGCCGCAGGTGCCGGAGCATGTGATGGACACGAACCACGGCAAGCGCAGCTGTTTCCTGAATCTCAACAAGGCCGAAGACGTGGCGACGATCAAGGAACTGGTTCGGAATATCGATGTATTCAGCCAAGGCTACCGCCCCGGCATCATGGACAAGCACGGGCTCAGTCCCGAACAACTTGCCGCAGAACGCCCCGGCATCATCTATCTTTCCATCAGTTGCTACG
>CAMATZ010000074.1 GCA_945861275.1 Bordetella parapertussis
AGTTGATGAGTGCGGCGAATGTGGCCACCTCATGCCGACCCCAGCAGGACAGGACAAATTGCAGCGTTGTCTCCACGTCTTCACCGGAATGCTCGACATCGCCCGAAAATCGTAGCGCTATCGTTTCAATCCGCTAAAGTCACACGAAACTTCAAATCCCGCATCAGCGGTGGCGACGAGGCGGTGTTCTTTTTTGCCGGGCATGGTGTGCAGTTTGGAGCGGCGAACTATTTATTGCCGGTGGATATCCGCGGCGAGAGCGAGGATCAGGTCAGAGACGATGCGATTGCTCTGCAACGGGTACTCGACGACCTGCAGGAGCAGAAGGCGCGATTCGCGCTCGCCATTGTGGATGCGTGCCGTAATAATCCGTTCCCGCGAACCGGCCGCGCGCTTGGCGGACGCGGCCTGGCGCCGACGACCACGGCTACCGGGCAAATGGTGATTTACTCGGCCGGCGCGGGTCAAGAGGCGCTTGACCGGCTGGGTGACAGTGACCGAAGTCAAAATGGACTGTTTACCCGTGTTTTTTTGCAAGAGATAGAAAAGCCCGGTGTGCCGGTTGATCGGGTGTTGAGAAATGTACGCGAAGAAGTCGTGCGGCTCGCAAGAAGCGTGGGGCGTGACCAGGTGCCGGCCTTGTACGATCAGACGCTGGGCGAGTTCTATTTCAAGCCGGGCGGCGCTGCGCAAGCCACCACTGCGGCGCCGGCAGTTGACGCGGCAAGCAATGAGCGTTCGTTCTGGGACTCCATCAAGGCCAGCAAAGATGTCAACGATTATCGCGCGTATGTTGCACAGTATCCGTCCGGCACGTTCCGTGCTCTGGCCGACAATAGAATTTCCGTACTGTCGCGTCCTGCGCCGCCGCCCGCAGCCGCAGCCGTTACGCCGCTGCGCCCGGCGGTGGGGCGCGTTCCGCTCAATCTCTACTACAGCCCGGCACGCGGCGATAATTTCACCACTGGCACCACCGCCGGCGAGCAAAGCGCACAAGGCGCCGGCTATAGCTTTGCAGGCATTGAAGGTTATGGCTTCCGCGACCCGCAGCCCGGCACCGTTCCACTCAAGCTTTACTGGAGTGCTGCGCGCGGAGACAACTTCACCACGGCATCGGCGCAAGGCGAGCATGCCGCGCTCGCCAATGGCTACGTGTTTGTCCGCGTGGAGGCGTATATCTATCCCACGCAGCAGCCAGGCACGGTTCCGCTTAAGAACTATTGGAGCCAGGTGCGAGGGGACAACTTTTCTACTGCAACCCAAACTGGCGAGCAGAACGCGCGAGACGCAGGCTATGCCTTTGCGTGGATCGAAGGATACGTCTTTCCCGCTGGGACTTCGCCGTAGCCTCCAGGCGCAGTCATACCACCTCCGGCGGCAGGCGGCAGCGCAGGGCTTTGCTGTGGCGCAGGCGAATTTGGGGAATATGTACAACGATGGCAGAGGCGGACTGCCCAAGGACGACGCGCAAGCCGTTGCGTGGTATCGCAAGGCGGCAGCACAGAGAAACGATATCGCAATAAAAAGTTTGGTACGATTAGGGGCTAACTAGCGCACGCTAAAAAAGCAGGAGCAGACTTGATATTATTGGGCGACGCAATTCGGACCAAGGAGGTTGTCGCGGCTGAAATCATTGCGTTGTCTAATCACCACGGTGCTGCTTTGATTGCCATAGAAGAAGTCAACTAACATTTCATTGAAAAATCGTCTCTACTCAGCATGAACGAAAAGTCAAAATCCTCCCTCACCCGGCGCTGCGCGCCACCCTCTGCTGCGCTTCAAGTGTGCCCTTGTCCCGGAGGGCGAGGGTTTGTTCCCCTCTCCCTCCGGGAGAGGGGCTAGGGGTGAGGGAAAGAAGTTGATTCGTCACTCAGGCTGAATAGATACGAAAAATCTGCAGGGGACGCAATGCGCTTTGCCACATGGATTCGCAGCCTGTTGCTTTGCGCAACAGCAGTCATCTTGCCGGTGACCGCGTACGGCCAATCGCGTACGCTTGAAGTGCAGCCGTCGGCAGCTAAGCGATACGCCCTGGTGATCGGCAATGACAGCTACCGGCAGCTTGAGCCGCTGCGCAATGCACGTGCGGACGCACGCGCCATTGCCAAGGCGCTTACCGATTCAGGGTTCGTGGTGACCTTGCAGATTGATGCCGACCAGTCGGCGATGAAAGCCGCGCTTAGAAACTTCAAATCCCGCATCAGCGGTGGCGACGAGGCGGTGTTCTTTTTTGCCGGGCATGGTGTGCAGTTTGGAGCGGCGAACTATTTATTGCCGGTGGATATCCGCGGCGAGAGCGAGGATCAGGTCAGAGACGATACGATTGCGCTGCAACGGGTACTCGACGACCTGCAGGAGCAGAAGGCGCGATTCGCGCTCGCCAACGGAAAGACAGGTGCCTTTGCTACGCCAAGTTACGGCCGCCGTCCGTACTCCACAGGCGTGCGGCCGATACCCGCGCCGACATCGATCCAGCCCGGCCACGCCGGGTCGCGGCCCATGCGCACCATGTAGTCGTGGCCCTGCTTTGCTTTTTCCAGCCAGATGGCGAGCCCACCTTCCCAGGTGTGCGGTTCTTCAGGCTTGACTACGCGCCAGCGGCCACGCAGCCACTTGGACTCCGGGTCGCCGCGCAGCGCCTGCCACACATAGCTGCCATCCGCATTGATGGTTAGTTGTCCTGATTCGGCCTGCGAATCGGTGGTTGTCGTTACCGCGCGTCCACTGCTGTCGCGTCCGGTGGAGCGGCTGCCGCGGTTGGCTGCACGCAGCAGCCAGGTGCCAAAATAATCGCGTAGCGCCGGATGCGCGCCGCGGTTTGCATCCACCGCCCAACCGATGTGGCTGGAATAGGAACTCTGCGCATTCATGCGCGCGCTAAAATCCGCATCGGCGCTGAAGTTCGTTCCGCGCGCGCGGATCAAGTCGCGGATTTTCGCGAGGTTGTCGTCACGCGGCGGGTTTTTCCAGGGATCCGCGCCGATTTGGGCGCGTGCATAGGCGATGACTTCTTCCTTGCTGAGCAGTCCCGCGCCGAGGATTGGCGGCGCGGGCGGCGGTGCTGGCTTGGCGGCCGCAGGTGCTGCTTTCGCACCCGCATCGCCAGGCGCTGCGCCGCCGGCCTGCGCAGTGGCGGCAGGGCCGGCAGGCGGTGTGGCATCCGGCTTGCGCAAATTCTCGGGCTCATAAGCGATTTCGGACCCTTGCGGAAAATAAGGGGTCGGTTTGCGGCGAATAAGCACCTGCTTGCCGCCGGGCAATTCGCGCACGAATACGCCGCGCTCCCACTTATGCGGCCAACTGCCGCGATCCAGATACTCGATGGTTTCGCCGGGCTGAAAGGTTTGCGCCTGCGCGGCGAAGGCGGCGACACTGCCTATCACAGCCAGCGCAAGCCACTGGCAAACCTGCAAACGCAAGGCCGATACACTCTGCGCTATTGCGCGCAAAATATTAGGGGTGAACATCGGTGTCTGTTTCTCCTGGGTGCATTTCACAGTGCGGGGCTCACCGCGCTTCGCTATCGGTCTCCACCCGGTTGCGCCCATTCGACTTGGCTTTGTACAGCGCACGGTCGGCGCGTTGTTCAATCTGCGCGATGCTCTCGCCGCGCTGGAATTCGGCAATGCCGACGGATACGGTTTGCACTAGCTTCGGGTCTATCTCGGGAAAGCGGGTTTTGCCAACGTTGGCGCGCAGGCGCTCGGCCTTGACTTTTGCACCCGCCAATTCGGTGTCAGACATGATCAGCATAAACTCCTCGCCGCCGTAACGCCCGAAGTAGTCGTTCCTGCGCAATCCATCCTGCGCGACTTGCGCGAACGCGATCAGGACTTTGTCGCCGGCCTGATGGCCGTAGGTGTCGTTGACGCGCTTGAAAAAATCCAGGTCCAGCATGGCGAGGCAGAATTTAGCGCCGGCGCGGTCAGCGCGGCTTCTTTCCTGCTCCAGCATGTGCGTGAGGTAGCGGCGATTGCCCCCGCCGGTGAGTTCGTCGCGATCAAGCAGTGCCTCGACCGACTCTTTGCGTTGTTCCAGTCCGCTCCTTAGCCGGCTGAGGTGGCCGCTCATCATGGCGAACCACAGCAGCACCACGGTGAGTATCCACCAGTGCAGAAACTCAAGCTTCAGATCAAGGGCGCCGGGCCGATTCACATACAGCATCAGAATCATGAGGCCGTAGCTGGATGCGGCGGTGAGCGCGACAATCAGCATGCGCGACGGTACGAGGCTGTAGACGCCAAAGTAAACAATCAACAACAGCACCGGCAGAAAAACGCCGCGCGCTTCGTGTTGGGTGAAATAGGCCGCGAGCGTGGTCACCCAAAACGCGGTGATCATCTGCGGACTGCTGAGGTTGGGATCGCGAAAGCGCAGGTTGAGGCCGCTACGCAGCAGCACATAAAACACCGTAAAACCAGCCATCATGCCTGCCGCGCACCACTGCAAACCGCGCAGTTCCATGTAGCCGAAGATATGCACAGCGCCCATGAAAATCAGCACGATGAGCGAGGTTATCACCGCGAAAAAATAACGCCGCAGGCGCGTCGCCTGCCGCGGGTTATCTTTGGGGAAAACCGTAAAGCGGGTCACAAAATATCCGGTGGGTTGTTCAGGGGCAATGGGTTGCGCCACTGCGGCGACGACCGCAATAGCGCGGCCGGCACGCGTAATCCGTATTCTATAGGATTGGAATTTCGCCGCATGCAGATTGGCCGCCGCGTATTACTCGGGCCGCGCGCTACCGCACTTCCAGCAGGCGGTGAACTGGCCTTCGAGATTTTCATTGCAGGGCGCACAGTGCCAGTGTTCATGGGCATACGCGCGCGCGGCATCGCCCTGCAAATACTGCCGCAGCAGATCGTCGGCGCGCGCGAATTCGCGATCTTCAATCACCCACACTTTGCATAAATCAACCGGCAGTTCACCGAAACCGCCGCTCAGGTATTCGCCGCGCACCACGGCGTTCACACCCTGCGATTCGAGAAATCCGCGTATCAAGTGCGCTTCGGTGACGTGGCGTGCGGTGTGCAGGGGTTTCATGCACCTATTGTAACGCTGACGCAACTTTGCCCGCGTCGGGCGCCGCGCGGCATCGTGATAAAATCAATTCTTTCGAGTTGCGCATGAATCGACCACTCAACATCGGCATTCTGGAAGGCGACGATATCGGACTTGAAGTGGTGCCCGAGACCATCAAAGTCATGCGCGCGGCGGCGGCAAAATCCAGGCTCGATATTGATTGGCACGCAGTGCCCATCGGGCGCAAGGCGTTTGATGAACTCGGCAACACCCTGCCGCCGGGTACGCTGGATAAACTGGATACGCTCGATGGCTGGGTGCTGGGGCCGATTGGTCATCAGGCATACCTGAAGAACAATCCGAACTCAATTAATCCGCATCCGATTCTGCGCCGCCACTACGATCTGTTTGCGAATATTCGTCCGTCGAAATCGTATCCCGGCATACCGTGCCTTTACCAGGATGTCGACCTTATACTGGTGCGCGAAAATAACGAAGGCTTTCCGCCGGATCGCAATGTATACATGGGGTACGGGGAATTCCGGCCCACGCCGGATATGACCATAGGCATACGCGTGATCACGCGCGCCGGATCAGAAAAGGTCGCGCGCGCGGCGTTCGAGATTGCGCGCACGCGCACACGCAAAATCGTCACTGCCGTGCATAAAGATACCGTGTTCAAACTGGCGTGCGGCATGTTCGCCGAGGAATGCCGCAAAGTGGCGCAGCAATATCCGGATGTCGCGTTCAACGAAGTCCTGGTCGATACCATGGCCGCCAAACTGATCATGAAGCCGCAGCAATTTGATGTGATCGTCACCACCAACACCTTCGGCGACATCCTCTCCGACGCGGCTTCGGCGTTGGTCGGCGGGCTGGGTTTGGCGCCGGGTTTATCGGCGGGGCCACAGCGTGCAATGGCGCAAGCCACGCATGGCTCGGCGCCGGATATCGCGGGCAAGGGCATCGCGAACCCCTACGCGATGATTATGTCGGGGCAGATGCTGTTAGCGTGGCTGGGACACAAGCACAAGCTGCCCGCTGCGTTGCTGGCGGCAGACTTGATGGAGCGCGCGACTGAAAACGTGGTTAAGGCGGGCAAAATTCTGACCGCGGATATGGGCGGCAAGGCCTCCACGCGTGACATGGGCGAGGCCATTGCAGTCGCAGTGTATGCAATGTAACATTATGATTCTATTGAATATTTTAAGCGCGGGTGCAGCGCAGTCTGTGGTGCAAAACGTAATCGCGGCATTCAAGCGCGACACGGGCAACGACGTTGCAGCGGCGTTCGGCGCGGTGGGCGCGATGAAAGCCCGGGCCTTAAGCGGCAATGGTGGCGTGCCGGTGGACGTGATAGTGCTGACCCATACCATGATCGACGAACTGATCGCGTCGGGGTTTGTAGCGGCAGAGCGTTTCGATCTGGGAAAAGTGGGCACCGGTGTTGCCGTGCGCGCGGGCACAGTCAAACCCGACGTTGCCGATGCCGACAGCCTGCGCGCCACGCTGCTTGCAGCGCATGTGATTGCGATTCCCGATCCGGCAGTGGCGACGGCAGGAAAAATCGTGATGGCGTGTGTGGAAAAGCTCGGCATAGCCGCTGTGGTCAAAGCACGGCTTAAGTATTTTCCGAATGGCAATGCTGCAATGAACTGGCTCGCCGCCGAGGGCGACGCCAAGGCGCTGGGCATTACGCAAAATACCGAGATACTGCCGCTCACAGGTGTCACTTATGTGGCGCCATTGCCCGACGCATTTCAGGCCAAGGCGACATATTCGGCGGGCTGTGTGGCAAGCAGCAGGCACGGTGCCGAGGCCAGAGATTTTATTTCACGTCTGACGTCGCCAGCCGCGAAGCCGATGCTGGCTGCGGCGGGTTATGAGTTTTAAAGCGGAATTTTCCTGGAGCCACCGCATAATGACCCACACACCCGATACAGTTTCCATCGCCGAACGCATAGCCGATCAGTCCCTTGCCCTCGACGTCAACACGATTCCCGCCGCGGTACGCACGCGCGTCGAAGAATTGTTGATCGATGTGGTAGGGCTGTGCGTGGCCGCGCGCAATACCGATTACATCAAGGCAGTACTCGCCGGTGTCGATAGCGGCGGGCCGGCCACGGCCATCGGTCACACCGCCACCTACGCGCCCGAAACTGCGGCGATGATCAACGGCTGCGCGGCGCACGGCGAAGATTTTGACGATACCTTCGAGGGCGGCCCGGTGCATTCGAGCGCCGTCATCATGCCGGCGGTGCTCGCCGCATGCGAACGTTTCGGCTGCGATGGCAAGGCCGCATTCAAGGGCATGGTGGTGGGCATTGAAACGCTGTGCCGGCTGTCGATGGTGATACCCAAGGCGATACACAAGTCGGGCTTTCATCCCACCGGCGTGTTGGGCGCGATGGCGGCGACGCTGGCCGTGAGCGTGACGCTGGGTCTGAATCGCAAGCAGACTGTGGATGCGCTGGGCATCGCCGGCAGCATGGCGGGTGGCATTATCGAATATCTGGCTGAAGGTGCGTGGACCAAACGCCTGCACGCAGGCTGGGCGGCGAAGATAGGCATACAGGCCGCGCGCTTCGGGCAGCAGGGCTTTCTGGGGCCGCGCACCGTGTTTGAGGGCACGCATGGTTTTTACTATGCGTTCGCGCGCAATGCGGATGGCGATTACAGCGTATTGACCGACGGCTTCGGAGAGCAGTGGTACACCGATGTGATTACCTTCAAGCCGTACGCCACCGGCACCATGAATCAGCCGTATGTCGATTGCGCGCTGCGCTTGGCGAAGCACCTCAGTGAGCGCGGCATCAAGGCCGAAGACGTGACCGACATTCTGTGCGAAACCGCCGAAGGCTATGTGCATCGGCTGTGGGACCCGTTGCCCTCGAAGCAGCGGCCGGCGAACGATTACGCGGCGAAATTCAGCGCGCCGTTCAACATCGCCGTGGCGTTCATCACTGGCGGCGCGGGGCTGGCGGCGTTCACCGAGCAGACGGTGCGCGACGAACGCATCCTCGCACTGTCATCCAAGGTGCGCTATGTGGTTGATCCGAACAATCCCTACCCCAAGGCCTATACCGGGCATGTGCGCATGACGCTCAAAGACGGCAGCGTGGCCGAAGAACGCCAGGGCCACATTCGCGGCGGCGCGCAGGAGCCGCTCAGCCGCGCGGAGATCGAAAACAAATTCCGTCTGAACGGCAAGTTCGGCGGCTGGAGCAACGCGCAAATGGATGCGTTCCTGCAATCGGTGCCGGCGTTTTTCGACCAACGTCCCGATCTGTCGGCGCTGCGCGGTTAAGAATTAACTCTGTGGAGGAGCATTATGCTGACGTTTGAGCCGATATCTCCCGTGCTGGGCGCTGCGGTACACGGCGCTGACCTTACGCAACCGCTGAGCGCGCGGGATTTTGCGGCGGTGCTTGCATCCTTGGGGCGTTATGGCGTGCTGTGCTTCAAACAGCAATCCATCAGCGCGCAAAATCTGCGCGATTTTTCCGCGCGTTTTGGCGGCTTGCAAACGGGGCTGAGCGGCCTGCACGAGCCGGGCTTTCCGGATATCAGCGTGCTGTCGAATGTGGTCGAGAACGGCAAACTCATCGGGCTGCCCGACGCGGGGCAGGATTGGCACACCGACATGTCGTATAACAACACCATCGGATTCGTGAACGTGTTGCATGCGGTTAAAGTGCCGCAGCGTGACGGCAAGCCGCTGGGCGACACCCTGTTCGCGAACATGCACGCGGCATACGAGGGGCTTGCGCCCGCGCTGAAGTCACAACTGGAAAACACCACGGCCACCCACGACTTCAATAAATTCTGGGAAGGCATGGTCAAACGGCCCGGCAGCATACGCAAGCCGTTGACGCCGGAAAAGCGCGCCAAGCGGCCGCCGTCGGTGCATCCGGTATTCCTGACGCATCCGATCACGGGCCGCAAGGTGCTCTATTGCAATCCGGGATATGCGATTAAAATCAATGAGTTAAATGACTCCGACAGCGAGCGCATGCTGAACCTATTGTTTGCACATCAGTTGCAGCCCCAGTATCAGTATCGCCATCAGTGGACGGTGGGTGACGTGCTGGTGTGGGATCACATCGGCACGCTGCACAACGCGTTGCCCGACTACGAGCCGCACGAACCTCGCCTGATGAAGCGTTGCCAGGTGACCGCGGACAAGATTTTTGACCCTGCGTTTGTGCGTGCAAATTTGGCGCTGCATTGAACGTATTGTCGCTCGACACGATGCACAAAATGCGCCGTTAATCCGGCCCGATCAACTACCCCAATAGCTTGCGCATTTCGTCCGCCTGCGCCTGTAACGATTTCATCAGGCGCACTTCCGGTGACGGTGCGCAATTGGCGTAGGCGCAGCCCATGGCCTTGAGTTCGCCCGCGTTACGCGGCAGCGCGGGGTGATTGATCGGCAGCGCGAGTTTCGCGCCGGCGCCGTTCTTGAGTGCCTTTTGCAGGCGCTCGATGACGGCGAGTAACTTGGGATGATTCGGTGTGCCGGTGACGCCCAGCGTGCGCGACATATCCGACGGGCCGACGACGATCAGATCAACGCCTTCGACCTTGGCGATGTCTTCTAGCTGATCCAGCGCCTGCTGGTCTTCGATCATCAGCGCCAGCGTGATTTCGCGGTTGGATTGCGCGAGGTGCTCCAGCATCGGCACCTTGCCGTAGTCGTTGGCGCGCGAGGCGCCTGCCATGCCGCGATCACCCAGCGGCGGGTAACGCACCGCCTGCACCGCCGCGCGCGCGGCTTCGACATTGCTGATGTGCGGAATCTGCAAACCCTGCACGCCCATGTCGAGCAGGCGCAGCAAAAACGCAGGATCAAACCCGGGCGGTCGCACGATCGGCGAAATGCCCACGCGTTCGGCCGCCATCACCATCAGTTGCACATCGCGCAGATCGAAGCTGGTGTGCTCCATGTCGATGAACGCGGCGTCGAAACCGGCGTGTCCGATGATCTCGACAATCTGCGGATCGGCGATGCCACCGACGTAAGTGCCCAGTGCCAGACCGCCTTCACGGATGATTTTTTTGACGCGATTGGTTTGCATGGTTGTGTGCCTTGGTGATGGAATGAAAGTCAAAAACGTTTAGCCACAGATTTCACAGATGAACACAGACAAGACCCGTATCGGTGATGCTGATTTTAATCTGTGTAAATCTGTGGCACAGTATTTTTTCGCGATAGTAATATGCGCTCACTGTGAGGTTCACTATGGTGATATTCTTCTATTTTTACAGCGAGGTGAAGCAATGCCCAAACTACTGGTGATCCACGGCGCAGGTATGAACATGCGCGGCAAGGTGCAGTTGGATGTGTTCGGCCCGATGCTGTTGCCGCAATACGACGAACATATCCGCAAATACGCCGCCGAACACGGCTTTGAGGTGGATATTTTCCACTCGAACATCGAGGGCGAAGTCATCAACAAGCTGTATGCCGCGCAAGACAGCGGGGTGGAGGCGTGCATTATCAACCCGGCGGGTTTCAGCTCGGGCTATCGCGCCTTATGCGCGGCGCTGACGCAGGTGAAATTTCCGTCGATTGAGTTGCACATTTCGAATCCGGCGCGGCGCGGCGGACAATCCGACGTGGCCAAGGTTGCGCGCGGCGTGATTGTGGGTTTCGGCATTTTTGGCTATTCGCTGGCGATGCGCGGCCTGAAGGACATACTCGCGAAGCCGTGAGCGCGCCTTACATGTCATTTCCCGAAGGCAAGGCGTACAGCGAAGGCTTCGAAGCGATAGGTTATATCGGCCTTGAAGATCGTCCCGGATTCAAGATGGCATTGCACAAAGCGGGAGAGCGCTGGTATTTGTATACGGCGCATTTCTGGTGCAGCGGCTGGTCGGTGGTGGAAGTGACCGATCCGCGCCATCCAAGATTTGTGCGTTATATCGAAGGCCCGCCGAATACCTGGACACTGCAGGTGCAGATCGCCGACGGCAAAATGATCACCGCGATGGAGCGCATTCCGCCGGGCTGGGGCGGCGATGGGCATGGACCGTATGACGAGGGCTTTTACATCTGGGATCTGGCCGATGCGGAAAACCCCCAACGCATCGGGCATTACAAAACCGGCGGCAAGGGTACGCATCGCAATTACTACGCCGGTGGCAACTACGTGCATACCACGGCGCTGCCGGATGGCTACGACGGGCATATCTACCAGATCGTCGACATTTCCGACCCGGCGCAGCCCAAAGAAGTATCGCGCTGGTGGCGCAAAGGGCAGTGGACGGCGGGTGGTGAGAGCGGTGCGCCGGAGCATACCCTGCTGCACGGCGGCGCGTATGTGGTGGGGGATCGTGCTTACCTGCCCTATGGCGGCGGCGGTTTTGTGATTCTGGATGTGAGCGATTTCAAAGCGCCCAGGCTGATCAGCGATCTGCCGTTTTCACCGCCGTTTGCTTCACGCATCGCAGTGCATACGGCAATACCGCTGCAAAAGCGTCCGCTGGTGGTGGTCAATTCCGAGGCTATCGCCGAACAGTGTGACGAGCCGCTGGGCTTTGCCGGCATTGTCGATGTGCGTGTGGAAAGCAAACCGCGGCTGATTTCGTTGTTTCCGCTGCCGGTCCCGCCCAAGGGCGCGCCGTTCAAAAACTTTTGTGAACGCCCCGGCAGATTCGGCCCCCACAATCAGCATCAGCCGCAGTTTCAGGACATCCTTTATCAAAATGAGAACATCGTGTTTCTTGCGTATTTCAACGCCGGCCTGCGTGCATTTGATATTTCGGATGAACGGTTGCCCAAAGAAATCGGTTATTTTCTGCCGCCCGATCCGTTAAAGCGTCTGGGGCCGTTGCCGAAAACCGGACTCGCGACGCAATCCGAAGACGTGATCGTGGATGCGCGCGGCAACATTTTTGTGTCGGACAAGAACCACGGCATCTATGTGCTGCGGTTCAATAAAATGTAGGCAATGGCCATGATTGCGAAATGCTGTGCGGCGGTGAGTTTTATCCTGCTCTGCCCGGGTGCGGTGGCGCAGAACTGGCCTGCCAAACCCATCCGTTTCATAGTCCCGTTTGCGGCGGCGGGATCGACGGATCTGGTGGCGCGCGTGATCGCCGAGCGGCTTTCTGTCGCGCTCGGCCAGCAGATCATTGTCGACAATCGCAGCGGCGGCAATGGCGTGATCGGCACCGGCATC
>CAMATZ010000075.1 GCA_945861275.1 Bordetella parapertussis
GGCAACACCGACACCTTGCTCTTTGATCATTTGAACAATTCGTAGCTTGAAGCTCGTGTCAAACGTCCTGCGGTCCTTACTCATTGCTTTCTCCTTAATTGGTGTATCTTCCACCTATCAAGGTGTCCGTTGGAATTAGACCACAACACACATCCCCACCCTAGCTCTCCCCTTGAAGGGGAGGGAACAAATATGTAGCACAGTACAGCTAAAGAGCGAGGCCAACTTTCATAAGTTCTCTGCCCAATTCTTCCCATCCGGCTCAGTCCACCCGTGCGCCAGAGACTTTGATGACTTGTGCGTATTTGGCGTGTTCAGCCTTGATAAACGCGGCGAATGCCTCGGGTGTGTTGGGCGTGGGTTGCGCGCCGATGGCAGCAAGCCGGCTGCGTAAATCAGCGGCGTCGAGCGCCCGTGTGATTTCGCGATGCAGTGTGCTGAGGATGGAAGGCGGCACACCCGCCGGAGCAAAGACACCAAACCACGTGCTGAGATCAAACCCTTTCAGGCCCGCTTCATCGATGGTGGGCAGATCAGGAACCATCGCCGAACGCGAGAGCGTGGTTACCGCCAGCGCTCGCGTGCGGCCGGCCTTGATCTGCGGCAACGCGGAAGCGAGATTGTCGAACATCAGTGAAACATGTCCGGCAATAAGATCGGTGACGGCGGGCGCCGCACCCTTATAAGGTACGTGCACCATATCGACGCGGGCCATGGTCTTAAACAATTCGCCCGCAAGGTGTCCGGTGCTGCCCGTGCTGCCGGAGGCGAAATTCAGTTGTCCGGGCCGTGACTTGGCTAGTGCGATCAACTCACGTACGTGCTTCGCCGGCACGGATGGGTGCACCACCAGCACATTGGGCACCGTGGTCACCAGCGTAATCGGCGCGAAATCGCGAAGCGCATCGTATGGCATCTTCGCATACAGATTGGGATTGATCGCGTGCGTGCTCACCGCACCCATCAGTATGCTGTAGCCATCAGGAGCGCTTTTCGCAACATTATCGGCGCCGATGTTGCCGCCCGCGCCGGGGCGATTGTCGATGATGACCGGCTGCTTCCACACCTCGGTCAGCTTCTGACCAATGACGCGCGCTGAAATATCGAGCGGCCCGCCCGCTGGAAACGGGACCACAAAGCGTATCGCTTTTGCGGGATACCCCTGTGCGTGTGCCACCGGTATTGCGAGCAGGACGAAACAGCACGCAGCGCGCGCGGCACAATGAAAAACGACGGATGATGAGATTGAATTTTGCATGCCGCGCAGGATACCGCAGTTCGCGGCGTCGGCGGAAGATTGCGAAAAGCTCACTGTGCTTGTTTTGAGTTTCGGGAAAATTCAACGTTGCCTCCTATTACTGACCCGCAAGCCAATTTCAAGGCGTTCTTCATCTACCTGTAAAAACGATGTTGGCCTCTGTCCAGCAGGTTTTGTTCAATCATGCGATGATCCACAGCACACGGATGCGATGATGCGCATCTCTGCTGTCCGGCAATTTTCTAAAGGGCAATCATGAAGAACAGTGTTGTGTATTGGGGGTCAGCGTTGGGTCTGACGATCCTAACTATTGGGTCTGTGCTCGCCCAGGGTACTCAAGGCGCCAACTACCCCGTAAAACCGATTCGCTGGATCATCCCGTTTCCGCCCGGCGGTAGCGGCGACGTGCTCGCGCGGCTGCTAAGCCCGAAGCTGGCGGAGACATTGGGGCAGCAAGTCATCGTTGACAATCGCAGCGGCGCGTCCGGCACCATCGGCACGGTGGCGGTTGCGCGCTCGGCGCCCGACGGCTACACATTGCTTTCGAACACGCTGCCCTTCGTCGCCAATCCGGCGCTGCATAGCAAGCCGCCGTACGACGTGTTGCGCGACTTCGAGCCGGTCATGCTGATGGTCAATCAGGGATCGATGATCGCCCTGCATCCCTCCGTGCCGGTGAAGAATGTCCGCGAGTTGATTGCGCTCGCCAAGGCCAGGCCGGACCAGATCAACTACGGCACTGCCGGCGCCGGCTCCAATCCGCATATTGCCGCCGAACTTTTCAGCATGCTGACCGGTGTCACCATGACGCCCGTGCACTTCAAGGGTGGCGGGCCCGTGATCATCGCGATTATGAGCGGTGAAGTCTCCATGAGTTACCTCGCGATTGCCGGGGCGACCCAGCATGTCGTCTCGGGCCGCATGCGCGCCATCGCTGTCACAGGCACCAAGCGCGCATTTTCGATGCCGCAGGTACCTACCGTAATCGAGAGCGGCGTTCCCGGATTCGAATTCTCCGCGTGGCACTGGCTCATGGCGCCTAAAGGAACGCCGCGCGCCATAGTCAACACGCTGAACGTGAAGTTGAAAGACGTGCTTCGACTGCAGGATATTGTTCTGCGCACCCGGCACGAGGAGTTCGAGATCATGGCCAGTACTCCCGAGGAATTGGGCACCCTGCTCGCCGCCGAGGTGAAGAAATACGCGCGCCTGGTCAAAGAGCGCAAGATGCAAATCGAGTAACGGCACGTTTTGCCCCCTGGGCATTTACATGCCTGCTACCGCCTCGTTGTAGACACTGTAATCCAGCAACGTTGACAATTCCTCGCGCGAGCGCGGCGTGCGGCCCTGTTCCCGCGCCACCCATTTGTCCTGATCGACCAGCACGTCGAGTTGATCCTGCGCAATGCTGGCGCAATAGTCATGGTAATGGAAAGAACGCTCGATCAGCCCGCGTTCAAATCCGCTGGCCTTCACCAGCCAGTCGCAGCCGATCTGCGGTTGTTCCTTCACCCGTTTCGAAGCTCTGATAATGTGGCGTGTCAGCTCCACCATCTGCCTGCGCTTGCCGGGATCGGCAAGCTTTTCGGTTGTGGTATTCAGATTGAATTGCGGGAAATAGACACCGGGCGTTTTCAGTTCGATGGCGTCCGCACCGAGACCATCCATTGCCGCCTGCGATGCCGGTTCCCAGATGGTGATCGCATCCACGCGCTTCTCGATAATGGCCCTGGAGATCTCGAAAATCGGGGCCAGCCCCACGATCTCGATATCTTTCTCCTGCAGACCGTTGGCTTCGAGTGCCTTGTAGAGATAGTAGCTCGAAGAGGTGCGCGGGAAGGTGCCCACGCGCTTGCCGCGCAGATCCCTGACTGAAGCAATGCCGGCGGATCGTCGGGCAACAATGTGATAGAGACCGCGCGTCACCGTGAAGAGGATGCGCATGTCCGGCCGCTTCACCGAGAAACGCAGGAACTGTGTATCGTAATTCGTCGCGACATCGGCCAGCGGCAGCGCCGCATCCGCCGCGATGGCCTTGGCCTCGGGCGTGTTGATCGAGGCCGCCGAGTTCATCGAGGCATCGGCGCCGACAAGATGGGCCACATTGCCATGATGCACCGTCGCCTTGCCGCCGGACATGGCGTCCACAGCTATGAGTGTCGTGGCCAACTCCATCACATTGCGCATGCCGTAGACCTGCAAATCCATTCTGATCTCCTGTGAGTGTTACAGCCGCTAGCGCGCCTGACGCAACCTGAGTAGCGGGCAGTGCCGGGTTGGTAGATTAATCTGCCTTCATGTTCGCCGCCTTTACCACTTTTGCCCACTTGTCGGTCTCGCTGCGGATGAACGCACCGAATTGCTCTGGCGTGCCAGGCGCCGGTTCGGCCGCCATATTGTTGAGGCGATCCGCGATATCCGGCGTGCGCAACACGCGCGTTATCTCGGTGTTGAGTTTGCCGATGATGTCTTTTGACACAGCTACCGGTACCATCATGCCGTACCAGCCGCTGGCGCTAAAGCCGGGCAACCCGGCTTCGGCTACGGTGGGCAAATCGGGCAACAATTTCGAGCGCGTGGTACCGGTAGCCGCAAGCGGGCGCAGCCGTCCGGCCTTAAGCTGTGGCAACACGATCAGCGTGTTTTCAAAATTCAAATCCACTTCGCCCGACATCAGCGCGGTTTGCGCGGGCGCGCTGCCTTTGTAGGGCACATGCACCATGCTCACGCCGGCCATCATGTTCATCAATTCACCCGCCAGATGCGGGCCCGTGCCCGCGCCTGACGAGCCATAGTTCAATTTACCCGGACGCGATTTCGCCAGCGCCAGCAATTCCCTGATCGACTTGGCGGGCACCGATGGATGCAGCGTCACGATATAAGACACATTCACCAATTGCACCACCGGCGCCAGATCGCGCAGCGTGTTGTAGCCGAGCTTTGGGTTGAGTGTGGGCGATACCGCCAACCCGCCAATGGTGCCCGCCAGAACGGTATAACCATCGGGCGTTGATTTCGCCACCAGCTCGGTGCCGGTGGTGCCGCCCGCGCCGCTGCGATTATCGACAATGAGCTGGTGGCCGAGCGCTTCAGACAACCGCGGCGCAATCACGCGCACCACCACATCGAGAGACCCGCCGGGCGGAAACGGCACCACAATGCGCACGGCTTTAACAGGGTAGGCAGTTTGCGCATGCGCGGTCGCGAGCAGCAGCGTCGGGAATACTGCGGTAATGCGTAAGGCTTTCACGTTAGTCATGTCAGTTCAATTGGGCTGTTTGATTTATGGATACTGTTAATAATGCACCAGGGACATCCAAGGGTACTGACGCTGTTGGAAGCCCATCGGCGATAGGTCGAATATGACATACAATCGATGCCGTGCCGACAATGGCCAAGCCCGTCCGGGCGAAATTTGACCAAGGAGAACTGCCATGTTGAAACTGTTCTGGGCGACCGGCACCTGCGCGCTTGCGTCCCACATCGCGCTCGAAGAGGCCGGCGCCAAATACGAGACCGCAAAACTTGATTTCACGCAGGGCGATCAACGCAAGCCCGAATACCTGTTAGTGAATGCTAAGGGCCGCGTGCCCGCGTTGATCACCGAACGTGGCATTCTGACCGAAACCCCGGCGATCCTCGGCTGGATCGCGCAGACCTATCCGCAGGCGAAGCTGGCGCCAGCCGATCCGTACGAGTTCGCGGCGGCGCAAGCCTTCAACAGCTATCTGTGTGCCACCGTGCATCCGGCGCACGCGCACGGGCGGCGCGGTGCGCGCTGGTCGGATGATGCGGCAGCGCAGGAAACGATGAAGGCGAAAGTGCCGCAAAACATGGCCGACTGCTTTACCCTCATCGAGAACGATATGCTGAAAGGGCCGTGGGTGATGGGCGCTGCCTACAGCATCTGCGACGCGTATCTCTACACCATCAGCGGCTGGCTCGCGGGCGACAAGGTCGACATCGCGAAATTTCCCAAGGTGCACGACCACTTCAAGCGCATGAACGAACGCGCGGCGGTCAAAGCCGTGCTGGCGGTGCAGAAGAGTTAACAAGGATCGCGCTACATGCGGCGCCAAAGTGCAGCGGTGGCGATCAGAATGGACACGCGCATGCTCGTCACTGTGGCGCGCGGTCTCTATCACATCGTTGCCCGCCGATCCGCTGGCATTGCTACAACCTCGTTGCCTATTCCGCCCTGACGTTGGCGTCACGCGCGACTTGCCGCCAGCGCGCGATGTCGGTGGTGATGAATTGCTTCAACTGCTCGCGCGTCATCACCGCGGGTTCGGCGCCCTCCACGGCGTAGCGTTGCCTCAACTCCGCTGACTGCAACGCCTTGTTGAGCTCAGCGGCGAGACGATTGACGATTTCAACAGGCGTTTTTGCCGGCGCGGCGATGCCCCACCAGTAATCGGCCCGATAGTCGGCGAAGCCGGATTCAGCGATGGTAGGAATATCGGGCAGGAACACGCTGCGTTTTTCACTGCCCACGGCGAGCGCTCTCAACCGCCCGCTCTGCACTTGCGCCATGACCGAAGGCGGGCTGGTCATCGCCAGTTGCAGGTGCCCGCCCATCAAATCGGTCAGCGCGGGCGCTATCCCTTTGTACGGCACGTGCACGATATCGATGCCGGCCATTCTGCGAAACAGTTCCGCGGACAAGTGTGTGTGGCTGCCGATGCCGGGCGAGCCGTGGTGAATCTGTCCCGGCCGCGCCTTGGCGAGCGCCACCAGTTCCTTGATGTTTTTGACCGGTAGCGAAGGATGCACCACCGCCAGCAGCGGCGCACGCGCCATCATGCCGACAAAGGCGAAATCGTTAAGCGTGTCGTAAGGCATCTTGGTGCGCATCGCCGCGTTGGCGACAAACGACGCTTGTATGTTGAGGATGCTATAGCCATCGGGCGCTGACTTTGCGACGTTGTCGGCGCCGATCATACCGGCGGCGCCGGCACGGTTATCGATCACCATGGGCTGGCCGAGACCGGGACTCATGGCTTGCGCGGTGATGCGCGACAGAATGTCGTTGCTGCCGCCCGGCGGCACCGGCACCACCAAGCGTATCGGTCGCGCGGGATAGGGTTGCGCTTCGACACCAGCGAAGGGAGAACTAAAAATAATGAATAAAAACAAATACTTGTACATATTTCCCATAGCACCTGATTCCAATATCACTATCTTAAGTCGGAGTCTATAAGGGAAAAAACCACTCCGTCATTCTGGCGAAGGCCAGAATCCAGTGCGTAATCCGATCCGAAGGATCTTATTAGATGCTTCGCATGGGCGCACGAACTGGATTCTGGCCTTCGCCAGAATGACGGGTTGGAATTTTTGCGCCGTTCTATCCATAGCCAATAACTTACGATAGCGCCATTGGTATTTGATTCCCCGACCTCATTCTTTGCCAGCGGCCAACATATCCACGGGCAGCCAAGCCCTCGAAGGAAATCAGGGCAGCTCCGCGTAAATCGCCGTCGCGGCCGAGTGTACGCGCAGCGGCTGATCCCAATCCGGATACTTCGCGCGAAACTCATTGCGCAGCGTCGTGGCAGTTTCATCGGACGATTTGCCCTGCCGTTTCATTTCGCCTACGCGCTCGCGCAGCGCCGTAAAGTAGCCGCGATACGCGGCAATGATGGAAGCATCGCCCATCCCATAATGCGCGCCAACGACTTGCGACGGACGCAGCGCGCTCAGCGCGTCCAGGCTCGTGATCCAGCTATCGGCACGCGATTGCGGCGTTGCGAATGCCGGGAACGCCTGCTTCATCGCCAGATCACCGGAGAACAGCACACCGTCGCCCTCGATGAAGATCGCGGTGTCGCCGCGCGTGTGTGCAGGCCCCAGCCGGATGAGCTTCACCCGCACGCCGCCCAGGTCGAGCGTCTTGTTGCGCTCGAAGGTTTCCGCCGGCGTCCGAAAACCCTTGGCGTCTTTCAACAATTCGGCCAGTTCAGGCGAGCGGCTGCTGAATTCCGCCACCGTTTTTAGCCCCATTTCCTCGATGTCCTGCTGTTGCGCCACAGCGCGGATGATTTTTACGCTCGGCGGAAATGCCGCCTCTCCGGTGGTATGTTCCGGATGAAAATGCGTGTTGACGATATAGATCTCCGTGTTCTTGCTGAGCTTCGCCATTTCGCGTACCACGGCCTGCCCGCTCTTGAGTCCCATGCCGGGATCGACCACCAGGGTTGCGCGGCTGCCGACGACGATGCCGACATTGGGTACCCCGCGTGCGTTCTCGTCGGGGATCACGTAAACATGCGGTGAAATCCTGACAGTCGTGCCGTCCTTGACGATCGGTAAGCGGTCGTACGTGCGTTGAGCCCATAGCGGGGCGGCAGTGACCGCAAACAACGCGAATGAGACGAGAAAAACCGTCAAAGCAGGAACAAGACTCTTGTCGGCAAAGCGCCTGAACTCCGTCATGATTGGCCCTCCTGGAAAATCGAAGTCACTGGCGGAGACCGATATAAGCATCGGCCGGTGTCGTTCTGGTACGGGATATTTCAATCCGCCATTTTAGCGAACCAGCAATGTATCCGCCGGTTGCTGGACGGTCAATGGCAGGGATTTGCACGGGGGAATAGATACACAACTAGGAGTGCGTAGGCTAAATAGTTGGAAATATTCAATAAATACAGAAGGTTAACATTTTTTCCCCCTATAATGGATCTTGCGTAGATCGAGCCCGACTACTTAGATTTGCTATGGCTTGTGTTGGGTCACGTTAAACAAGAGGTAACTACACATGCCAGTAATTCGCCCCAATCACTTAGAAGATCTCGCAAACCAGATTGCGGGCCGGGATCGCCTCGGCGAAATTCTGCGGAATCTCATTTGGAGCTGGATTCCCAATAGAGTACTGGGTATGAGTTTCTTGGCTGGGGATGTGAATAATTTTCCTGGATGGGACGGGTGGGTTCGACTCTCTCCCGGCAAAGACGAGTCCGCAGAGCACAGGTCGGTTTGGCAGATAAGCGTAGAGCGGAATACGCTCAGTAAGATTAAAAGGGATTTCAAGAAATCTCTGTTAGCCGACATCCCCCCAGGCTGGTCTCGCACAGAAACTGTATACGTTGCTGTCACACCACGTAAGCTAAAGAATATTGAAAAACTTAAAGCCGATCTTCGGTCCACGAAGGGAAACACTTGGGGCGATGTGCAGATTGTTGGCGCCGCCGACTTGGAACAGTGGATAGAAAAATGTCCGGCCGTAGAGGCGTGGTTGGGAGAGGAGTTCGGTATTGGCAATGGGCGATTTGGAGATTCGCTCGCTAAGCGGTGGCTACGCTGGAGTGGGGCGACTGCCCCCGCCATTTCAAGTGAACTAATGTTGGCTGGTCGTGACACAAAATCCGTAGAAGTTGGTTTGCGCTTTGAGCATGACCGCATTTTTGCGATACAGGCGGATTCGCCAGAGGAGGCAGTTGCCTTGTTGTACGCGGTGATTGATGCTCAACCAGAAGCAACTCGGTACCGCCTTCTCGCTAACGCTTTAGTGGTATCGAGTGAAGCCCACGCAGAGGCCTACGCGCTACAACCCTTTGGAAGGGACATGGCGCCACTTACGATATTGGTGCCCCCTGCTGTTTCATGTACGAATCGCCTCGAGCGTGCGGGGCATCACGTCGTTATGGCTTTTGGTCGCAACAGTACGCATTCTCGAAGCATGTTGATCAAGCGTGCCTTGAGATCTGATTTCGAAAAAGCGTTGTCAGGTTCAATGAAATTGCCATCTGCCGATGCTGCTGCCCAAGCGCGTGCTTGCGGCTCAAGTGTTTCGATCTGGCGTATCTGGAACTTGTTGCAGACCGCGTCACCGGGGGATCAGATACCAACATGGGCGAGCAATGACACTGCTGCATCACTTGTAGTTCCAGCGGCATTGGTTCGGTCTTGGGACGACGATTGCCAAGGGGACAAAGATATCGTTGCCGGTTTATCAAGTCAGAAATATGCCGACTATCGTGACTCTTTGCAGCCTTTTGGTACCTGCGACGACCCATTGTATGAACGCGTGGACTCCGTTTTTTACCTTGTTGCACCTGCGGTAGCCTTTACGCTTATTCAGCGTTTGATTACTGATTCGCATCTGGATGCACTTAAAAACGCCGTAACAACGGTTTTCGGAGAAATTGAGAAGGAGGTGACAGACGTTTGGAATGCCCCGCCGGACGACAATCCACGTATGAAGGAGAAGTCCCGCTACTCGACATGGTTAAGGGATGGTTTGGCAGAAACGTTATTGAGCATAGCGTACCTCGGTGGCACATCATTTAGTAGCAGATCGGGGATCGTAAGCGGGCAAGACTTTGTGAATCGCGTTGTTAGAGCATTACCAGGACTTGCCAGTGATCCAAGAATGCTTGCATCGTTGCGTGATCAGCTTCCATATTTAGCTGAGGCTGCCCCTCTCCCTTTTGTTGAGGCCCTGGAGTCGCTACTCCAGGGCGACTCCGCACGTCTAAAGCCGCTTTTTGTTGATCGTGGTTTTTTTGGATCAACATTTCAGTCTGGCCTCCTATGGGCAATGGAGACACTTGCTTGGTCCACTGAGTATTTAGCACGCGTATCGTTAATTCTTTGCCATCTGGAATCGATTGGTTCCGGAGGGAACAATGGAAACCGTCCGATAAATTCTTTGCGAGAAATATTTCTTGCTTGGCATCCTGGCACTAGCGCATCCATTGAGAATCGTGTAGCCGTGCTACGGCTACTCCATGAAAAACATCCAGAAGTTGCGTGGATGTTATTGCTCAAACTGTTACCTCACGCGCACGACTCGGCATCGCCCACCCAGGAACCAACTTGGCGTGACTTCGGGCGGTCTGAAATGCCAGTGCTTACAAAGCATGCAGTAGCACTGGCTTACAGGAAATATGCCGAGTTATGTCTTGACTTGGCCGACGGAGATCTGAAGAAACAAATTACTTTAATTCCAGAATTTCCTCAATTTCCAGCCGAGTATAGGAAGCGCATCCTCGACATGCTCAATACCATGAGTAGTCAATTCCCGCCTGAATCTCTTCGTGTGGAAACACGGGATGCACTTCGGAAGTTGGTTGCCCACCATCGCGCATTTAACGACGCACAATGGGCGATGAAGGAAAGCGATCTTCAAGAATTAGAAGCTACAGCAGCAAAATACCTACCGGTGGATCCTCTTAATCGACATAAGTGGGTCCTTGACGACCAATGGCCTCAAACGGGATTTAAGGCCGACGACTTTGAAGGGAACGAGCGAGAAATTGCTAGGCGTCGTGAAGAAGCGATAAATGACATTCTCAACCATCTTGGTTGGGCGGGCATTCACAGGGCAATTACGGAAAGCAAGTGTTCTCCTGTCGTCGCGACTGCCTTGGCGGAGACAAGTGTATCCGATACGGAATTGTTTGCGGCGTTTGACGTTTGGTCAATTGAAACATCTCCAAATCAACTTTGGGGGATTCGTGCGGCCAGTCGTGTGCGACTTAGAATTACGGGGGACGATTGGACAAGACGACTTATTGCGCATGCACAGTTAGCTGGTTGGACAGAGGAGGTACTTGCTAATGCATTCCTAGATTACCCAGCTACGATGGATACTTTTCGATTGATCGCGTCGTTGGGCGGAAACGTGGAAAAGTATTACTGGGAGCACAATTGGATTCATGTGTCGGGAGGTGACGGGGAAACCAAGCGAGCTGTCGCTGAAAATTACATTCGCTTTGGTCGTGCGGCCGACATATTTGGTGCGGTAGGTAATTCCTTGGCCCATCTTGGGGGGCCACTAGTACTTCAGATTATTGAACAAATAATTGTCCAGCTAAACGAAAATAGATTGCCGCAAGACCGGAGTATGTTTAGTTTTTATTTAGGAAATGCTTTTAAGTGGCTGCGTAATCAATCGGACGTCACTGATATGGAGGTTGCACGATTGGAATATCCTTTTTTGGCGCTTTTGACCGGGAGGGGGCATAAACACGATGAAACATTAACGCTGCATAGGCTTTTGTCGGAGGATGCCGAGTTCTTTGTTCAAGTGTTATGCGATCTATACAAGCCTGCTACTGCGACCCGTGAGCAGCCTGCTGACGCACGGGCTAAGGAGAAGGCAACTGCTGCTTGGCGACTGCTGGAATCGTGGGAACTAGTGCCAGGCGTTCAGGGCGACGGGTCTGTCAGCAAAGAAATCCTCAATGATTGGGTAGCTGAGGCTCGACAGTTGGCGCTTGACAAGGATCGTGCGGACCTTGCTGACCAACACATTGGAAAGATGCTTTACCACGTCCCAGCAGATCCCCGAACCAATGATTGGCCGCCTGCATTCGTGCTGGAACTGATTGAGAAACTAGATACTAAACATATAGGGCGCGGCTTTGCACTTGAATGTGTCAATTCGCGGGGTGTAACTTCCCGCGCGCCTCTAGATGGGGGCAGTCTTGAGCGCGAAGAGGAGGTTGTTTGGCGCATGCGCGCCAAAAAGTTGGGAAGCAAATGGCCGCGAGTAAGGGCGCTATTTGATTCAATGGCAGACAATTGGGTAAGTCATGCGAAGTGGCACGATGACGATGCGCAGAAAATGCGAATGCGGTGGTCTTAGCATTTGAGCGTATCTGAAATTTTGTGTGGGAGGTCATATCATTGTGGATAAAGGAGAAATGAATGACCGACAACACCAAAGCCTACAAGCCCCGACAACGTAAGTCTAAGGGCCCATTTTCCGATGATCTGCTGGACCAATTGCTTGCCCAGGT
>CAMATZ010000076.1 GCA_945861275.1 Bordetella parapertussis
GCTATCTACCACCCAATCGCCCTGGCCCTACGGGTTGCTGCCCCAATCGCCGCTTGCTGCGTTGCTTGCCTTGGCAATATTCGCGATATTGCCTGCGGCAAGCGCCTTGCCAGCGACGATTGGGACTAGCAACGCATCTCACGAATCAATTGTTAACAGGCCCTAGTCTTCCTCTGCGTGCGCAGTCTTCGCATGCAGCTCTGCGAGCTGTTTCTGCACCGCGGCGGACACCGGCTCGTAGTGCGAGAGTTCGATGGAAAACGATCCCTGTCCGGCGGTGATGGATTTCAGGCGCGTCTGGAAGTCGGTGAGTTCGGCGAGCGGGGCGTGGCCCTTGATCGCGAGCATGTTGGCTGCGAGCGTATCGGTGCCGGAAACCTGCCCGCGGCGCGCTGAAATGTCGCCCGCTATATTGCCCATGTAGTCGCTGGGTGCGGCGATCTCGACGTTGACGATCGGCTCGAGGATGATCGGCCGCGCCTTGCTTATGGCGTCCATAAACGCGCGCTTGCCGGCGGCGACGAACGCGACCTCTTTCGAATCCACCGGATGGTGCTTGCCGTCGTAGACGATGACGCGCACGTCGTGCAGCGGATAGCCCGCGACAGGGCCGGCATCCAGCACCTGGCGCACGCCTTTCTCGACCGCCGGAATGTACTGCCCCGGTATGGTGCCGCCCTTGACCTGATCGACAAACTCGAAACCCGCGCCGCGCGCGAGCGGCTCGATGCGCAGAAACACTTCGCCGAATTGACCGGCGCCGCCGGTCTGCTTTTTGTGGCGGTGATGGCCTTCGGCTTTGGCGGTCACCGTCTCGCGATACGGAACGCGCGGCGGTTTGGTGTTGACCTCGGCGTGATACTGGCCCTGCATGCGCTCGAGAATATAGCGCATGTGCAGTTCGCCGAGGCCGCTGATCACGGTCTCGTTGGCGGCGCTGTGTTCAAACCGAAAAGTCGGATCCTCGGCGCACAGCTTGTGCAGCGCGTCCGAGATGCGCTGCTCGTCGCCGCGCTTTTTGGGTTCGATGGCGATGCGGTGCATGGGCACCGGAAACTCCAGCGGCACGAGATGGATGTGATCTTCGTCGTGCGAGTCGTGCAGCACGGCATCGAAGTGGATGTCATCGACCTTGGTCACCGCACCGATATCGCCGGGCGCGAGCGCGTCGGTCTCGATGAATTCCTTGCCCCGCAGCAGGTACAGATGCGACACCTTGAACGGCTTGCGGCCGTCGCCGATGTAGAGCTGCATGTCGCGTGTGATCGTGCCCTGATGCACGCGAAACACGCCCACCTTGCCGACGAACGGATCGATGGTCACCTTGAACACATGCGCCAGCACATGCTTGGCCGGGTCGGGCGCGGCGTGCATCGTCACCGCGGCCGCGCCTTCCCCTTTCAGGAACTGCGGCGGATTGCCCTCGGTCGGATTCGGCAGCAACTTGACGATGATGTCGAGCAGTTCGGCCACACCCGCGCCGTTGCGCGCGGACACGAAACACACGGGTATCAGATGACCTTCGCGCAGCGCCTTCTCGAACGGCGCATGCAATTCCTCGGGGGAAATATCCCCCTGTTCGAGATACTTCGTCATCAGTTGCTCGTCAACTTCGACCACCTGGTCGATCAGCGCCTGATGCGCGTCTGCTACCGAGGAAAAATCCGCTGCGCCTGACGGATTGAAAAAGCAATCGACAACCTTCCTGCCGCCTTGCGCCGGCAGATTGACGGGCAGACACTCCTTGCCGAACGCCGCCTGGAGGGCTTCAAGCAGCGCCGGCAAATCGAGGTTCTCAGCGTCTATCTTGTTGATGATGATCATGCGGCACAGTTCGCGCTTGGCCGCCCACTGCATCATGCGCGAGGTAATCATCTCGATGCCGTTCTGCGCGCTCACCACCACCGCGGCGGTTTCCACCGCCGGCAGCGCAGCAAGTGCGCGTCCGATGAAATCGGGCAGCCCCGGCGTATCGATCAGATGAATGCGCGTGTCGCGGTGGCTAAGATGCACCACCGCTGCGTTGAGCGAATGTTTGTAGGATTTTTCAAGCGCATCGAAATCGCACACCGTGGTGCCGCGCTCGATGCTGCCCATCGCGGGAATTGCCCCCGCTTGCGCCAACAGGGCCTCTGCCAGTGTGGTCTTGCCCGAGGCGCCATGACCCACCAGCGCAAGGGTACGGATGGCTTGCGCCGGAGACTTCGGCATTACGGCCTCCCAGGTAGTTTCCAAAAATAAGGATTCATATTGCGTGAAACGTCAGCTTACGCGAGGTGAAACAGTGTAATCCCGTATCACGATTCGCGAAATTCGCTGCACTGCACCCATGCTGCGGGCGAATCCAGCGCTGAATCTCCTGCGAGTAACCCCATTCCCCGCGCTGTGCCGTTTACAGCTTCAGTATTGCCTTATGGTGAACCCTGCGAGGAGTGTGTCATGAAAATATGTAATAAAATCATATACCTATCAGTTTTATCGGCCTTTTCCGGTGCGGTGGGTGCGGTGGGCGGCATTGCCGATGTGACGGTTTACGATCGCATGGAAAACCGCACGCTGCCGATCCATCAGCACAATGGCCGTTATTACGTGGTGGGCAAGCCCGGCAACGAGTATCAGATACGCGTGGCCAATCGCGGACGGCAGGAGATTCTGTCGGTGGTGTCGGTCGACGGCGTGAATGCGGTGTCGGGCGAGACGGCGAATTGGGCGCAGACCGGTTATGTGCTCGGCAGCCGTCAGGGATTTGACATTCGTGGCTGGCGCAAGAGTATGGATCGTATCGCGGCATTTTATTTTACCGAGCATCAGAATTCGTATGCGGCGCGCAGCGGGCGTCCGCATAATGTGGGCGTGATCGGGGTCGCGGTGTTTCGCAAGAAGTTCGAGCCGCCGGTGCGGATTGATCCTCCGGTGCGTCCGTGGCCGCGCCCGCGCTGGGAGTCGCCGTTTCCGTCGTCCCCGGGCGATGGCTTGTCGCGCGGCGCCCCTGCCGACACTACGCGTTCCGCGGAAGCGCCAGCGCCAGCGCAGGCCGATGCGCAGTCCAACGCGCCGTCTGGCGCGATGGAAGGCCGCGCGGACAGTGGTAGTAGCGAAATGGCGCGCGCGCCGCAAAAATCCTCAACTTTGGGCACCGGCCATGGCCGCAGCGAAGAATCGCACGTGACCTATACCCACTTCGAGCGCGCCAGTGCATCACCGGCGGAAATCATCACCATACACTACGACACCTACGAAAATCTGCTGGCGCAGGGCGTGATTGTTCAACCGCCGGTGTATGCGCGGCCCACGCCAGTGCCATTTCCGGGGCAGTTTGTGCCTGACCCCCGGTGAACGAGTGAACGGGAAGGGTGAAGGGTGAAGAGTGAAGGGGCACGTCAACCCCAAGAGCGGGGTACCTCTTCACCCTTCACTCTTCACTATTCACGCCCCACCCTTTCACCCGTTCTGCTTCGCTTCAAGTGTGCCCTTGACCCGTTCACTTTTCACGGCCCTTTGCCACCGCCGTTGCGTGCGCGCAATGGCTCCCGCATACTTGCGTTTATTATGGCGACGGATGCGGAACCTTGCGACGAAGACCTCATGCTTGCCTATCGCGACGGCGATGCGGGTGCGTTTGACACGCTGTATCGCAGGCACAAAGGTGGCGTTTACCGCTACCTGCTGCGCCAGTGCCGCGAGCGGCCGGTGGTGGACGAATTGTTTCAGGATGTGTGGATGAATTTGATTCGTGCGCGCGCGAGCTACACCGTGCAGGCAAAGTTCACCACCTATATCTATAAGCTTGCGCACAACCGGCTGATTGACCATTACCGCAAACACAGCCAGGCGGTGCTGGTGTCGTTGGATGAGGAAACCGAAGACGCACCGCTGCTGCCGGAATCACGGGCCGCCCCGCGCGACGAGCCGGAAAAGCATCTGGATATCAAGCAGCAGGCGGCGCAGCTTCTGGAATTGCTGGGCGCGTTGCCGCTGCCGCAGCGCGAGGCGTTTGTGATGCAGTACGAGGGTGGCATGAGCGTGGAAGAAATCGCCGATGCCACGGGGGTGACGCGCGAAACGGCCAAAAGCCGTTTGCGCTATGCGTTGGCGAAAATCAGACAAGGACTGGCGACGTGGCAGTAGACGACGGCAATCGCGACGACAACCTGGAACGGCAGCCGCAGCTGGCGCGCCTGGTTGAGGCGGCGGGTGGCGAGGAGCCGCCGGCAGCGCTGGACGCTGCTGTGCTCGCGGCTGCACGGCGTGAAGTTAGCGCTCGCCCACAGGTGGCGGGCGGCGGTGGGGAGGCCACGACGCCGGTGCCACGCCAGAAGCGCAACTGGTATGTGCCGCTTTCGATCGCAGCGGTGCTGGTGATGAGTGTGAGTTTGGTGACATTGGTGCATCAGGAAAAAGGCGACGAATTGACGCAGCCGCCGCGCGTTACCAAGGAATCCGCGCCCGCCGCCGTTGCAGCGCCGCCCGCGGCCGAGCCGAAGCTCGCTGAATTACCCAAGGATGTGGTTGCCGTGAAGCCAGACGCAACCCTGCGCGACGTCGCGCCTGAGATCAAGGCAAAAGTCGAAGCCGAGAAGCGCTCGCAGACAGCCCCAACCGCGGTGGCAGAGTCGTCCGATAGCTACGCCCAAAAGCAGCGCAACGACGCCGCCCAGCGGGATGCTGTGGCCGAGGGTGTCAAGCCGCTGGCGAAAGCCGCCTCGCCTGCGGCGCCGGCGCGCCCCGATGTCCCGCCCGCGGTTGCAGCGGATCGTCCTGCGGCGGTGGTGAGCGGGAAATTGGGTGCGCCGGAGACTGCCGCCGGCGTAGGTGCGGCTGCGAGCGAGGCGTCAGTCACAGCGGCGCGACGCGAGGCACCGGCCAGTCAGCGGGAGCGGGCGCCCATGGACGCGCGACAGGAGATGGACGTAGCGGGGCAGGTCGCGCGAGACCGCCAACGCGGCGCTGTCGGCGGACTCGATCGCGCAGGTGCTGGTAGCGCTTCCAATTCGGGTGCGGTGGCGTCACCACCCGCGCCATCACCCCCATCGCGGGAATCCAGGGTGTTGGCGGAACCGTTTCCCGCAACAGCCACACGCGAGGCCGCGCATCCTCGCGGACCAGCTGCGCCACCGCCAGCGGCAGAAGGTCGCACAGCGGCGGCCCCACCAGCACCTGCGTCGGCAGCCAAGACCGTGCAGCAGCGCAGCGGGCCACAGTTGATTACGCGCCCGGCGTGGTTTACTGAACTCGACAACCAGCCGCCGGAAAAATGGCTGGAGCGGTTGGCGCAGTTCAAACGCGATGGACGTCAAGCTGAAGCCGACGAGCTGATGAGCGAATTCCGCCGGCGCTTTCCTGATCATCCCGCCGGCGCGCGTTGAGCGGATGGCCGAAGCAGCGCCCAGCGCACCGCCAGATCCTCAACCGGTGCCGCCGAATGCAGACGATTACAGCGGATGCTGCGACAGCGGTTGTAGGCCGTGCATCTACGACCTCTACTGGGAGGCGCAAGCGCGCTACGAGATTGCACTCGCTGAGTGGCGCTCGCGCCAACCGCGTGAAGATTCATAACTGATTGAAATAATTGGGTTTATTTTTAAGTAATTGATCTGTAATAGATTTATTTTAAGGATCCGTAGCAAGCATTGCAGGTGTACAAACGCAACATTTGTGATACGACGCAATATATTTTAGGTTTAAAATTAATTTATTGTTATTAATTTTTTAAAAAACAATAAGTTACAATATATTGCATTGCATCATTATTTGCGTAATAATGAGGCGGTCCATTAGCGGCGGTGTTTTTGGGGTTGCGCACCTGCACGTCCGTCAATAGAATGGCCCCCACTTTCCAGTCCTGATCGTGGAACCACTACTAATAGTGGTTATCAGGTTGGAAAGGTACAAGGGAACAGCCTCACCCAGACTCAAGGTAGCTTTCCAGCCCGCGATAACACGCTGGCTAAAACAAAGGAGGTTTTGCATGTACGCAAAATCAATGATCGAGTACGTGCACGCGCGCGCGGTTGCGGGTTCGTGGTCACAGCATCTGTATTTCGTGCCGGTGGCATTGGCGTTGACGGTGGCGTTTCTGCCCTTCACGCTCGAACCCTCATTCGTCAAATCGCCGCAGCTCAGTCCCACCAGTGAGCGGCGCGCCGAACCGGTAGCGGTGGCGATGGACAGTCCGTTTCAAGGCCGGCTGCTGACCACTTTCGCAACCGCGCCCAAGCGCGCGGCTTTGCCGCTGGATGCGCAACAGCGGGCCGTCGCCGGATTCATCACGCGCAAATACGGCGTGTCCGCCGAGGTGGTGCAGGAGCTGGTGCGCATAGCGTTCGCGGCAGGCCATCAATTCGGGGTCGATCCGATGCTGGTGGTGGCGATGATGGCGGTGGAGTCGAGCTTCAATCCGATCGCGGAAAGTGTTGCCGGCGCCAAGGGACTGATGCAGGTTATCCCCAAGTACCATCTTGAAAAATTCGCGGATTATGGCGGCGAGAACACGGTGTTCGACCCGCGCGTGAACATCCTGGTCGGCGCACGCATTTTGCGCGAATACCTGCTAACGGCTTCGGGGGATTTATTCACGGCGCTGCAAACCTACGCCGGCGCTCTGGCCGATCGCGAAGCGGTCTACAGCCATCGCGTGCTCAATGAAAAAGACCTGCTTGATGCGCTGGCAGGCGTGCCGAGAACCGATCGCGGCAACCGCGTTGTGATGCAAGTCGAGACGCAGCGGCCAGGCACGCTGCTTGCGCCCACGCCCGCTGTAACGCAGCTATCCGCCCAGCCGGCGCCGCCAGCGCCGGTGCAGCAGCCAACTATTCTGCTGGAAGAGGCGGCGCACACACCACCCACGCAGCCCCAGCAACTACCGGCGCAGTTGCCGCCGATCAACACCTGACGCGGGTTCCGCGGGACCTTCGGCACTATTAGCCGCCGCGCGGATTGGTGCCGTTTGCGCCGGACCTTCAAACCCGCGGGCCAGACTTCTGCTATATAGTAACGCCGTGCGCCACCCCTTTTCCTTCCAGCGGCGCGGGAGTTTGCGATGACCACACCTGAACTGCCCCAGGACTTCATGGCGTTCATGCAAAAAATGTGGAACCCGATGTCGTTTCCGGTGCCTGGCATGTTCATGCCCACTGCCAATGTTGAGGATATCGACAAGAAAATTGCTGAACTTAAAGCCGTGGAAACCTGGCTCACCATGAACATCGGCTTTGTCCAGATGACAGTGAAAACCCTGGAAATGCAAAAAGCTGCGCTGGCGTCGTTTGCCGCCGCAGCTAAAACAGACCATCCACAAAACAAGTAACAACCGATCGAAGGAGACTTCATGAAGCGTGTTGCAAAGGTGCTGCTGTGGCTGGCCGCCACCGCTATGGCCACGGGCGCTGCGGCGCAGAATTATCCCAGCCGGACCATCCGCGTCATTATTCCCGCGGGCGCGGGCGACTCGTGCGACGTGCTGTCACGGCTGGTCGGCCACAAAGTCAGCGAGAAACTAGGCCAGCAACTCGCCATCGACAACCGGCCGGGCGCCGGCGGACAGCTCGGCTTGCAGATGATTGCCAAAGCGCCGCCCGACGGTTACACCATCGGCTGCGGGCAGGGCGGCAACATGGTGATCGTGCCCATCGCTTACAAAAAAGTGGATTACGATACGCACAAGGACTTTCTGCCGATTTCGCTGATGGCATCGAACTTTCTGGCGCTGGTGGTGCATCCCAGCGTGCCGTTCAAGAACGTGAAAGAACTGGTGACCTACGCCAGAGCGCATCCCGGCAAGCTCTCATTCGGTTCCACCGGCGAGGGCGCGTTTCTACACTTCGCGACCGAACTACTGCGCACCAAGGCGGGATTCACTTATCTGCACGTGCCCTACAAGACGTTTCCCGGTGTGGTCACCGATCTGATGGGCGGCAGGCTTGATGCGTCGCTGGGCTCGTTCGTATCGATACAGCCGCATGTGGTGTCGGGCCGATTACGCATGCTGGGCATTGCCAAAGCCACGCGCGTGCCCAACTATCCAGATTTTCCGACCATCGCCGAAAGCGTGCCCGGCTACACCTCGGGCGGCTGGTTCGGATTCATCGCACCGGCCGGCACGCCGAAGGACATCATCACGTTGCTCAACCGCGAAATGAACAACGCGATGAAGCTGCCCGACGTGCGCGAGAAAATGACCGCCTACGGCCTGGAAATCCACACCGAGTCGCCGGAGTATTTCACCGACGTCATCCGCAGGGATTTCGAAGTGTGGGGCAAAGTCGCGCGCGACATCGGGTTCAAGCAGCAGTAAAAACTTTCCGCCGCAGCGCACGCGCTGTGCGGCGCAGGGCAGTCGGCGGCAGCCGGTTGCCGCCATCGCATGCAATAAATCTGTGCGGAGGTGTTTGTGACAGCCACTAGCAATTTTCGTAACATTTTGTTGGTTATTTTATGGGCCTCCGCCGGCGCTCATGCGCAAGCGCCTGCAGCGGGCTCAGCGCCTGCCTATCCGCTGAAAACCATACGCGTAATCGTTCCGGGTGGCGCAGGTGAATCGTGCGACACGCTGACGCGGCTGATCGGCTATAGGGCCTCCGAGAAGCTCGGGCAGCAGTTCGCCGTCGACAACCGACCCGGCGCGGGTGGGCAGATCGGCCTGCAGATGCTCGCGCAGGCGCCGGCGGACGGCTACACCATCGGCTGCGGGCAGGGCGGCAACATGGTTATCGTGCCGCTGGCTTACAAGAAAGTCGCCTACGATACCTACAGGGATTTTGCGCCGATCGCACTGATGGCGTCGAATTTTCTGGCGCTGGCGGTGCATCCCACAGTGCCATTCCGCAACATGAAGGATCTGATTTCGTACGCCAGATCCCATCCCGGAAAACTGGCCTTCGGCACCAACGGCGAGGGGGCATTCATCCACTTCGCGACCGAACTCCTGCGCAAGGATGCAGGCTTTACTTACCTGCATGTGCCGTTCAAGAGCGGCAGCGGCATCATCACCGACCTCATCGGCGGGCGCATCGACGCCACGCTGACGTCGTTTATTTCGTTGCAGCCGCACGCGGTTTCCGGGCGGCTGAAAATCCTCGGCGTGGCGCGCGACAAGCGCGCGCCCAACTATCCGGATTTGCCGACCATCGCGGAGACCTTGCCCGGTTTCGCTTCCGGCGGCTGGTTCGGGATAATCGCGCCCGCCGGCATGCCGAAGGACATGATTGCGATCCTAAACCGCGAATTGAACAATGCGATGCGGTTGGCCGACGTGCGCGAGAAAATGACCACGTTCGGGCTCGAGATACACACCGAGTCGCCGGAGTTTTTTACACAAACGATCCGCAACGACTTTGAAAAGTGGGGCAAGCTGGCGCGGGATATCGGCTTCAAGCCACAGTAATCTGCTCGATAAAACTCTCCCCGCGTCCGCGGGGGAGAGTTTCGGGCCTTACCGCACGCTCAAAACCGGCGTTGATGATCGCGCGCTTCGATGACGATGTGCTGCGACGCGATGTCCAGACGGCGATGAAGTTCGCCGCGCTCATGCGGGGAGAGGAACCCGTCCGCTACGAACGCTCGTTCCATGGCTTGTATATCCCGCTGTTCGGCCATCAGGCGGCGATATTCCCAGCGGGTGATCGCACCACGGCGAAAGCCGTTATCGATGCGCGCGTGCTGTTCAGCCTGGCGTTGATTGATTTCGCGCAGGCCCGCCAGGGGATGTTGAGCCACGTAGGCCGGTAGAACC
Organism: Bordetella parapertussis; assembly: GCA_945861275.1. Taxonomy (GTDB): domain Bacteria; phylum Pseudomonadota; class Gammaproteobacteria; order Burkholderiales; family SG8-41; genus UBA5216. The sequence continues at coordinate 9,731 of CAMATZ010000076.1, forward strand.
GTGACGCGCCCAAAACCGTGCGGGCCGTTGGCCAAAGCCGGAGTGAGTGTGGCAAAAGCCGCTGCCGCTACCAGTGTGCTCAGGATCGTTTTCATGTTGCACCTCTCTCGTTAATGGTGGGGGCGCAAAATGCGCGCCCGTAGCAACAAAAACGAGGGTGGGGCGGTGTGCGTGTACGCGCTGGCGGGCGCGTTTGTAAGCGGCTGTTACTGCAACGGCGTGGATGTAACGATTTGTTTCTGTGGCTGGATTTGCAATAGAAACTTACATTTGAATACGGTGCAGTGACTATCTAGCCCCGCCGCATAGAGTCGAAAAAGTAGCGTGCCGGAGGGCGGAGCAGGGACCCGCTTGCGGGATGCGACCCCGCAGGCAGGCAGGATTTTTTCATCGCCGGCGTACGAAGATATAAATACGGTGGAGTGACTACCTAGCCTCGCCGCATAGAGTCGAAAAAATCGCTATTCGATTTGGTAGCGCGCACCTTGTCGAGCAGGAATTCGGCGGCTTCGAGTTCGTCCATCGGGTACAGCAGTTTGCGCAGCACCCAGATTTTTTGCAGCACGTCTTTGGCCAGCAGCAATTCTTCGCGGCGGGTGCCGGAGCGGTTGACGTTGATCGCCGGGAAGATGCGTTTTTCATACATGCGCCGGTCAAGATGGATTTCCATGTTGCCGGTGCCTTTGAATTCTTCGTAGATCACGTCGTCCATGCGCGAGCCGGTGTCGATCAGCGCGGTGGCGAGTATCGTCAGCGAGCCACCCTCTTCGACGTTGCGCGCGGCGCCGAAAAAGCGCTTCGGGCGCTGCAGGGCGTTCGCATCGACGCCGCCGGTCAACACTTTGCCGGATGCCGGTACCACGGTGTTGTAGGCGCGTGCCAGGCGTGTAATCGAGTCGAGCAGAATCACCACGTCTTTTTTATGTTCGATCAGGCGTTTGGCTTTTTCGATCACCATCTCGGCGACCTGCACATGGCGCGACGCGGGTTCGTCGAAGGTCGATGACAGCACTTCGCCTTTGACCGAGCGCTGCATTTCGGTGACTTCCTCGGGGCGCTCGTCGATCAGCAGCACGATCAGCACTACTTCGGGATGATTCGCGGCAATCGCGTGCGCGATGTGCTGCATCAACACGGTTTTACCGGCTTTGGGCGGCGACACGATCAAGCCGCGCTGGCCTTTGCCGATGGGCGCAATGATGTCGATGATGCGCCCGGTGATGTTTTCCTCCGCCTTGATATCGCGCTCGAGTTTCAGGTGCTCGGTCGGGTGATAGGGCGTGAGGTTTTCAAACAGTATCTTGTGCTTGGAATTCTCGGGCGGCTCGCCGTTGACGTTATCGACCTTGACCAGCGCGAAGTAACGCTCGCCATCCTTGGGCGTGCGGATTTCGCCATCGATAGTGTCACCGGTGTGCAGATTGAAACGGCGGATCTGCGAGGGCGACACATAAATATCGTCGGTGCCCGCAAGATACGAGGTATCGGGCGAGCGCAGAAAGCCGAAGCCATCAGGCAGCACTTCCAGTGTGCCGGCGCCAGAGATCGATTCGCCTTTTTTCGCCTGGTTTTTTAACAGCGCGAATATGAGTTCTTGTTTTCTAAGGCGATTTGCTCCCTCGACCTCGTTGGTAACCGCGGTCTCGACCAGTTCACCAATGGGGAGGTTTTTAAGATCGGATAAATGCATGGATTTAGGGTACCGCCAGTGGTTGTTAAAGCAGGGTTGTTACGCGAAAAACGCAGGGAAAATCAGAAGAAAAGGGGAGCGGGGAGGGGGCGGGAAGGAATCCTCGCCCGCGCAAGAACCGCTGAATTGATGTTGAAGCTGAGTTACAACGAGCGCGGTTCAAGCGCTGAGAGATAGAGTATAGCGATCAGCCGGGGCTGTCAAATGACGTGTTAGATATGGCTGTCGATAAAGGCTTTGAGTTGCGATTTTGACAGGGCGCCGACTTTGGTGGCTTCAACCGCGCCGTTCTTGAACAGCATCAGCGTGGGGATGCCGCGCACGCCAAATTTCGTGGGCGTGGCCTGATTGTCGTCGATATTGATCTTGGCGACTTTGAGTTTGCCGGCGTAATCCTTGGCGGCTTCGTCCAGGATCGGCGCGATCATCTTGCACGGGCCACACCACTCCGCCCAGTAGTCCAGCAGCACCGGCGTGGTGGATTTCAGAAC
>CAMATZ010000077.1 GCA_945861275.1 Bordetella parapertussis
GCTTCGATCTCGGACCACGAGGGCGGTGTGGTGTCGATTTCGATCCACGCGCCGTTTACATACGCGCGCACCCATGCATGCGCATGGCGCGTGCGCACGAGGTAGGCGTTTTCGCGTTCGCTTCTTTCCAGCACCGCGAAGCCCGTGGCGTAACGCGCGGGTATGCCGCCGGCGCGCAACAGCAGCGTGGTGGCGGTGGCAAAATATTCGCAGTGTCCCGCTTTCGAGCGATGCAGAAAATCGACAATGGGCGAACCGAATATCGGTGCGTTCTTCTGAAACGTGGCATAGCGGTAACCATGGGCGAAAAATTGTCTTACCGCGGTGACCGCATCATCGGGCTTTATTTGTTTCAAGCCCATTTCCAGGGCCAGCGCTTCGAAGGATTCGCGCTCTTTCTGCGGCACGCGCGTGTCGTCCGCCGTGGGCGGGCCGTCGAATGCCTGCTCGCCCGAGTAGGCAGCGACATAAGAAAAATATCCCGGCTCACGCACAATTTGCACCGCGCCCAGCGCATTGCGCTGCAGGGTGATCGCTTTGAGCGCTTCGAGCGCCGTGGTGCCGGCGGGCAAACTCAGCACCGGATTGGGACGCGCAGTGTAGTCGTGAATCGTCGCGCGCGTGACGGCAGTGGTGGCTGGCGCCAGCGGCCAAACGTCGTTGGCGGCGCCGGGCACACTCTGAAACACCGCGCCACGCGCGAGCCACGTTGCGCCAAAATAGGTGTTGTAACTTGCGCGGTGTAACAATCGCGGTGGTCTTGCATCGGCGGACGTAACCACGCGCAGCACAATCGCATCCGAATCCTTGAGCTTGCCGATGTGACCGATGTCCGTATTGGCGCGATAAAGATCGGTGCGCGAGCCGCTGGCGGTTATCCAATCCGGCACCGCGTCTTCCAGCCAGGCCTGCGTTTGGTGCAAGCCATACTGCAAGCCGAATCCCAAAACGATCGCTATCGAAAACGCCACGCCCCAACTGCCCACGCGATACGACCATGGCCGTATGCGCACCAGCGGCCAGCCGACCAGCGCGACGAGGCCCGCGTAAAACCACTCGCTGCGGCCATTGGCGGCAGCGGCAGCGATGATCCAGACGGCGTAGTACGGAAACCACGGATCAAACGTCGGCGGCTGCGCGTATCGCTGGCGGCGCAAGCTCCAGAACAGCACGCTCAAATCCATGCGTTGGGCCGCGCCGTAAGCGTGCGTGAGCGCCAGCGGCAAAAACATGAAGGGCAGCCACATGAAAAACGCGATGATCGCGCGCGGATTGCCGTAGCTCACATACAAATAGCCGCCCAGCAGCAGCGCCAGCACGGAACAAAAATCCGCCACGCGATACAGTGTCGCGGTGTTTTGCTGCCACCGCAGCCGCGTGTAAAACGATGCGCACAACAGCGCCGCGGCGGCAGCGGCGGGCAACCATTGTGCGCATTGCCAGCCCCAGAAAGCGATGGCGGCCAACAGCATGAGCGGGTGAATCATCACAGCCGCGCCAGCCCTTCCTGCACTTTACCCGGCTCGATCACGCGCAGCCACGGCGGGCGCTCGGCGGGCGGCGCGCTGCTCACCAGCAGCGCCAGCACCGGCACGCCGAGCATTTGCAATTCGCGGATGAACTCGCGGCGCGCCTCGTCCCACGCCAGCAGTATGCAAATGCTGCCGGTAAACAGACTGCGCCGCGCAACGACGGCGCTGCGCAGGGTCTGAAAGGGCTGGCTTGCGCACAACTGTACGCCCGCCAGCACTTCCATCAGACTGCCCGCCGGCAACTGCCCGCGTCCGGCGGTGTAGCAATACGATGCATTGCCGACGAACATCAAATCGAGCAGGCATTCCTGCGTGTTGACGGTGTAGGCGAGCGATGCGGCCACCGACACCGCTTCTTCAAACGCAACGGCCTGCGCGTGGGCGCCAAAGGTGTCGAGGATCAGCGCATGCCGCTCGAAATATTCATCCTGATACTCACGCACCACCGGTGCGCCGGTGCGCGCGTAACTTTTCCAGTGTATGCGCTGCAGCGGATCGCCGGGACAGTAATCGCGCAGGCCGACAAATTCCTCGGAGTCGCCGATGCCGGAGGCCAGCGCCACGCCGCCGGGTTGATGGCGGCGCGAACCGGGTAGCGTGATCGGCGGCAGGGCATAGCGTCTGGGCAGCACCAGCAGATTGGCGGCTTCAGCGTGCAGCGACAAGCCGCGCACCAGCCCCAGCGGATCGGCACGCGCCACCGTCAGGCCGGGAAAATGCTGATTGCCACGGCGCAGTGCGTGGCCCGCCACGGTCACTTCGATGGTGCTGCGTGGTGCGATCTCGGGCAAAGCCATCTCCTTGATGTCGCAGGCATTGCTGTCGCGTATCATCTGCTTCCATGAGCGGTAGGTGGGTACTTTGTAGCGCGCGCGAAACGCCGCCAGGGTCGGCCGCGCATCGGCCAGTTGATCGATCAGCGTCAGCCCGTCACGCGGCGCGCTTGCAAGGTTGCCGATGGTGACACGATACTGAAACGGCTCGCCGGCCGTCACCACGCGCGGCAGCTTGCGCGCAACGCTGTAACGCCCGCGCTGCAACAGCGCGCCGGCCAGCGCCACCGCCAGCAGCGCCACCGCGAAACTGAAAATGCGATACGCGACCGTTTGATTGGTGTCTGCGCCCAGCGCGCCGGTAGCGACCAGCACACCGCTTACCAGCATGCCGGCGCGCGTCAGCCGCCGCTCCAGGATGCGCTGGCTGGCGGCGACTAAACCGAAAATCCAGTGTGCAAATTTCCACATGCAGGTCAAAACCCTTTCGCCACAGATTTCGCAGATTTACACAGATAAGAACCAAGACACGCTCCCCTGTCGTTCCCGCCCCCGATTAAAGCATTCGGGGACGGGAACGACGGGAATGGGTTCATCTGTGTAAATCTGTGGCTAAAATGTTTTTAATCCCGTCACGCCGGCACCGGCACGGTCTTGAGCAAATCCGCCACCACATCCTGCGCGCTGAGTCCCGAAAACTTCGCCGCCGGATCGAGTGACAGGCGATGTGCCAGCACACTCACCGCCATATCGCGGATGTGATCGGGGGTGACAAAATCGCCACCTTGCACCAGGGCCAGCGCCTGCGCCATGCGCACAAGTGCTAATGAAGCGCGCGGTCCTGCGCCCAGTTGCACCGACGGCGCACCGCGTGTGGCGCGCGCGAGATCGACAGCGTAGCGCTTGAGTTCAGCGCTGACGCGGCTGTGTTTGACCTGCTGCTTGAGGGTGCGCACGTCCTGCACCGTCACACAGGCTTGCAGCGCGTCGAGCGGATGCGCCTGTTCCTGTGCGTTGACGATGGCGACTTCGGCTTCAGCGCCGACATAGCCCAGCGACAGGCGCACCGCGAAGCGATCCATTTGCGCTTCGGGTAGCGGATAGGTGCCGCGAAACTCCACCGGGTTTTGCGTGGCGATGACAAAAAACAAATCGTCGAGCGGGTGCGTCTTGCCTTCGATGCTGACCTGGCCTTCGCCCATCGCTTCGAGCAGCGCCGATTGCGTGCGCGGACTGGCGCGATTGATTTCATCGGCCAGCAACACCTGGGTAAAAATGGGCCCCCGCATGAAAATTGAAATTCTGATCGCGCGGGTTGAATACCGACACCCCCAGAATATCCGAAGGCAGCAAATCCGGCGTGAACTGCACCCGGCGGAATTCACCGCCCACGCTTTTCGCCAGCGCCTTGGCCAGCGTGGTCTTGCCGGTGCCGGGATTGTCTTCCAGCAGCACATGCCCCCCGGCCAGAAACGCCGCCAGCACTTTGTCTACCGTGTGTGCTTGGCCAGACATCACGCGCTCGATGTTGGCGCGGATTTTGGCGGCTAGTTCCTGTGGTTGGTTCAAACCTTAGCTTCCGCCTTGCGCACCGGCGGCTGCGCCCGTGCCGCCCTGCGCGTCAGCAGCCGGGTGAAGTTCGACATCGACATCAGGTGCGCGTAGATGCGCGGCAGCACGCCGTTTTGCACCAGTTCTTTCAGTTTGTCGCCGGGCAGTTCGGTGATTTTTTGCTCGACCACGCGGAACATGCCGGCCAGTGTAAATGGCTCGCCGTGGTCGGGTTTGGCTTGCAGGGTAAACGGTTCCAGCAGGCCGACATCGACCATAATTTTGCACATCGCTTCGGTGCGCGCCAGATCGGCCTCGAATTCAAACAGCAGTTTGCGCAGGCCCTCCCACACCGGCAGCGGCTCGCCTTTGGCGTCATACAATGCGTCGCCCTTGGCGCTGATCGCGCGTTTTTCGATGCAGACGATGCGTTCGGGTTGTTCCTGTCCGCTGACCTTCACGCGCGTCATGCAAAACGGGTAGCGCCGCACGTAGGCGGGCACGTAAAAGTTGCGATCCCAGGTCAAATCGGGCGCGACAAAAAGATTGTGCTGTTGTTCAAGGCCCACCACCGCCATCGCCACCGCTGTTTTACCCTGGTCTCCGCTGACAAACACCACCGGGTAGTCGTGGCAGGCGACGCTGAATTCGCTGTACGACAGCGGTATCACCATCATGCCGCGAAATACTGGCGGCAATTTGTTTTGGGCCGGCAGCACCACGCGATGGTCTTTGGTCAGCGGGACAACTTCCTGATAGCCGTAGGGCGGCGTGATGTCCATGATGGGCTTTCTGTTAAGGGTGTAGATGGCATTATAGCGTGCCGCGCAATAATCAAAATCCATTTAAAAACAGATGGTTATTACGATTCTCGTGAGTCTCGGCAGACTGTCATATTGTCGTCACATGGGCCACCTATACTCGCGGCCAACTTCAATCACGCAAACAAAAGGACGATCATGATCAAAGCATTATTCAATTTCACTGCGCCGGCATTGCTGGCGATGGCGGCGGTAGGCCCGGTGTACGCACAGGTCAATCTGGTGAAAGTGGATGGCTCCAGCACTGTCTATCCGGTAACCGAAGCGGTGGCCGAGGAATTCCAGAAAGCGAAAAAGAACGCGATCAGGGTCACCGTGGGCGTATCAGGCACCGGCGGTGGCTTCAAGAAATTCTGCCGCGGCGAAATCGATATTTCCAATGCCTCGCGACCGATTCTCAAGCAGGAAATGGACGATTGCGCGAAGGCGGGCATACGCTATTACGAACTGCCGGTGGCGTTTGATGCACTCACCATCGTGATCAATCCGAAGAATGCCTTTCTCAAACAAATTACGGTGGAAGAGCTGAAAAAAATCTGGGAACCGAGCGCGCAAGGCAAGGTGACGCGCTGGAATCAGGTCAATCCGCAATGGCCGGATCAAGCGATCCGGCTGTTCGGGCCGGGCGCGGATTCAGGCACGTTTGACTACTTTACCGAAGCGGTGGTCGGCAAAGCCAAATCCAGCCGTGGTGACTTCACTGCCTCCGAAGACGACAACGTACTGGTGCAGGGTGTGGCGCAGGATGTGGGTGCGTTGGGTTACTTCGGTTTTGCTTACTACGCCGAGAACATGAGCCGCCTGAAAGCGGTGCCGGTGATGGGCAAAGGCGCCAAGGCGGCGGTGGGTCCGTCGATGGAATCGGTGCTCAACGGCAGCTACCAGCCGCTGTCGCGGCCGATCTTTATCTACGTGAACGAAAAATCGTACCAAAAACCCGAAGTGCGCGAATTCGTCGAGTTCTACATGAAGCACGGCAGTAAACTGTCCAGGGAAGTGAAATACGTGCCGCTACCCGACCGCGCCTACACGCTGAACATGGAACACCTTAAGAAAGGCAAGCTCGGCACGGTGTTCGGCGGCACCCCCGAAGTCGGCATCACCATCGAAGAACTGATGAGGCGGGAAACCAAGCTCTGAGTGGTTTTCCGACGTTTCACGCAAGGCGCCAGCCCTGCGGCTGGCGCCGTTTCGATTTGACCCCTGGTTTCAAAAGTCGATCAACACCATTACCCGCGTACGCCTTCATGTAATATGAGCGTCATCTACGTCACCCAAGAAGCACCTGCCACGCCCATGGACTTCCGGCTGTCGTACAAAGCCTCGCGCCACATCAAGGAGCGCGCGATCGAAAGCCTGCTGTTCCTCGCGGCCCTGGTGTCGGTGTTGACCACGCTGGGCATCGTCTACGTGCTGGTCAAGGAGTCGGCGGTGTTCTTCACCAAAGTTTCAATTTGGGACTTTCTCACCGATACCCAGTGGACCCCGCTGTTCGACGACGCGCATTTTGGCATCATGGTGCTGCTCTCCGGCACACTGGTGAGTTCCGCGGTCGCACTGCTGGTCGCCATTCCGATGGGCACTATCATCGCGATTTATCTGTCGGAGTTTGCCGCCAGCAAGGTGCGCGAGATCGCCAAACCGCTGCTGGAACTGCTCTCCGGCGTGCCGACCATCATCTACGGCTATTTTGCGCTGCTGTTTGTCACGCCGCTGTTGCAGAAAATATTTCCCGGACTGCCCGGCTTCAATCTGCTGTCGGCGGGGCTGGTGATGGGCATCATGATCGTGCCCTATGTGAGCTCGATCAGCGAGGATGCGATGCGCGCGGTGCCGATGAATCTGCGCGAGGGATCCTACGCCATGGGCGCGACGCGCCTGCAGACCGCGCTCAATGTGGTGGTGCCGGCGGCGTTTTCAGGCATCGCCGCGGCATACATTCTTGGCGTGTCGCGCGCCGTGGGCGAGACCATGATCCTCGCTGTCGCCGCCGGTATGCAGCCCAATCTCACCTGGAATCCGCTGGAACCGGCGGCTACTATTACCGCCTTTATCGTGCAGGTCGCGCTGGGCGATCTGCCGCACGGCAGCTTAGGCTACCAGACCATTTTCGCGGCGGGGCTCACGCTGATGCTGATCACGCTGACATTCAACATTCTCGGCCACTGGTTAAGACACCGCTACCGGGAGCGCTACTGATGAGTCTCACCCCGCAGGATATCCGCGCCCACATCGTCCACCACAAACGCTGGGACTTGCTGTTCATGGTGGTGGGCGTCCTCGCGCTGGCGCTGGGCGTGCTGACTTTTCTCACGTTGTTCGTCGATATGATCATCGACGGCTGGTCGCGGTTGCGGCCCGAATTCTTTACCGAGTTTCCGTCGCGTCGCGCAGGGTCCGCCGGCATTCTGAGCGCGTGGGTCGGCACCACGCTGGTGATGCTGGTCACCGCGGCCGCGGCCGTGCCCATCGGCGTGGCGGCGGGCATTTATCTCGAAGAATACGCGCCGCGCCACTGGATCACCGACGTGATCGAGATCAACATTTCAAATCTGGCGGGGGTGCCGTCGATCATCTATGGCCTGCTGGCGCTGGGGCTTTTCATCTACGAGTTTGGCCTGGGGCAGAGCATACTCACCGCCGGGCTGACGCTGGCGCTGCTGATCCTGCCGGTGGTGATTGTCGCCACGCGCGAGGCGATACGCGCGATTCCCGGCCACATCCGCGAGGCCGCGTACGCACTGGGTGCGACGAAGTGGCAGGTGTGCCAACACCACGTGCTGCCGTACTCAATGGGCGGCATCATGACCGGCGTCATCATCGGCTTGGCGCGCGCCATCGGCGAGACAGCGCCGATCATCACCATCGGCGCGCTCACTTTCATTGCGTTCCTGCCGCCGTCGCCGATCGGGGCGCAGTTTCCATTCCTGTCGTTCGAGTGGCTTACCTCGCCGTTCACCGTGATGCCGATACAGATCTTCAACTGGACTTCGCGTCCCGACCCCGCCTTTCATGCCAATGCGGCGGCGGCGGGTTTTATTCTCGTACTGATGACGCTGATGATGAACGGACTGGCGATCTGGCTCAGATATCGCGTCCGTCGCAACATCAAGTGGTAAAAAGGATAAGCAAAAATAATCCCATGAGCGCACCCAAACCCAATATCGATACCCTGCCGTTAAAAGCGCAGGCGGATCAACTGAATTTTTTCTACGGCGCCTTTCAAGCGCTGAAGAACATCAACCTCACGCTCTACGACAAGCGCGTTACCGCTTTGATCGGTCCGTCCGGCTGCGGCAAATCGACGTTTCTGCGCTGCTTCAACCGCATGCACGACCTGTATCCGGGCAACCGTTACGAAGGCGCGATTCGCTTGCTGCCGGATAACGTGAGCCTGATCGACCCCGCGGTCGATCCCATTGAAGTGCGCATGCGGCTGTCGATGGTGTTTCAAAAGCCGAATCCGTTTCCCAAATCCATTTTTGAAAACGTCGCTTACGGCCTGCGCGTGCGCGGCGTACATAAGCGTACAGTGCTCGAAGAAAAAGTCGAAGAAGCGCTACATAGCGCGGCACTGTGGAACGAGGTGAAAGACCGCCTGAATGACATGGCATTCAATCTCTCCGGCGGCCAGCAACAGCGTCTGTGCATTGCGCGCGCGCTGGCGACCGAGCCGGAAATTCTGCTGTTCGACGAGCCCACATCGTCGCTGGACCCGATCGCCACTGCCAGTATTGAGGAGTTGATTTCTCAATTAAAACAAAAGGTTACGATACTCATCGTGACCCACAACATGCAACAGGCGGCGCGCGTATCGGATTTTACCGCGTATATGTACATTGGCGAGCTGGTCGAGTTCGGCTGGACCGACGACATCTTCATCAAGCCGAAAAATCCGCAAACCGAAGCCTACATCACCGGGCGCTTTGGTTGAGTGGACCTAAACATCGAAGGTAAATAAACCATGGCTCCCAGCGAACACCTTTCCCGCCAATTCGACGCCGATCTTGAAGATATCCGCTCGCGCGTGTTGCAAATGGGCGGGCTTGTCGAAGCGCAGATACTGGGAGCGATCAACGCCTTTTCCAGCGGCGACAACGACGTCATCTCGCGCGTGATGGACGGCGAGCGCCGCGTCAACACGCTTGAAAAAGAGATTGACGATGCCTGTGTACACGTCGTGGCGCGGCGTCAGCCGGCGGCAGGCGATCTGCGGCTGATTATGGGCATTTCCAAGATCGTCACCGATCTCGAACGCATCGGCGACGAAGCCGAGAAAATCGCGCGCATGGCGCGCTCGATCTATGGCCGCGGCGCGCTGAGCATTCCGCACTTCGTCGATGTGCGCCAGACCGGCAACATGGCGGTCGCCCTGCTGCGGCGCGTGCTGGACGCGATGGCGCGCCTCGATGCCGACGAAGCCGAAAAGCTGATCGCCGAAGACCGATTGATCGATACGGAATTCCGCGCCATCGTGCGCCAGTTGATTACCTACATGATGGAAGACCCGCGCACCATTTCCACAGCGCTCGACATCGTGTGGATCGCCAAGGCGATTGAACGCGTCGGCGACCACGCCAAGAACATTGCCGAGCAGGTGATCTACATCGTTCACGGCACCGATGTACGCCATCCGGGCGCAGCTTCCGAAGAAGGCAAGCCCTGATGGCGGCACGCATACTCGTGGTCGAGGACGAACCGGCGGTGCAGGAGTTGATGCGCTACACGCTGGAGCAGGCCGGCATGGAGGTGTTCACCGCGGCGAGTGCCGAGGATGCGCTCGAGTCGCTGCGCAATGAACTGCCGGATGCGGTGCTGATCGACTGGATGCTGCCCAACAAATCAGGGCTTGCGCTGGCGCGCGAGTTGCGCGAAACGCAGCGCACGGCCGAGCTGCCGTTGATCATAGTTACCGCGCGCGGCGAAGAAGCCGACCGCGTGAAGGGCCTCGATCAGGGCGCCGATGATTACGTGGTCAAACCGTTCAGCCCGCGTGAGCTGATCGCGCGCATTCAGGCGGTGCTGCGCCGGCGCGCGCCGCATGCAGCGGACGCGGAACTAACGGTGGGCGATCTCGTGCTTAATCCGGTGAGCCATGAGGTAACGTTAAGTAGCACGGCCATAGCACTCGGCCCGACAGAATTCAGACTGCTGCATTTCTTTCTCGCGCATCCCGAGCGCGTTTACTCCCGCGCGCAACTGCTTGATCAGGTATGGGGCGACCACGTGTTCATCGAAGAGCGCACGGTGGACGTGCATATTCGCCGGCTGCGCGTGGCGCTGGGCGACGAAGGCGAAGCTGTCATCAAGACCGTGCGGGGATCGGGCTACAAACTCTCGGCCGCCAAGGCGGCACACTAAACACACTGGCCGCACGCGCTATAATCGCCGCCCCCGGCTTATGGAATAAGGCGACGCGCGCACCATGATGCCTGTCTGGTTTTCCCTGACCCTGAAGTTTATTGCCATCGCGCTGGTGGCGATTGCCGTGGGCGCGTGGCATGGCGCGGTGGCGGCGTGGGCGACGGCTTGCAGCGGTCTGTTGCTATTGCACGTGGCGCATGTGCGTCAGCTCACGCGCCTGGAACGCTGGCTGAAATCGCCCCATGCCGATGACGTGCCGGATGCCTGGGGCGCCTGGGGCCTGGCATTCGCAGGCATTTACCGCGCGCTACGCCATGAAATCAAAAAACACGAAGCCGTCACCAGAGAACTGGAACTGTTCATGCAGGCCGCGCAGGCCTTGCCCGACGGTATCGCCATGCTGGACAGCGGTGATCAACTGCTGTGGTGCAACGACACGGCGGCGGCGCACCTTGGCTTGCAGGCTGGGCGCGACTACGGTTTGCGTGTTACCAATATTGTGCGCGTGCCTCGCCTCGCCGCGTTTCTGCAGAGCGCTCAGCCTGACGATATTCTCGAATATCGCCCGGCGCACAACCCCGGCCAGGTGCTATCGCTCGAAGCCATACCATTCAGCGACGGACGCAAACTATTGGTGAGCTTTGATGTCACGCAGATCGAGCATGCCGATACCATGCGTCGGGACTTTATCGCCAATGTGTCGCACGAGCTGCGCACGCCGTTGACCGTGATCCACGGTTTTCTTGAACACATGAACGATGCGCCGATGGCGCCGGCCGAGCAGGCGCGCCGCCACATTGGGCTGATGGCGCAGCAATCGGACCGCATGCTGAAGCTGGTGGATGATCTGCTGATGCTGTCGCGCCTCGAAGGCGGCGACCATCCGCCGCGCGAAGCGCGCGTGGACATACACGCAATGGCGCAGGGGCTGGCCGAAGACGCGCGGGCGCTCAGCGCGGGGCGGCATCATATCGAGGCGCAAGTTCCCGCCGGCGCCGGCATCAAGGGCGGCGCCGACGAACTGCGTAGCGCCTTCGGTAATCTGCTAAGCAACGCCGTGCGCTATACGCCGCCGGGCGGAAACATCACGCTCGCGTGGCGCACCGACGAACAAGGCCGCGGCGTGTTCAGCGTAACCGACAGCGGCATCGGCATCGCCGCCGAACATATACCGCGGCTTACCGAGCGCTTCTATCGCGTCGATCGCGGTCGCTCGCGTGAAACCGGCGGCACCGGCTTGGGCCTGGCTATCGTCAAGCACGTGCTGTTGCGCCATCAGGCGACACTGGAGATTCAGTCCG
>CAMATZ010000078.1 GCA_945861275.1 Bordetella parapertussis
CATTTTCTCGCGCGCATCGGCGGTTTGCAGAACCTTGTCGACTGCCGCAGCTACTTTGTCAACGATGGGTTTAGGCGTGCCCGCCGACACCATGATGCCGATCCACGCCGCGAAGTCGAAGCCGGGCATGTTAGCTGCAACGGCATAGGTCGGAACGTCCGGCGCCAGCGCGCTTGCCTTCAGCGTTGATTGGCCGTAAGCCCTGAGTTTCCCCGAGCGCACATGCGGCATGGTGGCGGCGACGGTTTCAGTCATGTAACTCACCTGACCGCCAATCACATCGGTAAGCGCGGGCACGCTGCCTTTGTAGGGCACGTGGATTGCCTTGATGCCGGCGACGTTGTTGAAATATTCGACCGCCAGATGCGCCGCGGCGCCGGTGCCCGACGATGCGTAGGTGTACTTGCCCGGATTGCTTTTCGCCAGCGCGATGAATTCCTTGATATCCTTGGCGGGAAACGACGGCGCTGTTACCAGCACGTAGCCCACAAATCCCGCAATCGCCACCGGCGCCAGATCGCGCGCCGGGATATAAGGCGTTTTCTGCAGCAGCGGGGCGACGGTTATCGGCCCGCTGGATGCCGCGAGGATGGTATAGCCATCGGGCGCGGCTTTGGCCACGATGTCGGTGCCGATCATGCCACCCGCGCCGGCGCGGTTGTCGGCCACCACCTGATGACCGAATATTTCGCCCATCTTCATCGCAATCACGCGCCCGACCAGATCGGTGGCTTGCCCCGGCGGCCACGGAATGACCAGGCGCATCGGACGGCTGGGATAGTTCTGTTGTGCAAAGGCCGCGCTGGATACCAGCAGCGCGAACGTAAATACCCATAGACGATGCATGTTTTATTTTCCAAACGTTGTAGTTGACGCACTATAACGCAGAATGGCGAAACTCCGATAAGGTGTCGACAAATTTGGCACAATAGGCCAGCATCAGACCTTAATTACGGGGGCAGGATCATGCTGGTAACGCTACTCAAATGGGCGCTCGCCGCGTGCGGAGCGGTGATCGCGGTGAGCACGGGCGCGCATGCGCAAGGAGCGGCTGCGGGCTATCCCAGCAGGCCGATCCGCATCCTGGTGCCGTTCGCGCCGGGTGGCGGCGCTGATCTGATGGCGCGAATACTCACGCCAAGACTGATGGATCGATTCGGCCAGACCGTGGTGGTGGATAATCGCCCGGCAGCCAGCGGTATCGTCGCCACCGAGCTCACCGCGCGCGCCGCGCCGGACGGCTACACCCTGCTGATTTGCACCAGCAATCACGCGGGATACCCTTGGATGTATAAAAAACTTCCTTTCGACATCCGCAACGATTTTGAATTCGTGACACAGGCGACGCTGTCGCCGCTGGTGCTGGTGGTGCATCCTGCGGTGCCCGCGAACACCATGCAGGAATTCATCGCCCACGCGCGCGCCAACCCCGGCAAGATGAACTACGGCTCGTCGGGCGCCGGCGGGCCGCCGCATATCGCCGGCGAAATGCTCAAGTCGATGGCAAAAATCAATCTTACGCATGTGGTCTATAAAGGCGTCGCGCCGGCGCTAATCGCGCTGCTCGGCAATGAAGTGCAGATGAGTTTTACCAATCTGTTTTCCGGGCAACCGCACATCAAGGGCGGGCGCCTGCGCGTGCTGGGCGTCACCAGCCAGAAACGTCTGCAAAGCGCGCCGGAATGGCCAACGGTATCCGAATCCGGTGTGCCGGGCTACGAGGCCAGTATCTGGTACGGCGTCATGCTGCCGGCGAAAACGCCGCGCCCGATCGTCAATGTTCTGCACCGCGAAATCACCGGCATACTCAAACAGCCTGATGTCAGTCACACCTTCATCACCCAGGGCGGCGAAGTCATTGCCAACACGCCGGAGGAATTCCGCAAAGCATTTGCCCTGGACGTGGAACGTCTGGGCAAGGTGATCCGCGCCGCCGGTTTAACGCCGGAATAACCGGGTCGCACCTACTTGGAGAAGATGAATGCTTGAGGTAATTCCCAGCGGAAAAATACTCGGTGCAACGGTGATGGGGCTGGACCTCGCGCAAGCGCTGAGCGATGCGAATTTCGCAGCGGTGCGTGGCGCACTGGGCGCACATGGCGTGCTGCGTTTTCCCGAACAGCAACTCAGCGCGCGGCAGTTGGCAGATTTCAGCGCGCGCTTCGGCAAACTGGAAATCAATGTCGCCAATGCGTACCAGGAACCGGGTCTGCCGCAGGTGATGATCCTGTCGAACATCGTCGACAATGGCAAAGCCATCGGCATGTCAGACGCCGGGCAGAGCTGGCATACCGATATGTCGTACAGCAAAACCATCGCCTTCGCGAACGTGTTGTACGGCATCAAGATTCCGCGCCGCGACGGCAGGACACTGGGCAACACCGAGTTTTGCAACATGCACGCGGCGTACGAGGGCCTGCCGGATGAACTCAAGCAACGGCTCGAAGGTAAAACCGTGTTGCACGACTTCAACAAATTCTGGGAAATGATGCGGCGCGAAAAGGGCAGCCAGCGTCCGCCGTTGACCGAGGCGCAGCGCAAAGCCAAGCCGCCGGTATCGCATCCGCTATTTCTCACGCATCCGCTCACCGGCCGCCGCGTGTTGTATGCGAATCCGGGCTATTCCATGCGCATCAATGAACTGCCGCAAAAAGAAAGCGACGAAATACTCGCGTTTCTGTTCGAGCACCAAACGCACCCCGCGTATCGCTACGCGCATCAGTGGCAGGAAGGCGACCTGATGCTGTGGGAGGACATCGGCACTATTCACAACGCGGTGGCCGACTACGGGCCGGATGAGCATCGTTTGATCAAGCGCTGTCAGGTGATGGCCACCGAATTTGGCGAGCGCTTTGCGCAGGCAGCGTAACCACAACATTCATTCCCTCACCCCGTTCACATGAAGCACCTGCAACGCAGGCGAGTCGCGAGGTCAGGGTGAGAACTTTAAGCAATAAATCCACAGGATACCCATGACTCTCCGACGTCGATTGAGTGCCGCTTCAATACTGTTTGTCAGTGTCACTGCCTCAGCACAAGTCCCCACAACGACCTATCCCACCCGTCCCATCCGCTTTGTGGTTGGCTTCGCCGCGGGCGGGCCTACGGATGTGATTGCGCGCATCACCGGTCAGGACATAGGCGCCGCGCTGGGCCAAACCGTGGTCGTCGAAAACCGCGCCGGCGCCAACGCGCAAATCGCCACCGAACTCGTGGCGCGTGCAACGCCGGACGGACACACGCTGCTGTTTTCGGCGCTGTCGCTGCTGGTGAACGCGATTTTGCTCGAGGGCAAAGCGCGCTACGATCCGTTCAAGGATTTCATGCCGATCAGCAATGTAGCCTTGCTGCCGATGGTGGTGGTCACCAGCCCCTCAAACAAAATCAATACCCTGCAGGAACTGCTGTCAGCCGCCAAGGCCAAGCCTGGCGTAATCACCTATGCCACGCCGGGGCACGGCGGCTCACCGCATCTGGCGGGTGCGCTGCTGGGAAATCTGAGCGGCACGAAAATGACCAGCATAGCGTTTCGGGGTAACGCACCCGCGTTGATCGACGTGATGGCCGGACAGGTGACCTTCATGTTCTATCCGATCGTCGGCATTGCCGAACATGTCAACAGCAAACGGCTGCGCGTGTTAGCGGTCGGCACGGCAAAGCGCCACGGCGATTTTGCCGATGTGCCAACCATGGGTGAAGCGGGCTTTCCGGGCTTTGAAGAAACCGCGCCGTGGGTGGGCTTGCTCGCGCCCACGGGAACCCCCGCAGCCATTGTCAATCGCCTGAGTGAAGAAATGCGCAAGTCGCTGGCCAAGCCTGAAACCATTTCGCGTCTGAAAGCGCTGGGGGCGATTACGCTGGGCGATACGCCGGGCGAATTTCTGAAGTTTCTGAAAAAAGATCACGAGCGCTGGGCGCGGGTGATCAAGGCGTCGGGGGTAAAAGCGGAGTAGCGGCAAGCTGCCGCAAGCGGCGCGTGCGCGGGACGGCTGGGTGGCGGTATACTGCGCGCAGAGTCTGTCAAGGTTCCCAGCGATCACATTGCTCTACGTCGAGACGCTCAAGCTCGTTAGCCGGTTGCCACAACGGCAGCCCGCGGCCACGCTGCCGTCGCGTCTGGACGAATTGTTCGACAAGCTGCTGGCCTGCGCCGGCCCCGCCGAGGCAACCCGGATCGAAGACGCAATCTGGGACATATGGATGTACGACGATCACGAGGGCGCGGAGCTTGCACTGGAGCGCGCTACGGCCGACATCGCCGCGCGGCGCTATGACATTGCCGAAACGCGCCTTGCCATCCTGCTCAGGCGTCGTCCGGACTGGGCCGAAGCCTGGAACAAGCGCGCCACGCTTTATTATGTGCTGGAACGCGACGATGAAAGTGTCGCGGCCATACACCGCACTCTGGAAATTGAGCCCCGGCATTTTGGCGCGATGTGCGGGTTCGGAGAAATCCTTCGCTCCCATGGCGACGTCGAAGCCGCCCGCCTCGCATTCCATATGGCGCTGCGCGTGCATCCCCTGCTCGGCGGCGTGAGGGAGATCGTGCAGGATCTGTTTTCGACGTAGTGGTTGTTCGTGCGCACAGCACACGCTACAGACTTCGAGAAAATTATGCGCGGTTCCAGCATTCGCGCGGCGTAGATCGCAAATCCTCAGTTATCAATCCGATCGCGCACCCACGCCAGCACATGCGTCAACCGCGGCGGCAGCAGGTCTTCAGCCTCATCGCAAGTCACCCAGCGCCACTCGTGGTGTTCCGGCCGGCCGAGTTCCGGTGACACCGGCAAGGTGATTTTCTCGACACGGGTTTCGGCCACGTAATAGCGCGCCACTTTGTTGCCTGCGTACGGCACAGTTTCCTTGAAGTCTTCGCCGAATACGAATTCAAGATCGGTGATGCCGGTTTCCTCCGTGGTTTCGCGAGTGGCCGCAGCCAGCGGGTCTTCGTTGAGATTTACCATGCCCTTGGGAAAATCCCAGTTCTTGTAAGCGCGCAGCACCAGCAGTTGCCAGTTGCCCCAGGCAAAACGCACCGGCACAACACCGCACGATAACGCCTTCTTTTCAATAATTTTTTTCTCTGTATCCACAATCACTTTCCTGTTGCCAAGGCGTTATGTCCACAGCCACGCCGCGCCGCGCACGCCACTGGAATCGCCATGCGCATTGCGCACGAGGCGGGTGCGTACGGTGTCGGAGAATACCCACTTCCCCCACAGCGCGGGAATGTTCTTGTAGAGGCGCTCGACGTTGGACAAGCCGCCGCCCAGCACGATCACTTCCGGGTCAAGCACGTTGATCACGCTGGCAAGCGCGCGCGCGAGGCGCCCTTCGTAGCGCTCAAGCGCGTGTACTGCCAGCCCCCCGCGCGTGCTGCGCGAGACGATTTCTTCGGGAAATATTCTGGCGCCGCCGTACAGCGCATAGTCGCGCGCGAAGCCCGGTCCCGACAAAAAAGTTTCTATGCAACCGCGCTTGCCGCAGTAACACGCCGCCCCCGGACGCTCAATATCCTCCGGCCACGGCAGCGGATTGTGCCCCCATTCGCCGGCGATAGCGTTGGGGCCGTCAACGACCCGGCCGTTGATCACAATGCCACCGCCCACGCCGGTGCCGATGATGACGCCGAATACCGAAGCCGCGCCCGCCGCCGCGCCGTCGCGCGCTTCGGACAGCGCAAAACAATTGGCATCGTTGGCTAGACGCACATCACGGCCGAGCATGCGCTGCAAGTCGATTTTCACGGGCCGCTGGTTGAGGCAGGTGGAGTTGGAGTTGCGCATCAGCCCGGTCGACGGCGACAGCGCACCCGGGGTAGCGATGCCGATGGTGGCCTGCGCGCCCAATTGGCGTTCTGCGTCGGCAACCAGCCTTGTTATCAGCGCAAGTGTAGCCGCGTAATCACCGGCGGGTGTAGGTTCGCGCAGGCGTAACCGTTCCGCGCCAGCGTCATCGAACGCCGCAATTTCTGTTTTGGTGCCGCCCAGATCAATGCCAATTTTCATCCTGCGGTGCGCGCAGTGCGCGCTGAGATCACTGCGGTTTTACGCCGAGTTGCACAGCCAGCTTTCGGGTCTTGTCGATGTCCGACTGCACCAGTTTCGTGAACTCGGCAGGCGTGAGGATTTGCGGCTCGAAGCCCAGTTCATCGAAGCGCGCGAGCACGTCGGGCGCGGCCACTGCTTTGGTGAGTTCGCCGTGAAATTTGTTGACGTATTCGACGGGTATACCCGCTGGATACCAGAAGCCGAACCACGCGTAGTACTCGTAGTCTTTGACGCCGCCCTCGATCACGGTAGGCACCTCCGGCAACTGTTTCCAGCGCTTCGCCCCGCTAAAGGCGAGCGCCTTGATCTTTCCCGCCTTCACCATGCCCACCGCGCTGGACGAGCTGAGGAACGCGAGGTCGATGTGGCCGCCGGCGAGATCGGTCACCAGCTGGCCGATGCCTTTATATTGCACGGTGGTCATTTTGATGCCAGCAGCCGCATTGAAGAGCTCCATGCCCACGTGCAGCACGCCGCCGTAACCCGAATTGCCGTAATTGAGCCGCCCCGGATTTTTTTTGGCCAACGTAATCAGTTCGCCCATGGAATTGACCGGAATTGACGGATGCACGCCGAGCACATAGCCCACGATGCGCGTCGCTGTCGAAACAGCGGCGAAGTCGCGCACGGGGTCGTAGGGCAGTTTGTTGAATGCCGGCAGCAAGGTGTGCGCGCTGGAGGTATGCAACAAGGTGTAACCATCGGGCGCTGATTTCGCGGCAATCTCGGTGCCGATAATGCCGCCAGCGCCTGCGCGATTGTCGATGATGATATTTTGCCCCCACGACGCTTGCAGCTTCTGGCCGACCAGGCGTCCGATCACATCCATCGGCCCGCCCGGCACGAACGGCACCACGAAGCGGATCGGCTTGCTGGGATAATCGGCAGCGGCTTTTTGCGCAAACGCAGCGTTACTTGCCAACAAGCTCAACGCCATTGCAACGATTGAACGTAGCGTACACATGCAGACAGTATTCATGTCATCACTCCCCTATGAGACCGCACGGGTTTTTTCACCCTTCACCGGCCGCAGCCCGCCTCTCACGGAAGCTGCAACTTGCCGCCACCCATACCGCCCATGCCACCCATGCCGCCCGCGCCCGGCACCACAATGGAAGACGATTGCTGGCGGCGCAATTCCTGCAACTCGCGCACGGTGCGTTCGACGCCTTCTTTTGCCGCGTCGCCGAAGTTGGCGACGGCCTCAGCAAGATTTTTACCTTCGATTTCAAAATTGATCGGCAGCGGGCCGGCCTGCGTCATGATCTGCGCTTCACCGATAAACAGCGTGGCGCGCGCAGCGTCTACCGTGCCGTCAGTTTTGAGCGGCGTCATCATGCGTAGCGTGCCGACTTTGCGGTCGGTGACAATTTCTTCGCGATATAGATTATCCGCGTCCATTTTTGCTTCGGAACCGCGATCGTCGGGGGGGCGTAGCGCCATAATAGCCTCGTGTTTATTCAGTCAATAAAAGCGAAGGTTATCAGAAAAAGGCTACGGACCAGAAGTCTAGCTGGCGCGACGTTTGATCCTGCCCGGCGCTTACGGCCGGTCGAGATAGATCCACGGACGCTGTTCGCGGTCCGCGCGCTGGAAGTTGTCGATCTCAGCCTCCATACCCAGGATCACGTCGATTTCGTCCAGACCTGCCAGCAGCGCCGCGCGCCGTTCCGGCGGCACGCTAAATGAAATTTCGCGGCCGTCGACACCACGCACCACGCAGCGCTCAAGATCGACGGTGATTTGCGGCTCGCGTGCGTGCTTCGCGGCGTGCTCCAGCGCTGCGCCAAGTGCCGCGCACTCGTCAGCGCCGATGATGACCGGCAGCAGCCCGTTCTGATACGAATTGTCACGGAAAATATCGGCGAAGCTGGGCGCAATCACGCAACGTATGCCGAAGCGCAGCAGCGCCCACACCGCGCGTTCGCGCGAGCTGCCGCAGCCGAAATTAGCGCCGGCGACGAGAATTTTGCTGTGGCGGAACGGCGGCCGGTTGAGGATGAATTCCGGTATCTCGGCGCCATCGAGCGTGTAGCGCCAGTTAGCGAACATCAGCTTGCCGAGGTCTACACTGGTTGAGCGGCCGGCCGCCATCGGCGTGATGGCGTCGGTGTTGATATTCGGCATCATCATCGGTGCGGCTATGCCGGTGACTACGGTGAACGGTTCCATTGTTCAGTGCCCTGTCAATTGGTCTCGTCGGAGTTACGCGTCGTCGTAACTAACTCTGTCGTTCCCGCGCAGGCGGGAACCCATAACACAGTGCCACAGGGCACGCCGCATAGATTCCCGCCTGCGCGGGAATGACAGTGAGTAGTCATGACCTTGTATAGATTCTGCTTAGCCCTATTGTTGAGCCAGCAACTTGCGCACGTCAGTGATGCAGCCGCTCACTGCCGCTGCCGCGACCATGGCGGGGCTGGCAAGGTGCGTGCGGCTGTGCGGCCCCTGACGGTGTTCGAAATTGCGGTTGGTGGTGGAGATCGAGCGCTTGCCGGGCGGCACCAGGTCGCCATTGCTGCCGACGCACATCGAGCAACCGGCATTGCGCCATTCGAAACCCGCAGCAAGGAACACCTTGTCCAGCCCTTTTGCTTCTGCTGCGGCTTTGACCGCCATTGAACCGGGTACGGCGAGCGCCGTGACCCCTTTGGGTACTTTGCGTCCGCGCACAACCTCTGCTGCCGCTTCAAGGTCTGACAGGCGGCTGTTGGTGCACGAGCCGATAAAGGCAATGTCTATCGGCACACCTTCCATCGTGCGGCCCGGGGTGAGATTCATGTAGGTGTATGCGCGTTCCAGCGCCTGACGCCGGTCAGCGTCCGTGACTACGGCTGGATCGGGCAACGCCTCATCGATGGCAACGGTGTCCTGCGGCGAATTGCCCCAGGTCACTTGCGGACCGATCTGGCTGCAATCGATGTCGATTTCGCGGTCGAACCGCGCGCCGTCGTCGGAAGCCAGTGTGCGCCACTCGGCCACAGCGCGATCCCACAGCGCGCCCTTGGGCGCGTACGGCCGATTCGCGACGTAATTCAGGGTGGCGTCGTCGGGCGCCACAATGCCGCAGCGCGAGCCGAACTCTATCGACATATTGCAGATAGTCATGCGCGCCTCAATGGGCAATGCGCGTATGGCGGCGCCTGCATATTCGACCGCGCAGCCGGTGCCCGCCGTGACACCGTGGCGGGCCATAAAGTAGAGGATCATGTCTTTCGCAGACACGCCTGAGCCGACGCTGCCGTTAAACGTAATGCGCAACTGCTGTTGTTTGCGCAGCAGCAACGCCTGCGCGGCAACCACATGCATCACCTCGGTGGTGCCGATGCCCCACGCCAGCGCGCCGAGTCCGCCGTTGGTCGCGGTGTGGCTGTCGCCGCACACCAGTGTGCAGCCCGGCAGGGTGATGCCGAGCTCCGGCGCGATAACATGCGCGATGCCCTGTTGCGGACTGTCCACGTCGTACAGTTCTACCGCGAATTCGCGGCAGTTGTCGCGCAGCGCGTGGATGCGTTCGATGCCGGGCGGGTGCGATTCACCGGTGCGCCCCGGCAGCGTGGAAAGAATGTGATCGACGACCGCAAAGTTAAGATTGCGGTTGCGCACTTTGCGTTTGATGCGGCGCAGGCCATCGAACGCCTGGCGGTTGGTGCCGTCGTGCAAAAAATGCCGGTCGATGTGGAGCAACGTGCGGCCGTCGCTCAACTCGCGGATGACGTGTTGATTCCAGATTTTGCCGATCAGCGTTTGCGGTGCGGCATGTGTGGACATCGGATTGCCCTTGGAGAATCGCCTGCTGTGGAATGCGCGCAGGCGCATGCCCTCGCAGGCGGAATTGACAGCTTCGGGCAATTAGTCGCAGACTTCACGCGCCAAGTCAACTGTCGCATCTACAACTCCAGGAAAGCAAACCATGACTCACGCGTTACGCTGCGCGCTCGCTGCTACGCTCGCACTTTGCACTGCCGGCACAGCCGTGCAGGCGGCGGACACGCCCTGGAAGCCGCGCAAGAACGTGGAAATCGTAATCGGTGCGCAAGCGGCCGGCGCCAACGATCGCGTCGGGCGTGTGCTGCAAAAGATTTTGACGGATACCAACGCTCTTCCGGTGCCGACCACGGTGATGAACAAGCCCGGCCAGGGCCAGTCGCTTTCCGTCGCCTATGTCAACGCACACCCGGCGGATCCGCATTACCTGGTGATCCTGGGGTCAAGCTGGGTGACCACAGCGATCACCACCGGCAGCACCAGCACGCACCGCGATCTGACGCCAATCATCAAGGCGTTCGATGGCGACCTGGTGATGTTCGTGCCCGGCGGCTCACCGATTCGATCGATCAAGGAGATGGTTGACGGCTTCACCAAAGGCCCGGCCCCGTTCAGCTTCGGGTTTTCCACCGCGGCTGGAAATTCATCGCATATCGCGCTTGCCGAGATCGCCCGCATCGCGGGATACGATGCGCGCAAGATGCGCGTGGTGGTGAACGCGTCGGGCAGCATCACCGCGACTCAGGTCGCGGGCGGGCATATCAACGTCGGCATTTCCAGTTCAGGCAGCGCCCAGGCTATGGCGGGCGTTGGCAAGGTGCGCATGATAGGAACCATCTCGGGCCAGCGGCTGCCGCTACTCCCTGACCTGCCGACATTGCGCGAGCAGGGCTACGACGTGGTCGCCTCTACCTGGTTTACAGTGTTCTGCCCCAAGGGCATCACGCCTGCGCAGGCAGCTTACTGGGAGAATGTCTTCAGCAAAGCCATGCGCACCCCGGAGGCAAAGAAGTTCGCCGAGAGCAACAACTGGACCATCGACTTGATCGGTTCCCAGGAGCTGCCGGCGCTGCTCGACAAGGAATACGCACGCCTGCGCAAAACGCTGACCGAGCTCGGTATGGTGCAGTGACGGACCTCCTCCGACCCTGGAAAACATCTTGGCTGCGTAGCGGCGCCGCTCAAAATCCTGCTGCAAACGCGAGGGCCCTTGAAGCGCCACAAGGATAAAACTGAGCATGGGCTCAGGTCATAAAAATTGCAATAAAAACAAAAGGTTACGCTCGTCTTGGTGTGTGAGCACTTTTTTATGGTAACCTACTGCAGCTGTTGTACCAGTAGTCAAAACCGTGCTTATCCGGTTAGTGCCCAAGCCTACTACCTGTAGTGGCTCGTGATTTTTTTGCATAAAGTTCGGCATAGGTCGGCGCAGTCACGTCGCCAGCAATGCCAAGCAGGGAGCGGAAAGCGTTGAATGGATAGAAACGGCGGTTG
>CAMATZ010000079.1 GCA_945861275.1 Bordetella parapertussis
AAGAGGCGCTGGAACTCCGGCAGCGAGCGCGGAAACGGCAGATCGCCTCGCTCAAGTACGTCAATAACCATGGTCGCTCCACGTCAGCGCGGATGCTCAACATACTACCGGTAGTTGGTTTGGGTGACAACCGGATAAGCACGGTATGAACGTCCTGCAGCCGTAGTTGATTAAGACTAGACAGAAGATACTAACACTTTAAACGAATTTAGAGAGTTTTGAACGTTGGAAATAAGCCTAAAGTAAGGGATTAACCAGCGCTTCCAGCTTTTCCTGAGTCAGCCCCCCTAACTCGGTAGCCGAAATCCTCCCTTTGCGATCCAGAATCACCGTATACGGCAATGCTCGCTGCTTGTTACCGGCTAGACGGGATATCTCAACAGCATCGAATGTGCCGATCAAGTTGGGGTAGTTAACATCGAAGTAACGCGAAAATTCAGATGTTTTATCAAGCTGATCTATGGAGATACCGACAAATTGCAGTCCTTTAGATCCATATTTCTCCTGCATTTTAACAAACATCGGGATTTCTTTACGGCAAGGCGCGCACCAGGTTGCCCAAAAATTGACCACCACGACTTTGCCACGCCACTGATCGATCTTTTGCGGCTTGTTTTGCAGGTCCGGCAGGGTTATGGCGTAGAGCGCTTCGGCTGCAGTGACTTCGGGCGCAGCAGTTTGGCGCTTGCTCACCCAAATGCCGGCACCAAATGCCACTAGTGCGATTAGCGCGTACAGTGCGTATCTGAATATCTTGTTGGACAAGTTTTAGCGTAAATTAACTAAAGATGGTCTTAAAATAGTAACAGATACATGCAAAATCAAAATTTCAATACCTCATCCAGAACGCCCGTGAATTTTTCTGCATTCTGAAAGCCTATTACACGTAACCCATTGATTTCTTTTCCATTTTTATCAAAGAAAATAATCCCAGGCGGACCGAACAGGCGAAAGCGCTTGAGCAACGCCTGATCCTCCGCATTGTTGGCGGTAACGTCCGCCTGCAGCTTGACCATGCCCGCGAGGCGCTGCTTCACTTGCGCATCGCTAAAGGTAAAGCTCTCCATCTCTTTACACGACACGCACCAATCGGCATAAAAATCGAGAAGCACCGGCCGTCCGGCAGCAGCTTTAACCGCCGCATCCAGTTCCGCGCCGCTAGCCACGCGCTTGAACAACGGCTGGCTGACGGCCTGGGCTGGTGTTTCACTGGGTAGCAGAACGGCAGACAGCGGACGCAGAATATCTTTTGCGCCTGACAACGCGCCCACCAGGTACGCCGCGCCGGTTAGCAACGCGATAACCCCCATACCTTTGGTCAAGCGCTGAAATCCGTGCGCGTGCTGAGGCAAGGGGTCGATCACCCGCAGGTACACCGCGCTGACGATCAGCAGGGCCGCCCACGCCAGCATCTGCGCGCCCATCGGAATTACCGGCGACAGCAGATAAATCGCCACCGCGATCAGCAGTACGCCGAAAAAGCGTTTCACAGCTTCCATCCACGGCCCCGCCTTGGGCAGCAGCGCGCCTGCCGAAGCGCCCATCGCAAGCAGCGGCACGCCCATGCCCAGCGCCAGCGCGAACAGCGCCGCTGCGCCGAGCACGCCATCGCGGCTCTGGCTGATATAGAGCAGCGCGCCCGCCAGCGGCGCTGCCACGCACGGTCCGACGATCAGCGCCGACAGCACCCCCATCGCGAACACGCCAGTGTATTTCCCTCCCGGCAGGCGGTTGGCGCTTTCCGTCATGCGGGTTTGCCACTGCGCAGGCAGTTGCAGTTCGTAAACGCCAAACATCGACAACGCGAGCATCACAAACACCAGCGCAAAGCTGCCCAGCACCCAGGGGTTTTGCAGTGCAGCCGACAGCATCGCACCCGACAGTCCGGCGGCAACGCCCGCGATGGCATACGTCAGCGCCATGCCCAGCACGTAGGCCGCCGACAACATGAAGCCGTGCATGCGCGTAACGGTATGGCCGCGCCCGACTATCATGCCCGACAGAATCGGGAACATCGGCAGCACGCAAGGCGTTAACGACAGCAGCAGGCCAAAACCGAAAAAACTCACTATCAGCCACCAGAATCCGCCCTCAAACAGCGCCGCAATCCGCGAGTCTTCGGCCAGCGATGGCGGCGCGCTACCTTGCGGTCGGCTCGACAGGCGCGACAGCAGATCACCACTGTCGCGCGCCGTGGAAAGTGCGCCCGCCACGGTCCCGCCGGCTGCGCCACCGGCCATCGCCAATTGCACCCTGCTCTCCATCGGCACATAACACACGCCCACATCGGCACAGCCTTGCGAGGTGACCGTCAACGCAAGCCCGCCCTGCGCGGCGGCCTCCAGCGGTACCACGATCTTCAATTCGCCGCGATGCGTATGCACTTCGCCGAAGAATTCGTCTTTTTTCAGCTGGCCCTGCGGAATCTGCGCCGTGCCGAGTTTTACACCCGCAGTGTCGGCAGCAAAAGCAAAGCGCTCGCGATACAGGTAATAACCATCGGCGATCTGGTAGCGTACTTCGATAGTCGATGCATCCAGCGCACGCGCGGAAAAACGAAACGCTTTTTCCGGCGCCAGCAGTTCCGGCTGCGCTGCCGAGACCACTGCAGCACAACAAAAAATATACAATAAAAACAAATAGTTACGTAACTTTCGCATCAGGAATTCCGGGCTTCATCGCTCGCTGCACCGCTCCTTTCCGTTGTCACTTGCATAGCCACCCAGGCGAGATAGCCGGGCAAGCCTTGCGCTAGTGGGACGGCAATGATTTCCGGAAGTTCATACGGATGCAAACGGCGGATCAGCGCTTGCAGCGCAGCGTAACGCGCGTGTGTGGTTTTGATCAGCAGCGGCGTTTCTTCGGCATGTTCCACCACACCCTGCCAGCGATACACCGACATGCAAGGACCGAGGATGTTGACACACGCCGCAACGTTTTCCTCAATCACCGCGTGCGCGATATTTTCCGCCGCCGCGCGATCCGGCAGGTTGGTCAACACCAGCAGCACGTCGTGGGGTTGCGTCATCGCCGCCAGGCAACGGTTTTGCCGGGATTCACGATGCCCTCAAGCACGCTCGGATAACGCAGTCGGAAGCGCAACTCCTGCTTGATGCGCTGGTTCGACAAGCGCCGCGATTCGCTCATGAACGACAACAGATTGGCGGGAATCACGCGCGCGGCTTCACTGCGCGCGATGCGTGGCGGACGCGGGAGGCTGTGCCGATCCGCCACCAGATCAAAGTAGTCACCCATCTTCTGCGGCAAATCATCCACCGCGTTGTAGGCACGTCCCGGTGCTGCGTGATTCAGCGCCGCGATCACCAGCCGCGCAAGATCATCGGCATGAAGGTGGTTCACGTAGCCATCGTCTTCGTCGCGCAACGTCGGCGTGCCGCGCTCCAGGCGTGCGATCGGCAAACGGTCCGCGGCATAGATGCCCGGCACGCGCAGAATCGACACCGGCACGCCGCTGCGCGCGCCCCACGCACGCAGCCGCCGTTCGGCGTCCACGCGCCGACACGCACGCGCGGTTTGCGGGTGCGGCGGACGCGTCTCCGGCACCACCGCGCCGCCGCAATCCCCGTAGACGCCGCTGGTGCTAATGTACACAAAGTGCTGTGGTAAACTGCTGCGAATGTTTTTGTTTCTGCGTCTATTCAAGAGAGCGGCAATCAGATGCGCGGTACGGGTGTCGGTAACGCCGTGCGCTGGCGGCGGCGCCAGATGAACCACGTCATGCGCAAGCCCGGCGATGGCCGACAGCGATTGCGGCTGATCCAGATCTCCCATCACCGGCGTCACACCCAATGCACGCAGCGCGGCACATTGCGCGGCGTCACGCGTGAGCGCATAGATGCGGTAGCGCGCGCGCGCCAGCGGTATCAAGCGCAAGCCCACGTCGCCACAACCGATAATCAGTAACCGTTTCATATCGCGAAGCATTTTACTCCATGCCCTGCCAAGTTACGATCAAGCCCAGCAACCATGTGTTCAGCGTTAGCGGCGATGAAACCATCCTCGATGGTGCGCTGCGCGAAGGTTTCAACATCGCCTACGGCTGCCGCAATGGCGCCTGCGGCAGTTGCAAAGGCAAGCTGCTTGAAGGCCGTGTTGATTACGGCACGTATCAGGAATCGGCGCTGTCGGACAGCGACAAGCAACAGGGCTACGCGCTGTTTTGCCAGGCCAAAGCGTTAACCGACGTGGTGATTGAATGCCGTGAAATCAGCGCCATCAAGGATATTCCGGTGCGCACCCTGCCGTGCCGTGTGCAAAAGCTGGCGCGCGTCGCACCCGACGTGACGATGATTCATTTGCGCTTGCCCGCCGCCGAGCGCCTGCAGTTTCTGGCCGGACAATATATCGACATACTCACCAGAAGCGGACTGCGCCGCAGCCTATCGCTCGCCAACGCGCCGCACGACGACGGCGTGCTGCAATTGCACCTGCGCGACTACGGCGGGCCGTTCAGCAAGTACGTATTCAACACGCTCAAGGAAAAAGACATTCTGCGTTTTGAAGGTCCGCTCGGCACGTTTTTCCTGCGCGAAGACAGCGTGAAGCCGATGATCCTGCTCGCCAGCGGCACCGGGTTCGCCCCCATCAAAGCCATCGTCGAGCATGCCATCCACAAAAACATCGAGCGCCCGATCACCCTGTATTGGGGCTGCCGCGTGCGCGCTGATTTGTATCTGCACGATCTCGCCGAAGGCTGGGCGCGCGAACACGGCATCCGCTATGTGCCGGTGCTGTCCGAGGCGCGCCCCGACGACAACTGGAACGGTCGCAGCGGCTTTGTGCATCGCGCAGTGATGCAGGATTTTCCGGATTTGTCGGGACACCAGGTTTACGCCTGCGGCGCGCCGATAGTGATTGAGTCCGCGCGGCGCGATTTTTCCGCACACTGCAAACTGCCGCCGGATGATTTTTTCAGTGATGCGTTTACGCCGTCGGCGCCGTAACACCCGTGTTTACCGCGCCAGCACCCGCGCCAATTCCAGTAACGCCTGATCGACCCCTTTGGTCCTGCCCGCCACTTCGGCAAGCGGCGTGGCCACGATGTCACTGCCGCGCAGGCCGACCAGCATGTTCGGCGCCCCGCGCGCAAGCTGATCGATTGCCGCCGCGCCAAGCCGGGTGGCAAGTATGCGATCCGCCGCAGTCGGCACGCCGCCGCGCACCACATGCCCCAGCGTGGTGATACGCAAACCAAAGCCGATGGCGTCGCGGTGCTCGGCGACATGCCGCGCTATCGCCTGCGCACCGTGCTTTGCACCTTCGGCGACCACCACCAGTGCGTGGGTCTTGCCGCGTTGATACGCCGCACGCAGGCGTTCGGCGACTTCATGGGGTTCGATCTCACACTCGGGAATGGCAATCACTTCGGCGCCGCCGGCGATACCCGCCATCAGCGCGATGTAGCCACAGTTGCGGCCCATGGTTTCGACCAGAAAAGCGCGCTTATGCGATGAGCCGGTGGTGCGCAGCCGGTCAATCGCTTCGACAGTGATGTTCACCGCGGTATCAACGCCGATGGTGACATCGGTGCCGGGCATATCGTTATCCACCGTCGAGGCCACGCCCACCACCGGAAAACCGGCGTTGGCCAACACGCTGGCGCCCGTCTGCGAGCCGTTGCCGCCGATAACCACCAGCGCCGCGATGCCACGCCGCCGCAGGTTGGCGAGCGCTTGGGCGCGGCCAGCGTCCGTCGTGAACTCGACACAACGCGCGCTGCCAAGCACCGTGCCGCCGCGCTGAATGATGCCGCCGACATCACGCGCATGCAGTGGCGTGAGCTCGTCAGCAATCAAACCCGCATAGCCGTTGCGCACGCCAAACATCTCCCACCCTCGCGCCAGCGCGGCGCGGGTCGCGGCACGCACCGCGGCGTTCATGCCCGGCGCGTCGCCGCCGCTGGTGAGTATGGCCACGCGTTGTATCGGTTGCATGGGTGTCAGTGTAGGGCAAATCGAGCGCAGATGGGCCGGCAAGGCGCTATTGCTTGTGCGCGCCATGCGGTAAACCTACAATGCCCGCTGTTGTGACGCCAGCGTTTGGATTACAAAACCTAACGCTGGCGCCGCACCCACCGTCATTCTGGCGCGCGCCAGAATCCCCTACCTGCAAACAGGCACAGCCTGCTGAAATATGCCGATACCAACCCCTAGTTGTATTGTCCCTTGGGCAATGTTGCTCGCATTGCAAGCGCTGCCAGCCGCCGCACAAACCCCTGCGACAGGCTCAGGGCCGGCATTTCCCACGCGCACCATCCGCCTGGTGGTGCCCTCCGCGCCCGGCGGCGGCACCGATATACTTGCGCGCGTGCTCGCCCACAAGTTGACTGAATATCTTGGTCAGCAAGTAGTGGTGGAGAATCGCGCGGGCGCGGGCACCACCATCGGTATCGACAACGTGGCGAAAAGCGCGCCCGACGGACATACTCTGCTGGTGAGCCCGTCCACGCTGGCGCTTAACCTGTGGATGTACGCGAAGCTGCCCTATGATGCGATGCGCGATCTTGCGCCGCTGACGCAAATCGCGTCGGTGCCCAATGCGCTGCTGGTGCATCCCTCCGTACCCGCACGCAGCGTCACGGATTTGATCGCGCTCGCCAAAAAACAGCCCGGCGAAATTAACGCGGGCTCGGCCGGCATCGGCACCAGCCCGCACCTGTCGCTGGAACTGTTCAAGCATCTTGCCAAAATCAACTTGGTGCATGTGCCGTACAAAGGCTCGGGCGCGGCCGTCATCGCCCACCTCGCGGGGGAAATTTCGATGCAGATCCCGTCGCTGCCGACTGCGATGGGCTACATCCGCACCCATCGCCTGCGCGTGCTGGGCGTAACCACGGCGAAGCGCTCGCCATTTTTGCCGGATGTGCCCGCTATCGGCGAAACCGTGCCGGGCTACGAAGCCACGCAGTGGTTCGGCTTTTTGACCACTGCGGGCACGCCGCAACCGATAGTGGATCGGTTATCGCAGGAAGGCATACGTGCGCTGCGCGCGCCCGATGTCGCAAAACACATGGCGAACGAAGGTGCGGAAATTGTTGCCAACACGCCGGCGCAGTTTGCCGCTTACATCAAAGCGGAAACCGAGAAGTGGGGACGTGTGATTAAGGCTGCTGGGATAAAGGCGCAGTAAGGTCCAAGGCTTTCAGCTACATCAAAACCGGTAAAACAGCGAGAAATTGACTTTGTCATGCCCGCGCGGCGTGCCACCCGCAATGCCGTTCATTACATTGGCGTAGGTCACCGAAACATCCATGCCCTTTTCCCAATTCCAGCGCGCGCCGAATCCGGCGCTGGACGCCGTATCACTTTGCGCAACACCTGCCACCGGCGTGATATGCGAGCGGCGGCCAAAATCGGTGAACGCAAAAGGCACGATGCCGGCGTAAATCGCGGGGGCGATCAGTTCAAGGCTGGCGCTGTGGCCGCGATCCCCGGTGGCTTCGCGCTCTTTCAGGCCGCGCACGCTGCTCACGCCGCCGACGCCGAATTGTTCGCCCGGAATCAACAGGTCATCGGTGGATTGGCCGCGCAACTTCGCGTTAAGCGCCCAGCGGCTGCCGAGGTTGTATTGCACATCGGCTTCCCAACGGATGGCTTGCCAGTTGGTTGTCGCCAAAGCGCGGGAAGCGGCGTAAGAAAGCGCATCATTGCCACGTCCGCCGCCGGCATTGGCGACGTATTCGATGTTACCGCCGAAACCGCCCCACGATTGATCGCTACGCACGGCGTAGCGCAACGACAGCGGCGTGCTGCCCACCGCCGCCGTCGGCAACGCACCGCCGGCAAAACCGACCGAACTTTCAAAATAACGCGAATCTATTGCCAGCGACACGCTGTGCGACAACGCGCCGTATTTCGGCAAGGCGTAGGTTGCGCGCAAGCCGAAAAACTCGCCCTTGCCGCTGACGTTGAAATTGACGCCGCCTACGCCCACCGAACCGGTATCGACATCCGATTTCGTCCAGTAGGCGGAGAGGCTGGTGTTGTGGCTGTATAGCGGCATCCAGTAGAACACGCCGATCTGACTCACTTTGTTCATATGATCGGGCGAGGTGGTGTAGGCCACGGTCAAGGCGTGATCCAGATCAAACAGGTTGCTGCGCTGATGGCCGATGGTGAGCCGCGTGTAGCCGGTGTTGCGATTCAGGTTGTTGTCGAAATCGCGCCCGCCGCCCGTGAGTCCGATGAACGTTTGCGCCGCAGGCACATCGCGCACCACCACCTCGGCGTCGATATGGTCGGGCTTTATGCTTTCGCGAAATTGCACCGACAGCCGTTTCGCCGGATGTTCATTGGCAAGCGTGATCTGGCGGCCGAGCTCCTGTAAATCCGGCGCGGCGCCGGGTCTAAAGCCGGGCAGGGAGCGCAGAATATTGTCGTTCGAAAAAAACCGGTTGCCGGATACGCTCACTTCCGCCAGCGAAAATGCGAGCACACGCAACGTCAGCTCACCGGACTGCGGCTTTTGCCCGGGCACGATCACACGATGAAACGAGTGTCCGCGATCGCGCACGGCTTTTTCCAGCGTGACGGCAGCGGCTTCGATCGACGCGAGATCGTTGTGCAGCCCCAAATGCGGCGCCAGCAGCGTCTGCGTTTCCTGCGCGGAAAGCGGGTTGGGGCCTTCGATCACGAAGCGTTTGATGTCGAGCAGGGGCGCGTTTTGCGCGACTGCCGGCGATTGACACCATCCCGCCATCGCCAGCAGCGCCAGTGAAACACCCATTACCAATTGTTTTTTAATCATAATTTATATCCCCACTATGCGGCGGGATTACATTTCACAGATCAAACCGCGCGAACTGTCACCCAGCGTTTCCAGCAAGCGCAACAGTTTCAGGTCGAAATTCTCCGGCGCGGGTATCGGATCGTTGAGTATGAATTGCGGCACGCGCGTCAGGCGCTGCGGTGTATCGACGCCGATGCCAAGATAGCCTGATTCGAAGCGTCCGAGATCAATCCCGCGATTATTAAGTCCCAAGAACAGGATATGGCCATCGCGTACATTGACATACAGGCCCGGCGGCACGGCCTTCACATCAACCGCGCTGAATAAATTGTCTTCCACGGAAATCAGATCCGGGCGCGGCGCGGGTTCAATGGTGAAGAATTGCGGCACGAGGTCGAGCACGGCCAGTCGATTTTGCAGCGCGTTGAACAGTGCCGCGCGATTCAGCGGTATCAGCAGCGATTGCTGGCCGACTTCCAGCGCTATCGAACCATCCCACAGCAGCGCATAAACCGAATCCGCGCACTTGCCCGCGGCGCATTCTTGCTCGACGCGCGTGTCAAACCCGGTGCCGCGAATGCCGATGGTGGCGTTGCCGGCGCTGTACTGGAAAGATTTCGGGTCACGCCGCGCCAGCAAGCCCGTCAAAGTGCGCGCGGTGCCTCGCACCAAACGCACGGCAAAACTGCCGCTATCGGATTTTTCGCCGGTAAAGCGCACGTTTTCCAGTCTGAATTCAGATTCGCTGGCCACGGTAATGCGCGTTTCATCACGAAACGCCAGCACCGCGTAGCCGCCTTTTTCCGTGCGTATCGTATCGCCGGTGTAGAGCGCAGCGCCCTTGGCGACCGTGCGCGTCTGTTTGTCCGCGCCGGTGATCACCGCGCTGCCGGTTAACACCGCCACCCGCGCCACCACCGAATCAGCAACGACTCCAGGTTTGGGTTTCGCGCCGCCGCCGCGTGCCTCCTCGATCGCGCAATCGGCATCACAGATGCGCGCATCGAACGACGTGCCGCGTATGCCGATGGTCGCGGTGGAAGTACTGAAACGCACGGCCTCCGGTTTCGCCCTGCCTATGGCGCCGGTAATCGTGCGCAAACCGCCTTTGAGCAAACGGAAAAACGCCGCTTCCTGTCCGGCGGCTGCGTTGTACTGATCGATCGCGAACGACGTATTGGGTCGCAAGGTTACTTTGCTGCCATCGGGAAACGCAATGATGGCGAAACCTTTCGCCCCGGTGTTCAGCACATCACCTTCCTGCAACACGTCGCCTTTGCTTAAGAAACGCGGAGACTGGCCGCTCTGCTGCGCGCTCGCCAGCCCTTGTGCGAATTCCACTTCGCCCGCGGGAGCGGCCAGCGACCACTGCGCCGCAAGCAGCAGGGTCGCCGCCAGTAACGTGCGGCAGACTTTCATCATGGTTAGAAACATATAGGCGCCCTTCTTCTAACGAGATCAATTTCATTCTGACCTTCGGGTTCGGTCTCCGCGATAATCCCGATTTGAGTATCCCCCAGAGCCAGCACAGTGCCCGCTGGGCTGTCCGGTGAACTGCTTGTCGTGCTGCTACTTGCCGCCAAACCGGTGACCGACGCACCGCCAACATTTGGCGCGTGCTTATCCGGTTGTCACCCAAACCAACTACCGGTAGTATGTTGAGCATCCGCGCTGACGTGGAGCGACCATGGTTATTGACGTACTTGAGCGAGGCGATCTGCCGTTTCCGCGCTCGCTGCCGGAGTTCCAGCGCCTCTTCCCTGG
>CAMATZ010000080.1 GCA_945861275.1 Bordetella parapertussis
GGGAAGAGGCGCTGGAACTCCGGCAGCGAGCGCGGAAACGGCAGATCGCCTCGCTCAAGTACGTCAATAACCATGGTCGCTCCACGTCAGCGCGGATGCTCAACATACTACCGGTAGTTGGTTTGGGTGACAACCGGATAAGCACGGTCAAAACAAAATAGCAAAAAAAATATGGAGGAGCAGCATGAAAATTTTCATTCTCGCGGCTGGCGCGGCGCTGACGTTGATTGCGCACGATGCGGCTGTTGCACAAGTCTATCCGGCCAAGCCGGTACGTATTGTCATTCCGTTCACTGCGGGCAGCCAGACCGATGTTCTTGCGCGTGTGATAGGGGCGAAACTGGCGGACAGTTCCGGCCACCAGGTGGTGTCCGACAACCGCCCCGGCGCCGGCGGCATTGTGGCCGGCAGTATCGTCGCAGGCGCCAGCCCGGACGGGCAGACGCTCATGTTGACCTCGCTCGCTTATGCGGTGAGTGCGGCCTTGTATGCGAAGCTTCCCTACGACCCGCTGAAGGACATCATCGGCGTCGGTCAAATCGCGAGCACGCCGCTGGTGCTGGTGGTCAACCCCGGCATTGGCGTCAAGTCAGTGAAGGATCTGATCGCGCTTGCCAAGCAGAAGCCGGGCGTATTGCTGTTCGGCTCTGCCGGCATCGGCAGCGGTACCCACATGGGCGGCGAGCTGTTCAAGTTTGTCGCAGGGATTAACGTCGTGCACGTGCCCTATCGCGGCACGCCCGAAGCCTTGGTCGACACTGCGGCAGGGCGAATTCAATACTGGTTATCGCCCACCAGCCCGGCGATGGCGTTCATGAAAGACGGTCGCGTGCTGGCCCTGGCAGTGACTACCGCGCAGCGTTCTCCCGCGTTTCCGGACGTGCCGACGATCGCGGAAGCCGCGCTGCCCGGTTTCGATTACGACACCTGGTACGGCATATTCGCGCCGGGCAAGACGCCGCGCGCCGCCATCCGGCAGATCAATCAAGCCGTGTCCGGCGTCGTCAATCTCCCGGAGATCAAGAAACCCATGCTGGTCCAGGGCGTGGTGATGATATCGAGTTCGGCCGAGGCATTCCACAAGCTCGTCGCCGAAGACATCGGCAAGCTCTCCAAGATCGTCAAGGCCGCGGGCATCAAGGTGGATTAAGATATCGTTCCATTGATGCCGTAGCCTCAAGCCCAGCCTGAAAAGATAACCGGAGAGAGCGCATGAACGAGCATGATCTTCACCAGCTGATCGACAAGGTAAAGTGCGGCCGCCTGTCGCGCCGCCGCTTCATTCAAATGATGGTCGGGGCGGGACTGACAGCCCCCATGGCCGGCCACATGCTGATGCATGCGGGGGTGGCGAATGCACAGCAGGGTTGGAGTTATAAGCCCGCGAAGCGCGGCGGCGGCGGCGCCCTCAAGCTACTGCTGTGGCAGGGTCCGACACTGCTCAATCCCCATTTCGCCATCGGCACCAAGGATCAGTATGGCTGCCGCGTGTTCTACGAGCCGCTCGCTGCCTGGGACAGCGACGCCAACCTGGTGCCGATCCTCGCGGCCGAGGTGCCGAGCGTGCAGAACGGCAGTGTCACCGCCGACGGCAAGTCGGTGGTGTGGAAGTTGAAGCGCAACGTCCAGTGGCACGACGGCAGGCCTTTCACCGCCGACGACGTGGTATTCAACTGGGAATATGCCGCTGATCCGGCCACCGCTGCTGTGACGCTCGGCAGCTACCGGGATATCCGCGCCGAGAAGATCGACAGCCACACCGTTCGCGTCACCTTCGCCAGGCCCACGCCGTTCTGGGCCGATCCCTTCGTGGGCGTGCTCGGCATGATCATCCCGAAGCACCTGTTCGAGGCCTATAAGGGCGCGAAGTCGCGTGAGGCGCCGGCGAACCTGAAGCCCGTCGGCACCGGCTGCTATATGTTCAGCGATTTCCGTCCCGGAGACCTGGTGGCCGGCAAGATCAATCCCAACTACCATGAGGCCAACCGGCCCCATTTCGACGCGATCGAGATGAAGGGCGGCGGTGATGCGGTTTCCGCGGCGCGTGCAGTACTGCAGACGGGCGAATTCGACTACGCCTGGAACATGCAGGTCGAGGACGACATCCTCAAGCGCCTGGAAGCGGGCGGCCGGGGCAAGGTCCACATCGTCCCGGGCGGCGCCATCGAGATGATCCAACTGAACAATACCGATCCGTGGACCGAGGTGGAGGGCGAGCGCGCCAACGCCAAGAGCAGACATCCGACACTCACCGATCCCGCAGTGCGGGAAGCCTTTAACATACTGGTCGACCGCGGCTCGATCCAGGAGCACATCTACGGGCGCACGGGGATCGCGACGCGCAACTTCCTCAACCAGCCCGCGCGCGTCCGCTCGCCCAACAACAAGTGGGAGTTCAACGTCGACAGGGCGAACCTGATTTTGGACGCGGCGGGATGGAAGCGGGGAGCCGACGGCATCCGCACCAAAGACGGCAAGAAGCTCAAGTACGTGTTCCAGACCTCGACCAACGCACCGCGCCAGAAGGTGCAGGCAATTGTGAAGCAGGCGTGCCAGCGGGCGGGAATCGACCTTGAGTTAAAGAGCATAACTGCGTCGGTGTACTTCTCCTCCGATGTCGCCAACCCGGATACCTACACCAAGTTTTTCTGCGACCTCCAGATGTACAGCACCTCGATGTCGCAGCCCGACCCCGAGCGCTTCATGAACCAGTTCTGCTCGTGGGAAGTGTCGAGCAAAGAGAACAAGTGGCAGGGCCGCAACATCACGCGCTGGCGCAACGAAGAGTACGACCGCGCCTACCGCGCCGCAGAAAGCGAGCTCGATCCGGTGAAACGCGCCGCGCTCTTCATCCGCATGAACGAACTGGTGGTGGAGCACAAGGTTGTCATACCGTTGGTGAACCGCCCCGTGGTAAGCGCGCAATCGAACCGCCTGCGCGCGCCGATGAGCGGCTGGGACAACGACGTGTGGCTGCTGAAGGACTGGTACCGGGAAGCATAGCGACGACGCAATGGGCAAGTACCTCATCCGCCGTTTGCTCATCGCCATCCCGAGCGTCATCCCAATCCACTCCGCCACCTGTCCCTGTGTCCATCTTAACGGCATGGTTCATCTCCATGTTTTGGCTCCTGTTGTGCCTGGCCTTCAATCGGCCTACTATGCGTATTGGATGAATATAGAACATCCCGCGTAACGCTTCAGTTCGGGGGGCTGAACATGAAATTCGCTGCTGTGATCAATCTTGCAATGGGAAGTTCTTTGGCCACCGCGCTGACGCACGCCCATCATTCCGAAATCATGTGCGACGCTAGTGTAGTGTTGCAGACTATCGAGCACTTAAAACTGAAGCTTATCCACACTCGTCGTTCCGGCAAAACACGCCCCGGATCCGATCCGGGAGGGCGGAATCTATTACGTAAGCTCGGTCCGAAGGATCAAAATTTAAGGTGCTTGGTGTAACGATACGCTCTGGATTCCGGCGTTCGCCGGAATGACGGTGTTAGTAATGATGCGTCTACGCTCGACGTCACGCTTCTAAATGTTTCATTAAGTGTGCAACACAACAATAGCAAGGTTGTGACGGTTACCGAAACAGGAGAAGGCAAATGAACGAGCATGATCTTCACCAGCTGATAGACCAAGTAAAGTGCGGCCGAATGTCGCGCCGCCGGTTCATCGAAATGATGGTCGGAGCGGGACTGACGGCGCCCATGGCCGGCCACATGCTCCTGCATGCGGGGGTGGCGAATGCACAGCAGGGTTGGAGTTATAAGCCTGCGAAGCGCGGTGGCGGCGGCCTCCTCAAAATACTAATGTGGCAGGGTCCGACCCTTCTCAACCCGCATTTTGCGGTTGGCACGAAGGACCTATACGGCTCCCGCGTGTTCTACGAGCCGCTCGCCGCCTGGGACGGCGACGCCAACCTGGTGCCCATCCTCGCGGCCGAGATTCCGAGCGTTCAGAACGGCGGTGTCGCCGCCGACGGCAAGTCGGTGGTGTGGAAGTTGAAGCGCAACGTTCAATGGCACGATGGCAAGCCCTTCACTGCCGACGACGTGGTCTTCAACTGGGAATACGCCGCCGATCCGGCCACCGCAGCCGTGACTATCGGCAACTACAAGGACATGCGCGCCGAGAAGCTCGACAGCCACACCGTTCGCGTCACCTTTGACAGACCCGCGCCGTTCTGGGCGCAAGCCTTCGTGGGCGCGGGCGGCATGATCATCCCGAAGCACTTGTTCGAGGCCTACAAGGGCGCCAAGTCGCGCGAGGCGCCGGCGAACCTGAAGCCCGTCGGCACCGGCTGCTACATGTTCAGCGATTTCCGTCCCGGCGACCTGGTCGCGGGCAAGATCAATCCCAACTACCACGAGGCCAACAGGCCCTATTT
The DNA here is from genome assembly GCA_945861275.1 of Bordetella parapertussis. Taxonomy (GTDB): domain Bacteria; phylum Pseudomonadota; class Gammaproteobacteria; order Burkholderiales; family SG8-41; genus UBA5216. The sequence continues at coordinate 4,394 of CAMATZ010000080.1, forward strand.
CGACTCGATTGAGATGAAGGGCGGCGGCGACGCGGTGTCCGCGGCGCGCGCGGTGCTGCAGACGGGGGAGTACGACTACGCCTGGAACATGCTGGTTGAGGACGACATCCTCAAACGCCTGGAAGCGGGCGGCAAGGGCAAGGTCAACATCGTGTCGGGCGGCTCCGTCGAGCACATCCAGCTGAACCACGCCGATCCGTGGACCGAGGTAGAGGGCGAGCGCTCCAGCGTCAAGAGCAAGCATCCGACGCTCACCGATCCGGCAGTGCGCACAGCCCTCAACTTGCTTATTGACCGCGGGTCGATACAGGAGCACATCTACGGGCGCACAGGGATCGCGACGCGCAACTTTCTCAACCAGCCCGCGCGCTTCCGCTCGCCCAACAACAAATGGGAGTTCAGCGTCGACAAGGCGAACCAGATTTTGGACGCGGCGGGATGGAAGCGCGGAGCCGACGGTATACGCGCCAAGGACGGCAAGAAGCTCAAGTACGTGTTCCAGACCTCGACCAACGCGCCGCGCCAGAAGGTGCAGGCGATCGTAAAGCAGGCGTGCCAGCGGGCGGGAATCGACCTCGAGTTGAAGAGCGTGACCGCGTCGGTGTACTTCTCCTCCGACGTCGCCAACCCGGATACCAACTCCAAGTTCTTCTGCGACCTCCAGATGTACAACGTCACGATGGGGCGGCCCGACCCTGAGCGCTTCATGGAAAGATTCTGCTCGTGGGAGGTGGCGGCCAAGGACAACAAGTGGCAGGGCCGCAACCATACGCGCTGGCGCAACGACGAATATGACCGCACCTTCCGCGCCTCTGAAAGCGAGCTCGATCCGGTGAAGCGCGCGGCGCTCTTCATCAGGATGAACGAGCTGGTGGTGGAGCACAAGGTTGTCATCCCCCTGGTGAACCGCCCCGTGGTAAGCGCACAATCGAACCGCCTGCGCGCGCCGATGAGCGGCTGGGATAGCGATGTGTGGCTGCTGAAGGACTGGTACCGGGAAGCATAGAGACGACGCAATGGGCAAGTACCTCATCCGCCGCCTGCTCATCGCCATTCCGAGCGTCATCGGCATCAGCGTCATCCTGTTCGCGGTGCTCGCGTTAGCACCCGGAGACCCGTTCGAGGAGCTCGCGAGCAACCCCAACGTCCCCGCTGAAGTGGCCGCGAACCTGCGCAAGCAATTCGGACTCGACGATCCGGTTATGGTGCGCTACGTGCGCTGGGCCAAATCGATGGTGAAGGGCGACTGGGGCTTTTCGTTCGCCAGCCGCGTCGACGTCGACACGCTGGTCCTGCAACGTCTTAAGGTCACGCTCTTCATCATCGGCTCCTCGCAGTTGCTGGCGCTGCTGATTGCAATTCCCATAGGGGTGTTTGCGGCGACGCGGCCCTATTCGATCTTCGACCAGGTCGCCAATACGCTGGCCTTTGTGGGCTTCTCGCTGCCCACGTTCTTCACCGGCCTCCTCTTCATCCTGCTGTTCAGCATCCACCTCGACTGGCTGCCCTTCGTCTATCGCGCCGATATAGCCGAAACCGGGTGGGCATGGTGGTGGGTGCATTTCAAGCAGTCGCTGATGCCGATCGCGGTGCTGGGCCTGGCTCAGGCGGCCTCGTGGACGCGATTCGTGCGTTCGGCGGTGCTCGACGTGATCCGGCTCGACTACGTAACCACCGCGCGCGCCAAGGGCCTGACCGAGCGCGTCGTGATCGTCAAGCACGCCTTGCGCAATGCCCTCCTTCCGGTGGTGACGCTGGTGGCGCTGGAAATGCCGGGAGTCTTCGGCGGGGCGATCGTCACCGAGCAGATATTCCGCGTGCCCGGCATCGGCTCGCTGCTGATCAGCGCCATCCTCTCCAACGACACGCCGGTGATCATGGCAGTGACCTTCGTGTCCGCGTGCCTGGTCATATTCTTCAACCTGATGGCAGACATCCTCTATGGCTGGCTCGATCCCCGCATCGCCTACCGCTAACGCGCTGTCAGGCGGCGCCGCGCTGCGACCGCAGACGCGCTGGGGCGCCGAGGCGTGGCGGCGCTTTCGCCGCCACAAGCTCGCGTTTCTGGGCACGCTCATACTCGCGATGATCGTCGCGGCAGTGCTGGTGGGCCCGTGGATATGGCAGGTGCCGATCAACGAAATCGACTTTAACGCGCGCTTGAAGGGGCCGTCGCTCAAGCATCCGTTCGGCACCGATGACCTGGGGCAGGACATCTTCGCGCGCATGCTCTATGGCGGACGCATTTCCGTGGCGGTCGGCCTCGCGGCGATGCTGATTGCGATCGTGTTCGGCGTGATCATCGGCGCCATCGCCGGCACCGCGCGCGGCAGCGTCGACGCCGCGCTGATGTGGCTCACCGATCTGTTCCTGTCGCTGCCGCAACTGCCGCTGCTGCTGCTCATCATCTATCTGTTTCGCGATTCTGTGAAGGCGCTGGTCGGACCCGAGGTCGGCGTCTTCATCCTCATCGTCATCGTCATCGGCGGTTTCCGCTGGATGCCGGTGGCGCGGCTGGTGCGCGCGCAGTTCCTGTCGCTGCGCGAGAAAGAGTTCGTCGAAGCCGCGCGTGCGCTCGGCGCTTCGCCATTGCGGCTGGTGGTGCGGCACATCCTTCCCAATTCGCTGGGTCCGGTGATTGTGGCGGGAACGATCGACGTCGCCGCAGCGATCATTGCGGAATCGACGCTGTCTTTCCTCGGTCTGGGTTTTCCGCCCGACATCCCCACCTGGGGCCGCATCCTGTTCGACGCCAAGGATCACCTCGACGTGGCGCCACATTGGGCGCTGTTTCCCGGCACGCTGATTTTTCTCACCGTGCTTTCGATCAACTATCTCGGCGACGGGCTGCGCGACGCGCTCGATCCGCGCAAGGTGATGTGAGTACGATGGCGCTGCTGGAAATCCGCGGGCTCAAGACCCATTTCGCCACCGACGACGGCATGGTGCATGCGGTCGATGGCGTCGACCTCGCCATCGACGAGGGCGAAACGCTGGGTATCGTGGGCGAATCGGGCAGCGGCAAGAGCGTCACGGCGTTTTCGGTGATGCGCCTGTTGCCGATGCCGCCGGCGAAGATCGTCGCCGGGGAGATCCTGTTTCGCGGGCGCGACCTGCTCAAGGCGAGCGACGCCGAGATGCGCGCCATCCGCGCCAGGGAGATCGCCATGGTGTTTCAGGAGCCCATGACTTCGCTCAACCCGGTGTATACGGTCGGCGAACAGATCGCCGAAGTGGTGCGCCTGCACCAACGGCTCGGACGCCGCGCGGCGACGGATCGCGCGGTGGAGATGCTGCGGCTGGTACGCATTCCGCGCCCCGAGCAGCGCGTGCGCGACTACCCGCACCAGTTTTCCGGCGGCATGCGCCAGCGGGTGATGATAGCGATGGCGCTGTCCTGCAATCCGAAGTTGCTGATTGCCGACGAACCCACAACCGCGCTCGACGTCACCATCCAGGCGCAGATTCTCGATCTGCTCGGCGACCTCAAGCAGCGCATGGGCATGGCCGTGATGCTGATCACCCACGCCATGGGCGTGATCGCCGAGACCGCGCAGCGCGTGGTGGTGATGTACGCTGGCGAAGTGGTGGAGCAGGCGACGGTCGAGCAACTGTTTCGCGCGCCGCGCCATCCCTATACGCAGGGTCTGATCCGCTCGATCCCGCGCATCGACAGAGCGGCCACGCAGAAGATGCCGCTGGAGACGATCAGCGGCGTGGTGCCGAGCCTGCTCAATCCGCCGCCGGGATGCCGCTTCGCGCCACGCTGCAGCTTCGTGCGCGCTGAATGTACCGCGGCGACGCCGCCGCTGCGCGAGATCACCCCGGGCCACCGGGTGGCGTGTGTGCTGGCATGAGCGATCCGCTGCTGCGTGTGCGTAATCTGGTCAAGCATTTCCCGGTGCGGGGAGGCATCCTCTCGCGCGAAGTGGAGCGCGTGCATGCGGTCGACGGGGTGAGCTTCGACCTTGCCTCCGGCGAGACGCTGGGATTGGTGGGCGAATCGGGCTGCGGCAAGTCGACCACCGGGCGCTGCATCCTCAGACTCATCGAGCCGACTGCGGGCGAAGTATGGTTCGAGGGCAAAGATGTCACCGCGCTCGATCGCGACGCACTGCAGCGGCTGCGCCGGGATATGCAGATCATTTTTCAGGACCCGTTCGCGTCGCTCAATCCACGCATGACCATCGGCGCCATCATCGGCGAGGCGCTGGTGATTCATAAACTCGCCAGCAACTCGCGTGAATTCGCGGACAAGGTCGCAGAGCTGCTGGAAGCAGTGGGGCTGAATCCGGACTATATGCGCCGCTATCCGCACGAATTCTCCGGCGGGCAGCGCCAGCGCATCGGCATCGCGCGCGCGCTTGCAGTGTCGCCGAAGCTGATCGTGTGCGACGAGCCGGTGTCGGCGCTGGATGTGTCGATCCAGGCGCAGGTGATCAACCTGCTCGAGGACCTGCAGCGCAAGTTCAGCCTCACCTATTTGTTCATCGCGCACGACCTGTCGGTGGTCGAGCACATCAGTAACCGCGTCGCGGTGATGTACCTGGGCCGCATCGTCGAGATCGCCCCGGCGCGGGATCTCTATACCTCGCCGCTGCACCCTTATACCGAGGCGCTGCTGTCCGCGGTGCCGATCCCCGATCCCTCGCACAAGCGCGCACGCGTGGTGCTTGAAGGCGACGTGCCCAATCCCATCAATCCCCCCTCCGGCTGCCACTTCCACACGCGCTGCCCGATCCGCCAGTACCCGCTGTGCAAGGAACAAGCGCCCGCGCTCACCGAGTCCAGCGACGGCCATAGTGTCGCCTGCCACCTGCGGGGAAACAAAGGCTGAAGCGCGCGATTGACCGCGCGTCACTCTAGGAATACAGTTCCAGTCTGCGAAAAGGAGCGCCTATGATTCCTCTTTCCCGCACCACCCCGGAACTGCGCAACAACAAGGATTTTATTGCCGGATTGTTGTTCCTGGCGCTCGGCATACTCACTGTTTTCTTCGCGCGCGACTACGCGATGGGCTCGGCGGCGCGCATGGGCCCGGGCTACTTCCCGACCGTGCTGGGCGGCTTGCTGTGCCTGTTCGGCGTCTACATCATGATCCGCGGCATCCGCTCCGGAGCGCCGGTGCAGGGAACATGGGGATGGCGGCCTCTGGGCCTGATCACGCTCTCGATTGTGGTCTTCGGCTACACCATGGAAATACTGGGCCTGGTGCCCGCACTCATGGTGTTGTTCTTCGTCGCCGCGCTCGCGGGACATGAGTTCCACTTCAAGGAAGTGCTGCTGCTCTCCATACTGATGAGCGCGTTTGCCGCGGCGGTTTTCGTCTACGGTTTGAAGTTGCCTTATCCGCTGTTCGGGAGCTATTGATATGGACATCCTGAATAATCTGCTGCTGGGCTTCAGCGTAGCGCTGTCGCTGCAAAATCTCGCCTACTGCTTCATCGGCGTCCTTTTGGGCACACTGATCGGCGTGCTGCCGGGCGTCGGCCCCCTGGTCACCATTGCGATGCTGTTCCCGATCACCTTCAACCTGCCGGCGGTGCCGGCGATCATCATGCTTGCGGGTATTTTTTACGGCGCGCAGTACGGCGGCTCCACCACTTCGATACTGGTCAACCTGCCGGGCGAGACCGCCTCTGCGGTGACCTGCATCGACGGCTACCAGATGGCACGGCAGGGCCGCGCAGGGCCGGCGCTGGCGACCGCGGCGCTTGCCTCATTCCGTGCTTATCCGGTTAGTGCCCAAGCCTACTACCCGTAGTGGCTCGTGATTTTTTTGCATAAAGTTCGGCATAGGTCGGCGCAGTCACGTCGCCAGCAATGCCAAGCAGGGAGCGGAAAGCGTTGAATGGATAGAAACGGCGGTT
>CAMATZ010000081.1 GCA_945861275.1 Bordetella parapertussis
GGAAGAGGATCGCACTTCGCCCAAATCCATGGTGGGCGTGTGGAACGCCCAGGGCGATGTGCGCGAACGCCTGTTGGCGATTCCCGATCACGATCTGGTGATGGTCGAAGCCCTGCGCCGCGGCCGCGTGACGCTGGGATTCGCGGCGGCCGGCACGGCCTTCGAATATCGTGAATCTGGGCGAACCGTCACTGCCGTTTCTGCATGCTTTTTCGGGCGCGGTGGCGCTGCTGAACGCTTATCTGGATCGCATGGTGGCCATTGCGTTCGCCAGCGGCGGCACGCTTGACCGTATCGTCAGCGATGCGGTGGCGACCATGTTCGACTACCGCGCGCTGGGGGACCCGGTGAACACCGCGGCGCGCCTCGAAGGCGCCAACAAGTATTTGGGCACCACGGTATGCGTCTCCGAGGCCACGCTTTCAGGCTGCGCGGACCCGCCGGTGCGGTCGATCGGGCGCCTGGTGGTAAAGGGCAAGACGCAGGCGCTGCAGGTGTACGAGCCGATCATAGCCACGGGCGACACGCCAGCGCAGCGCGACACGGCGTATGACGCCGCGTTTGATCTGCTGCGGCAGGCGTCGCCCGCGGCGCCGGCGGCTGGCGCGTGAACGAGAGCACGATACGCTGGTGGCGATGCATCTGGAACGGCTGGGCGCCGGCGAAAAAGATGATTTCATCAAGCTGGATGAAAAATAGCATTGTCGGTAATTTTTTCGGATCATTATAAAAAGGGGTCGAACATGAATGGTCACTGCATTTGGGCGCTGATGTTCAGCATGAGCGTGATTTTTGCAGGCTGCGCGCCGCCGCCGCCCCCGCTGCCGTCCGTCGTTGCGGCACCCAAACCCGTGTCTTATGCGGCGCAGCTTACCGAAGCCGGTTTGGTGGTGACGGTACTGACCATTGAGTCGCATGGCGAACGCAATTTACTGCTGAAAACGCCGGACAATACGGCTGAAGCGAAAAACCGCCGGGTGGAAATAACGATCCGCTAATGGCGTCGGGCTGTGCTCAGGTAGTTTTTATAACTTTCTGATATTAAACAAGTTTTGTTCTGAACTAGATGTGGATTGCGCCTTGGCGCGGGTGCGTGGGGTTAATCATTTTTCCGTGTTCGTGACGAAAGTCACGAGGGTGAATAGCGGTTTGGCTATACTGCGCCGGTAACCGGAGTAGTACACCGGCAGCTTGGTTCATCCAGTGGAAAATCGTAAGTCATGCGGTTGTTACCGCGAAGGAAGCTGCAATGAAATTCGTAACCCAACTCGCTCAAGTGACAATGGTTATGGTAATCGCGGTCAGTGGTTCGGCATGGGCGCAGGAGGCGATCGGTTTTGCAAAAACCGTGACCGGCGACGCCACGGTCACCGGCGGCGGCAAGGTTGTTAAAGCCGTGCCCGGCACGCCGGTGCATGTGAACAGTGTGCTGAAAACCGGCCCCAAGGGTACAATCGGCGTGACGTTCAAGGACAATCAGGTCATGTCGTTCGGCCCGGATACGGAACTCACGGTGGATGAATATCTCTACGCGCCGGCCAAGGGCGATTTGAAATTTGCTGCGAGCATGAGCAAAGGCACGCTCAATGTGGTATCGGGTGTCATCGCCGAGCTGAAGCCCGAGTCGGTATCGGTGAAAACGCCCACCGGCACCATCGGCGTGCGCGGCACCAACTACGTGGTCAAGGTCGAACCGCAGTAACAGGAGATTTTTTGAGGCGGCTACATTTTTCAGGACGGGTGCTGGCCGCTGCCGCAATAACCACGGTGGGCTTACTGCTCGCCGGCTGTGTGACGCGGCCACCGCCGCCGCCGCCCTCATATGCGGTGCTGTTGGATAATGCTGACGGCAGCGTCGGCGCCATCACCATCACCGGCTCGCGCGGTCAGATACTGGTCACCCGCTCGCGTTTTGGCGCCTCGCTTGACGGCTCGTCGCAACCCTGTATTTTTGACCAGGCCCAGATCCAATCCGATTTCGCCGAAGTGCTGGCGGCGCGCCCGCAATTGCCGGTGAGTTTCTTGTTGTACTTTGAAGGCGCCGGCACCATGCGCACCGCCGCATCGCAGGCGCAAATCGCGCGCATACTCGCGGCAGTGGCGGGCCGTCCGGTGCCCGATGTATCGATCATCGGCCATACCGATACCGTAGGCGGCGCCGAAGCCAATGAACGTTTGGGCCTGGAGTGCGCGCAACTGGTCGCGAAATTGATTACGGCGGCGGGACTCAAAGTAAGCGAACTCACGGTGACTTCGCACGGTGAGTTCAATCTGCTGGTCAAAACGCCCGACGAAACGCCGGAACCGAAAAACCGTCGTGTCGAAATTACCATTCGCTAGCTGCAGCGGGGCGGCAACAAGGGGGGTGAATCGTGGTTGTGGGCGATGGCAGTCAGGTTTTTGATTTCACGCGCGCGCCGTTCCGGGTGCGCGGCGATACCGATTCACTCCAGGTGGCCGAGGAAATAGCCGCCTGCTTCGAAGTGGTGGAGAGCCTCCCGTGTAAATTAACGCAAGCGGTAGGCGCGGCGATGTTCGTTATCGGTGTTGCCGGCGATGCGCCGCTGGTGCGCGCGGCGGCAACACTCGCAGCCGAAATCGACGCCGGTGTCGGCGACGGCCGCGCCAATGCGTATCACAACAGTCAGCATTATTGTGAAGTGATGTTAAGCGCGCTCTACCTTTCAGGGCGGGCCGCGATGCCGCCGCTCACGCGCGCGCGGCTGGTGGCGGCGGCACTCGCCCACGATTTTCATCACGACGGCCGCACCAGTGTCGGCATGCCGTTTCGCCTGGAACGCCTCGCAGCGCAGGCCGCGCTGCCCTATTTTGAGTCGGCCGGTGTGAGCAAGGATGAACAAGACAATATCGCCGCACTGGTGCTCGCCACCGAAACCACAGTCGGCGTGCCGTTCGCACGCAAGTGTTACGCCCATTTTACCCACAGTGCCGAGCAGCCGGCGCTGCCCGAAAATGAACCCGCGCTCACGGTGCTTGCGCGCGATGCGAGCATGGCCGAGCAGGCCGTGATGCTGGCCGAGGCCGATCTGCTGCCGTCGGTGGGCCTCACAGTTTATTATTGCGAATTGACGCAATCCAAATTGTCAAAAGAATGGGCGCGCCCGATGACCGCGGTGGACAAGCTGTTTTTTCTGGAACGTATTTTCGGCGACTTTGCGGTGGGCCGGTTTTTTTCGCCCAACGTGCAGCGGCTGAAAGAAGCGATGCGCACGAAGGCGGATGCGATCAAGCGCTAGTCATCCACGCGCATTCCTGTGTGCGAGGGAATGACGGACAGGCGCGTTAACGAGTAATTCAGGAGAAAATCATGACAGCCACAAACTGGATGCGCGACCCCACCGCGGAAACGTCCGCCGTGATACGCGCGCGCCTGCAGCCGCCACCGTCACTTGCGGGCAAGACCGTGGGGCTATTTGACATAGGCAAGACGCGCACCGACGAATTTTTCAACCAGGTCGAAATGCGCTTGCGCGAACGCGGCATCAAGACCATGCGCGTCGGCAAACCCACCAACGCCAAGGTCGCCACCGCGGAAAACCTGGCGCAGATTTCCGCCGCAGTCGATGTGGTGATTATCGGGCTCTCGGACTGAGGCTCATGCACCTCGTGCAGTCTGCACGACCTCATGAACTTCGACAGCCGCGGCATACCCGGCGTGTCGGTGGTGACCAGCGGATTTACCGACGCGGTGGCAGTGCAATCCAAAGCGATAGGTTTCGAGCCAGCGGTGATATTCACGCCGCACCCGATTCAGAATCGCACGGCAGATGAGCTTAAGAAAATTGCGGATGATGTGGTTGAGCCGGTGTTGAAACTGCTGCAATCGAATTAAACCGTCCCTATAAATTCCACCATCCGCTTGCGTTGCGCGGCATTGGGCAGCCGCGTGCGCGCGGCACTGAGATTGTCGATCATGTATTCGGGCTTGTCGGTGCCGGGCAGTACGGCGTTGACCGCCTCGTTCGCCAACAGGTATTTGAGGAAGAACTGGCCCCAGGTCGGCGCATCGAATTCGGCTTTGGCCCAGTCGGGTACGGTCTTGCCTTGCACCGCGCGGAACAGTGCGCCGCGGGCAAAGGGCAGGTTGCATAGCACGGCGGTGCCGGTTTCTGCGGCGACTGCCAGCAGCTTGTCTTCGACGCTGCGTTCGGCCATCGAGTAATTGACCTGTATGAAATCGAGTTTTTCGGTGCGCATCATCTCCATCAAGCGTTCGTTGGCGCGTGGCTGATCCTGCGAGTGAGTGACGCCGATGTAACGGAATGCGCCTTGCGCTTTCTGTTCGCGCACGATGGCGAGTTGCGAGGCGAACATGGCGCGCTCAAGAAAGCCGACATTGTGCATTTGCATCAAGTCGAATTTGGGCGTGCGCAAACGTTTTTGCGATGCCTTCATTTGCGCGACGAAGGCGTCGTTGTCGTTGGAACGCACTTTGGTGGCGAGAAACGCTTTGTCGCGTACTTTCATTTCGGCCAACAGATCGCCAACCACGGATTCTGCGGTGCCGTACGAGGGCGCGGTGTCGATCATGCGCGCACCGCCGTCGAGCAGGGTGTGGATGACTTTGCTGCGCTCGGCGCGCTTTTCCGTGTCACCGCCGATGTCGAATACGATGGCAGTGCCCAGGCCTATCACCGGGAGTTTTTCACCGCTGCGCAGAATGGCGCGCGTCAGCACGGATGCGGTCGTGGATTGCGCGTGCGCGCCGCTGAAAGTTGTGGTTGCGGCGACGCTGAGGCCAAAGGCCAGTAGCTCGCGACGGGTGTATAGCCCAGGTTTAGGTGTCATATTAGACTTCATAAAATATCGAATAAATACAATTAGTTATGATTGGTTCCCGATGGGTGTTGCAATGACTGTCGCGCGCTTTTCCTGCATCCGCCCCAGCGCGAGTGCCAGCGCCAGCCACGCCGCGGTCACCGGAACTGTGGCCAGCGAAATCGCGCCGAGTTCCATCCCCGCGCCGCGCAAGGCGGTGAACAGCCAGCCGAATAACGCGTCGCTGCCGCGAAACACCACGTTGTCGATGACGTTCTTGGCTTTGTATTTTTCTTCGCGCTCCACCACGGTGAACAGCACTTCGCGTGCGGGGTTGGAGATGGCGAAGTTGGCCGCGCGTTGCACGGCCTGAAACGCGATCACTACCCACAGCATCGGCGTTGCCCACAGCGCGATAAAACCGAGGGCGAACACCAGCGGCAGGAACGCTGCTGCCGGCCCTGCGCCAAAGCGCTTGATGAGTTTGCCGGTGGCGAGAAACTGCACCACGATAGTAAGCAGGCTCACCGCGAGATCGATGCGCGCAAAGATGGCGGTGCGTTGGTTCGGATCGTCGGTGAGCGCGGCAACAATGTTCGCCTGCTGAAAATAAAGGAAGGTGCCCGCCAGCGACAGCAGCGCCACCCACAGCGCGATGCCCGCGAGATACGGTGAGCGCGCAATCATCACGATGCCGGCGATCCAGCTTCCGCCGAGGGCTGCATCGGGTTGGGCGGTGGCAGGGCGTTCGGCCTTGAATGCTGCAGCCGCTGCTTCCAGCCGCATCGCACAGAATACCGCGCACTCCAGCAACAGCGCGGCAATGATCAACAGGTTGGCGCGGCCGATAGGCACTGCCAGACTCGCGGCAATGATGGGGCCGAGTAACGCGCCCGCCGAGCCACCTGCGGCGATGAAGCCGAACAAGCGTTTGCCTTGTTCCGAGCCATATAGATCGGCCATGAACGACCAGAACACCGACACCGCGAAAAGATTGAATACGCTTATCCACACAAAAAACACCTGCGCAGTGATGGTCAGCCCGATACCCTGCGTCAGCAATACCCAGAAGATAATGATGTTGGCGACGAAGAAGTGATACACCAGCGGGATGAAGCGCTGGCGTGGCAACCGCGCCACCAGCGCGCCGTAGATCGGCACCACCGCGAGCATGACAAAAAATGTGGCGGTGAACAGCCATGGCAGGTTTTTCACGCCACTGGCGAGCCCCATTTCGTCGCGCACCGGGCGCAGCACGTAGTAGCCCGCCAGCAGGCAGAAGAAATAGGCGAACGACCATAGGAGTGCACGCGTTTCACCGGGGCGTACGGCGACGACGCGGGAGAGCAGGGTGTCGAGTGGAGTAGGGGCGGTAGCGTTCATAAAGGCAGCATACCGTAAAGCTGTGGCGGCGGTAGTGCGAAGTGTTCTTGCTCGGATAACGCCGAGAATTTGCTCAGTGAAAATCCCGCGACGCCGTCGCCAGCGTGCCCAGCAAACGCGTGTGATCGGTGAGCCTGCGCGCGAGCAGATGAATGACGTTGCCTTCGCGTTGTAATTTTCCTTCGACGCCCATCAGGCGTGAGCCGAGCAGTTCGCGCCGTTGTCGTTCGACCAGCCTGCTCCATACCACGACATTGATGTAGCCGGTTTCGTCTTCGAGGGTGACGAACACCACGCCGCTGGCGGTGCCGGGCCGCTGACGGCAGGTGACGATGCCGGCCACACGTGTGATCTGGCCATCGGGGAGCAGCGCCAACTCGGCAGCGGTGACGAGTTTCATGCGTTTGAGACGCGGGCGCAGCAGCGCCAACGGATGGCGGCCCAGCGTGAGGCCGGTGCTGGTGTAATCGGCCACGATGTCCTGACCTTCGCTGGGGGCGGGCAGTTGCGGCGGTGATTCGTGGATGGGTGCATCCTGCAGCAACAGCGGCAAAGTCTGTACGCCTGCGGCGAGCCAGTGCGCGTTGCGCCGGTGGCCGGCGAGAGCGGCAAGCGCGCCTGCGGCGGCGAGGCGTTGCAGGTCGCCGCGATTGAGCGCGGTGCGCTTTGCAAAATCATCTACGCTCGCAAAGGCCTGTGTGCGGCGGCTGGTGACGATGCGCAGCGCGCTGGCCTGCGGCAGGCCGCGAATCATGTTGAGACCCAGGCGCACAGCGGGCGCGTCGTCCTTGCGCTGTTCAAGCTGACACTCCCAGGCACTCACCATGACATCCGCCGCGCGCACTTCAACGCCGTGGCGCTGCGCATCCTGCGTAAGCTGCGAGGCCGAATAAAAACCCAGCGGCTGGCTGTTGAGCATGGCGGCGAGAAAAGCCGCTGGTTCGTAATGTTTGAGCCACGACGACACATACGCAAGCAAAGCGAAACTCGCCGAGTGCGATTCCGGGAAACCATATTCGCCGAAGCCGCAAATCTGCTGATAAATCTGCTCGGCGAATTGTCGCGTGTAACCGCGATCATTCATGCCCTGAATCAGACGTGAGCGAAAGTGTTCGAGTCCGCCTTTCCTTTTCCACGCGGCCATTGAGCGGCGCAGTTCGTCGGCTTCGCCAGGCGTGAAACCGGCGGCGACGATGGCAAGCTGCATCACCTGTTCCTGAAAAATCGGCACGCCGAGGGTGCGCTCGAGCACGGCTCGCACGGCTTCGGAGGGATAGGTCACTGGCTCCAAGCCTTGCCGCCGTCGCAAATAGGGATGCACTATGCCACCCTGTATCGGGCCGGGGCGCACGATGGCGACTTCGATCACCAGGTCGTAGAATTTTGCGGGCCGCAAACGCGGCAGCATGGTCATTTGCGCGCGCGATTCGATCTGGAACACGCCGACGGTGTCGGCGCGTTGAATCATTGCATACACCAGGGGATCGTCGCCGCGATCCAGAATGTTTTGCATGGTGAGTGGCGCGCCACGCCCCGTGTTCGTTCTATTCACCAGATCCAGCGTGCGGCGTATCGCAGTGAGCATGCCCAGCGCCAGCACATCAACCTTGAGCAGCCCCAGCGCTTCGAGATCGTCCTTGTCCCACTGGATGACGCTGCGCTCCGGCATGGCGGCGTTTTCGATGGGCGTGAGGCGCCCCAGCGGACCTTGTGAAATGATGAAGCCGCCCACGTGCTGCGACAAATGGCGCGGAAAACCCACAATAGAATTAATCAATAAAAACAATAGCTTACATATTTCTGCTGCGGGGTCGAGCCCGGCTTCGCGCATGCGCTCGGGGATCACTTTGTGGCCATCCCACCAGCGCATCGAGCGTGCGAGTCGGTCGATCTGGCCGCTCTCCAATCCGAGCGCGCGGCCCACGTCGCGCAGCGCGCTTTTCGAGCGATAGGTGATGACGGTGGCGGCGATAGCGGCGCGGTCGCGGCCGTATTTGTTGTAGATGTACTGGATCACTTCTTCGCGCCGCTGGTGCTCGAAATCGACATCGATGTCGGGAGGCTCGTCGCGCTCGCGCGAGACAAAGCGCTCGAACAGCATGCTCATGCGCGCGGGATCCACTTCAGTGATGCCCAGCGCGTAACACACAGCGGAATTGGCCGCCGAGCCGCGCCCCTGGCACAGAATATTTTGCGCGCGCGCGAATTTCACCACGTCGTACACCGTCAGCACAAAATGTTCGTATTGCAACTCGGCGAGCAGTTGCAGTTCGTGCTCGATCTGTTTGCTGACATGCGCGGGCGTGCCTTGCGGATAACGCCGCGTGAGTCCTTCACGCGTGAGTTCGCGCAGATAAACGGCGGCTGTTTTGCCCGGCGGCACCAGCTCATGCGGGTATTCGTAACGCAGAGTGTCGAGCGAGAAATCACACAGATCAGCGATGCGCTGTGTTTCGGCCAGCAGCTCGGGTGGATAAATGCGCGCGAGCGCCGCGCGCGCGCGCAGATGGCGTTCGGCGTTGGCATGCAAGCGATGCCCGGCTGCAGCGAGCGTGACGCCGTGGCGTATGGCAGTCAGCGTGTCCTGCAGCGGTTTGCGCGAGCGCAGGTGCATGTGCACGTCGCCGGTGGCGACCAGCGGCAGGCCGCTGCTGGTGGAGAGTTCGCGCAGCGCTTCAAGTTGCGCGTGGTCGTTGGGGCCGCTAAAAAGCTCGACGGCGATCCATGCGCGTTGAGGGAAGCGGTGCGCGAGATGGTGGGCGTGGTGCAGGGCTGCTCGCCAGCTTTTTGTACCCTCCCCTTCAAGGGGAGGGTTAGGGTGGGGATGGGGTGGAATCAGCAACGCCAGACAATGATCAAGATTGCATTCCAGATCAGCCAATGTCAGCCGATAGCTGCCCTTCACCGCGCGCCTGCGCGCGCGCGTGATGAGCATTGAAATGTGGCCGTAGCTTTCACGGTTAGTCGCCAGCAGCACCAGTTTCGGGCCGTCATCGATTTGCACTTCGGTGCCGATGATGAGTTTGAGTCCATGCTGCCTGGCAGCGACATGCGCGCGCACCACGCCCGCGAACGAACATTCATCGGTGATGGCCAGCGCGCCATAGCCCAGCGCCTGCGCCCGTGCGACCAATTCTTCGGCGTGTGATGCGCCGCGCAGGAAGGTGAAGTTGGAAAGGCAATGCAGCTCGGCGTAGGCGGGTAGGGCAGACATGGCGGATAAAATAGGCAAACAATCGCCTGGATCGGCATTGGTGTTGATGGGATGGGCTCTGCGTATAAGGCTGTATATAATACCAGCTTACCGAATACACCGCCTTCCGCTCATGAGCCCAGCGCTGCGGCGCGCCGCAGCGGCAAGCCCAGTCCACTACGAGCGGCGGCGTCCCGAAGAAACGACGCTGTATCGCCTGGTGCAGGAACATCTTGAGACGTTCCTCGTGCAGGTTGAAGCAGGCGGTGTGGCAAGCTTGCCGCAGTTCGTTATCGAAGAATTCGAG
>CAMATZ010000082.1 GCA_945861275.1 Bordetella parapertussis
CGAATTATACGGGGGCTGCCAGTTAGGGCGTGAAGGGCGAAGAGTGAAGAGTGAAGAATGAAGGGGTACCTCATTCACCCTTTCACCCTTCACCCTTCACCCTTCACCCTTCACGCCCTCACCCCTTCACCGCCTTCACAGGTTAAAATCCCCGCATGGATGTGCAAACTTACATGCAGGATGTGGGGCGGCAGGCGCGTGCGGCATCGCGGCTGATTGCCAAGGCCGACACCGCCACCAAGAACAAGGCGTTAACCGTGACGGCGCAGGCTATCGAGCGCGCATCGCAGGCGCTGATCGACGCCAACGCGCGCGATGTCGCCGCTGCGCGCCATAAAAAACTCGACGATGCCGCTATCGACCGGCTGATACTGACGCCTGAAACTGTAGCCGCGATGGCGGACGGCCTGGTGCAAATCGCCAAGCTGCCCGATCCCGTCGGCGAAATCAGCGGGCTCAAGTATCGCCCGTCAGGCATACAAGTGGGGCAGATGAGGGTGCCGCTGGGCGTGGTCGGCATTATTTATGAGTCGCGCCCTAACGTTACCGCGGATGCCGCCGGGCTGTGTCTGAAATCCGGCAACGCCGCGATCCTGCGCGGCGGCTCGGAGGCGATTCATTCCAATCAGGCGATTGCCGTGTGTGTGCATGAGGGACTCGTCGCGGCGGGTTTGCCTGAAACCGTGGTGCAGGTGATAGAAACCACCGACCGCGCGGCAGTCGGCGAACTCATCACCATGCAGGATTATGTGGATGTGATCGTGCCGCGCGGCGGCAAAGGCCTGATCGAACGGCTGATGCGCGAAACGCGCATCCCCATGATCAAGCATCTGCACGGTGTATGCCACGTCTATATCGATGACAAAGCGGATATCGACAAAGCGATCCGCATCGCCGATAACGCCAAGACGCAGCGGCTGGGCACCTGCAACACCTTGGAGACGCTGCTGGTGGCGCGCGGCATCGCGCACAAAATTCTGCCGCCGCTGTGCAAAATTTACCTCGAAAAAGGCATCGAGTTGCGCGGCGACGAGGCTGCATGCGCGCTGGTGCCGCAAATGAATCCGGCGCGCGAAGAAGACTGGTACACCGAATATCTGGCGGCGATCCTTGCTGTGCGCGTGGTCGATGATCTCGACCAGGCAATCGAGCATATCGCCACCTACGGCTCCCAGCATACCGACGCCATCGTCACCGAAGACCTCAGCCGCGCGCGGCGCTTTATCACCGAAGTCGATTCGAGTTCGGTGATGGTGAATGCATCGACGCGCTTTGCCGATGGTTACGAGTACGGTCTGGGCGCGGAAATCGGCATCTCCACCGACAAGCTGCACGCGCGCGGGCCGGTGGGTCTGGAAGGGCTGACCTCGCTCAAATACGTGGTGTTCGGCGACGGGCACATCAGAAAATAACCAAAAGTTGAAACCGGCCGCTGCTGTGGAACATGATGGTAACCATTGGTTTTTAATGGACTTTTAATGCCGAAACTGATCGAAGTCAAAGTCCCCGCCATCGGCGACTTCAAGAATATTCCGGTCATCGAAGTGCTGGTAAAGCCGGGCGATGTGGTGCAGCCCGAAGACCCGCTGGTCACGCTGGAATCCGACAAAGCCACGCTCGATGTGCCCGCACCCGTTGCCGGCGTGGTGAAGGAGCTCAAGGCGAAAGTAGGCGATAAGGTTTCGGAAGGCTCGCTGATACTGCTGCTGGAGGTTGCAGAAGTGAGTGCGGATGCCGCGTCCGAATCCGCGCCCGCCGCCGTACCAAGTCCCAAGTCCTCAGCCCCCAGTCCTGCCCCTTCACCCCTCGCACCTGGCGCACCAACCGCCGACCTGCACGCCGAAGTGCTGGTGCTCGGTGCCGGCCCCGGCGGGTACACGGCGGCATTTCGCGCCGCTGATCTGGGTAAGAAAGTGGTGTTGGTCGAACGCTATCCGACGCTCGGCGGTGTGTGTTTGAACGTGGGTTGCATACCCTCCAAAGCGCTGCTGCACATTGCAAAAGTAATTACCGAAGCCGACGAAGCCGCACACGCCGGCATCACTTTCGGCAAGCCCGGTATCGATATCGACAAGCTGCGCGCGTGGAAATCCGGCATCGTCGGCAAACTCACCAAAGGTTTGTCGGGGCTGGCGAAGCAACGCAAGGTGCAGGTGGTTACCGGGCGCGGCGCATTTGCATCAGCCAACACGCTCAGGGTAGAAACCGCCGAGGGCATCAAAACCATCGCCTTTGACAACTGCATCATCGCCGCCGGTTCGTCGGTGGCGCGTATTCCCGGCTTTCCTTATGACGACAAGCGCATCATCGATTCCACCGGCGCGCTGGAACTCGCCGAAATTCCCAACCGCCTGCTGGTGATCGGCGGCGGCATCATCGGCCTGGAAATGGCGGCAGTCTACGACGCGCTCGGCAGCAAAATAACAGTGGTGGAGCTGATGGACGCGCTGATTCCCGGCGCGGATCAGGACATCGTGAAAGTGCTGCAAAAACGCATCACCAGGCGTTATGAAAAAATTCTTTTAAAAACCAAAGTGTCCAAAATTGAAGCCCGCAAAGAAGGCTTGTTGGTTACCTTCGACGCATCAGGAACGCAAAGCAGCGACACCTTCGACGCGATTTTGATGGCGGTGGGGCGCCGTCCCAACGGCCGCGATATCAAAGCCGATGCGGCAGGCGTCGCGGTCGATGAACGGGGGTTCATTCCGGTCGATAAACAAATGCGCAGCAACGTGCCGCATATTTTCGCCATCGGCGACATCTGCGGCGAACCGATGCTCGCGCACAAGGCCACGCACGAAGCAAAAATCGCCGCCGAAGTGATTGCCGGTCACAAGGCTTTTTTCGATGCGCGCACCATACCGTCGGTGGCCTACACCGATCCTGAAATCGCGTGGATGGGCCTTACGGAAACACAAGCTAAGGCACAGGGCGTCGAATTCGACAAGGCGGTATTTCCGTGGGCGGCGAGCGGCCGTGCGTTATCCACCGGACGCGACGAGGGCATGACCAAGGTCTTGTTCGACAAAACCACGCGCCGCGTGCTGGGTGCGGCCATCGTCGGCGTCAATGCCGGTGAACTCATCGCCGAAGCCGTGCTGGCGTTGGAGATGGGCGCCGATGCGGCCGACCTGTGTCTCACCATCCATCCGCATCCGACCTTGTCGGAAACGCTGGCGTTCGCCGCCGAGATCGCCGAGGGATCGATTACCGATCTTTACCTGCCGCGCGTGCCCCGCGTGCCACCGCAGCCGAAAAAATAAGTGCGCGAGCCTCAGCCATCCCTCATCGCTGATTCCAGCATCAATCAGCAGCAGGCGTTGCATCTCAGACGCTTTCTGATGGCGTCGGCGACGTATGCATTGGTGATCGCGTTAATCGCCAGCGGTGTCATGCTCGAAATGTGGCGCGTGGACCTGCTGGTAAATTACACCCTGGTGGCAACCGCCGCCAGTCTGATTTTCTATTGCGTCATTCGCACCGGGCTCAATCTGAGACTGGCAGAGCCCAGCCTCGCCACCGCGCAAATTGTAACCGCCATTGTGGCCCTGACGTATGCCGCCTACTGCGCAGGCCCGGCGCGCGGCGTCGTATTGCTGTGGGTGCAGATGATTTTCATGTTTGCGGTGTTTCGTTTGCGCTCAAACCGGATGTTGCCGCTCGCCACGCTGACCTGGGTCGCATACGGCGCGGTCGTCGGCCTGCTGTTACGCCACCACGGCGGCGTGAATTCAGCCCATGAAATTTTTCAGTGGGTGGTGCCGGGCGTGGCGCTGATCTGGTTTACCTTGATGAGCGGATACGTCAACGACCGGCGCGCAAAATTGCAGCGCAATGAGATTTTCTATAGCTCCCTGCTGGAAACGGCGCGCGATGCGATTGTGATCGTGGGCCCCACCGGCCTCATCGAGTACGTCAATCCAGCGGTGCAGGCCGTTTTTGGACGCACGCCGCAAGAACTCGACGGCATGGCGCTCACCCGTTTGCTGTCGGCCACAGCGCCCTCGGCGCAGGCGACCGCGTTTCGGCAGTACATCGACGGCGGGCAGGCCACACGCGATTGGAACGCCGCCGAGATCACCTTCACGCACGGTGACGGCAGTTCGTTCCCGGCGGAGGTGTCGGTGGACGAGATGTTCGTGGACGAACGCCGCGCCTGCCTGATGTTCATACGCAACATCGCGGCGCGCAAGCAGGCTGAACACGCGCTGGTCAGCGCGCGCATTTCGGCCGAGGCCGCCAACAATGCCAAGACGCAGTTTCTCACCAACATGACGCACGAAATGCGCACGCCCATGAACGGCATCATCGGCATGGCCGACATTCTGCGTCGGGAACCCCTGGGCGGCACTGCGCGTGGCTACGTCGAGAAAATGCACCGCTCGGGACGCGCCTTGCTCGGCGTGGTCAACGACGTGCTGGATTTCTCAAAAATCGAATCCGGGCAACTCGACATGGAGCGCGTGGTGTTCGAATTGCCGCGGGTGGTTCAGGATGTTTACGACCTCTACGCCGAATCCGCACACGCCAAAAATATCGAATTGAAGTGGGACGTGCCGCGCACGCTGCCGCAATTTGTTTTTGGCGACCCTTCGCGGCTGCGGCAAGTATTGTCGAATCTGGTGTCGAATGCCGTCAAATTCACCGACCGCGGCAATATTGCGTTGCGCGCCGCGACCGAAGCCAATGACCAGGTGCGCTTTGAAATTCTCGACACCGGCATCGGCATTCCCGTGGACAAACAGCAAGTTATTTTCGATGCCTTTATGCAGGCCGACGGCTCGACCACGCGGCGTTTCGGCGGCACCGGTCTGGGCCTGACGATCAGCCGGCAAATCGTGCGGCTGATGGGTGGTGAAATGGGCATGAGCAGTGAACCCGGCACCGGCTCCCGCTTCTGGTTCACCGTTCAGTTACCGCGCTCGGCGCAGCGGCAGGCGGCGCCTGTTAGCAGTGCTGACGAAACCAAAGACCGGTTTTCCGGCAAGCGCATACTGCTGGTCGAAGACGACGAAAGCAATGCCGAAATCGCCACAGTTTTGCTGGAGGGGCTGGGCGTGACAGTCACGCACGCCGCCAACGGCGCACTGGCGGTGGCGGCGTTTCGCGCAAACCCATTCGACCTGGTGTTCATGGACTGCCAGATGCCGGTAATGGATGGGCTGGAAGCCACGCGCCAGATACGCATGCTCGAACACACGGACGGCACACCGCGGCGCACGCCCATCGCGGCACTCACCGCCCATGCATTTGCCGGCTATCGCGAGGAATGCCTGGCAGCGGATATGGATGATTTCATGACCAAACCCGTCTGCACCGAGGATTTTGTGGCAATGCTCAGCCGCTGGATCGGCGATAAAAACTCAAATCAACAAAACCCCGCCTGAACTCATCCAGTTGCCTTTTTATGAAACTAGCGCTTGAAGGCATCAATATACTCGACCTTACCCACGCGCTCGCTGGGCCCTATTGCACCACCATGCTCGCCGACCATGGCGCGCATGTCATCAAGCTCGAAGCCTTTGGCGCGGGCGATATCGCCCGCACCTGGGGCACGCCCCTGCCCAGCGGTGAAACCGCCTACTTCGTGAGTCTGCACCGCAACAAAAAAGGTATCGAGATCGATCTGAAGCACGCGCGCGGCAAGGAAATATTCTTCGATCTGGTCGAGCGCTGCGATGTCGTGATCGAGAATTTTCGCGTCGGCACCCTGCAAAAACTCGGGCTCGATTACGCGCACGCCCGCGAGCGCAATCCCGGCATCATTTACTGCTCGATTTCCGGCTTTGGCCAGAGCGGGCCTTATCGCGAGCGCGCCGCGCTCGATCTGATTTTGCAGGCGGAAAGCGGCATGATCAGCGTCACCGGTGAACCCGGTGGACGCGGCGTGCGCGCGGGCGTATCCATCGCCGACCTCACCGCCGGCCTGAATGCGGCATTTGGCGTTATGGCGGCGCTGCGGGTCAAAGAAAAGACCGGGCGCGGGCAGCAGGTGGATGTGTCGATGATGGAAGGCCAGATGTCGTTGCTGCATTCGATCATCGGCAGTTACCTGGTCGACGGCAAGATGCCGGGCCCGATGGGTACAGCCTATACGGCGTTGACGCCGTACCAGACGTTTCGCACCCAAACTCACGACTTCGCGCTGGCGGTGGGCAGCGAAAAACTGTGGAAAACCTTCTGCCCCGCGATTGGCCATCCCGAACTTGCCGGCGACCCGCGCTACGCCAACAACCGCGCGCGCATGAAAAATCGCGACACACTGATACCCACATTGCAGGAGATATTTATGACGCGCACGTTCGCGCAATGGGAAAAGATTTTGCTCGGCAGCGGCATCCCATTCGGCGCCTTGAACAATATCGCGCAGGTGATCGAGCATCCGCAAGTGAAGGCGCGCGGCTCGCTGATCGAAATCGACCACCCGAAAGCCGGCCGCGCCAGAGTGGTGGGGCCGGTGGCAAAGTTGTCCGAGACGCCGGCGTCGATCCGCACACCGTCACCGTCGCTCGGCGAGCATACCGAGGAAATCCTGCGCGATTTTCTGAAAATGGCGCCCGCCGCCATCGCCGAATTGCAGGCGGCAGGCGTGATCCGTTAAAATCAGGACTGAGGACTTGGGACTGAGGACGGAGTGAGCGCAGTGGCGGGGATGCTCAGTCCTAAGTCCTCAGTCCTGAATTTAACGCCGCCTGTATCAACGCCACCACCTGCGGTATCGCCACCAGCGCGCGTCCCTGCACTTGCTCTATCGACAATCCACCCAACGGATGCGCAATCATCAGCAGCGGTAAATCAGGGACGCCGAATACGCGCGCCTGATTCTTGCCGAGGGCGCGAAACGGTTCCGAGCAAATCACTGCGGTGGTCAAACCGCGCTTGGCCAACGCCGTCATGTCGTGGACACTCCACGACGTACACGCCCCTCAATCGGCCATTGCGCTGATGACGATGTCCGCCTCCAGCGCCAGCTTGTCCAGCATTTCCGGCGGCGCGGCCATCGACACATAGGGCTTGCGCGCAAACGTCACTGTCGCCAGCGGCACCTGCGCGCGCACGCCATCAACGATCATCCTGAGCAGGTGATCGGCATTGCCTTTGCTGTTATCGAGCACGCCGAGGCGCAGGCCTTTTTCGCCGCTGTGGCTGATCGTGCGCTGCGTCGCCTGGGTGTGCGCAGACAGCGCGGGTGAGGGCGCGGTGGGTATGACCAATCGGACAGTTTGATTCATGGCGTTCCTTTTTTCGTACTACAGCGCCACCGCGATTTTGACGCGCTTGCGATGGCAGTTCATTGTCACATTCCTCTACGGCGCAGGCGTGGCCGAAACGGTGCGTGAAAAACGCAGCGCGAGTTGCAGCAGTTCATCCCACACATCCCCTTTGGCGAGGCCCTTGGCCATGCGGTCAATAGCCGCCGCGTGGCGCAGCCCCTGGCGGATTTGCCGCGGGTTGAAACGGCGCAGATTTTGCTGCATCAACGTCTGATGCGCGGCGCCCCACACCCGCGCCTCACGCCACAACTGCGCGGACGGACGGTCTGAGGCGGAGGCGTCGAGCACGCGGCCGATGGCGCGGATCTCCTCGGCCACCGCCCACAGCGCCATCGGCGGCGCCGCACCTTCGCCTTTTAATCCGTCGAGCGTGCGTGAGATGCGCAGCGGATCGCCTTCGAGCATCACCTCACCGAGGTTGAACACATCATAACGCGCGACATCCAGCACGGCATCGCGCACCTGTTCAAACGCAATGCGCCCCGGCGCAAATAACAGCGCAAGTTTTTGCACTTCCTGAAACGCCGCCAGCAGATTGCCTTCGACGCGTTCGGTGATAAAGGCGAGCGCCTCGGCGTCGGCATCCTGACCCTGCGCGCGCAGGCGCGCGGCCAGCCACTGCGGCAGCGCTTTGCGCGTCACCACTTTGGATTCGACCATCACACCGGCGCGATCCAGCGCTTCGAACCAGCCGGATTTTTGTGCGCGCCAATCGAGTTCCGGCAGATAAATCAGCGTGACGGTGTCCGCGGGCAATGCTTCACACAAGGTCTGCAGCGCTGCGCCGCCCTCGGTTCCGGGCTTGCCGTTGGGTATGCGCAACTCCAGCAATTTTCGCGTGGCGAACAGTGACTGCGATCCTGCGGCCATCAGGAGTTGCGGCCACTTGAAGCCGGATTCGACTGTCAGTACCTCGCGTTCGACATAGCCTTCGGCGCGCGCCCTGGCGCGTATGCCGTCAGTGGCTTCCAGCGACAGCAAGGGTTCGCCGCCGAACACGGTGTAAAGCGGCTTTAGTTCACGTGTAAGCTGTTGCGCCAGCCGGTCGGTGGCAATGCGCATGCCGGTCGCTAGCGCGCGGCGGGCGCCGCGGCCTGCAGTTGCCGCAGCAACTGGCTCACCGCATCGGATTGCATATCGCGGTAGAGCAGGGCTTCTTCGGATTCTTTGGACAGCGTATCCGTATCGTTGGTCGACAGATCACGATGCAGCGCAATCTGCGTCAGTGGACGCAGTTCGCGGTTGCTGGTGTCGGTCAACCGGTAAATCACGCGGTAGTTCAGCTGAAACTCGCGCACGCGCCCGCCGCCCGACAGCGACAGTATGGATTTCTCACGGAATTCATTGACCACATGCAGCGTCGCCTGCGCCTCGCGTGCGGAATCAACCACGCGGGTCTGGGTGCCGGTGGTGACCGTGCGCCGGAACTCCGTGGCGAAGCGGGAGGTTCCAGGCGCATCCACATGCAGAGTTTGGTATGGCAGGCTGGCGGTGCCGCGCAATTGAAAGCCGCAGGCCGTAAGCAGCAGCGCTGCCGCTATAAGCAACAGGGGATAGCGAAACATGGGGGCTATCTTATTCCAGTACGGCATCTGTGCTGAGTGCGGTCCGATTACAGCTCTTCCAATGTAACTAATTGTTTTGATTAGTATTTTATACAACGACATTGACGAGGCGACCCGGCACTATGATAAATTTTATTACCGGCTTGCCGCCCATGGCGCGCTGTATTTCAGAATCGGCAAGCACGCGTGATTCGATAGATTGATCGCTGGCGTCGCGCGGCACGCGCACACTGCCGCGTTTTTTGCCGCTGACCTGCACCACCAGTTCGATTTCATCCTGCACCAGCGCGTCGGGATCAGGCTCCGGCCAGGGTGCGGTGAGGATGTCTACACCGTAACCGAGATCGCGCCACAGTTGGTGCGCGATATGCGGTGTCATTGGCGACAGCAGGCGCAACAGCAGCGACAGGCCTTCACGCACCACCGCCTGACGCAACACCGCATCGGACTTGCTTTTTTGCGCGGATTCCAGCGCATTCAATATTTTCATGCCAGCGGATGCGACGGTGTTGAATTGGTGTCGTGCGATATCGTAATTGGCCTGCTTTAACACCGCGTGAATTTCACG
>CAMATZ010000083.1 GCA_945861275.1 Bordetella parapertussis
TCGGGCCGTAGAGCCGAATGAGCCAGATGTCTTCGGCAATGAGGATTGCCCTGTGCTTTGCGGCAAGTGCTGCCGCAAGGGTGGTCTTGCCCGCGCCGGCTTTCCCGCAGAGAAGATGGAGACTAGCGCTGGTGTTCATCGTCGGATGTGCAGGAGGCCTGTGGTGACGCCTAACGAGGCTGTGCAAAAACCCCTTCGCGAGCGAAGAGGGATATTTTTCGGGGGTCCTTCAACCCCTCCTGAGCATGCGATCGTCGATTGTAGAGCGTTCTGGGAGACATTTTTACGAGTAACTTCATTGGAAAAATCCGTGCCATGGTTTTTGCACAGCCTCGACGACCAAGCTCAGCGGCGCGCGTTAGCGCGTCCGCTGGAGCGCTTTGTTGGTCTGTTGTTGCAACCAGCCGGCTATTGCCTTGCACCTATTACCTCACCTCATAGCGGATAATTGCTGTAGCTTTTGGTCGACGAACCGCAAATTGTCCGCTTTGTGTTCACCTTTGCTGCGTTCCAATAGACCCTTCGCACTTTGCAGAGCTTTGCTTGCGGCAACGTAGTTATTGCGGTACTCATGTATCTCGGACAGCACTACCCAGAGCGAATCGTTCTCTGGGTTGTGATCGAGGTACGGCTGAAGAAAATTCAGCGCTTGTTCGTACCCACCGACGAAATTCAGAACCCGTGCCTTGAGGCCGACCGCGATAAGCGGTTCGTATCCGCGCTGCAGTAGCTTGTTGCAATAGTCAAGACACTCGCGGGCCTTCTTCGTCTGGAAACAGAGTTTCGCAAGTTGAAGAACCGAAAAGTTATCCTGTGGGGCCAGCTCATGACCCGCTTGAAACACTGGATGGCATGGTCAAGAGCTCCCTTGTCGAGGGAGATCAAGCCAAGGTTGTGCCACGCGTCCGTATCTGCGGGTCGGGCCTCTGTCCATCCAGATAACAGCGTTTCTGCGGCAGCGACGTGTCTCTCATCGAGAAACTCTTTGAGCAGTGCTTCCGCTTTCTGCCGGACGAGTGGTTTGTCGGGTCGTAGCTTGAGGGCTCTGGCTGTGAGCGCCGCCGCCTCCGAGTATTCCTTGTGCAGCACGAGCGGCCCAATGAGGTTCATCATCGCGGCGGTGTTGTAAGGATCAAAGTGAAGCGCGTTAGCAAACGCTTTCTTTACCTCCGCGATCGGCGCTGTAGTTCTATTGAGCAGTATTCCGAGGTTGTTCCAAGCGTGAGTGTTATAGGGATTTACGTCCAAGGAATTTCTCGTTGCAACTAGGCCCTGCGCATACTCATCACGCTCTAAATGTATTCGCCCTTTCTCGGTCCACCCACATTCGTTCTCCGCGTACTTTGAGACGTACTCGTCTATTGCCCTCAACGCGCGGTCCTTGTCACCGAGCGCTACGTAGCTCTGTGCCTGGGCGTATAGCTCTTCATCCTCTTTGGCAACGTGTACGACTTTGGGCAGCTTGATCTGGAGCTCCCTCGCTACGGCACTCAGATCGCGGAGGAAGGCGTCATAGGTTGCGTACCGGCGGTCAGGCTCTTTCTCCAAGCATCGGCTAATGACAGGCATTAGCGGCGACTCCAGAGGTAGCGGCGTTTGATCGGTGTGGGCACGGAAAAACTCCACCGCGACGTCTGGAGCATCATATCTAATCCGGTACGGGTATCGGTTTCCGGCCGCCATCTGATAGAGGATGATGCCAAAGCTATAGATGTCGGCTCGATGGTCCACGCCTTTCGCGTCGATGAACTGCTCGGGGGCCATGTAAGGCAGGGTACCCATAGCCGAACCCGTAATTGTTTTCGAAAGTGTCTCTACGGCTTGCTTCCTTCCGAACAACCACCCTCGCTGCGGGGGTGCGGCGTCCAAGTCAATGGATTTCGCCAAACCGAAGTCGGTGACCTTAAGGGATGCGGTTTCATCGATCATTAGGTTGTCTGGTTTGATGTCGCGGTGCGCAAGTACGCCTTTCGATCTTGCGTAGTCCATGCCATGACAGAATTGAGCGGCCCACAGCAGGATGATTTCGGAGCGCAACTGGCCGGCGCTCAGAAAGTGCGTCAGGGTATTGCGGCCTTCTTCGTCAGGCTCTATATACTCGGCGGCCACAAAAACCTGACCGGCAATTTCACGGACCCAGAATGCTTGGACGATATTGGTGTGTGCCCCAGCTTTGATCCATGCGTGAGCTTCTGAAACGAACTGGCGCTTCGCGTCGTCGCTGACCGCGCGTTGAAACGTCTTTAGGACAATCGGCCTAGGAAGCTCCCGGTTCCGGACGAGATAAACGACGCCCATCCCGGACTGAGTATCGCCGCCGAAGACCTTCAGGACTGCGTACTCGCCCCCTATACGGTCACCGGGTTTGTATTGCTGCATCAGCTTGTCCATTACCAGTCCGCGATGATCCTTGAGACGCCCAACTTAAAGTCGCCATTATTAGCGACGTTTTACAAGACATCAAACAACTATATATATTTCAGTGTTCATAAAAAACATTTCATAAAATCCTGCACTTATATAAATTGAGTACGTCCTAAATCGAAATGGCAAACACCCCCGGTTTACGCGGCTCCCCGATAGTCTGTTCAGAGCGGCGGCAGCATGCCCATCACTGCTGCTGCATACCGGAAGCCTGCATGATGCGCCGCGTTTTCTCGATATCCTGCCGCACTTTGTCGGCGAGTTGCTGCGGCGTGCCGGCGATCACGCGGTGTCCAGTGCTGACCAGGCGCTCGGTGACCTCAGCCGTGTTTACTATCCGCACCACTTCGCGATGCAGGGCCTGCACCAGTGCCGTCGGCGTTTTTGCGGGGGCGAACAGTGCGTACCATTGTTCGTGTTCGTAGCCGGGCAGTCCGTTTTCGGCGATCGCGGGTACGTTGGGCAATTGCGGCATGCGCGTGGCGCTGCTCACGCCGAGCACGCGCAGCCTGCCGGATTCCACATGCGGCGCGATCACCACGTAGGAGGTGAACGTCATGTCCGATTCACCCGACATCACGGCGATCGCCGCTGCCGCGCCGCCTTTGTAGTGAATGTTGATCATGCTCACCTTCGCCTGCAGCTTCAACGCGTTGCCCATGAGTTCACCGGCCGCGCCGGCGATGGCGATATTGATTTTCCCCGGCGCGCGTTGTGCCAGCACGATCAACTCGCGCACCGACTTTGCCGGCACCGAAGGATGGATCACCAGTGCCAGCGGGATGGTTGCGATCTCGCTGATCGCGGCAAAGTCTGTCACCGGATCGTAGTCGAGCTTCTTGTACAAGGCTGCGTTGATGGCGTGCGTGCCGGCATTGCCCATCATCAGCACTGACGCGTCCGGCGTGGCGCGCGCGGTGGATTGCGCGGCGATAAGGCCATTGGCGCTGGGGCGGGTCTCCACAATAATGTTGCTGCGCAGGCCCTCACCCAGCTTCGGTGCAAGCAGCCGCGCGATAAAATCCGGCCCGGTGCCGCCGGCGCTGCCCACGATGATGCGCATCTGGCGCGGGAATTCCTGGGCGCCTGCTGGTAGCGCACACAACGCTGCCGCAAAAGCGAGCGCGTGAATGGCAGTGCGTGTGTTATTCATTTAGCCAACCCCAAATCGATCAAAAACGCCTTTACTGCTGCATGGTCACGCTCAAGAAATTTCAGGGTCTCGGCGCGGTTCATGAAATCGCTGACCCAGAAATTGGCTTCGAGTTCTTTTTTCCATTCGGCCGATTCGGTGAAGCGCCTGAGCGCTTCCTCCCAGAACGTGACCTGAGCCGGCGTCATGCCCCTGGGGCCTATGATGGCGCGCCAGGTGGACACCACCGCGTCATAGCCCTGCTCGCGCCAGGTCGGCACTTCGGCAAGCATGCCACCGAGGCGCTTGGGCGCGCCCACCGCGAGTATGCGCACCTGCCCGTTGCGCATCAGCGAGGCGCCAAAGGCCACGCTGATCGGCACCACATCGACATGCCCGCCGAGCATTGCCGTGCTCGCCGCACCCCCGGAAGGGAAGATCACATTGCGCGCCGACTTCGCATCCGCGCCGGCGGATTTCAACGCTGCCGCCACGCCTTGATGGTTGGGCCCGCCCATGCTGGTGGCGATGCCGAAGATCAGCGCCGCCGGATCTTTCTTGATGCGCTCGACCAGATCGCGCCCGCTTTTCAACGGCGAGTCGGGCCTCACCGTCACGCACACGTATTCGCCGAACAGATGCGCCACCGGCGTCAATTCGGCATAGCCCGGCCCGCGCCCGCTGATGTTGTTGGTGAGCAGCGCCTTGCCGCCGAGCGCGACATAGTGTCCGTCGCCGGGATGCTGATTGAGATAGGCATAGGCCACCGCGCCGCCGCCGCCCGGCTTGTTGGTGATCGACACCGGCACCGCAAAGTCGCGCCGCTCCTGCATCACGTTCAGCATGATGCGGATAATGCGGTCGGAACCGCCGCCGGGCGCATTGGTGGCGATGATTTCCACCGGCTTGTCGGGCTTCCATGTTTGCGCTTGTACTGGCACGACGCCGGTGACGAGGGCGAGCGACGCCAATAGCAGCCGCATCACGCTCGGCATTCGGTAGTACGCTGCGTTCGCACTATCCACCGTCCGCGCTGTCATGGCTGTATTTCCTCCGCTCACACACTGGACGGAAAATTTACTCCGAATCAGACCGCCGCGCCAGTGCCCGCCCGGCGCTGTGTGCGCGTCAAAGTGATGTGGAAGTCATGCCCTGCGCCACTATTCCGCGCGGATGCCGGTGTTCTTGATCAGAGCGGCCCAGGTGGCCGTTTCCTTCCTGATGCGCGCGGCCAAATCTGCCGGTGTGCCCGGTTCGGGTTCCAGGCCCTGGCGCGCCATTGCGGTCTGCACGTCGCTTTCGCGCAGCGCTTTCAGCGTTTCGCTGTGGATGCGCTGCGCAATGGTTTTTGGGGTGGCGCCCGGCACTGTCATCGCGAACCACAGACCGGCCTCAAACCCGGGATAACCGGACTCTGCAACTGTCGGCAGTTCCGCGAGTAACTTCGAGCGCTTTGCACCCGTGGTGGCCAGCGCGCGCAGCCGCCCCGCCTGGATGAACGCTATGGTCGAGGCAACGGTGCCGACGAGTAACTGCACCTCGCCACCCAGCACCGCAACAGCAGCCGGGCCGCCCCCTTTGTAACGGACCTGCGTTATGTCAATCCCCGCGCGCAGCTTCAGCAACTCCGCGCCCAGGTGTATCGCGGTGCCCTGGCCCGCCGAAGCATAATTGAGCACGCCGGGTTTTTGTTTGGCCAGCGCGATGAGTTCCGCTAACGATTTGGCGGGCACGCTGGGATGCACCACGACCACTTGCTCGCCAGTGGCGAGCACCGTTATCGGCTGCAAGTCCCTCTCGATGCTGAAGGGCATGCGATACAGGCTGGGATTCACCGTAAGCAAAGTGCTGGTCGAGGTGAGCACGGTGTAGCCATCCGGATTCGCGCGAGCGA
Organism: Bordetella parapertussis; assembly: GCA_945861275.1. Taxonomy (GTDB): domain Bacteria; phylum Pseudomonadota; class Gammaproteobacteria; order Burkholderiales; family SG8-41; genus UBA5216. Next base: position 5,451 of record CAMATZ010000083.1, read on the forward strand.
CAATCTCGGCGCCCAGATTGCCACTGGCGCCGGAACGATTATCGACCACCCAGGTCTGGCCCATGCTGTCCGTGAGCTTCGGCGCCACAATACGCGTTACGGCGTCCAGACCGCCGCCCGGCGCGGTCGCGACGACTACACGGATGGGGCGGTTCGGATAGGCTGTCTCGGCGGCCTGCGTGACAGCGCTCATGCCGGTCAGCAGTAAGGCGGCTGCGTTGCTCGCCGCAGGGCGGCACCCACCTTTCGCAACAGGCAAAATCACTTCGCGGCTTGTTTTACCGCAGGCGCGCCGATCCAGGGTTCGTCGGCAATATCGAACAGGCATTTTTCAAAACCCTTGAATTTATCCGAGCGCTTAGAGCGGTAGTTCACCTCAGTGGCTTCCTCCGGTAACTCGGAATAGGCAACGGCCCCGTGGGCCAGACATTTGTCTGCGGTGCCCTCAAGATCATCCACATACACGCCAAAATGATGCGGGCCGGTGAAATCGAGGCCGCGGTCAATTTGATCCTGCTTGAAGTACAGCACCGAGATGTTGATGGCGCCGTCGGTCAGCACCACGCCCCGCGCACGCGGGTTGTCGAGCCGCCTGATCTCCTCCCAGCCAAAAACCTCTTTGTAGAATTCCGCCTGCTTTTCAGGGTTCTGGCTGGCGATGGCGAGATGCTGAATACGAGCCATGGTGTTGCTCCTTGCTCAGGGTGGGGTTTCACGAACGATCAATATAGCGCCCGACCCGTGCCCGGTCAACGCGCGACTACACGCGGCCGCTATCCATCAAAATGGTTTGACCGGTGACGCTATCGCTGCGGCAAAACGTTAGCAACTGCTCGGCCACATCATCTTTGCTCACAGTTCGACGCAGCAGCGTGCGGCTGGCCGCGCCAGCCGCGTATTCCGCCGACCAATTGGCGCTCATGCGCGTTCCTTCCATAAAGCCGGGCGCAATCGAGTTCACCGTCACGGCCGGCGCCAGCGCCACCGCCATGCACTTGGTAAGGTGGATCATGCCGGCCTTGGAAACAGCGTAGGCTATGCTGCTGCCGCGCGGGACGATGCCGGCGCCTGAGGAAATATTGATAATCCGGCCCTGGCCCTGGGCCTTCATCACCGGTGCAACGGCCTTGATGCAGTTGAAGGCGCCGGTCAGATTGGTGGTGAGGATGTGATTCCAAAGCTCGAGCGTGAGGCCATCCAGATCTGCAAACGCCACTTCCTTGTTAAAGGCGGCATCGTTCACCAGTATGTCGATGCGTCCAAACGCCGCCTGGGCCCGTTCGACCATACGCGTCACCGCACCGGCATCGGCCACATCCGCACGCACGGCGATCGCGCGCACGCCCAGCTTCACCAGGTCTTCGGCTACGCTCTTCGCCGCAGCTTCCGATTCGGCGTAATTCACCACTACGTCGACACCGTTTTGCGCCAGCGCACGACAGATGCGCTGTCCTAATCCCCCGCTGCCACCGGTAACGATAGCTGCACAACCTTTGAGTTCCATGGTTTCAATCCTTAACAGCGGGTTACGTAATGAGAGCCATCCTCATGCATATGTCTGCCAACTGCAAGAACACTTCGACAGGATTAACAGGATGCACAGGGTAAGACCTCGATCCGGGTCTATCCTGTACATCCTGTTCACAGACCAAATGCCGGTTTTGGGGTTTCGCCTGTACGTGCACCGCTCGCACCGAAGGCAGGAACAATCTCATGCGCGAAGCGGCGCAGACTGTCGCGCGAAGCGCCTCCCATGCTGGCGAGCACATAAGTGACACCCGCTACGCGCAACGCTTCGAGCTTGCGTGCAATTTCGTCGGGATTGCCGTAAAGCGCAGCCGCCTCATTGCCGGTCGCGGATGCCCCGTAGGCGAGTACATGCGAGCCGCCACTCTGCCCCGGCGTGCGCGCCACATCGATAATGCGCTGACGCTGGCGTGCGTTGCGTTCGAGTGCGGCGTTCTTGTCCGCCGCATCACGCGCCACATACACGTCGCGCGCCAGGGCAACGCTCAGCGGATCGAACACACGGCCGCGCGCCTCGACTTCAGTCCTGAACAGCGCAATGCGCTCGCCAATGACATCGGGCAGCGCATACTGATCGAGCAGCAAATTGCAGCCGCGCTCGGCCACCTTGCGTATGGATGCGGCACTGCCTGCCGCCATCCACAACGGCGGATGCGGCTTTTGCGCGCTGGGCGGTTCGACCACGATGTTGTCGAAATTCCAGTAGCGGCCGTGATGCGAAAAGCGCTCGGTCCTGGTCCAGGCCTTGATCATGACGTCGAGTGTTTCGTCAAAGCGCGCTTCGGCTTCGTCTGCCGGCACGCAAAACCCGCTGAACTCGGTATAGCGGTAGCCCTTGCCGATGCCCAGATCCAAGCGTCCGTCCGACAGCAGATCGAGTGTCGCGGCCTGCTCGGCGAGCAAAACAGGGTTATGCCACGGCAGCACCATCACCGCGGTGCCCACTCGTATGCTCTTGGTGCGCGCCGCCAGCCAGGTCAGCAAATTCAGCGTCGCAGACAGTTGCGTCCAGCCGGTGAAGTGGTGCTCAACCATAAAAGTGCTGTGATAACCGAGCGCGTCGGCTTCGACGTTATAGTCGATGCAGTCCTTGAATCCCTGACCGACCACGCCACCGCCGGCCGAGATCGCCTGCGCGCCACCAAATAGACCAAATATCATGCGGGGTAGTCAGCGTATCGCCGCCGGCGCCACCGTTGAACCGGTGCCACCCCGTATTTTCAGCGGCTGCATGGTCAACGCAAATTCATGCACGCCCTTTGCCGCGAGGACATCGAGCTTCAGGTTTTCCAGCAAGTGAATGCCGTTGACAACAAGCATGATCTGATGCACCGGCAGCGAGAGTTGCTTGTCGGGATTCGGCGATATTTCCACCGGTGCGGTATCCCCGCCGACCAGCATGGGATCCTGCTGCGCCAGCCACTCGGCGGCGGCGGTGCCGATACCGGGGCTTGATCTCATGTAGCGTGTGTTGTCCTTACCCCACAGCTTGCCCCAACCCGTGTTGATGATCACCGCATCACCGGGCTGCAACGAGAGATTCTGCTTGGCCAACGCCTGCTGCAAATCGGCTGGCGTGATCTCATAGGTGGCGTCAAGCATCTCCACGCCCTTGAAGCCAGCGATATCAATCAACACGCCGCGCGTAAAAATCATGCCCACTTTCTCGACACCGAGCTTGTTAAAGCCAGTGCGCGTTTCTACGTCCTCCAGCTTGAAGCAGTTGTACATGCGATTGGCGATCATCTGATGCGGGAATGCATCGAACTGCGTGCCCACCTGTCCCAGTTCAGTGGTAACGATTTCCTCATTGCCGCCACGCTGATTCACGCCGGGCGCCTGCGCGGAACGCTTGGTGATCATATTGAATACGCGCGTCGCACTGATGGCCATGCCCGGCCCCAGCACATGTCCCAGTTCGATAACCTCGCCGGTACGGATGAGCTTGGTGGCCCTGAGCACTGTCTCCGGTTTCATGTGATTGGCAGCACCCCGCTCATCACCCGCGCCCCATTTCGAAGGGCAACGCTGGCTCTCCGCCGGCGGACGCCAGCCCTGTGCCACCGCTGTGGCAGATGCCATTGCGAATGCCATCCCTGCCAATGCCGCTACTGTTTGCTTGTTCATGATCCCCTCCCTGGTTAGTTGTACCCGCAGCAGTGTAGCGCAGCACGTGGTCCAAGACACACTGTCGCGCGGATTACTCAGCCTGTATGCCCGCATCCTTGATCACTTTTGAAGGATATCTTGTAGAGCAAGACAACATGATAAAGCCAACGCAGTCGTGCGCACAGCGCACCACCCAAATACGTCATAACGTCAACGTCTTCGACAGCCACGAAGCAACTATCCCCGCTACATGTTCCTCGCGATCATTGTAAAAGTGATCGCAGTTCTCAACGATGTTCAC
>CAMATZ010000084.1 GCA_945861275.1 Bordetella parapertussis
TGCTCAATTTCGGTCATACTTTTGGTCATGCCATTGAAACCGGCATGGGCTATGGCGCCTGGCTGCATGGCGAAGCCGTCGCGGCGGGCATGGTAATGGCGGCACGATTCTCGGAAAAACTGGGCTTGATCGGCAAGCCCGATGTGCAACGCGTGGTCGATATTTTGTTGCGCGCAAAACTCCCGGTCGACGCACCGGCGCTGGGCGCAGAGCGTTACCTCGACCTCATGGGCCACGACAAGAAAGTCGAAGGCGGCAAGATCAAATTCATCCTGCTGCGCAAGCCCGGCGAGGCCTACATCTGCAACAAATACGACAGCGCTGCGCTGCACGCCCTGCTGTCCGCGCCGTCACCCGTCCGTGCTTGAAGTCGCGCCCTATGCCGCGCAAGCAACAGCATCACGGGGTCGCGTGCATCGCGAACCCGCGGCGCAGGGGCGCAGCGAGTATCAACGCGACCGTGACCGTATTATCCATTCCACCGCGTTTCGCCGGCTTGAATACAAGACGCAGGTGTTCGTCAATCACGAAGGCGATCTTTTCCGTACGCGCTTGACGCACAGCCTCGAAGTCGCGCAGATCGCCCGCTCCATCGCGCGCCAGCTTCATCTCGACGAAGACCTCACCGAGGCCATCACCCTCGCGCATGACCTCGGCCATACGCCGTTTGGCCATGCCGGGCAGGATGCGCTCAATGCCTGCATGAAGCCCTACGGCGGCTTTGAACACAACCTGCAAAGCCTGCGCGTGGTCGATCATCTGGAGCAACGCTACGGCGGCTTTGACGGCCTTAACCTCACGTTTGAAACGCGCGAAGGCATCCTCAAGCATTGCTCGCGCAAGAACGCGCTGCAACTGGGCGCGGTCGCTGAGCGTTTTATTCAGCGGCGCCGCCCCTCGCTGGAGGCGCAACTGGTCAACCTTTCCGATGAACTCGCTTACAACAACCACGATGTCGATGACGGACTGCGCTCGGGGCTGATAACCCTGGAGCAATTGTCCACGGTGCCGATTTTCCGCCGTCATCGTGATCTCGCGCTCAAGGCATTTCCCAAGATCAACGAGCGCCGTTTGATACACGAAACGGTACGCCGCATGATCAGCACACTGGTATCGGATCTTACCGGCCAGAGCGCGGCCAACATCCGCGCACACGCTCCCAAATCGGGGAGTGACGTACGGTGCGCGCCGGCGCTGATCGCCTTTAGTGCGGACATTGAAAAACAACAACTGGCGCTGAAGCAGTTTCTACGCGTCAACCTCTACCAACACTACCGCGTGGCGCGCATGAGCAGCAAAGCGCGCCGCATCGTCACCGAGCTGTTCGACGCCCTGCTCGCCGAACCCAAACTACTGCCGCCCGATTTCCAGGCCCGCGCGCGCGACGACAAACCGCGAGCAATCGCCGATTACATCGCCGGCATGACGGATCGCTACGCCATGTTGGAGCACCGGCGGTTGTTTGCGGTGGAGCCGGTTTGAGTATTTGGCTACACAAGCAGTAAGGTAATGCACGAAACCTTTCGTCTTGCTGCTTCTAACAATTTGTTGCGCAGTGTCAATAGTGTGGTGGATTGTTCAAAGCGGTAGAGGGCAAGGTAACCACTTGTGCCAACGTCGATTACCAGTTCATGCACACAACTTTGAGTGTGAGAGCGTGTAGCCCGGAAGAAGGCCATAGCTTTTCATGGCCGTATTCCGGGGAAGTGTGGGTGGATTTAAGCAAGTGCCATTCCACACTGACCCTATTTACGCAAAATTCCTTACACCCTCCCTTTACGTTCCGGGTCGATGTAGGATTGAAAGTCGAGTTTTCCGCGGCGGCGAAGTCCCGCGACCGTACCGGCGCGCAGCTCCTGCGCGACTTCATGCGCGATTTCGTAAAGCAGCAGGACGCCGCCGAGCATGACGCTTGGTTCCGTCGCCAAGTGCAGGCCGGCTTGGATTCGGCCAATGCGGGCCGCCTGTTGTCGGCCGAGGAAGTGGATGCGGAATTTGCCATACGCAGGGCCGAGACGCGCCGAAAGCTCGAAGTTAAATAGTGAGGCTGCTGTGGACGCCCGAAGCCCTCGATGATCGCCGTGCGATCTAGGACTATATTGACGCCGCCAACCCAAGCGCCGCGCTGGCCCTTGATGAGCTTTTTTCTGAGAAGTCGAACCGTCTGATTGATCATCCCGACCTTGGCCGACTTGGTCGAGTCGCTGGCACACGCGAACTGGTAGCGCACCAGAATTACATCCTGATTTACAACACGATCGCCGACCGGGTGCGCGTCCTGCGCGTGCTGCACGCTGCCTGGCAATGGCCGCCAGTGCGTCTTTGAAGAGAGTTTATGACATGGGCGGAAAATAAGCCGAAGCGGTCATCGGAAGCACGCACCTCTCGCAAAGAGTAAAGAATACGCGCGAGCTGAATCATTGGGCTCTTCCAACTTTCATGCGAGTCAAATAACACACTCGTCATCCGGGCCAAGCGCAGCGTGAGCCGAATTCCATGCGGTGCTGGCATCAACCACAGAATTCGCGAACGGTATTGAAACCTGACCCGCCACGGCTAAGACCTGCCGTCGTGCCGTTCAAGCGGATGCTGCCATCCGAGCAGCTTCTCGTCAGCACACATGAGTGCCGCACCATGCACCAGCGCGGTCGCGACGATGAATCGATCGGCGGGGTCGCCAGGCAGGCCCGGCAGGTCCAGGGCGCGTACGGCGATAGTGCCGTCGAGGGATATTTCGGTGACCCCGGCGGCGATCAGTTCGTCGCGCCAATCTCTCACTGGTACGGGCAATCGCAGACGGCCGTGTTCCTGCAGCATGCCTGCTTCCCAGAAGGTCAGCGCCGATACCGCGATCTTTCCGGCACTCCAGTGCTGATCAATCAAGGCACGCGCCTTGCGCCCAAGCTTGCGCTCGCCGCTGGCAGCCCAGACCAGAATGTGTGTGTCCAATAAAATCACTTCAATGCCTCCCACCGCGGCGCAGCATCCAGCGGGGACACGATATCACCGTGGATGTCGATTCGACCCTTGTGCAGGCCGATCAGCGACTTGGCTCGCGGCGGACGGTGCGCCCGCAGTTCTGCTACTGGCTTGCCATTCTTGGTGACAACGATGGTCTCGCCCGTGCGCGCAACCTCGTCCATGAGTGCGAGGCACTTGGCCTTGAACTTGGAGGCCTGAATAGTTGGAATGATGCTCCTTTTACGTGATGACCACTATTGTGCCTATGGTCATAAAAGTGGTCAATTCAATATTTTCTGTATTGTTCGATCTGTCGCTTTTTCAGCCGCTGTTTGCCTAGCCGTCAAATCAAATATACACTGTACGTATATACATCATGGACGGAGGCCAGCTATGCGCACAACCAAGGTTTTCAAGAGCGGCAATTCCCAGGCGGTCCGCTTGCCCAAGGAATTCCAGTTCGACACCAGGGAAGTGGAGATCTTCCGCCGCGGCGATGAAGTTGTTCTGCGTTCGCGCGTCAAGACCATGGCCGACGTTGCTTCCATCCTATCCCGGTTGTCGCCGGATTTCATGGAAGATGGACGCGATCAAGGCCCTCCGCAGGTGCGCGAGGATCTGTAATGCGTTATTTGCTTGATACCAATATTTGCATCTATTTGAGCAAGCGAAATCACCCTGGCTTGCTCGCGAAGCTGGCGCAAATTCCAGTGGCTGAAGCAGGGATTTCAGTCGTGACCTATGGCGAATTGGTATATGGCGCGTTCAAATCAGAGCGGCGCAAGGAAAATTTGCATACCATCGGGGAATTCATTGAGGCCTTCCAGCCCCGGCCCTTGCCAGTTGAGGCTGGACAAGCTTATGGGCGCATAAAGGAAAATCTGCGGGCACCGGGCCGGATCATTAGGGAAAACGATCTCTGGATTGCCGCGCATGCCTTGGCTGAGGATTACATTCTCGTAACCAATAACGTGCGCGAGTTCAAGCGCGTCAAAGGCCTGAAGATAGAAAACTGGGCAGCCTGACGTCAGGGCGGTGACTCGTGGTTCATGGATTAAACAACGAACCACGCCCCACGATCCCCGTACCATGAAATTCCACAAAGACCCTGACCTCTCGCGCGGCGATCGATATGACACGGGGCATCTACGAACTGACGAAGGCTTACCGTATTTACTTTTTCTTCCAAAAAATAAGCGTATCAAGTATACTGTTCGATCTTGAACAAGCCTAAGCACTTTGTCGCGCTGTTTAACCCCTGCGCTTTACCCGTTACGCCTAATCTCTATGCACACAACTCCCGTAGCACCGTGCATTGAAAGCATGCCGGTTCAAGCACCTTTACTTCCCCGGAATACGGCCATAAAAACCATGGCCTCCTTCCGGGCTACTTTCGCTCGCACATGAAGATGTGTGCATAGATTAACCGTTAGTTCCATGACCAGCCGCCAAAGCACACTGCAGGAAGATACCAATTTCAGGGTTCTTCGGCTTCTGCAGGAAAACCCCAACATGACCCAGCGCGAGTTAGCGGCGACGCTGGGCATCAGCTTGGGTGGCGCCAACTACTGCCTGCAAGCCTTGCTGAACAAGGGCTGGGTCAAGATTCACAACTTCCAGAGCAGCAAACGTAAGCTGGCTTACGCCTACCTGCTTACCCCTGTGGGCATTGCGCAGAAGGCCGCTCTTACAGGCCGGTTTCTGAAGCGCAAGATGGAAGAATATGAGCATCTGCGTGCGGAGATTGATCGTTTGCAACAAGAGTCCTCCAAAAGCACCGGTGAGACGAAGGACATCCCGTGAACAAAATAACGCCCGTAATTCTTTGCGGCGGCTCGGGCACCCGCCTCTGGCCACTCTCCCGCGCGGGCTTCCCCAAGCAATTTCTTGTGCTGTGTGGTACGGACAGCCTGTTTCAGCAAGCCGTGGAACGAAGCAACAGCCTTGCCTCCGCCGACATCACGGTGGGTGAGACTTTGGTGGTCACTAACGAAGAGCATCGTTTCCTGGCGCTGGATCAGCTTCGAGAACTCAAATTCATTTCGGCAACACTGTTGCTTGAGCCTGTAGCCCGCAACACAGCCCCCGCGCTAACACTGGCGGCGCTGCAAGCCACCGCAAACGGCGAAGATCCGATACTGGTCGTTACCCCAGCGGATCAAACCATCATCGACACCGCGGCTTTCACGGCGGCTCTGCAAAAAAGTGTGCGTGTCGCCGCCGCTGGCGCAATCGTGATTCTTGGCATCACCCCGGATCGCCCGGAAACCGGATACGGATACATAAAAGTGCAGAGGGATGAAGCAGGACTGAGGACTGAGGGCTTAGGACTTAGGGCTGCGGGGTTACTTAGTCCTGAGTCCTCATCCCTAAGTCCTGGGTCTTCACCCCTCGTAGTCGACCGCTTCGTCGAAAAGCCCGATGCCGCCACTGCTCAACGTTACCTCTTCGAAGGCGGCTACTACTGGAATGCCGGCATGTTTGTGCTTAAGGCCAGCACCTGGCTAAAAGCGCTGCTTCAGTTTCAACCAGACATCGCCACCGCCACGCAGCAGGCGTGGGCAGGCAGATCGGTCGATGCAGCGTTTGTCCGGCCCCACAAAACGGCGTTCGTAAACATCCGCAGCGAATCGATCGACTACGCGGTGATGGAGCAATGCCCAGGCTCGGCGTACCCCATCGAGATGGTACCGCTCGCTGCCGGCTGGAATGACCTTGGCGCCTGGGATGCAGTTTGGCAAGTTGGCAAGAAAGACGCCAATGGAAATGTCACTCAGGGCGATACACTGGCGGTCGACACTTCAAACACGCTTATTCACGCTACCAGCCGCTTGGTTAGCGCTGTCGGTGTAAGTGACTTGGTCATCGTCGAAACCAGTGATGCCGTTCTTGTCGCCGACCGCAGTCAAAGCCAGCACGTCAAAAAACTCGTCGCCGAACTTGAGCAACAAAAGCGCGTAGAACACAACCTACATCGCAAGGTGCACCGCCCTTGGGGTTGGTACGACAGTATCGATGAAGAAGCTCGTTTCAAGGTCAAGCGTATTCAGGTCAACCCCAAGGCCAGCCTCAGCCTGCAAAAGCATCACCACCGCGCAGAGCACTGGGTTGTTGTCAGAGGTACCGCTAAAGTGACTTGTGGGGAAAAGACCATCCTGCTCACGGAAAACCAATCCACGTATATACCGCTCGGCGAAACTCACCGTCTCGCCAACCCCGGCACCATTCCACTAGAAATCATTGAGGTGCAATCGGGCAGCTACTTGGGCGAGGATGACATTGTGCGGTTTGAAGACGCCTACGGTAGGACTGAGGGCTCAGTATGAGCGATCGTTCTGAAAAAAATTTCGTCATGCCGGACTTGATCCGGCATCTAGTTGCCTGGTTGTAATGAATTTTGGTTTTCGCTGGAATGACAGGAGTCAAATTGTTGGAAGCGCGTGTAATGGAACATGAGGAGCTGGTCTGCTGGTATGCCGTCTGCTGCAAACCGCGCCAGGAAGCGGTGGCGGAAGAGAACCTTTTGCGCCAGGGCTTTCATGTCTATCTGCCGCGCATCCGGATCAGGCGACACCGGCGCGGTCAGTGGATCGATGCCGTCGAAGCACTATTCCCGCGTTACCTCTTCATCCGGATCGATCCCCACCGGTGCAACATTGCGCCGGTGCGTTCCACCCGTGGCGTTGTGGGCCTGGTGCGCTTCGGCGGGCAGCCGGCAGTGGTGCCGGACGAAGTGATGGATGAGCTATTGCGGTGCGAAGACGCGGCCTCCGGTTTGCACGAGGAAAACCGCCCTCGGTTTCGCGCAGGGGAAACGATCAAACTGGTGGAAGGGCCCTTTGCCGGCATGGAAGCTGTGTTCGCCGAACAAGACGGCGAAAAGCGCGTGATCGTTCTGCTGGAATTGCTGGGCAAGACCAACAAAATTAGAGTAGACCGCGACTCGATTGCTCGAGCCGCGTAAGTAGTTATTGTTGTTAATCAATACGTTATGCGAAACACGCTCGTGTTTTGCAGGGCGGTAGCGTGGAAAAACAATGAATACCGTTTAAACAACGCTTTTCAAAAGCAATAACGCCGTCAGCCTCATTCCGATCCATGCCGAACTGACCACGCAGGACGCGGCTGATGTGCTGAACGTTTCGCGCCCCTTCCTTGTTCAAATGCTGGAGCGCGGTGAAATCCCGTTCCACAAGATCGGCACGCATCGCCGTGTCCGCTACCAGGACGTGATCGCGTACAAGGAGCGGATCGACGCCGAACGCAACAAAGCGCTCGACGCACTGGCCGAACAAGCGCAGTCGCTGAAGATGGGATACTGAAGCGAGTGCTGAGCGATGAGGACTAAGGACTGAGTAAAGCCAATGCGCGAATTCCTTTACGTCGACGACATGGCCGACGGCTGCGTTTTCTGATGGAACATAATATTGGGGAAGGGCTTTACAACGGTGGTGCCGGCACTGACGTCACTATCCGTGAATTGGCTGAGATCGTGATGAATGTTGTAGAATTTAGATGCCAGATCGTCTTCGACGCCACCAAACCCGACGGCACCCCGCGCAAGTTGCTCGACGTGTCGCGCATGAAACAACTGGGCTGGCAAGCGAAAACATCCCTGCGTGAGGGGATCGCCAAGGCTTATGCTAGCTACCTGACGGCCGGAGGGCGCCCGTGAGGCTTTACCTTGATATGTGCTGCTTCAATCGACCTTACGATGATCAGACTCAATCCAGAATTCGCTTTGAAACCGAGGCAAAGTTGTTGTTACAGCAAAAAGTGAAGGACGGGACGTCCCAACTCGTTTGGTCGGCTGCACTCGATTTCGAGTGCAGCAGAAATCCTTTTGATGAACATCGACTGGCCATTCAGCAATGGCGTACCCTTGCGCAAACAGTGGTGATGGCGAACGCCGAGGTGGTTTCCCGTGCCATTGAATATACCCAACACGGGATTGGCCATTACGACGCATTGCACCTAGCCTCTGCGTTGGCTGGGAGCGCTGATGTTTTCGTAACCACGGATGATCAACTGATAAAGAAGGCGCGGGCACACCGGATTTTACCGGTCATGCTTCCAGGCGAAGCACTCGCATTTCTGGAGAACTGGTATGAAAACTGAAGCTGAAATTCGAATGAAAGGCATGCAAGCGTTAATCAGCGCTTTGGGTCTCGTTGAGGCTGAGCGCTTTCTCGCAGCCGTTTCTCGCGACAAATTTGACTACACCGAATGGCGCAGGATAGGTCTGCCGGACATGACCATCGAGGAAATTGCCGCAGCAGCGAACACCCTTGCCGAACAGCAGGATCGGGAAACCCCATGACCACACTCAGGTCTGAAACGGCAGGACTGAGGACTGAGCGATGAGGGGTTACTCAGTCCTCAGTCCTGATCCCTCAGTCCTGAGTTTTCAGTCCTGAGTCCTCATTGCTCGGCACTGGGTTTTATGAGGACTTAGGGATGAGTGTGCAACGGTTTGAGGAATTGATCGCCTGGCAAAAAGCAAGGCAACTGGCTGCATCGATTTATCGGGTGACCTCGGTGGGCGAGTTCGCGCGAGACTTTGGCTTGCGGGATCAAGTCCGGCGCGCCGCAGTTTCGGTCATGTCAAATATTGCCGAGGGTTTCGAACGCGGATCCCGAAGTGAATTTCATCAGTTTCTCGTAATCTCAAAAGCTTCCGCCGCCGAGGCGTGTGTCGCTACACACCAATGAACTGAAGTTTTTTCAAGAAATTGTCTCCGTCAAGGCAGATGAGATAGTTTCCAAGTGGATTGATTTTTTTGTTTTGCACAAATCAATTGCATCTGAGCGCATCACCAGGAGGCTGAAATGAGCAATGCATTGATCAACATCGTTTCTTCAACCCAAACCGGGGCATATCGTATACGGCTTGTTTTTGACGACAACCATGTTCAAGAAGTTGATTTCGAGCCGTTTCTGACCCACTCT
>CAMATZ010000085.1 GCA_945861275.1 Bordetella parapertussis
AACATGATAAAGCCAACGCAGTCGTGCGCACAGCGCACCACCCAAATACGTCATAACGTCAACGTCTTCGACAGCCACGAAGCAACTATCCCCGCTACATGTTCCTCGCGATCATTGTAAAAGTGATCGCAGTTCTCAACGATGTTCACTTCGCACGACCCGCCACACGCCGCCTGAAATTCTTCTGCCGGATAACGGTCGCGATCTTCCTTGTCGCCGCGTATCGCCAGCACCGGGCATTTGATTTGCGGTGCGAGCGCGATGGTGTCCGGCACCGATACGATACGGTCGAGAAAACTTTCCGCACTGATCACATACCACCAGCCGGGCATGAACATGAGTTCTCGTCCCCGGCCCGCCGCGACGAGTTCGCGCGCCTGCTGCGTCAATACGTCCAGCTTGCCAGCGGCGAAAAGATTCTCGCTGCCACCAGAGGTATCCTGGCGCACGCTGCCGCGTCCCGCCGACAGCAGCACCAGTGCCGGCGTATGCGGGTGGTCGGCCACGTGACGCGTGGCAAGCATGCCGCCGTTGCTGTGGCCGATGATCACCGGATGCGCGTAGGTACCATTGCCGCGCGCCGCCAGCCACTGCGCGGCGTAACGGTTATCGGCGAGCGCCTGCGCCGTGGTCTGAAAGGCGCCGCCTTCCGCTGCACGGCTCGTGCGCGTGGTGAGTATGTCATGCCCGCGTCGATTAAACGCTAGTACCGCCAGTCCAAGCCGGGTCAGCACCGGCGGCAAAAAGCGCGCGCCACCGGTGTAAAAATTCATGGTGTTGCCGTGAAAGTAGAGGACCGCGCCGTTGGTTTGTCCGTCGGGTTCGTGCAACGCGCCATCGATGGGTATGTCGTCGGTTTGAATGGTGACAAGCTGGGTGCGCATGGCGTTACTCTTGCAGCCTAACGCCACATGCGCTGTATCACCCCGTCGCGCGCGATCATATGCTTCACCGCCGCTGCGAAATGAATCGCGATCAGCGTCATGAAAATAATCACGGTAATGTAATGCACCTGACTGCAAATATCTTTGTAGGCTGGCGCATCCCAACCCCAGTGCGGCAGGGTGACACCGAAATACTTGATCGGGTATTTGGTGAACGAGGAACCGAGATAACCCGTGACCGGCATGATGATCATGCAGGCATACATGGCGTAGTGGCTGATCTTCGCCGCCATGCGCTGCCACGCCGGAATATGCCCGGGCAGCGGCGGTGCGCCGTGCGTTACGCGCCACACCACGCGCAGCAGGATCAGAAACCCCAGCGTCAAGCCGATGGATTTGTGGATGTTGAACCAGTAAGCGCGCACGCCCGGCGGGCTCTTGGGAATCTCGATCATCCACCAGCCGAGCGCGATCTGCGCCAGTACGCCCAGCGCGATCAGCCAATGCAGAACAATCGCGACCCGGGTATAGCGTTCGGTGTTGCTCACGCGCGCTCCTGCATCGCTATTTTTCTCCTGCGACGGTGTAGGCCCATAGTGCTTCGATATCCTCTGCGCTCAGCAATCCGCCCCACGGCGGCATCTGGTTTTTACCTTTGCTTACCGAAGTCAGATAGCGATCTTTCTGATCTTGCGGAAATGTACGTAAATCAAATGCGCCCTGCGGATCGAGCATGCGCGGGCCGTGGCACGGCGAGCAGTTCTGTGAATAGATTGCCGATCCCTTTTTTATCTGATCCATCGCAGGTGCATCCTGTGCCTGCACTATCGTGGCATGCGCCAGGGCGCACGCCACGAGTGCAGTAAAACGAATTACCAGGTTCAACGTTTGCTTTTCCCTTATTGATCAAACAGTGCAAATGTCCACACCGAGCCGCCCAGCGGAATATCCGGCAGTCCGCGGCGCCCCGAGTTTGAACCGCCGAGGCCGGAGAGAATCGTTACATACTGCTTACCGTTTTTGGTCCAGGTAATCGGTTGCGAATTCACGCCCGAACCGGTCTTGAACGACCACAGCGTTTTGCCGTTGTCGGCATCAATCGCGAGCACGTCGCCGGTGTGCTGGCCGGTAAACAGCAAGCCGCCGCCGGTGGCCAGCATGGCCGAGGCGATCATGTGGCCGTACAGGGGCGTTTGCCATTTGGCTTTGCCCGTCAACGGATCGATGGCTTCGATATGGCCCGCCAGAGTGTCGGGCTTCACCGGTGAGTTGATGTTCTGGATGCCCTGATAGCGCAAACCCGGCTTGTACTCGGTCAACGGCAGGAATTTGTAGGTCGAAAAGCCGTGGTTGGTGTTGGCGTAGAGCAAGCCGGTCTTCGGATTAAACGCCGCGTGCGGCCAATTCTTCGCGCCGCGTATGCTGGGCCACATCTCTATGGTCTTGCCCGCGCGCAACGCCGCCGACTGCTCCGACTCGACTGGGCGGCCGGTTTTCATGTCAACGTGTGTCGCCCAATTGAGCTTGCCGTAGGGTTGCGCCGACAGCAACTGCCCGTTGGCACGATCCAGCACATACAGAAAGCCATTGCGGCTCATGTGCATCGCCACCTTGCGCATTTGACCATTGACACGCAGATCACCGAGGATGATTTCCCACGAATCCCAATCCCACACGTCATTGGGCGCAACCTGATAATGCCAGGCGATTTCGCCGGTTTTGGGCTTGATTGCAAGCAGCGACGCAACATAAAGGTTGTCGCCTTTGCGCTTCTCGGATGTCCACGGGCCGGCATTGCCGGTGCCCCAGTAAACGAGATCGAGTTCAGGGTCATACGAGCCGGTGATCCAGGTGCTGGCGCCGCCACGCTCGTAGGTTTCGCGCGGCTCCCAGGTATCGTGGCCTTTTTCACCGGGGCCGGCCGTGGTGTAACGCCGCCACAGTTTATTGCCGGTGGCCGGATCCCAACCATCGAGGAAGCAGCGCGCGCCGAACTCAGCGCCGGAACAGCCGGTGATCACCACGCCGTTGGCAACCAGAGGCGCCACTGTCAGCGAGTAACCTTCTTTCCACTCAGCAACCTTCTGCTTCCATAATTCCTTGCCGGTTTTCTGATCCAGCGCCACTACATGCGCATCGAGCGTGGTGCGGAATACTTTGCCCTCGTACAGCGCGACACCCTTGTTGGAGTTGCCGCAGCACACCACGCGCGGTGTGTCCTTATCGAAATTCACCGCGGTGCGCCACAGCATCTTGCCGGTGACCGCATCGATGGCCACCGTCCAGCGCGCGTTGGAGACATACATCACGCCTTCATAGATAAGCGGTTGCGCTTGTTCGCCAAGCTCATTGTCAAGCGACAGGTTCCACACCGGCACCATTCGCTTGACGTTGTTCTTGTTGATCTGATCCAGCGGGCTGTAGCGGTTATGGTGATAACCCATGCCGTAGGTCAGCACGTTGTCGGTGCTGCCTCCGTTGCCGCTAGCGCGCAAATCCCCATCACTCTGCGCGGCGGCGTTACCGGTGATCGTTATCGCCAGAGCCAAAGCCAATGCATATTTCTTCATGGTCTTTCTCCCTTGTGATGGAACAAAAATCAATCCCGTAGCGCAAACGTCCATACCGAACCGCCGAGCGGCACGTTGGGAAAGCGGGCGCGGCTGGCTTGACCGTACAAACCGCCATAGCCCGCCAGCACCGTGACGTACTGTTTACCCTGATGCGTCCAGGTAATCGGCTGCGCATTCACGCCCGAACTCAAACGGTATTCCCACACCGTTTCTCCGGTGTCGGCATCCATCGCGTAAAACTCGCCGGTGTGTTTGCCGTTGAACAACAGACCTCCGCCTGTCGCCAGCATCGCCGACCAGTTCTGAAAATCCTTCAGCGGCACGCGCCACTTGGCCTTGGCGGTCAGTGGGTCGATGGCTTCGACATGCCCGACCACATCACCCGGATTACTCGGCGGGTAGCGGTTTGCGATGCCCTGATAGCGCAAACCGGGCTTAAACGGCGCAAGTTCTGTAAAGCGATAGAACGAGCCTTGATGATTGGTGTTGGCATAAAGCAGTCCCGTATTCGGGTTGTACGCGGCATGCGGCCAGTTCTTGGTGCCGCGAACGCTGGGCCACATTTCGATTTCGCCGCCGGCGCGCAGTTTTTTGGAGACGTCCGATTCCACCGGGCGGCCCGTAGCCATATCCACATGCGTTGCCCAATTCACTTTACCAAACGGTTTGGCCGAAATGAGTTTACCGTTGGTACGGTCGATCACATACAAAAAACCGTTGCGGTTCATCTGCATCACGACTTTGCGCTTCTGGCCGTCGACGTTAATATCCGCGAGGATCAACTCCCACAGCGAATCCCAGTCGAACACGTCGTTCGGCACAAACTGGTAGTGCCAGACAATTTCACCGGTCTTGGGTTTCACCGCGATCACTGAAGCAGCATACAGATTGTCGCCCTTGCGGTTCACCGGATTCCATGCGCCGGCATTGCCGGTGCCCCAGTAGACGAGATCCAGCTCCGGATCGTACGAGCCAGTGATCCAGGTGCTGGCGCCGCCGTTCAGATGAGACTCAGGCGGTTGCCACGTGTCGTGACCTTTTTCGCCGGGGCCGGCGGTGGTATAACGCCGCCACAGTTTTTTGCCGGTGTCGGGGTCCCAGCCATCCAGGAATCCGCGTATGCCAAATTCCGCGCCGGAGATGCCGGTAATCAGCACGCCGTTCGCAATCAGCGGTGCGACCGTTTGCGAGTACCCTTCCTTCCACTCGGCTGCTTTCTGCCGCCAGATTTCCTTACCTGTTTTCTGATCCATTGCGACCACGTGCGCATCGAGCGTGGTGCGGAACACCTTGCCTTTGTATAGCGCAACACCTTTGTTCGACACCCCGCAGCACACCACGCGCGGCGTATCCGGCGCGAAATTGGTCGGCGTGCGCCAGATGGGGTGACCGGTGAGCGCATTGATCGCGAACGTCCATTTGGCGTTGCTCACATACAGCACGCCGTCGTAAATCATCGGCTGCGCCTGTTCGCCGAAATCGTTATCCAGACCCGCTGTCCACACCGGCGTCAGGCGTTTGACGTTGCTCTTGTTGATTTGCCGCAGCGGGCTGTAGCGGTTCTGGTTGTAGCCCATGCCGTAGGTCAACACATTGTCGGTGCTGGCCGCGTCACCGACCAACTCGGCGTCGGTGGGCCCCACACCGGTTTTGGTGGATTCGGGTATCGGCCCCATGTTTTCGGTGGCACAGCCTGCGATCAGCGCGAACCACAGTGCGCTCACTAAGTAGTTGATTTTAATCATATTATTTCCTAGTCTATGAAAGGCTGCGATCAATCATCCGCCAGCGCGAACGTCCACACCGAACCGTTGCGCGGATGGCCCTGGAAAAAAGCGCCCATGCGCGGTACGCCGGTGCCACCGAGTCCCGATTGCACCGTCACGTACTGCTTGCCGTTTTGCGTAAATGTGATCGGCTGCGCGTTAATCGCCGACGGCGTTTTGAACTGCCACAACACCTGCCCGCTATCCATATCGACCGCAGTGAATTCGCCGGTGGCTTTGCCGCTAAACAGCAAGCCGCCCTTGGTCGCCAACATCGAGCTGTAACTCGGCGTATCCTGCACCGGCACGCGCCAGGCGTGTTTGCCGGTAAGCGGATTGATGGCGTCCATGTGTCCGATGGGCCGGCCCGCCTCGCGCGGCGCGGGCAGATTTTCGAATCCCTGATAGCGCTGGCCCACCTTGTATTCTGCGGGCATGTATCTCACCATGCGCGAGTTGTGCATGGTGTTCGCATACAGCAGGCCCGTCTCCGGGTTAAACGCTGCGTGTGCCCAGTTCTTGGCGCCCCACTGCCCCGGCCACAATTCGATCTGCTCGCCGGCGCGGAATTTTTTCGAGACATCGGATTCCACCGGACGGCCCGTTGTCAGATCAACGTGACTTGCCCAATTCACTTTCTCGAACGCCGGCGCGGCTATCAGTTTACCATTGGTGCGATCCACCACATACAGGAATCCGCCGCGGCTCATATGCATGACCACTTTGCGCGTCACGCCTTGATGCGGTATGTCCGCAATGATCCATTCCCAGTTGGCGTCCAGATCAAACATTTCATTCGGCACCAGTTGATAGTGCCAGGCGATTTCGCCGGTTTTGGGCCGTACCGCTATTACCGATGCGGTGTACAGATTGTCGCCCGGACGCGAGGTGGGGTTCCACGGCGCGGCATTGCCGGTGCCCCAGAACATCAGATCGAGCTGCGGATCATACGAACCGGTGATCCAGGTAGAGCCGCCGCCGCGTGATGCCGCGGTGGCATTGGGCCAGGTCTCGATGCCTTTTTCACCAGCGGCGGGAATGGTGTAACGCCGCCACAGGCGCTTGCCGGTTTCCAGATCGTAGCCATCGAGGAAACCACGAATGCCGAATTCCGCGCCGGATACGCCGGTGATCAGCACGCCGTTGGCAATCTGCGGTGCACCGACAATCGAAAAGCCTTCTTTCCACTCCGCAACTTTGGTTTTCCACACTTCCTTGCCGGTTTGCTGATCCAGCGCCACCATGTGCGCGTCGAGCGTGCCACGGTACACTTTGCCGTTATACAGCGCCGGCCCGCGATACGATTGCCCGCAGCACACCACACGCGGCGTGTCCTTATCGAAATTCACCGGTGTGCGCCACAGCTGTTTGCCGGTTGCCGCTTCAATCGCGACGGTGAACTTGGCGTTGGCGACATACATCACACCGTCGTAAACCATCGGCTGGCCCTGCTCGCCGAGTTCGTTTTCCAAAGACAAGCTCCACACCGGCACCAGTTTGCCCGCGTTGCGCTTATTGATCTGCGTGAGCGTGCTGTAGCGGTGCTGGCTGTAGCTCATGCCATAGTTCACCACGTTGTCGGTGTTGGCGCTGCCTTTGATGAGATCCTGTTGAGACTGCGCAACCGCGTGGGACGTGAAAAGCAACGCCGCCGCTACGAAAGAAAATCGCCGCATGAGTAAGCTCCAGTGAAATTTAAAACTAGTCGAGAAAAATTACCGGCTATTGTCAGCGCAAAAGCGTTGCGCCGCCGCGGTTTCGTAAATTGATTCTAGCAACTGAACTGCGCAATTACTACCGCTACATGACGCTGCGCGCACCACGCACTGCAAGTGCCCCGCATCAGTGATCTATGCTGCGCCACAGCATGCGCACAAGCAGTTGATCTGAGAGCGGAATAGTGACATTGAACGCTAATCCGGCTTGATCCCCGCCGCAACAAATATCTTGCGCCGCGTCACTATCTCCTCGCGGATAAGTTTCTCCAGTGCTTCCGGGGTGCCCCGCATGACCGACGCGCCCTGACTCGCAATTTTGTCGCGGATTTCCGCCGATTCGAGTATGCGGCTGACTTCGGTATTGAGTTTAGCGATGATGGCGCGCGGGGTTTTCGACGGCGCAAGTATGCCGAACCAGCCCACATACTCGTAACCGGGCAGTCCGGCTTCGATAACCGTCGGCACATCAGGCAGCATCGGCACGCGCTGCGGGGTGGTTGCCGCGAGCGCCAGCAAGCGTCCGCTGCGGATCAGCGACAGGGACGGCAGCACCGGTGCAATGAAGTAGTGGATGCGTCCGGATAACGTGTCATTCAACCCTTCGGGCACGCCCTTGTACGGCACATGCACGGCGGCAATGCCTGCGACGTGGTTAAACAGTTCGGTCGCGTAGTGGGTGCCGCTGCCAATACCGGCGGAAGCGAAGTTAAGCTGTTTCGGCTTTTGCCGCGCCAGCGCCAGCAGCTCCTTGAGTGTGGTCACGCCCAGCGACGGCGCCACCACCACGAACAGCGGCGTGCTCACGATCGGCATGATGGCGGAGAAATCGCGGATCGAGTCGTACGGCATTTTGGGATACAAAGCCGCGCTGCCGGCAAACGCAGAGGAGGTGAGCATCAAGGTGTAGCCATCGGGCACCGCCGTGGCGACGATGCTGCCCGCAACAATACCGCCGGCGCTCGGACGGTTGTCCACCACAAACTGCTGGCCCCACGCCTCAAACAGTTTCGGTGCGAGGATGCGCGCCAGAATATCGGCGGCGCTGCCGCCGCTGAACGGCACCAGCACGCGCACCGGTTTGGTTGGGTAATTGGCCTGCGCCGTGCCCGGCGCAGCGGCCTGAGAAAAAACTGGCGCTGCCGCGGTGAACAGCAGCAGCGCAAGCAGCTTGCGCCAGGTTGTAGTCAATGCCAACTATCCACCGGTGGCGCCGCCCGCGGTCTTGGCGTATTTCCCGGTCAACTGCGGCGTCATTCCCTTGAGCCCCTTCTGCTCGCGATCGAGCCGGGTTTCACGCGCCCAGGTGCGGCTGAGCTCGTCACGCACCCTGACCGTGAGTTTTCCCAACCCATCGATTTCCAGATCAACGGTGTCGCCGCCCTGGAATGCCGACAAGCCGCGGTGATTGGTACCCGTCGCGATAATGTCACCCGGCTCAAGATAATGTATTGACGAAATCCACTCGATGCAGCGCGGAATCTTGTTCGCCATGTCGTC
>CAMATZ010000086.1 GCA_945861275.1 Bordetella parapertussis
GGGAAGAGGCGCTGGAACTCCGGCAGCGAGCGCGGAAACGGCAGATCGCCTCGCTCAAGTACGTCAATAACCATGGTCGCTCCACGTCAGCGCGGATGCTCAACATACTACCGGTAGTTGGTTTGGGTGACAACCGGATAAGCACGGTTGCTTCATCAACCGCCACGCCATCGCCCCCAACACCAGCACGCCCAGCCCCAGCACGCCCCACAGGCTCCAGCGCTTCCAATCGATTTGCGCCTGCAGGCGCGCTTCACCGCCGAGTTCTTTTTGCGGCTGTGCGGATGTGGCTTGTACGTTTACAACTTGTTGCACGCCGGTTTTCGCCGTGCGCACTGACGCGCCCGCATCTTCGCGATAGCCCGGTATCAGTGATTCAATCGGCAAGGCTCCGGCTTGCGCAGCGCGATTGCCATAAGCCAGCGTAAACGGCGGCGCGCCACGCGCGGCGAATACCAGTTGATGCGGCACCCAGCCGGCGTTAAGCAGCGGCATGCCGCTGCCCAAGCCGCCACCGCGCTGATCCACACGGATCATCATCCAGCGTTCAGAAAACGCGCTCACTTGAATGTCCGGGCTTAACACTTCGTGGCCCTGCTGATTCAAGCGGTACGCCACGCCGCGCGCGACGGCGCGCCACGGCTGTTCGGCTTTGTCGCGCGCGAGTACCTCCATCTGCGCAATGGTGTTGGCTTGCGGCAATTCAAGACGCAAGCGATCTACTGGAAATTGCCCCTTTAAATCAAAAAGATACTCACCCTCTTTTTCACCTTTGTTAGCACCGAATTTGCTCCACTCGCGCGTGGCTTCGACAAATTTTTCTGCGAGTTCACCGCTGGCCGCAGTGAGTTCAGGAAAAATATTTTTCGCGCCACTAGTCGCGACCTCGCGCACCCACACCAACCGCAGGTATTTGGCCTTTTGTTGTGGCAATTCAACGCGCTTTTGCTGCAGGCGCTGCCCCCCCACTTCAAGGTTGAGCAGCGGCGCGCCCGCAACTACCGTGCGCCAGTTCGCGAGATCGTCGCTGGCATCCACGCGCAGCCTGCCGCTGAAACCTTCAACCGATTTCCAGTCGAGTTCGATGGTGCGTAGCGCACGATCCTGCGCACTCATGTCGATGAGATACGCAATCGTTTGCAGTGATGCGGCTTGCGCTCCCTCGGATTTCACATTCACACTCACAGCGCCAGCCGCATTGCGCGTCACGTTAATCGCCAAGCCATCAACATTCGCGCCAGCAACGGCCTTCAACGGAAACAACGTCAGCGGCACACGCGCACCCGCTTCCGCTTTTTCCGTGCGGCGTGGCCGCCACGCCGTAGGCACCACTTCGCCCGCGCCGTTGAACACACGCATGTCGCCCAGGTCACGGCGGGTCACGCCCTGATACACCGCCGGCGGCAAAGCCACGTCATACAAGGCTTCGCTGCCGCTGGCGTCTATCTTCAAACCATAGGCGTAATCGGCAGGTTTTTCTGCGCCATATGCGAACATCGCCGTCAGAAAAAACCCAATAAAAACAAATACTTTCATGACGCCTCCTCAGCCTTTTTCTCGCTGTATGAGCTACTTTTCCCGGTCGGCGGCACCGGCGCGAAAAAACCAATCACCACGCAAAACAGGCCCACGCCGATGAACGACACAATGCGTTCCACCGTGCCGGTGTTCGACAAATCCACCAGCACCAGTTTCACAATCACCACCGCCAACAACGCAGCGCCCACAAACCACAACGCGCGCAAACCACGCTGGGTAGCAAAAAACATCGCGCCCAACGCAAGCAGGCTCCAGAACAGCGAGAACGATGCCTGCACCAGCGTGGAACTCATCATCGCGTTAAAGTGAAACGGCACACCGGCGTAGTGATGCAACGTGCGCAGCAACACACCGTTCAGTGCGATGAACAACACTATGCCCAACAGCGTCAGCGCGGTCGAGGTCGCGGGCAGTTTGGCAGCGGGAATCTCCAAGCGCCGCACCAGCACGTACCAGGTCGCCAGCGCGAGCAGCGCGCCAAACTGCGCAAGATCGAGCGGATTGACCAGCGGCACATACGGCAGCGGCGCCGGGTTGCCGTTACTCGTGAAGTTGGCGATGAGAATCCAGCCCAGCAGAAACACCGCCAGCGGCAGCGCGCCAAGATACAAATAGCCACGGCGATGCGCGTTGACCGGCCAGCCGAGGCTCGCGCCGCGCACGGCAAACGTCGCGATCAGCGCGCCCGGCACGATAGCCCACGCAATCAACGGCCACACACGGCGGCCCTCGACATAGTGATCAATCTGCCAACCCACTT
This sequence comes from Bordetella parapertussis, assembly GCA_945861275.1. Classification (GTDB taxonomy): domain Bacteria; phylum Pseudomonadota; class Gammaproteobacteria; order Burkholderiales; family SG8-41; genus UBA5216. The sequence goes on from CAMATZ010000086.1 coordinate 2,300, forward strand.
CCCACGACGCCACAATCGCCAGCAGCCAGAACCCTGCTGCATGCCACCACTCCATCCATACATCTCCTCGCACGAGCGAGGAGGTCGAATCTCCCGGCTTCGCCCCCCTCGCTACGCTCTCCCCCCGGGAGAAGGGTCGGGGATGAGGGAGAGCAATGCTTGCGTCTGCGCCATCGCGCGCCGCGTGCATGCGCAGCACTGTGAGATGCACGATGAATGCAATGATCCAGCCCGCATATCCGTGAAACTCGAAGGGGTGACGCACGTTATTTGTAGCCATACCCCACAAAATAATCGCCGTCAGCGGCAGCACGGCCAATGCCGCGAAACGCGCCATGCTCCAGTTGAGGCGATACCACAACGCCGCAAACCCCGCGCATGAACCCGCGAAGAAGATCAGCTCAGCGTTCCACTCCGCGCGCCCGCCGACGTGGCGCTCGATTTCCAGCACACCACCGGCGAGCCACCACAACGCGCCCCACACAAACAATGCACGCGTAATAGCGCACTCGGTCTTGCCAACAACATCGCGCCGCCGCTCGGCGTAATAATTGATGAACAGTGCAGCCACACTCACCATCACACAGCCCAGGTAGTTCGCGTTGAGCAGCGGCAGCAAATGCTCCGGCTCGGCAATACGATTGAATTTTGACAAAAACGCCAGGCCCGCGGCAAGCTGCAAAAACATGCCGAACGCACGCGCCAGCAACCGGTTTTGGCGCACGCCCACCCACACGATGGCCGCACCCTCCACCGCCCACACCGCAGAGGTCCAGCGCGCATCGAGCGCCAGCGGCACCGCCAGTGTGGCAAAACCCACTCCCAGTGCGAGAAACGATTCCACCAGCAGCCGCAATGAATCGCGCTTTTTAGCGTGAAGTACGGTGGCCAATATCAGATACAGCGCCGCCACTGCCAGCGCACTGATCGACGCACCAAACTCGGTGTCTTTCATCATCGCGGCCTGCATGCCAAACGCCACCAGCGGCACGCCAAACACAATGGTGCCGTCAATATAGTGCGTGAGCTTTGGCGCTTGGCGCAGCGCAAACAACACCGCGATCGCCACGTACATCAGGAAAAACAAAATCAAAAACGGCTCGGTGGTTGCGAAATCTTCCGGCCGGTAACGGCCGGCGCCCCACGCAAAACCAATCAACGCGGTAAACGCAAACCCGACAAGATTGAGCTCACGCCACGCCTTGAACCACGCGATATACAGAATGCCCGCGTTCAACACCGCGTAGAAGCTGAATAGCGCGACATGGCTTCCGCTGCCGGTGGATGCCAGTATCGGCGCCAGAAATCCGCCTACCGCCCCGGTGATCGCCAGCGCTTTTGAATCCTGCACAATGGCGAGCAGCGCCGAGAAAAACGCAATGCCCGCCAGCAGAATAAACGCGAGCGTCGGCGGTAACAGGTTATACAGCCGCAACCCGGCGAAAACCGTGAGATACAGTATGCCGGTGCCGCCGCCTTGCAGCATCAGCGCATAACCTGCGCGTTTGTTGCGCAAGCGCCAGCCCAGCACCAGTAATGCGATGCCGCCCGCAGCCACACCCGCCAGGCGCAACTCTATCGGCACAAATCCGCGGTCAGTCGCGTACTTGAGCAAAAACGCGACGCCGATAAACAACACTAATATACCCACGCGCACCAGCGTGTTGCCGCCGAAGAAAAAATTCCACAGTACTGATGGTTCTTTTGGTTGTTGCGGCCTGGGCTGAACCGGCGCATGCCCCATCGGTTCGGACAGTGCCAGCTCGGGTGAGAACACCGGTGAGGACGCGACTTCGGAATTGACAGCCGCTGTCACCGGCACGGGAACATCCGGCACAAGAAGCAACGCGCTCAGCGTCGTCGATGGCGTAGCGACCGCAGGTGTGCTGACGGTGCCGCCTTCGAACGCCTTCATGCGCTCGTTCAATTGCTTGATCGCAGCCTCCAGGCTGGCGATGCGCGTGTCGGCAACGCGACCTTGCTTTAACTTGCTCCCCACCAGCACACCTAAAATAGTGCCCACAATGCCGCCGATCACTATGCCGCCACCTTTGCCGATGGCGCCGATAACTGCACCCACGAGCATTCCGACAAACCACATGACAATCCCCTTATGTGTTTGTTTTTACACGCTATTTTTCATCACCACGCAAGACCGCCACTAACGCCTGCAAACCTTCGGGCGTAACCTCCTGCGGCGCCACCGGCACGCCCACGCTCAGGCCTATTTTGCCGAACAGGCCAAGTCGAAACACCCGCGCCAGCAGCGCGCCGCCCTGCCGCCCAAAAAAACTCGCCCACAATCCACACAGCGCAATCGGCACCACCGGCACCGGCGTACGCTCGATGATGCGCTTGATACCACCGCGGAAATCGTGAATCGCGCCATCGTCGGTGACGCGCCCTTCGGGGAAAATACAGATCAGGTCGCCTTCGGCCAGCCCCTTGGCGATTTCGTCGTAGGCGCGCTCCAGCATCGCCGGATCTTCCCGCGCCGGTGCAATCGGGATCGAGCGCGTCGCGCGAAACAAAAAACTCAGCAGCGGTGTGTTGAAGCGTCTGTGATCCATCACGTAACGCGTCGGGCGCGGGCACGCGGCAGCAATCACCAGTGCATCGATAAACGTCGGATGATTTGCCACCAGCATCGCGGCGCCTGTTTCAGGAATATTTTCCAGACCTTTCTTTTCCAGACGGTACACCGAGTGAATCAACAGCCACACCAAAAAGCGCATCAAAAATTCCGGCACCAGCGTGTAGATGTAAATCGCCACCAGCGCATTGAACAGGCCGGTAAGCAGGAACAACTGCGGAATCGTCAACCCCAAATTCAGGCCCACTATCGCAACACCGGCGGCCACCACCATGAACAATGCGTTAAGTATGTTGTTGCCCGCGATCACGCGCGACTGGTGACCGGACTCGCTGCGGCTTTGAATCAGCGCATACAGCGGAACGATATAAAAGCCGCCGAAGATGCCGATCATCAGCAAGTCGAACAACACGCGCCAACTGCCCGCCTGCTGCAGGAAAGCCATTGCACCGAGCGGCGTGGCATGGGTCATCGACGGACTGGCGAAAAAAAGGTCAATAGCGAATAACGTCAAGCCTATCGAACCGAACGGCACGAGGCCGATTTCAATCTTGTGCCCGGACAGCTTCTCGCACAGCAACGAACCCAGGCCTATGCCTACGCTGAACACTGCCAGCAGCAACGTCACCACATGCTCTCCGCCGCCGAGCACCTCTTTGGTGTAATTCGGAAACTGCGACAAAAACATCGCGCCGTAAAACCAGAACCACGAGATGCCGAGGATCGACAAGAACACGGTGCGATTGGTGCGCAGGAATTTCAGGTTCGCCCAGGTCTCGGTGAGCGGATTCCAGTTGATTTTCAATGCCGGCGAAGGCGCCGGCGACAGTGGCACGGCACGGCTCACCCAATACCCCAGCACCGCAATCACAATCGCCGTGGCCGATACCCACATTGCGCCGGAAGGTTTGAAGCCGATCAACATACCGCCCAATATGGTACCCAACAGAATTGCAATAAACGTCCCTGCGTCGATCAAACCATTGCCACCGACGAGCTCGTCTTTTTTCAGATGCTGCGGCAAATAGGCGTATTTGACCGGGCCGAACATGGTCGAATGCATGCCCATCATGAACAGCGCGATCAGCAACAATTCCAGGCTGAGCAAATAAAATCCCAGCGCACCGATAATCATGATGACGATTTCGAAGATTTTCACCAGCCGCGTGATCAACGCTTTTTCGTATTTATCGGCCAACTGCCCGGCGGTCGCCGAAAATAAAAAGAACGGCAGAATAAACAAGCCCGCGCACAAATTGACCAGCAGCCCCGAACTCATGGTGGTCATGCTCGCCGCCTGAAACGTGAGCATGATCACCAGCGCGTTCTTATAGACGTTGTCGTTGAAGGCGCCCAGGAACTGCACGCCGAAAAACGGCCCGAAGCGGCGTTGCTTGAGCAGGTCAAACTGGTTGGCTTGCGACATGCCGACTCCCTATTCTTGTACGCAATTGTTTTACGCCTTCCTGCCACGCTGTAGCGAAACGATACACCATAAGACAGCAGTTTATTGCAGCCTCACGATCCGCCGCTTGGCGACGGCCTCGGCGCGTTCCACAAAACGGATGGCGGATTCCAGCATCACTGTCTGGTAGCGCCCTGCCTGCATCTCCTGATGCGAGTGATCGTCGAAGTAAACTCCGGTGATACAATGGCCCGATACCATGCAATTATCGATCCCGCATGCCGGCTTTATCCAGCCCGTAGCCGCGCTGTGCGGCCACCCATGACTAGCCGGACAGGCGCGAATCGCGCACACTGAAACATGGAACACCCTGCGCGCTATTTTTTTCTGATGGGTCTGTGTCTGCTGTGCGGATTGACGGCCTGCTCGTCCGGCAGGATGCTGGAATCCGCTGACGACCCGCAGTCCGGCCGCAGGCATGTGCGCGAATATTCCAGATTCTACGACACCGGAGAGTGGCTGCAGGAAGGCAAGCTTGGCCTGCAACTCGCCATCACACACGAAAAAACTTTTATTCCCGTTGTCTACGATGTGCAGAAAGCGCTCGACGCGATCGGTGTGTCCGGCGCGTTCGAAGTATTCGGGCAAAACGATCAGCATGCGACGGGTATGATCACCTTCTACTTCGTCAATCTGGAGCTGCAAAATCGCCGGGTTCAGGTGCTGCGCGTATCCAGCGCCACACAGGAGCGCACACCCGGCGGCGCAAAAGAGGTGATTGCCGGCGCCCGCACGCAAACGCCTGTCGCGATAGGAAGCGTGCCCATCCTGAACTACAGCAAAGAGGTCAAGCTGAACGTTGAATATGAAATTGACGGCATCACGACGGCGAAATCGTTTGTGCTGAAGCGCCGCACCGCTGAAGAACTTGAAACCGTGCTTATCCGGTTAGTGCCCAAGCCTACTACCCGTAGTGGCTCGTGATTTTTTTGCATAAAGTTCGGCATAGGTCGGCGCAGTCACGTCGCCAGCAATGCCAAGCAGGGAGCGGAAAGCGTTGAATGGATAGAAACGGCGGTTG
>CAMATZ010000087.1 GCA_945861275.1 Bordetella parapertussis
GAGCACGCCGCCTCGCCAGGGAAGAGGCGCTGGAACTCCGGCAGCGAGCGCGGAAACGGCAGATCGCCTCGCTCAAGTACGTCAATAACCATGGTCGCTCCACGTCAGCGCGGATGCTCAACATACTACCGGTAGTTGGTTTGGGTGAAAACCGGATAAGCACGGGATAAATTAGCGCCCACGGAACGTTTTCTCCGCCGCACCGTTCTGCTGCTGTTGCTGATGGTTGTGCTTGGCGGCATGCTGGCAGCGGCGCTGCCTGTGCTGCAGGGTGCTCGTGACACGTTAGACGTGGTAGCGCCGTCGATTCTTGCGGTGGTGATGCTGGGCTTGGCCGTGTATTTGTATCGACGGCCGGATAGCCTGCTGCCGGTGATTCGTGTCACCATCCTCTACGCGCTCCTCGGCATCGCGATTTGCGCCTGGTATTACACACTGATAGCCTGGCGTTCGACGGAAATCACCCTGGTCGATAGTCTGCCGCCGATTACGCCGCTACTGGTGCCGTTGCTGCTGGCGTTCATAGTTTTGCTGCGCCCCCAGCGTCTGATGGAGATTGCCTTGGGTAGCTGGCTGCTGGTGGCGGTGCCGATTCTTGCGTATCTCGCCGCGCACCCTCACGAGCTCGCGAGTTCGCGCGGGCTGGACATGGTGATTACACTGGGGCCGGTCACGCTGATCGTGGTGAGTTTCATTCCGTTCCAGCTCGGCATTGAAGAGTGGATTGCGCAGTTGCAAATCGACCGCGCGCAGGCACAGGCGCTCGCCGAACGCGATGGACTCACCGGCCTTTTCAACCGCGGCGCCGGTGAGCGCATGCTGACGGGCCTGATCACGGCACCGACCGAAAGCGATGTGTTGATTATGTTCGACATCGACCACTTCAAGAAGGTCAACGATACCCACGGCCATCCCGCAGGTGATGCGGTGTTGCGCGAAGTGGCGAATCGCTGCAACAACCTGCTGCGCAAGGGCGATGTGTTGACACGCTGGGGCGGGGAGGAGTTTTTGATGCTGATGCGTTGCCCCGGTGACGCCGGCGTCGCACGTGTGGCGAATGCCCTGCGCACTGCGATCTCGGGCACGCCCATCGCACCTGCCGGTACGGTCACGGCGTCATTTGGGGTGGCGCGTTTTCAGCCGAACGACACGCAACTAACGTGGGTCAAGCGCGCGGACGTGGCGCTGTACGAAGCAAAAAGCGCAGGCCGCGACCGCGTGGTGGGGATCCCTTCGGGTGCGGCAGGTGAAGTGGAAGGGAAGGCGGCCACGTAAGGAGACTGGCATGGCAACGGAGGTGACGCTCACCGTGAACGGTGTGCGCCAAAAAATCTCGGCGCAGCCGGATATACCGCTGCTGTGGGTGCTGCGCGAGCAACTCAAATTGACCGGCACCAAATTCGGCTGCGGCGCGGGGCAGTGCGGCGCGTGTACGGTGCATGTGAACGGCCAACCGGTGCAGTCGTGCCTGCAAACGCTGCAGGATGTCGCCGGTAAAAGCATCACCACGATCGAGGGCCTGTCCAGGGACGCCAGCCATCCGCTGCAAAAGGCGTGGATCGCTGAACAGGTGCCGCAGTGCGGCTACTGCCAATCGGGACAGATCATGCGTGCCGCCGGGCTGCTCAAGGAGACACCGCGGCCCACGCGTGAGCAAATCATCGAGTACATGAGTCCCAATATTTGCCGCTGCGGCACCTACGCGCGCATTACGCGTGCGATTGAACGCGCATCACGGGAAGCCTGAGCGATGACAACCCCGATGAAAATCAACCGGCAGCGCCGCCAGTTCATGGTGGGCGCGGCGGGCCTGACCTTCGGCGTCGCCGTGGGCGCTCCCGCGCTGCTCACCGGCGAAGCGCGGGCGCAAAACAGCAGCGTCACACTCAACAACTGGGTGACCATCTATACCGATGGCACGGTGGCGATCAAGTCGCCTGCGGCGGAGATGGGACAGGGCTCACTGACTGCTTTGCCGCGCATTCTGGCCGACGAGATGGACGCGGATTGGGCCAAGGTGAAAATAGACAGCGCGGCGGTGGGCGACAAGATGTTTGGCAATCCGGGCCGCAATTTTCATCAGTACACCGCGGGCAGCGCCACGGTGACCGGGTACTTCAACAATCTGCGGCAGTTCGGTGCGCAGGTGCGCTACGTGCTGATGGACAACGCCGCGCAGCGCTGGGGAGTGCCGATGGCTGAACTCACGACTCAGCCCGGCGTGGTGTGGCATGAAAAATCCGGCCGCCGCCTGAGCTACGGCGAAATCGCCGCCTTCGCGAAGATTCCAGCCGCAGCGCCGCAGATCGATGTGGCGCCGGTGGCGAGCGCCGAGTTTCGTTTGATCGGCAAGGACATTTCGCGTGTGGATGTCGAGGGCAAGCACAATGGTTCCACCCAGTACAGCATTGATGTGCATGTGCCGGGCATGATTTATGGCGCGATTGTGCGCGAGCCGGTGGAGGGCGCGGGTGTGGCGAAAGTCGATGACGCCGCCGCACGTGCCATCGATGGCGTGCTCAGCGTGGTGACACTTAAGAACGGCGTAGGCGTGCTGGCCGAAAATCCGTGGGCCGCATTTCAGGCGCGCAAGGCGCTCAAGGTGACGTGGGGCGGTAAGGGGCAAGGCGCAGGGTTTTCCAGCGATGGCGGTTTTGCCCGCTTTTCGGCGATGGCGCAAGACCCGGCGCAGCCCGTGATCGATTGGGAAAAGCGGGGCGATGCGGCGGGCAAACTGAAAAGCGCTGCCAGCGTGGTCGAGGCCGAGTATCGCTCCGACTACGCCTACCACGCGCAGATGGAGCCGCTTAACTCCATCGCGGCAGTTTCGCCCGCGGGCGACGCGGTGGAAATCTGGTGCGGCGTGCAGAGTCAAACCATCGCCGTGACGGTGGCGGCGCGGGCGCTGGGCATACCCGAATCAAAAGTGAAACTCAACCACTATCTGCTTGGTGGCGGTTTTGGCCGGCGCGGCAACCGTGACGCCGATTTCGTGCTGGATTCGGTGCTGCTGTCCAAAGCTTCCGGCAAACCGGTGAAAGTGATGTGGACGCGCGAGGACGATATTCATTCTGGCCGCTTTCGTCCGCTGTATGTGAACCGGTTGCGCGCAGGGCTGGACGCGTCGGGCAATATTTCCGGCTGGCATCATCGCGCGGTGTGCGATCACGTGATGGCATTCATGGATCCCGTGCGTTACCAGCAGGTCAAAGGGCGCGACGGCATTGCGTTGAGCGGCATCAATGTGCGCTCGTATGAAATTGCCGATCGCACCGCCGAGGGTGTGCTGGTGCATACCGGCATGCGTACCAATCCGCTGCGCGGCATCGGCCTTACGGCCAACAGTTTTGCCACCGAAGTGTTCATCGATGAACTCGCAGCGAAAGCGGCGGTTGACCCGGTGCTGTTCCGCCTGCGCCTCCTGCAGCAGCAGCCGCGTGCGCGGCACGTGATCGAAGAGACCGCGAAAATGGCGGAGTGGCAGCGCAAGCGCCCGGGGCGCGGCCTGGGACTGGCCTATGTGGATTACTCCGGTACGCACGTGGCGGGCATCGCAGAGGTGTCGGTGGATAAGCAAAGCGGCGCGATCAAGGTGCACAATTTCTGGTGCACCATAGACTGCGGTGTGGCGGTGCATCCCGACAATGTCATTGCGCAGACCGAAAGCTCTATCGTGTATGGCGTTGGGCTTGCGCTGTCCGAGCGCATCACCATCGCCGACGGCGCGGTGCAACAGTCGAATTTCTTTGACTACCATGTGCCGCGCATGCGCGATGTGCCGCAAATGCACATCAAACTGGTGCAGACCAAAAACCATCCCACCGGCGCGGGGCAGATGGCGGTGCCGCTGGTGCCGTCCGCGATTTGCAATGCGCTGTATCAGTTGACCGGCGTGCGCCTGCGCCAGCAGCCGATGCTGGCCGCGCGCGTCAAACAGGCGCTGCTCGCCTCAGGGCAGAACTTTGCATAAATAAATCAATAAAAACAAAACCTTGCGGTAATAGTTGCGATGGCAGGAATGATAACGCTGGCGTTGTCGGTCAACGGCGCGCAGCGTAAAGTTACGGCGCATCCCGATACGCCGCTGTTGTGGGTGCTGCGCGAGCAACTGAAGCTGACCGGTGCCAAGTACGGCTGCGGTGTCGGGCTATGTGGCGCATGTACCGTGCACGTCGAAGGCAAGCCCGCGTTTTCATGCTTGCATGCGATCAGGGATGTGGCGGGTAAAAACGTGGTGACCATCGAAGGCTTGTCGCCCAGCGGCAGCCATCCGCTGCAAAAAGCGTGGATTGCCGAGCAGACGCCGCAGTGCGGCTATTGCCAGCCGGGGCAGATCATGCGCGCCGCGGGTTTGTTGCAGGAAAACCCGCGTCCCACGCGCGCGCAGATTGTGGATTACATGAAGGCGAATATCTGTCGCTGCGGTTCTTACAATCGCATCATCGCCGCGATTGAGCGTGCGGCGCAGGAAACGTGATGCATAACGAACGCCGCTATATTTATATTGTCGATCGCGCGAATACCGGCATGCATATCCTCGAGTTGACGGGCAGCGCGCGCGAGGCGGCGGATTTCAGGTAGTTTTCTTGTCGCCCAATATAAACGACGTCGCCGCCCAACTGATCAGGCTGTAAACCATCGCGCCAAACACCGCCGGCCACAACCCGGCGATGGTGAAACCTTTGACAAAAGAGGCTGCAAACCACAGCAGCAGTCCGTTGAGCACGAATATGAACAGCCCCAGTGTCAATACCGTGACGGGCAAAGTCAGTATCAGCAAAATTGGTCGCACGATGGTGTTGAGGATGCTCAGGATCAAGGCGACAATCAGCGCGGTGAAAAAGGTATCGACGCGTATCGAATCAAAAATATACGGCAGCGCAAATAACGCCGCGGCGTTGATCAGCCATAGCAGCAGAATTTTCACGATTTCTTCTCCAGGGCGTCCAGCGCCATTTCGGTGAGCGCCTGCAGCCAGGCATGGCGCTCGTTCAGACAGGGAATATAGTTGTATTCATCGCCGCCGGCGTCACAAAAGATCTGCTTGCCTTCGACGGCGATCTCTTCCAGTGTTTCAAGGCAGTCGGCCACAAAGCCGGGGCAGATAACGTCGATGCGGCGGGTTTTTTGTTGACCGAGTTCGGCGAGCACATCGAAGGTGTACGGTTTGATCCACTCGGCGCGGCCAAAGCGTGACTGGAAGCAGATAACGTATTGATGCTGGCGCAGGTCGAGTGCAGCAGCCAACAGCTGGCAGGTTTGTAAACACTGTTCCTGATACGGCTCGCCGCGCGCGATGGTGTATTGCGGCACGCCGTGAAAGCTCATCACCAGTTTGTCGGGACGCCCTGCGCTGCGCATCTGGAATTCACGCACGCTGGCGGCGAGCGCTTCGATGTAGCCGGGATGGTCGTGAAAATTTTCAACCCGGCGCACGTCGGGGTGAAAGTCGAGTTTTTTCAACGCCGCTGTCGCGGCGTCCAATGCGGTGGCGGTGCTGCTGCGCGCGTATTGGGGGTAGAGCGGTAGCAGCACCAGGCGTGAAACGTTTTTTTCCTTAAATACAGATAGTTGCGATTCAATCGAAGGCTCTCCATAACGCATCGCATAGTCGACCACGATGTCGCCGCGTGCGCGTTCGCCGAGATAGCCGCGCACGAATTTCGTTTGCTTTTCGGTATGAAAGCGCAGCGGCGAGCCTTCGCGTGTCCACACCGAGGCGTAGCGCGCGGCGGCATCCCTGCTGCGTTTGGGCAGGATAAAAAAATTAAGAATGACCCACCACACCAGGCGCGGGATTTCGACCACGTAAGGGTCGGAGAGAAATTCCTTCAGATACTTGCGAACGGCCTGGGGCGTAGGCGCGGTGGGCGTGCCGAGGTTGATCAGCAGGAGAGCGGGAGATGGCATGCGGTGCAGAGTGCAGTGTGAAGAGTGGGGGTATGGGGTACCCCTTCACGCATTCACCCTTCACTCTTCACGGTTTGCAATCAGTGCTGCGACAACGCGCTGGACAGCAGCTTCGCGGTGATATCCACAATCGGAATCACCCGCTCGTAGGCCATGCGCGTGGGGCCGATGACGCCGACGGTGCCGACAATTTTGCCATCGACTTCGTACGGCGCGGTGACGACGCTGCATTCGTCCAGCGGCGACAAGCCCGCTTCGCCGCCGATAAAAAGCTGTACGCCGTGCGCGCGGCTGGAAATGTCCAGCAATCGCAGCAAGCCGGTTTTGTGCTCGAACAAATCAAACAGATTGCGCAGCCGCGCCATGTTCGACGACAGGTCTTCGATATTGAGCAGCTTGTTTTCGCCGGAGATCACGACCTCGGTTTCGGTTTCGATCTCGACCTGACTGCCGGCTTCCAGCGCAGCCGTCATCAGCCGCGTCATGTCGTCATGTAATTGCCGCAGCTCCTGCTGAATGCGCTTGCGGATATCGGCGAAGGTCAGCCCCGCGTAATGCTGATTCAGAAAATTGGCCGCTTCGGTCAATTCAGAGGGCGAATAGGATTTTTCGGTAATGATGATGCGGTTTTGCACGTCGCCGTCGGGGGTGACAATAATCAGCAGAATGCGCTTTTCCGAGAGCCGCAAAAATTCAATATGGCGAAAGCCCGCACTGCGCCGCGGCGTGACTACCACACCGGCGAAACGCGTAAGTTCAGACAGCATCTGCGAGGCCGAAGCCACCAGCTTGTGGGTGTTGTCGGGATGCAACTGGCCTTCGAGATGGTTGATTTCAACGCGATCCAGCGGCTTGATGGTGAGCAGCGTATCGACGAAAAAACGGTAACCCCGCGCGGTGGGCACGCGCCCGGCGGAAGTATGCGGGCTGGCGATAAAGCCCATGTCTTCGAGATCCGCCATCACATTACGAATGCTGGCGGGCGACAGATCAAGTCCGGCAATTTTGGACAGCGCCCGCGAGCCGACCGGCTGACCGTCGGTGATATAACGCTCCACCAGCGTCTTCAGCAGCAACTGCGCGCGATCGTTCATGGGCGTGGACATGTGGCTATTCTACCTTGTAGCGTGAGGCGTGAGGCGTGAAAACCGTGAAGGAGTGAAGGGGGAGCAAGCGTGAAGAGTGAAGGGGGAAGAGTGAAGAGGTGTTGTGGTCTAATTCCAACGGACACCTTGATAGGTGGAAGATACACCAATTAAGGAGAAAGCAATGAGTAAGGACCGCAGGACGTTTGACACGAGCTTCAAGCTACGAATTGTTCAAATGATCAAAGAGCAAGGTGTCGGTGTTGC
>CAMATZ010000088.1 GCA_945861275.1 Bordetella parapertussis
ACCGGAAAGCCTGCCATCTCGCGCAGGTCTTTCTTGGCCGGCTCACCGTCACGAATCAGGCAGACGTCGGTGCTGGTGCCGCCCATGTCGAAGGTGATCTGGTTGTGGATGCCGACTTCAGCACCCAGGCCCATGCAACCGACCACACCACCGGCGGGGCCGGAAAAGAAGGTGTTGACCGGCACGCGACGCACCGCAGTGGGCGTCACCGCACCGCCATTGGACTGCATCACGCGCGGGGCGACTTTGATGCCAAGCTGGGCCACACCGCGCTCGAAGCGCTCCAGGTAGCGGTCCATCACCGGCATCAGGCTGGCATTGACCGACGTGGTGGCAAAGCGCTCGAATTCACGGAACTCCGGCAGTACATCGGACGAAGCACAGACGTAGGCCTCAGGCCACAGTGCACGCACCAATTCCACGGTGCGGCGTTCGTGTGCCGGATTCGCATAGGAATGCATCATGCAGATCGCGATGGCTTCGACGTCTTTGTCACGCAGCGCGGCAACTGCGCTGCGCACGCCGTCTTCATCGAGTGGCGTGACCTCGCCGCCGTCGTAGGCGATGCGCCCGGCGACTTCGAAGCGGCAATCTCGCAGCGCTGGTGGCGTGGGCTTGAGCTGGTCGAGATTGAAGTTGTGCGGCCTGCGCTGGCGTGCAAGTTCAAGAATATCGCCAAAGCCTTGCGTCGTGATCATGCCGGTGCGCGCGCACTTGCCTTCGAGCACGGCGTTGGTTCCCAGCGTCGTGCCGAGGACGAGGAACTCCACCTGCTCACGCGGCAGTTTGGCCAGGTCGAGAATCCCGGCAATGCCGTCGAGCACCGCCTTGGCCGGCTCCCCAGTGCTGGTCGGCAGCTTGAAGTAGGTATAGCGGCCGCTACTGAGCTCGCACAACACCAGGTCGGTGAAGGTGCCGCCGGTGTCGATGCCAATCCAGATCTTTTTCAAAGCGCGTCAAGTGCCCTGCGCATTTGGGCGATGGCAGCGTCGATGTCGCTTGCGTGGCGCCGTGCAAAATTGATGCGCAGGTGACCCTCGCCGCCCGGGCCGAAGGCCGAGCCCGCCAGCGTGCTGACCTTGGCGTGCTCGAGAAAGTAAGCCGAGCACGCCTGGTCTGACATGCCCAGCGCCGAAATATCGGGGAAGCAGAAGATGCCGCCGTCCGGCACTGTGCAGCGCACGCCGGGAATGCTGTTGAGACCGGCCACCAGCTGGGCGCGCCGCTGTTCCAAGGTCTCGATGTAGTTGATCAGATCCGTCTGCGGGCCGGTAAGGGCGACCGCCGCTGCCTTCTGTGCAAAGGCGCAGGCACAGGTCACCGAATGGCCGTGTATCTTGAGCATGTTGCGCAATAGCGCCTTCGGGCCGGTGACATAGCCGACGCGCCAGCCGGTCATGGCGTAGGCTTTGGAGAAGCCGTTGAAGGTGAGCGTGCGTTCCATCATGCCGGGCAAGGACGCAATGCTGATGTGCCGCGCTGCGCCGAACACCATGTGCTCGTAGATTTCGTCGGACAACACCAGCAGGTTGTGCTTGTGCGCCAGATCGGCGATCGCCTGCAGGGTTGCGCGGTCGAGCACCGCGCCGGCCGGATTGCCCGGTGAATTGAGCATGATCGCGCGCGTGCGCGGCGTGATACGCGCGGCCAGTGCCGCAGGATCGACGCGAAAGTGGTCTTGGGCGCGACAGGGCACGTATACCGGCACGGCCCCGGCGAGCACGAAGCAGGCATCGTAGGTCACCCAGGTCGGCGTGGGGATCAGGACTTCGTCACCGGGATTGAAACAGGCTTGCGCGGCGACAAAAATGCCTTCCTTGACGCCAATGGTCACCACGACTTCATCACTCTTTACATGGATGGCATTTTCGCGTGCCAGTTTGTCGGCGATGGCTTCGCGCAATTCAGGCAGTCCCGCGCTTACCGTATAGGTCACATAGGTGATGTCCTCATCGAGTGCTGCCTTGCCCGCCTCCTTGATGTAGGCGGGGGTATCGAAATCGGGTGTGCCGGTCGCCAGGCCAATCACCTTTTCGCCGGCGGCGCGCATCTGCTTGACGCGATCGGTCATCGCCAGCGTCGCGGACGGCGAGATGCCGGCTACGCGTTCGGACTGCCACATCTGTTCGTTCATGGATCAGTTTCCGACCTGGTTGGTTGATGCACGCTTGTCGGCATGACAGAGCGACTTGGGGTGCGCGTTAACGGCACGCTGCATCCAATCGCCTGATGTTCCGGCGCGCAGCGACCTCGATACAATATACCGGCGTCGCCGGCGACGCGTCAATTGGTGTATAGGTATTTCAAACCACGGCGCTCTCAACCGGTCGATGCAACAAGAGTATGAAGAACGTTCGCTGGTGTGTCAAAGCCGAGTGTCTGGCGCGGGCGTTGATTGAGCTGCAGAGCCACTTTGTTCAAGTGCGCCTGGGAGTAGCCTGACACGTCGCTGCCCTTGGGGAAGTACTGTCGCAGGAGTCCATTGGTGTTCTCGTTGGAGCCGCGCTGCCAGGGGCTTTGCGGATCGCAGAAGTACACCTGGATTTCGCTGTCGATGCTGAAGCGCTTGTGATCGGCCATCTCCAGCCCTCGATCCCAGGTGAGCGAGCGACGCAACTGCTTGGGCAATTTGTTCACGTGCCGGCTCAGTGCATGGGCCACCGAGGGACTGTCCTTGCTGGGCAGCTTCACCAACATGACGAAGCGCGAGTGCCGCTCCACGAGGGTGGCGATCTGAGTGCCGGGCGTTCCGCACAGCAGGTCGCCTTCCCAGTGGCCGGGGACAGCGCGATCCTCGGCCTGCGCGGGGCGCTCGCGAATCGAAACCGCGTCGACGATTTGTCCGCCGCCCGCGCCGACCTTGCCGCGATAGCGACGGGCATAGCGCATGGAACGCCCGCGGCGCAGGTGCGCGAGGAGTTCTTTCTTCAGCGCGCCGCGGGTTTGGATGAACAGCGTGCGGTAAATCGTCTCGTGCGACACGCGCCTACTTTCATCGTTGCCAAACTCCCTGGCAAGCCAGCCGGCGATCTGCTGCGGCGACCAGTCCAGACGCAGCTTTTGGGCAACCAAGAGGGCCAGCGCCGGCTGCTGCACCAAGCGGCATGGCTTGGGACGCTGCGCATTGTGCCAAGCCTTGCGATCCGCAGCGAGGGCTCGATAGCTGCCTTTGCCGCCGTGACGGGCGATCTCGCGACTGATGCTCGAGGGTGCCCGCCCCATCCGTCGCGCCATCGCTCGGATGGAATCGCCAGCGCAAATCCCCCGCGAGATCTCTTCGCGCTCGCTCAGCGATAGCGATCGGGCGCACCGGTATCGCAAGTGAGCCACGCCACCGCGTTGCCTGAGCAGCCTGTGCAAGGGGCCCGAATACGTCCCCAGCGCTCGGGCAATGTCGGCGCAGTTATCCCCCGATTGCCAGCGGCGCCACACTTCAGTCTTGAATGCGGGTGTAAACCAAGGACCTCGACTCATGATGCAACCTCCTATTCATCGCAATCTTAGGGTGTTGCATCAACCGGTTGAGAGCGCCGTGGTTTGAAATACCTATACACAGAATACTCTGCTCGAACGTGGGTCACCGCAGGGTGAAAATGCGGGTCAATTCAAGGCGAAATTCAACAGACCTGTCCTTGGAGAGCAACAAATTGCGATTGGTGGTGGAAACGGCCCAAGAAGTTTGGGGCAACAGCTAAGCCGTTCAACGGCCCTTGAAATTGGCGGGTCTGCGTTCTTTGAACGAGGCCAGCCCTTCTTTGAGGTCATCGGTATACGCCATATCGCGAAACGATCGCGACTCCCATTGCAAGGCTTCTCCCATGTGCATGCCGACTGAGCGGCGCACCACTTCTTTAGCGAAACGGTGCGACAAAGGTGCGCGTGAGGCCAACATCTGCGCATAGTCCATGGTTTTAGACAAGAGCTCTTCCTGCGGATAAATGCGGTTGATCAATCCAATGCGATACGCATGTACAGCGTCCACGCGCTCACCCGACAAAATGATTTCCATGGCGTGCCCCATGCCCACGATTTGCGGCAAGCGAATCAAACCGCCGTCGCAGGCATGAAACCCCCATTTGGCGTCTTGCAAAGCGAACTCTGCATTTGGTGAACAAAAGCGCATGTCGCAGGCCAGTGCCAACTCAAAGCCACCCGAAATGGCAAAGCCATTGACCGCCGCGAGAATCGGTTTGTCAATGTCCAGATTGCGGGTGATGCCACCAAAACCAGGTCCGTTGGTGTAGTTGCGTCGAAACTCGGGCGCGGGTGATTGGGCGAACGGTAATGTGTAGGTTTTCAAATCGGCACCAGCACAAAACGCTTTGTCGCCAGCACCCGTGATCACCGCCACACTGGCGTCGTCGTCTTGGTCAAACGCACGCCATATCTCAATCAATGCATCGTTGGCGGCAAAGTCCAACGAATTCATTTTGTCAGGACGGTGGATGGTGATCAATCGAACACCGCCGTGTTTGTCGCAGGAAATATCAGCCATGTGGGGGGGCACCTTGAAAACAGGAATATCAGAAGCCATGTTTGCAGGCGAAACCGCTTACACGCGGTCACCGACTTGGTCGGTGGCTTCTTGCAGCAATCGCCCTGAAATACGCATGCCGTTTTCCAAATCGACAACGCCTACGTGGTAGTGGCCTTCGCTTTTGAAGCGCAACGGGCTTTTCTGACCTGACCGATTTTTTGTACCATTGTTAGTCTACTTGACCATCACCGGTTGCGCGAGCGTGAGAGGCCGAGGGCTACAGGCCGCAGGCGCCGGCGGCCTGTAGCCAAGTGACCTGTGGGGTCTCACCTCGTTGTATTCCCGCCGCTGGCCCCGCTCAAGGGCTATCCCGGGGTGTTGTGGGAGCGCCGGAAGAAAAAGAAACGCCGCGAGCCGCCCCCGATGTCCTGATCGGAGCCGGCCCGCGGCGGTCGTTACGATTTAGGCGAGATGCTTCTTGAAGTGGGCGATGGTGCGGTCCCAGGAGAGCTTGGCGGCCGCCTCGACGTAGCGCGGCGTCGAGTTGTTGTGGAAGCCGTGCTGGGCCCCGGGATAGGAATGGATCTCGATCGAGCGGCCCGCGGCCTTCAGCGCCGCCTCGTAGGCCGGGTAGGTGCCGTTGACGTTCGGGTCGGTCTCGGCGAGATGGACCAGCAGCGGCGCCTTGATGTTCGCCACCGAATCCGCGGCGGCGGCGACCCCGTAGTAGGGAACGCCGGCCCGCATGTCGGCGCCGAGGGTGGCGGCGAGGAAGTTGGTGGTGCCGCCGCCCCAGCAGAAGCCGGTGACGCCGAGCTTGCCGTTCGACATCGCATGCGCCTTCAGGAACCTGGCGCTGTTGACCATGTCGGTGCGGAGCTTGGGCTGCTCGAGCTTGGACTGCATCTCGCGGCCCTCGTCGTCGTTGCCCGGATATCCCCCGACCGGCGACAGTCCGTCCGGGGCCAGCGCCAGGAATCCCGCGACCGCCGCCCGGCGGGCGACGTCCTCGATATAGGGGTTCAGACCGCGGTTCTCATGCACCACCAGCACGGTCGGGAACGGCCCGACGCCGGCCGGCTGCACCAGGTAGCCCTTCATCGTGCCGGACGTGCCGCCCGGCGACGGGTAGCTGACATAGCGGGCCTTCATCCGCTCGTCGGTGAAGGAGATCGTCTGCGCCTTGGCATAGTTGGGGATCAGGGCCTGCGCCATGGCGAGCCCGCCGACCACCACCACGGCGGCCCTGGCGAAGAAGGTGCGGCGGTCCATGCGCCCGTGGCAGTACTCGTCATAGAGGTCGAATACGCGCTGATCGATCCAGCCCTGGGTCAGCGACTCGGGCGCCTCGATCGTCGGCGTCACGCGTTGTGCAGTCATTTCCGGATAATCTCCCTAAATTCGGCTTATGAGCCGAGTGTTTAGCCTCGCGAATCCTTGTCCGCCCGCGGCCATGACCGGGCTGCCCCAGGGACGGCGGGGAGCATAGCAGGGGGGGATGTTTCGCCGCCGACTCACGTGAGCGACCGCCGCGTCGAGCGCCTGGTGGCGCGAGCGCGCGACCACCAGCGCCACCGGCTCGCCGACATAGCGCACGCGATCGCGCGCGAGCGCGTGGCGCGGCGGCGCGGACATCGGGCCGCCGTCCACAGCGGGGACGATGGCGAGGAACCCCAGCGGCCTCACGCCGGCGGCCTCAATATCCGCGCAGGTGTAGACAGCCTCGACGCCGGGCATGGCGCGCGCCGCCGTAGTTTCTACGCGCGACAGGCCGGCATGGGCGTGCGGCGAGCGCAGGACGGCGGCGTGGAGCATGCCCGGCAAAGCCAGGTTGGCGACGAAGCGCCCCTGGCCGGTGAGCAGGCGGTCGTCTTCTAGGCGTGGGAACAGCATGGGTTGCGTGCGATCATTGAGTCAGCGTAAGGTGGGTCCGTATGAAAAGAAAACAACCAAAGAAATTGCCGGCAAGAACCAAATGAACAGCCAAAACGCACCCGTCGAGCGCCGCGTGGCCGCGCTCGAGTCCGCACTCGAAGCTCGCGGCCTGGAGCCTGAAAAATTCATCGATGCGCACGTGCGCACCGTGGAAGACGACTGGGTGCCGCACAACGGCGCGCGCGTGGTGGCCAAGGCCTGGAACGACCCGTCGTTCCGCGAGCGCCTGCTGAAGGACGGCAAGCAGGCGGTCGCCGAGCTGGGCCTGTCCATGCCGGTGCACCACCGCCACCTGGTGGCGCTGGAGAACACCGCCTCGCTGCACAACGTGATCGTCTGCACGCAATGTTCGTGCACCGCCTACACCGTCATCGGCCTGCCGCCGGACTGGTACAAGGATTTCGAGTACCGCGCGCGGATGGTCCGCCAGTCGCGCACCGTGCTGCGCGAAATGGGTCTCGAACTGCCGCCGGAAATGGAAATCCGCGTCTGGGACACCTCGGCCGACACGCGCTACATGGTGCTGCCGCTGCGCCCGGCCGGAACCGAGGGCTGGAGCGAGGAAAAGTTGTCCGCCATCGT
>CAMATZ010000089.1 GCA_945861275.1 Bordetella parapertussis
GCTATCTACCACCCAATCGCCCTGGCCCTACG
Source organism: Bordetella parapertussis (assembly GCA_945861275.1). Taxonomy (GTDB): domain Bacteria; phylum Pseudomonadota; class Gammaproteobacteria; order Burkholderiales; family SG8-41; genus UBA5216. The sequence goes on from CAMATZ010000089.1 coordinate 33, forward strand.
GGTTGCTGCCCCAATCGCCGCTTGCTGCGTTGCTTGCCTTGGCAATATTCGCGATATTGCCTGCGGCAAGCGCCTTGCCAGCGACGATTGGGACTAGCAACGCATCTCACGAATCAAGTGTTAACAGGCCCTAGTAAATAGATCGAACGAACAGGAGAAAAAGCCATGCCAGTCATCGACGTTCAGGTCCATCCCTTCGATCGAAATCATCCCGGCCGGCCCTGGGCCAGCCCCTCGCACGGACTGGACTCCGCCACGGGCGAGGAAATGGTCGCTGCCATGACCAGTGTCGGCGTCGACGGCGCGATTATGGTGTCTTCGTTCAGCGCCTACGAGTACGACCCGAGTTACGCGCTCGAGGTTTACAACGCCTATCCGGACAAATTCCGGGTGGTGACGCCGGTCGATGCAACCGATCCGGCAATCGACGATGTGGTGGCGAAATGGGCGGCGACAAAAGGCGCGCGCGGCATACGCATACGCATGCGTGAAGGCCTGCCGATGGACGCCGACCATCCCGGCCTGAACCGCGCGTTCGCCGCCGCTGGTAAGCATGGGTTGCCTGTCAATTTGCTTTGCTGGGGCATCCTGGACAAAGGCCTGCCGCACATCCAGCGGCACCCCAACACGGTCATCGTGATCGATCATCTCGGTCTGCTGCAACCAGCCCGACCGCCGGTTCCGCCCGATGTCTGGGCTGATCTGCCGAAGCTGCTCGCGTTGGCTCAATACGCGAACGTAAGGGTGAAGATCAGCGGCGCCTGCACGATGTCGCACCAACCGTTTCCCTACGACGACATCTGGGAACCGGTGCTGAGAATCATCGACGCGTTCGGGCTGGATCGGTGCATGTGGGGCACCGACTGGACGCGGGCGATCGGCATGCTGACCTATGAGCAGGGCGTCGCGCCCTTCCGCGAGACGAAGCGTCTGTCCGAGAGCGACAAGGCGGCACTCATGGGCGGAACGTTGCAGAAAGTCTATAAATGGTGATGGGGCTAGTGCAGGAGAGTGACTCCATGTCTCGACCACGAGCGCTTGAAAAAATACGGGTGGTGGACTTCAGTTGGGTGCGGGCCGGGCCATGGGCGACGCGCTGGCTCGGCGCGCTTGGCGCCGAGATCATAAAGATCGAATGGCCGGAGAGCGAGCGCGGGCGCCTCCCGAGCTCCACCACGCCGCAGAATCTCGAGGCCAATCTGAACACCTCGGGCAACTTCAATGATACGAACGTCAACAAAAAAAGCTTGAGCCTCAATGTACGCAGTGCCAAGGGCCTGGAGATCGTAAAACGGCTGATCGCCGTCTCAGACATCGTGATCGAGAATTTCAGCTCGCGGGTGCTGCAGAAGTGGGGCCTCGGCTATGACGAGTTGCGCAGCATCAAGCCTGACATCGTTTATGTGTCGATGTCAGGTTACGGGCATACGGGTCGAAACCATCATTACACAACGTTTGGTCCTGTCGCCCAGGCGGCCTCCGGGCTGACACATCTCTCCGGCCTGCCCGACAAAGCGCCCGCCGGCTGGGGCTGGTCGTACATGGACGATACCGGCGGCATGTACGGAGCGATGTGTGCGCTCACCGGGCTTTACCATCGCAACAAGACGGGACAAGGCCAGCATATCGACCTGTCGCAGATGGTGTCGAGCGTTCCGCTCAATGGCCCGGCTCTGCTGGACTTCACGGTGAATGGGCGCGGGTCTCGCCGGGCTGGATTTCCTCCCGGCAATCGCGCGCACTGGCCTGGCACGCCTTTGGTCAACAACTACCGAGGACCAATCATTGCGCCGCATAACGCGTATCGCACGCATCCTGGCGAGTACAACGACTGGTGCGTGATCGTCTGCCACTCGGACGAGGAATGGCGGCGATTGGTGCAGGTGATGGGCGGCCCGTCGTGGGCCACGATGCCTAAGTTCGCCACGCTCGCCGGACGACTGCAGCATCAACGGGAATTGGACGAGTATATCGAAACGTGGAGCATGACGCTCGGAAAGTACGAGCTGACGCAGCGTTGCCAGGAAGGTGGTGTTCGCGCCCTTCCAGTGCAGAGTGCCGAAGACCGGGTGGAACATGACCCTCAGTTGCACCACCGGCAGATGTATTTGCCGATGGAACATCCAGCACTGGGGTCCCGCAAGGTGCAGAATGCGCCGTTCAAACTCTCGGAGACTCCGGCGTTCAATCACCTGCCAAGTCCGCTGATTGGGCAACATACGCAGGAGATTGTCGAAGGTCTGCTGGGCTATACCCACGAAGAGCTCAGGGCAGGCTTCGCAGACGGCACCTTGTGGCCGCCAAAGCGGCCGCGCTTCCCCTACATGGAAGAGATGCTCGCGTGATCGATGCGCGAGGCCCACTGACCGGTCTGAGAATCCTGGAGCTTGCGGATGAAAAGGGCCAGTTCTGCGGCAAGCTTCTTGGCGACCTCGGGGCTGACGTGGTCAAGATCGAACCGCCCGGTGGCGAGTGCAATCGCCATGTCGGGCCATTCCTCGACGACATCCATCATCCGGAGCGCAGTCTGTCCTTTTGGCACTACAACACATCCAAGCGCGGCATTACGCTCAATCTGGAAACCGCAGATGGGCGCGAGCTTTTCGGGCGTTTAGCGGCGGATGCGGACGTCATTCTGGAGACCTTTCGGCCAGGCTTCCTGGCGTCTCTGGGACTCGGTTTCGAGACTCTTCGGGAACAAAACCCGGCGCTGATCATGTGTGCACTGACCGCCTTCGGCCAGACCGGCCCATGGCGGGACTACCTCTCCAGCGACCTTCTCCACATGGCCGCGGGCGGGGAGATGGCATCGTCCGGTTACGATGAAGCGGATGTGCCGAATGCCCCGCCTATAGCTCCCGGTGGCGGCAATGCGTGGCACATGGGCTGTCATTACGCGTACATGGCGATCATGGCTGCCCTGGTCTACCGAACGGTTTCAGGTCAAGGGCAGTACATCGATGTATCCATACACGAAGCGTGTGCGCTGACGACGGAATCGGCAATTGCGAACTACGTCTATCGCGGCGAGGTGCTCCGGCGGCAGACAGGCCGTCATCACGCAGCCGCGCCTACGCCTCGGACTCAGTTCCTCGCCAAGGACGGCATGTATGTCTGCGCGCTGGTGGGCGGTCGGCTGAACCCGAAATTCGTTGGTGAGCTGGCGAATTTCCTGGACAGCTACGGCATGGCCGGCGATCTCAAAGACCCCAAGTACCAGGACCCGGCGGTGATTGCGGCGAACACATCTCACATCGTCGACGATCTCATTGCGGACTTCATTGCCAGCCTGCCGGCCGAGGAGGTTTATCATGCCGCCCAGGAGCGCGGCTTCACCTGGGCGGCGGTGCGCTTCCCGGAGGCGCTGCTCGACGATGCCCATCTGCACGATCGCGGTTTCTGGAAGCAGGTGGAACACCCGGAGCTCGGTCGCAGCTTCACCTACCCAGGCGAGGCGGCGATCTATAACGGTTCTCCCTGGCGGATCTCCCGACGCGCACCGCTGATCGGCGAACACAATATCGAAATCTTCTGCGATGAACTGGGACTGTCGCGCGGGGAGCTTCTGGTTCTGGCGGAAAATCGTGCGATCTGATCGATGGACCGACTGGAAAACGCGGGTAATGTGTGCTACGGTTAACCGGAAACAATCGGAGGTGTGCCATGGATCAGACCGAGATCGCTAAGAACAACGTTGCGGCGGACACGCAGAGAGCTTCGTCGGCCTATGTGCCGCCGCTCCAGCGCACGGCAGGGCAGCCGCCGCCCATCGCGGCGAACGGCGGCCTGTCGTACATGTCGTTCGACCGGGACGGCGATGGGGGAACCCGCAAGGCGATCGAGGACGCGCTCGCCCTGATCGCCGAGGGCGAGGGCCAGCGCGTTGCCGACATGGTCCACAACGCGCCACCAGGCGCCCCGATCGAGACAAAGTGGGGCCCCGGGTTCCGGAAATACGACGAGTGCATGGCACACATACGCGGGAACAACCCCATCAAGGCCCCCGAAGGCGGCTTTGCGCTGCCGCTGCCCTACACGGTCTACGAGCGGCACACCTATAGCGTCGTCCCGTCCAACGCCATCTGGCGCGACCCGGCGCGACCCGAGGTAGCGGCGCTCCTGCGCAAGAACGAGCAGAACAACAAGCGCAGGGACCTCTGGTTCCCGCAGGTGATGCGCGACGCGCATCGCATCGGCGAGTACTATCCCGGCCTTTCCCCCACCAGCGCCGAATGCATGGACCGGCTCGGTGTCTCGCTGGCGCACCTCGAGTCCAGGTGCGCGAACTTCTACGATGCGGCGGAGGTGGAGCGCGTGTTCTACCCCGAGATCGAGAAGCTCCTCCTTGAGTTCTTCCCGGACGCGACCGATGCGCTGGTCTACAACCACGACGTCTTCGACAAGGATTACACGGGCGATCGCACGGAAGATCAGGACAACAAGAACCCGGGTGTGAACGCCCGTTATGCCAGCCTTGTGCACAACGACCTGAACGACAACAGCGGCCGCGTGCGCTGCCGCGAGCTGCTCACCAGGAACCTGCGGAACTTCGGTCGCGAGCAGCACTACACGGAGGAAGAGGCCGACAAGAAGATGTCGCGGCGGTTCGTGTCGATCAATCTCGCCAAGCCGATGGAGACCGTCGGGCAGTTTCCTTTTGTGCTCTGCGCCTGGCCCTCCTTCGCCGACCAGCCGTACATCACCAACTACCGGATCTACGACGACCGCGTCGGCGAGACCACCCGCTTCACCTACCGTCCCGACCACGAGTGGTACTGGTTTCCTCAGCAAAAGCCCAACGAGGTCTCGATGCTGAAATGCTATGACTCCGTGACCGACGGCTCCGTCTCGCGCTGGTCTTTCCATACCGCGTGTATCGACCCGACCGCGCCCGCCGACGCCCGAAACCGCAGGAACTGCGTGGTCCGGGCTTTTGTCTTTTTCTAGGAAGACAGAAGCGGAAGCCGACATTCGTGTCGTGATACCGGACGACCGGATGTCCGTTTAGGGCGCCAGGCTGCCGGCGGAGGGCGTCGGTGCACCTCTGCATCTGGGATCACTACTATTTAGCAATTCGCACCCCACAGGACGGAATTGACAGATGGCAACATTCGTATTGGTGCACGGCTCGTATCAGGGCGGCTGGATCTGGCAACCCGTGGCGACCCGGTTGCGCGCGGCGGGGCATCAGGTATATGCCCCGAGCCTCGACGGTTGCGGCGAGCGCAAGGGCACGGTGCGCCCCGGCATCACCACCGAAACTCAGGCCGACGAGGTCGCGCAACTGCTCTTCTACGAGGATTTGAAGGATGTCGTCCTGGTCGGCACCAGCTCGGGCGGGATGGTGGTGTGCCGGGTCGCCGAGTTGATGCGCGATCGGGTCGGCCGCCTGGTGCTCGTCGATGCATTGGCGCTGTTCGGCGGCGAAAAGATCCGCGACATCGTCACTCGTTCAACTTCGGTGATGGGCGAGCTTACCGCCGGACCCTCGCGCGAGGACGCCGCCAACCGGCTGTTCGCCGACCTCGATCCCGCAAGCCGCGCCTGGGCGCTCGAGCGCTACACCCCGCACCCGATCGGGATCTACGACCAGCCGGTCAAGCTCGATTCGTTCTGGACGCAGTCGTGGAAGGCCAGCGTCATCTGGTGCCGCCGCGCGCCTAACCCGGGCGAAGCGCACCAGCGCCGCGCCGCCGAGAGGCTCAAAGCGACATGGGCCGAGCTCGATACCGGGCATTACCCGATGCTCAGCATGCCCGAAGAGCTGACGAAAATGCTGGTTGCCGGTTAAGCGTTTTGCAAATGATGAAGTGGCGGTTCACCTGAGGAGGGCCTGATGCGACTGGGGATCAACATACCGCGCGAGCACCCGGACGGCCGCCCCTACAACGCCGCCGACGTCATGACGAGGGCGCGCGCCATCGAGGCAGCGGGCTTCGACGGCATCTGGCTGGGCGAGAGCATGAACCGCGGCACCCCCTCCGTCGACACGCTGGCGGTCCTCTCGATCGCGGCGGCCGCGACCAGCCGGGTTCAGATCGGGTCGGCGGTGCTTCAGGTGCCGCTGCGCCGGCCGGCAGAGCTTGCCCACCGGCTGCTGACGCTGCACGCGCTGAGCGGCGGACGCTTCGTCGCTGGCCTCGGCGCCGGCTCCACGCAGGCCGACTTCGCGGCCTGCGGCATCAAT
>CAMATZ010000090.1 GCA_945861275.1 Bordetella parapertussis
GTGGCGCATTTCCTGAAACCGGGCGGCGTTCTCTATCTCGCCGACGCGCATCCGGCGGCGCTGGTGCTGGACGACTCGGTGCCGCAACCCGATGGCCGCCCCGGTTTCTTCGCGCCGTATTTCGAGCGCGAGCCCGTCATATGCCAGGCCGCGACGGACTATGTGAACGAGACGGCGAAGCTGGTGAACACCACCGAGTACAGCTGGATGCACCCGCTGGGCGAGACCGTCACGGCGCTGATCGAACGCGGCATGCGGCTCGACTGGTTGCACGAGCATCCGACCGTGACCTCGCGCATGTTCAAGTCGCTGGTGAAGATCGCCGACGACACCTATGGCTGGCCCGACAAGCCCTGGCTGCCGCTGGCCTTTTCGCTGAAAGCGACCAAGTAACCCCTCTCCCGCCGCAAGGTGGGAGAGGGTGGCCAAACGTCAGCGAAGGCCGGGTGAGGCGCGCGAATGCCACCCCATCCCCACCCTAGCCCTCTGCTCCGCTTCAAGTGTGCCCTTGCCCTTGAAGGGGAGGGAATGTCTCATGAATTGCGAAGCAGTACACTAGACTTTCCGGCACGCCATAATGAATCACGAAAGTAGTCGCATGGCAGTTGCGCACCTTTCTGAACGGGTTAAAGTAACGCCATGTCGAATAAAATTAATCAACCGGTCATTGTCGCCGAAAACGACCCGTTTCCACGACTGCTGCAGGCGTTTCTGGATGCGAAGGTTGATTCACAACGCACAGCAGCGATAGCGGACTTTGTCGCGCATGACATTCCCGACTATCCTGGCTGGTTGGCGCAGGCACGGGCCGGTGCGCCGGGCTTGTACCCCGCTGAAGTGCGGCTGGTTTCAACGCAGGACGAGTTACGTGCTGCGCTGCCCGGGGCGCATGCTGTGGTGACCGAGTCGCTGACGATTGGCGAAGCGGAGCTGGCTTGTGCAGATCAATTGCAGGTCGTGCAAAAGTACGGCACGGTGCTGCGCAATATTGATGCGTCTGCCTGTGCCAGGCGCAAGATCAAGGTGCTGACAGTGCGGCGCCGCGCCAACACCGGCTGTGCCGAGTATGTGTTCGGCCTGATGATCATGCTGGCGAAGCGGCTGCATGAAACGCCGAATCTGCTGAGCCTGGATCAGCTGAACGGTGCGGGTTTTACGCCCAGGCACTTTGACCGCCGCTACACCTCCAACTCAAACTGGCTGCGTATCGGCGGTATGCGCAATTTGAGCGGATCGACCATCGGCATTATCGGGCTGGGTGAGATAGGGCGTGAGCTGGCTACGCGCGCACACGCTTTCGGCATGAAAACGCTGTACTACCAGCGTACCCGGTTGCCAGAGGCAGATGAACGCGAGTGGCACGCGACGTACCGGCCGCTCGATGCGCTGCTGGCGGACAGCGACTGGGTATGTCCCACGCTGCCGTTGACAACGGAATCGCGCCACCTCATCGATAAAACGCGTCTGGCGCAGATGAAGCGCGGCGCGTTTCTGATCAATGTGTCACGTGCTGATATCGTCGAGCGACAGGCGCTGCACGATGCGCTGGAGAGCGGCCATCTCGGCGGACTGGGACTGGATACTTTTTACGAGGAGCCGGGACGCGCCGACGATCCGCTGCTCAAGTTCACGAATGTTATTATCACGCAACGCATTGCAGCCCAGCCGCGCATGAACGCGTTTGGCGATTTGCAGGAAGTCATGGCCGGACTGGCGGCCGCATTGGGAGAACACAAATGATCGAACGCGCGGTTAAGGTCTCAACATCCGACGGCAACATCGAGACCTTCATAACGCACCCCGCAGGCAGTGGGCCGTTTCCGGCGGTGGTGCTTTATATGGATGTGTGGGGGCTGCGTGAGGAGCTGTTTGATGTCGCGCGGCGCATTGCGACGACGGGTTATTACTGCATGGTGCCGGATTTCTATTACCGTTTTGGGCGCGTGCGGCATGAATTCCGCGATGATAATAACCGCATGATTTCCATGGAAAAACTTGACCTGGCGCGCAAGGAAAAAGTGCGTGCGCCGATGTTGAAACTTTCGGATGCGATGGTGGTGGACGACACAGGGGCATTGCTGAAATTTATGGATGCGGGTGAACCCGTGCGCCCCGGTGCCGTCGGCTCAATCGGATATTGCATGGGCGGGCGGCATGTGTTCCGCGTGGCGGGAAGTTTTCCGGATCGATTCCGGGCATCCGCGAGCCTGCATGGAACGCGGCTGGTGACGGATAGCCCCGATTCTCCGCATCTGACGGCCATGAAGGCCAGCGGCGAGCTGTATTGCGGTTTCGCCGAACACGATCCTTTTGCTGCGCCGCCAACCGTTGAGGTGATTACCGAAACCATGCGCACTGCCAGTGTGAAATTCAGTTGCGAACTGCACAAAGGCGCTGAACATGGTTACGCCCTGCCGGATCGCGATATACACGACAAACAGGCAGCCAATCGCGACTGGGAATTGATGTTTGCCATGTGGCGGCGGCAACTGGCGGGATGATGCAGATGGCCATACAGGTTCCGTCAGTTGTGGTTTGCCGCTGTCTTTGCGCGGCTACACTTTTGTCGGCAAGCGCGCTGTGTCATGCGCAAACCGCCTCGACAAGCGCGGGACTGGCGTACCCCACCAAGCCGATGCGCATGATTGTGCCGTTTGCGCCTGGCGGGCCCAATGATCTGGTGGCGCGAGTCGTGGGTCAGAAGCTCACCGAGTCGTGGGGGCAGACACTCATCATCGATAATCGCGGCGGCGCCGGCGGCAATATCGGCGTGACGCTGGCGGCCAGAGCGCCTGCCGATGGCTACACTTTGCTCATGGTGGGGCTGCATTTTGTGGTGAACCCCTCGCTCTATGCCAACGCAGGCTACGAGGTGGAAAGAGATTTTGCGCCAATCACCAATGCCGCTGTCTCGGCCACCATACTGGTGGTGCACCCGTCGCTGGCGGCGCGCGATTTGCGCGAGTTTGTGCAACTGGCCAAACGCGGTGGTCTCGACTACGGATCACCGGGCACCGGCACCGCAGGGCATTTGGCCGCAGAACTGCTGAACACGATGGCGGGCATCAAAATGCAGCATATTCCCTACAAGGGAGCGGCGCTCGCCATCAGTGATCTGCTCGGCGGGCAAATCAAATCCGCCATGTTTGCATTGCCGGGCGCGACACCCCATGTGCGGGCCGGCAAGATGCGCGCCATTGCCGTCAGCACTTTGCAGCGTTCCGCAGCCTTGCCCGATGTGCCGACGGTCGCCGAATCCGGTTACCCCGGATTTTTTGTAGACAATATCTACGGTATTCTCGCTCCGCGCGGGACGCCCAACAGCATCGTCACGCAACTGCATACGGCAATCGCTGCTGCGCTAAAGGCGCCTGATGTGCGGGAGCGGTTGATCTCGCAGGGTTATGAACCCTTGGCAAACACGCCTGCCCAGTTTGCGGTCTACCTGCGTGCAGAGATTACAAAATGGGCGAAGCTGATCAAAGATTCCGGCATGCGCGCGGAATAGTTTGAATGGTGTTGAACCCTCAAGCGGGTAGATGAGTGCTATCGACCGAGGCCGTGTGAAAACAGAAATTCTAGGCGGTGAAGATCGTTCGAATCTCGATACTGCACTCAACTTTGTATTGGTTAGCAGGAGGTGTTGCGGGATTTCGCAACAAGAGGCGGCTTTCTACTCCGTCATGGCCGCCATCAATGGTTTTACACCGAATATCTGCATTGCTCGCTTCAGATTGTATGCCAGCACATGCAAACTCATCTCCGTTTTGACTTTCGGCAACGTCTTCATCAAGAAATGCGTTGCCCCCATCCATGCCTTGAGCGTGCCGAAGACATGCTCCACGGTTTGTCGGCGCAGCCGCATTGCGTTCGGCGTGCGATCCAGCCGATCCTGCATGGTATCCAGGATGGCTTCATGTTCCCAGCGCGAGATACGCCGATAGTCGCTCGTGGTGCAACGGTCTTTCATCGGACAACGTGGACAGGCCGACGACCAGTAGCGGGTCAATGTTTGCCCATTCTCCACACGCGTCATCCGGTTGATCGCGCGTTGCCCGGCAGGACACTGATATTCATCGTCCTCGGCAATATAGCGAAAGTCCTTCTTGTCAAACAAGCCTTGGGCTTTGTTACCCGAGGTCTGGGGCTTGGGAACTAGGGTCGTAATGCCAACGTTCTCACAGTCGACAATCTCTTCGCCCTTGAAGTAGCCGCGATCGGCAATGACAGTTGAGCTTTCCGTCTCGAGCGCACCGCGCGTCTGTTGGGCCATTGAGAAGAGCTGATTGCGATCATGGCCGACGTTGGTAACTTCGTGAGCGACGATCAGATGATGTTTTGCGTCTACCGCCGTTTGCACGTTGTAGCCCACCATGCCGGTGCCACGGCCGCTGGTGGCCATCGAGCGGGCATCCGGGTCGGTGAGTGAGATCTGTCCGTCCGGGGCGTCGCGCATTTGCTCACCAATTTCATTCAGGCGCTGTATCTGCGCTTTGACGGTCTGCAGTTTCTCCTTCAGATGCTCCACACGGGCCTCGGGCACTAACACCGGATCGCGGTCAGCCCGGTCCAGTTCTGTTAGGTAGCGCCCGATACTTTCCTCCAGTTGTTCAATACGGGCCTGCAGCTTACGGTCGGTGAAGTTCTTGTCGCGGTTATTAACTGCCTTGAACTTGCTGCCGTCGATAGCGACGAGGACTTCGGAAAACAGGTTTAGTCGCCGGCACAGCAGGACAAATTCGCGACAGACGTTACGGATCGCCGGGCCGTTGTCTTTTCTAAAGTCAGCGATGGTCTTGAAGTCGGGCGTCAGGCGGTTGAGCAGCCACATCAGCTCGACATTGCGCTGGCTTTCGCGCTCCAGGCGCCGGCTGGACTGCACACGGTTGAGGTAACCGTAGATGTAGAGCTTGAGCAGCACACCAGGATGGTAGGACGGTCTGCCGGTCGCCTCGGGTTGCACGCCCTCGAAGCCCTGCTTGGCCAGGGCGAGACCCTCAACGAACACCTCAATCACCCGAACCGGATTGTCCTCGGCAATGTAGTCTTCGAGAGACTCCGGAAACAGCGTGCTTTGTGATCGGTCTTGACCTTCAATAAAGCGCTTCATCAGGAATACCTCGCATGGCTGG
>CAMATZ010000091.1 GCA_945861275.1 Bordetella parapertussis
GCGATGCCGATCACATCCCCTTTCTTCGCATCGCCCGCTGCGATCAGCGCGAGTGTCGCCGGCAACATTCGTATGCGTCCCGCCGCGCGCGCCACGCGATGCGTTTCCGGCTTGGCGGCGACATCCACCATATGCGCCTGGCCGTGCGCGCCAAAGTGCGTGAGTTTGTTCATGGGAAATCCTGCCCTGGTGCCCGACACACAGCAACTGAACTTAGAGTGCCTAACATAATGAAACCCATGCGGCGCTGGCACGATTTTGCTTCAGGGCGCGAAGCGCGGCGCAGCCAATATCGCGAATATTGGCAAGGCGCGCGACAAAGCCCTGGGGCAAAACTCGCGCTAGCCCTCCGGGTTGTGGCCAAAATCGGCGCTGGCTTTGTCGGACTCGTCGCTCATATTCGCGATATGAGCTTCCGAGTCCTTCGCGCCACCACCGATTTTGGCCACAACGACGCATGGGTTTCATTATGTTAGGCACTCTTGATGCAAAGAACGCTTATCATAGCATTATGCGCGCGCGTCACATTCCGGCTGCTTTGTTATTCGCACTATCGACATTGCCCGCGGTGACGGCACAGAGCCTGCCCGAACTGGGCGAACCGTCGCAATCGGCGCTGACGCCGTTGCAGGAGCGCCAGTTGGGGCTAAGCATCATGAAAGAGGTGCGCCGCGATCCCGGGTATTATGACGACGCGGAAGTCACCGACTACATCACGCGCGTGGGCAACCGGCTTGCATCGCACGGCGGCGATACGCGGCAGGCATTTGAATTTTTCCTGATACGCGATCCGCAGATCAACGCTTTTGCGCTGCCGGGCGGACACATCGGCCTGCACACGGGATTGATCGTTGCCGCGCAAAGCGAATCCGAAATGGCGGGCGTGATGGCCCACGAAATCGCGCACGTTACGCAGCGCCACATTGCGCGCATGATTTCCACGCAGCAGTCGAATCAATGGATATCGCTGGCCGCTATGGCCGTCGCCATACTCGCCGCGCGTTCCAATTCGCAATTGGCGGAAGCCGCCGCCGCCGCAGGTCCCGCGCTGGCGATTCAGCAACAACTTAATTTTTCGCGGGATTTCGAGCGTGAAGCCGATCGTGTGGGTCTGCAAATGCTCGAAAAGTCGGGCTTCGACCCCAATGGCATGAGCCTTTTCTTTGTGCGCCTGCAGCGCGCCACGCGCCTGTACGAGGGCGGCGCACCGTCTTTTCTGCGCACGCATCCGCTCACCTACGAACGCTTATCCGATATGCAGGGGCGTTCGGCCAATCTGCCGTACCGTCAGGTGGCCGACCCGATCGAGTTTCACTTGATGCGCGCCAAGCTCAAAGCCGAACTGGAGCCACCGCGCGAAAGCATCGCCTATTTTCGTGAACTGCTCGCCGAAAAGCGCCATCTTTCCGAGGCGGGGGCGCGTTACGGTTTGACTGCGGCGTTGCTGCGCTTTAGCGATGTCGGAGGCGCGCGCAAGGAATTTGCCGCGCTGAAGGCTTTGCTCAAGCAGCACCCGACCGTGGATTTGCTCGGCTGTAGCATCAAGCTTGCCGGCGGCGAGGCAGATGCCCTGATCTGTCTGCGCGATGCGCTGCAAGCGTATCCCGGCCATCGCGCGCTCGCCTACGCCTTTGCCGAAGCGCTGCTGCAACACCGCAATCCGCATGAGGCGCTGAAAGTGGTTGAGCCGCGCCTCGCAACCCACGTCGGTGACTACCGCCTGTATCAGTTTCAGTCCCGCGCCTACGCCATGCTTGACAGGCGACTCGCGCACCATCGTGCGCAGGCCGAAGCTTACGTACATCTGGGTAGCCTCACCGCTGCCGTCGAACAATTGCAGTTGGGCCTTAAAGCCGGGGACGGTGACTACTACCAGTTGTCGGCTGCCGAAGCACGCATGCGCGAGTTACGGCGACAAGACGCGGAAGAACGCAAGGACAGCAAGCGCAAGGAAAAGCCCTAGCTGCGCGGGAAGGCCTAAAAAAATCTCACCGCAGAGGCGCGAAGGCGCAGAGAACTGCCGCAGAGAAAAACAAGATCTTGATGGGGTTTCTCTGCGTAACCTCTGCGTCTCTGCGCCTCTGCGGTGAAAGGGTTCGCGCGATCAGATTTTATTGCCGCTTCGGCACAGCCATCGAGAGCGTTAGCTGTATGCCCAGCGGTAGCGGACGCACCGATGCTGTTTTGCTGCCATGTGTTTGCCACAAGGCAGTGGCGATGCCCGGCTTGTCTTCCAGGATTGCGCCCACCATGGCCGCATCCAGCGCCAGCACTGACATGCGGTCGGCGTTACCGGCATTCAGGCTCAGTAAGCGCTCGCCGGTTTGCCGCATGTCTTTGCCGTTACCATCCAGCGCATGCGTCAGCAGCGTTGCGTAGGTTTCGACGTTGGCCCCGATGCGCGATAAACAATTTCCCTGCTTTAGTTGTGTGAGAATCTGGCGTGATTCTGCCGCCGTCAGGTAAGGCACAGTGGCTTCGATGAGATCAATGAACGCGCTCAGCGCATCGTCCCGATGAACCGCGGTAGATCCGCCGCAGAATGCGTTCAGGATAGTCAGGTGAATCCGGTTATTCGTGCTGGGTTGCGTCTCGCTTTTCAAATTCATCAGCACCTGAAAAAGCGCCTGTGCATTATGCGTTGATGCGCCCTTTGTGGTGTAGGCGTATTTCGACATTCGGGTCTGCGCGTAAGGCCGTTCGCGCCGTTCCAGCAGGGCGACCAAGGGCAAGGTGCCAAGCCGGGTAATGTCGAGCGTGGCGCCTGTGGTTGTCGCGACACGGGCGCGCGCCGCGCGACTGTCCAGAAACGGGTAATAGTCTGAATTCTCCGCTGCTGGAATAGACGACATTAACGGCGCCAGCACTGTTCGCCCGCCTATGCGTAACGCTTCGAGGTCCGGCATGGCCTCAACGCCCACGCGAGTGAATTCCGCCTTGAGGCCGGGCAAAGCTAACAGTGCGGTGTCCGGCTCACGCGGGCGCGTGTTTTTCCAGGCGACGATCAGAATATCGCCGTCAATGGGCGAGTACACGGTGTAGTTTGGAAATGCGCTTCCCAAAGCCTGCATCACAGACGAAATCGACGGGTAGTCCGTTTCGTAAGTCTGCATCCACTGCACGAATATGCCGTCATCCGTCATGTGCCTTAGCATGCTGCGATAAAATTCGGCGGTAAACAGTGACGCCACGCCGCTCACCCACGGATTTGAAGGTTCCGCAATAATCAGGTCGTAACGTGAACGGTTGGCAGCGAAGTAACTCTTCGCGTCGTCAATGATTATGCGGCTGCGCGGGTCAGAAAAAATTTCACCGATCTGATCGCTTAATTGGCGAACGGTCGACACCATCTGTGCCTCAATTTCAATGGTGTCAACCGACTGCAAGCGCGGATTCTTGAGCAGCATGCGTGTGGTCACGCCTGAACCCAGGCCGATATTGGCCGCACTGCGGGCATGCGGGTGATGCAGCATACCCAAACCCGCAAGCAGCACCCCGGTAACTTCATCGGTGGCTGGAGGCCCGGTAAAGGGTTTGATCGAGGCATCCGGCTTGCCATTGGTCAACAGCGATCGCTGGTCTCCCTGGCGCAGCAGCGAAATGGTCGCTGTCTTGCCGTCGCGGTGGGAAATGATTTCAGTATCGCTGCGCACCTGCACGCGTGCGTCACGGTAGACGCCGGAACTCAGCTTGCGCGGATCCAGAACGATGCCCCAGGTTGCCACGCTCACAAACAGCAAGACCACCGCTGTTGCTATTACGGGCTCGAACATCGTGCCCGCGGCCACGCACAGCAGGACGATGCCGGTCAACATATCGACGCCCGCCCCCACGATTAGCGCCGCTTTAAGGCCCAGCCCGGGTATCAGGACATGTATCGCCAGCAGCACGCCGCCGATGCTGCCCAGCGTGTTCCACGCGTACACCGCGCCTATGGAACGCTCGCCATATCCTTCGCGCAGCAAGCCATGGGTAAGCAGCGGCAGTGTCATGCCGGCCATGAAGGTGGTGGGCAGCATCACCACAAAGCACAACAGGTGGCTCGCCATCAAGTAAATCGTATAGCCCTGATCGGTGCGGGCAATACCTTTCATCAAGGTTCCCATCCACTCAAACGACTGGCCGTACACCCATAATGAGCCCAGTGCAAACAGACCCATGAGAACTTGCACGTAACCGAGAAATCTATACGGGGTATCGATACGTGAAATCCACCGTCGAATCGCTAAACTGCCGAGCGCCAATCCTGTGATAAAGGCGCTGAGCATCAGCTCAAAAGAATGGGTGGACGCACCCAGCACCAGACTTAGCATCCGCACCCAGGTCACCTCGTACACAAACGAGGCGAGCCCGGTAAACAGCGCTGTCGCGAGCAGTAATACAGATGTCTTGGACCAGCCGCGGGCAAGGCCGGTATTGCACCCCTGCTCAGGCGCTTGCGCGGCAGGAGTGGATCTCATCAGCAGCCAGGCAAAAAGGGCAACGCCGATATTGATCAGTGCTGCCGTGAATAAGGTACCGGGCAATCCGCTCCACGCAATCAGCAGGAACGCGCTCGCCAGTACGCCGGCGGCTGCGCCTATACTGTTTGAAAAATACAGCAATGCGATGTTGTCGCCTGATGCGGCAGGCAAAGTGCGCAGCACAGCAGAAGTCATTAACGGAAAGGTAGCGCCCAACAAAATCGTTTGCGGCCCAATCAACAGCAGCGCCAGCGCGAATTTGATCATATTGATGATCAGAGGGTCGCTGGAAAGTGGCAGCAAATTGGCGTAGTGAAATTCCATGGCCCAGGTAAAAATGCCATGGAAAATTAATCCCGACAGGCCGATGGCGAGTTCGACCGCCGCGTAAACCAGCAGCGGATTGCGGATTTTCTCCGCATACCTTGCCGCGACGGCAGCGCCCAGCGCCAGCCCGCCCATGAATATGCACAGCACCATGGTCTGTGCATAGGCGGCGTGGCCGAG
>CAMATZ010000092.1 GCA_945861275.1 Bordetella parapertussis
CACCGCTTCCAGCGTGGCGGCGCCGCGCGGCGTTTGCTGCCCTGGCGCGATGCTGATGTCGATACTGTCCAGCCGCGCAAAGTGTCCGCGATGTTCATCGATCACCGCCGATGACAGCGCCGGCAGCGTACTCGCGCCACTCACCGCCAGCACGCCGGCTTCGCGCGCCACAGCGTCAAGTTCGCCGATACCCGCCACAAAGGCGCGGCCATCGGCCAGATCAAGGTAATGCGCGCCCGCCGCTATGCAGGCACGCGCCACACGATAATCCTGCCCTTGAAACGGCCCGCAGGTATGAACCACCGCATCGGCACGCAGCGCACGCATGCGTTCAGCGAGAGCGCTGGCGCTGCAATCCATCGCAACACCCTGGTGTGCCGCGCCAAGATCACGCGCGAATTTTTCGGCTTTGGCGCCATCGCGTCCGGCGACAATCAGCGTCGCGTGATGCATCAGTGCTCTGCACACTCGTCCGCCAAAATGCCCGTAGCCGCCAAGCACCAGAATGCGGTATGCGGTCACACCTCGCGCGACGCCAGCCCGCGATTGACGGTCAAGTTATTTCTTCCGCATGAAGAAAGTGAATACCTTGCCGGATTCATCCGCCGCCAGCAAAGCATTGCCGGTTTGCTTGGCAAACGCCTGAAAATCCCGGGTGGAGCCGGGATCGGTGGCGATAATTTTCAGCACCTGTCCCGAAGTCATGTCAGTCAACGACTTTTTGGTGCGCAGTATCGGCAGTGGGCAGTTCAGCCCGCTGGCGTCGAGCTCCTTGTCAAACGTGGTGGACATCATTTCTCCGTCTGTCGATTCATGAACGCTCAATGATTTGACGCGCGCGTTAATCACCATCAGCGCTGCGATAATCACCGCAACGGCGGATTATAAGCGAGCGCGCGACGGGTCTTTTTCCAGGTATACAAACCTCTGATAACTATTTGATTTTATTAATTATTTTTATAAAAATCCCCAGTACTTCGATCTGTTACACTAGTTGCCTCTTCCCGCAAACACCGCTGCCATGCCCGATCAGCCTGCTGATATTAATATCGCGCCCCCGTCCGTAAGTTTTTCCGAGGCATTCTGGTACTGGCTCAAACTGGGATTCATCAGCTTTGGCGGCCCGACCGGGCAGATTGCCATCATGCACCAGGATCTGGTCGAACGTAAACGCTGGATTTCCGAGCAGCGTTTTTTGCATGCGCTTAATTACTGCATGGTGCTGCCGGGCCCGGAAGCACAGCAACTGGCGGTCTACATCGGCTGGCTGATGCATCGCACCTGGGGAGGCATCATCGCCGGTGGATTGTTTGTGCTGCCGTCGCTATTTATTCTTATTGCGCTGTCGTGGATTTACATCGCATTCGGCAACCTGCCGGTGGTGGCGGGTCTGCTGTATGGCATCAAACCGGCGGTGACGGCGGTGGTGGTTTTCGCGGCGTATCGCATCGGCTCGCGCGCGTTGAAAAACGCTGCGCTGATCGCCATCGCGGCAGCGGCGTTTGTGGCGATCTTCGCGCTGCAACTGCCGTTTCCGTTAATCATCATCGCGGCCGGCCTCATCGGTTACATCGGCGGGCGCGTGGCGCCGGATAAATTCGCCACCGGCGGCGGACACGGCGCGGCAGGCAAATCCTACGGCGCGGCGATCATCGACGACACCACACCCACGCCCGAACACGCGCGCTTCACCTGGGGCCGTTTCATGCGTGTGCTTATCACAGGCTTGCTGATCTGGGCGGCGGCGATGGGCTTGCTGATTTACACCACTGGCGGCGACAGCGTGTTGACGCAGATGGGCTGGTTCTTTACCAAAGCCGCGCTGCTCACCTTCGGCGGCGCGTACGCAGTGCTGCCCTATGTGTATCAGGCGGTCGTGGGCGAGTTTCAGTGGCTTACCGCCGCGCAAATGATAGACGGCCTGGCGCTGGGTGAAACCACGCCCGGCCCGCTGATCATGATCGTCGCCTTTGTCGGATTTGTCGGCGGCTGGGTCAAACAATTGTTCGGACCCGACGCGCTGTTTCTGGCGGGTGCGGCGGCGGCAACGGTCGCCACGTTTTTCACGTTTTTGCCGAGCTTTGTGTTCATATTGCTCGGTGGCCCGATCGTCGAAACCACCCACGGCCAACTCAAATTCACAGCACCTTTGACCGGCATTACCGCCGCCGTAGTGGGTGTGATACTGAACCTCGCGGTGTTTTTCGCCTGGCATGTGTTGTGGCCGGCCGCAACGCAGGCAGCGCCTTTTTCAGGACATTTCGACTGGCCGTCATTGATACTGGGCGCGGCGGCAATGATCGCCCTGTTCCGCTACAAGATGGGCATCATTCCGGTGATCGCGGCGTGCGCCGTCGCAGGTTTGGTGCTGAAATTATTGTAACCGCGCTCTTGGCGCAGCCCGGCAAGCCGTTAACCGCGTAAATTTTCGCCGAGCCCCGATGTTTTCCTGCGAAATCTTGCTCCGCGCATAAAGGCAAACGCGCCTTCACGCGCGCGAGCATGTAGAAGGACCGGGGTTCTTCCAGGAACGAGTCCGGGCCTTCGTGAATTCGGCCTCAGCCAATAGGATAGCGCGCCCTTCGATTCACGCGAGGCGCGGGGTATCCGCATGGGCCACATCGTGACCGCAACCTCAACGTACAACTGCCTCTGCATCAATCGTACGACATGGCACGAAACCCGCCGATCTAACCCGAAATCACCATACGAGCATGCAAAGCGCGGCAAACAAATCTGGGGACGTCTCGCGCTAAACCCCAGAATACCGCGCGTTTCTAACGACGTTTACACCACCAGTCTTGAGCGCTCAGTCCTAGCCGGCTGCAATCGATTACAGGCCCAAAAATCCACCGACGTGTCTCGATATTGCCGTTAATACTTACCTCGCAAGTGTAGCCATTGATGACACGCGTAAAAATATAGGGCTCGCCTCGTAATTGATAGGATTCGGCAACGGCAATACAGGCCTCTTTAGCAGTAGGAAAGACGCACGCATTATGGGGCGCATATAAAGCGCCTGCCGCCCTACAGCCAGCAGCGTCGTTTGTTTGAAAATAGCCACTACTTGTGCCCCAGCCACGGTCTACCTCAGCTGATGCAGAAGAAGAGAAAAATAGCACGGTTGCGCTAAGGGCTAATGCACAAATTGGTTTCAAGAAACGTAATTGCAGGCGCCCGCACAGACCTTCAGCAAGCGCAACACGACGCGATACTGTTTGAGTCTCCATCACGACACTCCTTAGCCGATCATCAATGGCTTAACAATATTCTTCGTTTTGGGTATAGGCCGTTTAATCACCATATTTCACCAAACGGCAATCTATCCCGCGACGGGTAAACAGTCAACCGCATGAATTGTCGTCAAGCCCCGCTGTTCTTCTGAAAATCTTGCTCCGCAAAACGTTCTGCATCGACTGATTTGCGACCCATCGAGGCCATTACACCAGCGCTTGCCTCCTTTTCATTGAAAAACAATTTGACTCCGGTACCCGTCGAGCGTTCGGGCGTCTCTGCGTGGCGCCCATCTGCTGCGAGTGAAAGCGCTGCTCAATGACGATGGTGATCCGGTCGCGGTGCATGCGGTGCATGCGGTGCAAACGCCGATACACTAACCGCTGGAACTCGCGCGCTGGCCGGATGCCGATCGCCGCTCGCGGCTGGTGTTCATCACGCGCGATATGTCGCGCGCCGCAATCGAAAACACGCTCGACCTGCTGCGCCCGCGCATGGCTTTCAGCTTGACAATGCAGCGGCGATTTACTACCGTGGGTTGCGCCATCCACGCCATCCACGCCATCCACATTATCTGCAATTGATTTTTACCAGGATTTCCCATCATGTTTGAAATGAAAGCGCCGGAGGAAAAAGGGCCCCTCAAAGTCATCAGGGGCGCCACGCTGATTGACGGCAATGGCGGCGCACCGGTAAAGGATCCGGTGATTGTGCTGCAGGGCCGTCGCATCAAGCAGGTGGGCACCAGGACCACCGTAAAGATTCCCGCCCGCGCCGAGGTGATTGATTGCGCCGGGCTCACGCTGATGCCCGGCCTGATGGACGTGCATCTGCACACCATGATGTTCAACTGCCTGACCTTTCACAATTATCGCGTTGCGCAGTGGGAAATCACGCCCGAGCTGCAGCAGATGTATGGCCTGTTCCACGCACAACTGTGTTTCGATATGGGCTTTACCACGCTGCGCGATCTGGGGTTGAATTCGTATCGCGGCCTGCTCACCGCGCACCTGTGCGCGGTGCGCGATTCGATCAACGCCGGCATCATCGAAGGCCCGCGCATGTTCATCGGCGGCTTTACCACCATCACCGGTTCACACCTGGATCTGATTCAGCCGCGCGCTGCGCTGCGCCTCGGCTTTCAGACCGCCGACGGCCCCTGGGAATTGCGCAAACTCGCGCGCACCAACCTGCTGGCGGGTTGCGACATCGTAAAAACCTGCGCCACCGGCGGCGGCGGCACCGACAAGGAAGAGCCCGACATTCGCAACATGACGCAGGAAGAAATCGACGCCATCGTCGATGAAGCCCATGCGTTTCACAAACCAGCGGCGGTGCACTGCTTCACGCCGGGCGGGCAGCGCATGGCGCTGGCGGCGGGCGCCGACACCATCGAGCATATGGTGTTTCACGACGAAGAAGTCATCGACATGATTGCCGACTCAAACGTGTGGATGAC
>CAMATZ010000093.1 GCA_945861275.1 Bordetella parapertussis
GGGAGAGCTTCGTGCTGCGTGCGCCAGCGGTGACGCCAAGGCCGCGGCGACGGCCGCTCACAACCTGAAGTCGCTGGCGCGCACCATCGGTGCGTTTGCGCTGGGCGATCTGTGCGAGGCCATGGAAACGGCGGGCAAGGCAGACGACAGCGATGCCCTGAAGCTGCTGCTGCCGCGCTTCGAGGCGGAAATGGCGGTTGGTGAGCGCTATCTGCATAGGCGGACTGTAAATGTGACTTCAGAATCCTAGCGCCAAGCATTAAATAAAATAATGAAAACAAATACATATGACATACTGCCTATCATCCCGCTGCGCGCAGATGAAGGCGTATTCGAACCGCGAATAACGAGCGCAGTTTATGTTCCGTATCGTACAGACTGCCGCAGTAAACCGACTGAAGCTTGGGGTGCATGGGGAAGCTGTGACCATTAACAGGAGATTTCCCGATTATCGTATTGCGCGACCACCTACGAGGCATTTGATATGTTTGCCGCTTGGAAGAAATATTCGATTTCTGCGTATTTGTTTACGACGTGCCTGAGCTACACAAGTGTCCAGGCGGCGGAAAGGCTGCCCGCAAAAGGACCCATACCGTTGTCCGGCAAAATCCTCATCACAGGCTCAAGCACGATGGCTCCAATGATAGCGGTGGCAGGCAAGCGCTTCTCGACAAGGCATCCCGGCGTACAGATCGAGGTGCGAACGGCTGGAACGGCCCAAGGCATCGACGATGTGATGAAAGGAAAGGCCGACATTGGTATGGCCTCGCGCGCGTTGACGGATAAGGAAAGCGGCCTCTACAGCTTTGCCATCGCCCGCGACGGTGTTGGTCTGATTGTGCACAAAAACAACCCGGTCCAAAGGCTTACCAACCGGCAGGTATCCGAGATATTTACCGGAAAGATCAATAACTGGAGCAAAGTCGGTGGCAACGACGCGCCGATCGCGCCAATAAACGCAAAGGGAGGGTTCGGTGCAGTCGAACTCTTTGCAACTTACTTTGGCATCAAATACGCAGATATCAAGGCTCAGATAATCGCGACCGACAATCTGGATCGCATCAAGGTGGTCGGAGAAAATCCGAACGGCATAGCCTACTTGTCCGTTGGCTCGGCGCAACACGCAGCGGACACGGGTGCTCCCATAAGGCTGCTTCCGATAGACGGTGTGGCTGCCACAACGAAGAACATCAGCAGCGGAAATTACCCTATATCCCGCCCTCTCCTGTTAATCACCAAGGAGGTCCCGCGCGGACTGGCAAAAGAGTTCATCAACTTTGCGCTGTCTTCGCAGATCACCGACATCGTGTTGCAGCATGAATACGTACCGTACCTCGACTGAACGTTCAGGTACCGCCGGATCAAGTCGCAACCAGCAGAGGCCCGACGTGCAGATCAGAGAGGACAACGCCATCGCGTGGTACCGCCGTCTCAGCCTCCGGTTGGAGCTGGCGGGCGGATTTACCGCCGTCATCGCTCTGACGCTTGTGGTGGGTGTCGTCGCTCTGGTCGCTCAAAACCACTCGACAGAAGCCATCAACAAACTGGTTGCCGTGGACAGTCGAATCGCCGATCTGAGTCTGAGAAGCAATATTGCGATGCTCCGGGCGCGGCGTGCGGAGAAAGACTTCCTGATATTCCAGCGCGAGTTCGGCTTTGACGAAGCGAGATCCCGCTATTCGACTTTGTTGAGAACCGGGCTCGTCGAGGTCCGGCAAGGAATGGCTGATGTTCGCGAGCTGAGCAGCGAACCCCAAGTAATCCAACTGACACAGTCGATCGACACGGCCGTGGATCGATACGAAGCCGGCTTTCTCAGGCTCGTCTCCTTATACGGCCTTCGCGGGTACGTGAAGACCGGTTTCGAAGGCAAGTTTCGCGAGAAGGCGCACGAGATCGAGGCGATTGTCAGCACCGAAAATCACGCTCGACTTATGGTCGACCTGCTCTCCCTGCGTCGACATGAGAAGGATTTCGTTGCGCGCGGTATCGATAAGTATGTCGAAGCGTTTGCGAAAGGCATCGATCAATTCAAAGCCGATCTTGCGCTGGCCCCTCTGTCTCCTGAGGTCAAGGGAAAACTCCTTGGATTGACGGCCGACTACGCACGCTGGTTTGAACAATATGTTGAGGCTGGCGCGAAAATCGATACTGAACAGGCTGCATACCTCACGGCTGCTCACACGGTTGAGCCGCTTTTTGACAAGCTCCGTGCCACTGCCGAACTGAATGTATACGCCACCCGAGATAATGCAGAAAGGGGGGCGCAGACTGCCAGGTGGGCAATTCTTGCGACAGCGCTGCTGGCGTCATTGCTTGGGCTTGCGGTTGCTCTGATCATTTCGCGCAGCATTACGAAATCGGTCGACGAGTGTCTCGGCTTCGCAAGCAGAGTTGCAGGGGGGGATTTAACCACCCGCCTATTGCCCAAGGGCAAAAGCGAGTTTGGAACGCTGGCCATAGCTTTGAACCGGATGACGGAAGTGTTGCAAGAGCGCGAGGCAGAGCTGGAAGACAAAGTCATCGCGCGCACCGCCGATCTGGAGCGCGCCCGCCGCGTGGCCGAAGAGGCCAACGAAGCCAAATCATCTTTCCTCGCCGCCATGAGCCACGAAATCCGCACGCCGATGAATGGCGTCGTCGGCATGATCGATGTGCTGCATCAGAGCAGCCTCAAGGGTGATCAGGTGGAAATGGTCAAACTCATCCGCGAATCGGCGTTTTCACTGCTGGCCATCATCGAAGACATACTCGATTTCTCCAAGATAGAGGCCGGCAAGCTGCAACTGGATCGGGAACCTATCGCAATAGCGGAGGTGATGGATGCTGTGTGCAGTCTGCTGAATGGCCTGGCCGAAAAGAACGACATAGTACTTACGCAGTACTCCGATCCGGATATTCCGCAGCAGGTGCTGGGCGATGCTTTGCGTCTGCGCCAGGTGCTGATCAATATCGCCAACAATGCGATCAAGTTCTCCAGCGGGCAGTTGCATGCGGGGCGGGTATCGGTGCGCGCGTTGCGGGTTGAGCAGGACGCGGAAGAGGTGATGGTGGAGTTTAAGGTGACCGACAACGGCATCGGCATGGACGAAGCGACGCAGGCGCGGCTGTTCAGCGCCTTCACCCAGGCCGACGTTTCCACCACGCGGCGCTTCGGCGGCACCGGGCTGGGACTGGCTATTGCCAACAATCTGGTGAAACTGATGGACGGGGAGATCGCGGTGCACAGCGCGCCGAGCGCGGGGGCGGTCTTCACGGTGCGGCTGCCGTTTGTGCGGATGCCGGCCGGGTCCACTGCGATTGAGGCCCCCTCCGAGGTCGCCGGACTGTCCTGCGTCGTGGTGGGCGCTGCCGGGGGGCTGGCCGATGATCTGGCTGTCTATCTCGAGCACGCGAACGCGGTGGTAGAGCGGGCACCGGATCTGGCGAGCGCCAAAGGCCGGAGCGCAGGGCGAAGCGGCCTGTCGGTGTGCGTTGTTGACGCCTGTGACGAGCCGCAGTATCCGGAGCAACTGCGCGCCATCCGTGACCAGAACGATCCAGAAGCACGCCTTGTCGTCGTCCTCATTGAACGCGGCAAGCGGCGCCACCCGCGTGCAGTCTCCCCCGGCCTGATCATCGTGGATGGCAACGCCCTCAACCGCCGCACTTTCCTCAAAGCAGTGGCCGCCGCTGCCGGACGGGTGTCGCTTGAAACGCAAGCGGAAGAACTTCCCCCCGGCAGGATCGCCGTGATCGCGCAAACGCGTACAGAAGCGCTGCGGCAAGGCAGGCTGATTCTGATTGTCGAGGACAACGAGACCAATCAAAAAGTCATCGTGCGCCAGCTCGCTCTACTCGGATATGCCGCGGATGTCGCCGGTGACGGTTGCGAAGCGCTGGAGCGCTGGAAAAGCGGCGACTACGCGCTTTTGCTCACCGATCTGCACATGCCGAAATTGGACGGTTATGAATTGACGCAGGCCATACGCGCCGCAGAAAAAGGCGGCAAACGCATACCAATCATTGCCCTGACCGCCAATGCCCTTAAGGGCGAGGCTGAGCATTGCCGCACTATAGGCATGGACGATTACCGCAGCAAGCCGGTGCCACTGGCGGCTCTGGAAGCCGTGCTGGCAAAATGGTTGCCAGTAGCCAAGTCCGGAGCCAATGCATCCACTTTATCCGCATGGCCCGTGCCCGCAGCCACGCAGGCGGCGGCCGCGCCAGTGGATGTGAACGTGCTCAAAGCGCTGGTGGGGGACGACCCGGAGTTTGTGCGCGAGTTTTTGCAGGACTTCCGGCGCAAAGCAATCGAGACCCAGGGAGAGCTTCGTGCTGCGTGCGCCAGCGGTGACGCCAA
>CAMATZ010000094.1 GCA_945861275.1 Bordetella parapertussis
TGCTGTGGAATAGAATTGGCGCACCATGCATGGTTTCGCTGGTGTGTTGTGTGCTTAGCGTGTGGTTTTTGTATGAAGCTGGTACTCATACGCGGTGTGCGGCCAACAGCAGAGTGATGCGGCAGTTGCGCAGAGTTCGATGAATTATGGATGGGGCTGCGGAAAAATATCCGTAGCAAACGATGCCAAAGTTAACTTTAAAGGAGACTCACATGGCAGCGAAGAAAAAAGCAGCAAAGAAAAAAGTAGCTAAGAAAAAAGCAGCGAAGAAGTAATAGCAGTACCTTTAGCGCAACGGAGACCGAAGTTTGGTCTCCGTTGTTTTTTGTGGCGGCGGTTGGGATAGCCGCGCATAGTACAAAAATGCCGTTGGCAATACATCATTAAATCTTGTTTAAAAACAAATAGTTAATAACTTCTCGGCGGCGCAATCTGCGCGTCTTCAAACTTCAGCACGCGCCATACCTTGCCCACGCCATCCCCCGTTTTGTCACCGGGTTTGTTGTCCTTGATCCACAGATACAGGGGCTTGCCATCGTGCGCCCACTGCTTCGAGCCGTCGTCGCGAAACACCACTGAGAACTCGCCGCGCGACTCAGCGTTCGCGGCAGCCGCTAGCGGCGGCCAGTTTTTAGCACATTGTCCGTTGCATACACTCTTGCCGGAACCGACTGTGTCTTTGTCAAAGGTATACAAGGTCATCCCGGCTACATTCACCATGATGCCATTGTCGAATCGCGCTGGCGCCGAGGAAAAGGAATCTTCAGACGGCGTTGAAGCACAACCCGTAAGGGTCAAAAATCCGGCCAGCGTAAAAAAAGTCAATAGCGTTTTCATGCTTCGTTTCTCCTGGGAATGCGACAGGTTTTATCCGCGCCGGCAGCAGCGCGTGGGAGTTTCTCTTTCGCGCCCAGTATAGCGGTTCGGCCTGGCGCCCGCCTTACACCAGGAACAGGGTTGCCAGCCCGAGAAAAATGAAAAATCCGCCGCTGTCTGTGATGGCGGTAATCATGACGCTCGACCCTCGCGCCGGGTCGCGGCCCAGTTTGTCCATCGCCATCGGTATCAGTACGCCCATGAAGGCCGCCAAAAGCAGATTCAGCTCCATCGCCAGCATCATCACCATGCTCAACTGCCAGTTTTGATAAATCAGGAACGCAAAAATACCCACCAATCCGCCCCAAATCAAGCCGTTTAGCGCGCTCACCCCGAGCTCTTTGGCAAATAGTTTGCCCGCGTTTTCGCGCGTGATTTGTCCCAGCGCCAGTGCGCGCACGATCATGGTGATCGTCTGATTGCCGGAATTGCCGCCAATGCCCGCGATGATCGGCATCAGCGCCGCCAGCGCCACCAGCTTCGCGATCGAGCCTTCGAAGATGCCGATCACGCGCGATGCAACGAATGCCGTAATCAGGTTAATGGCCAGCCACATCCAGCGGTTTTGCACGCTTTTCCACACCGAGGCGAACAGGTCTTCGTCTTCGCGCAAGCCGCCGGCGCTCAATTTTTCGCTGTCGGTTTTCTCCCGCGTGTAGTCCACCACGGCGTTGACGGTCATGCGCCCGACCAGCTTGCCCGCATCGTCCACCACCGGCGCTGACAGCAAATCGTAACGCTCGAACGCGGCGGCCACGTCCGCGGCATCGTCGCCGGCGTTGAATTGGGTGTAGTCCTTCAACATCGCATCACCCACCACCACATCAGGATCGGTCACCAGCAGCCGGTTGACCGGCAACAGGCCCTTCAACTGTTCGGCGCGATCCACCACGAACAACTGATCGGTGTGGTCGGGCAGTTCGTCCAGACGGCGCAGATAACGCAGCACCACTTCGAGCGTGACATCCTCGCGTATCTGCACCATGTCAAAATCCATCAGCGCGCCCGCGGTGTCTTCGGCATACGACATCGCTTCGCGCAACTGCTCGCGCTCCGCGGGCGGCAGCAGCTTGAACACATTCTCGATAACCTCGCGCGGCAGATCGGGCGCCAGATCCGCAATCTCATCGCTATCGAGTTGCCCGGTGGCGGCGACCAGTTCATGGTCGTCCATGTAATCGATGAGCGTCTCGCGCACCGCATCGGATACCTCCAGCAGAATCTCGCCGTCACGAGCGGCCTTGACCAGATCCCACACCACCAGTCGTTGCGCCAGCGGCAGGGCTTCCAGTATGTAGGCCACGTCCGCCGGATGCAGCGGATCGAGCAGCGCACTGATGTCATCAAGGTTTTGCGCCTGGCGCCGGGCGTCGGGCGGCGCGCGTCCCGGCTCTTCGCGAGCCGCTGCCGCCATTGCCAGAAACTCGTCGTGCACCCGCAATAAATCAGCGGCGCGTTCGAGCGCTTCGTGCACATCATGCTTGTCAACAGCGGGTTTTCGGGCCTGTTCCATAGCGGGTCCATGCACGCAAGGCCCTCGCACGGGCCACGGTTTCCGTGGCCGATTCTATGGCTATCCGCTTGTTTTGTCTAAGATTTTTTGGCGGGTAGGGTGAAGGAAATGCTGAGCATCGCGGCTTGTTCGCGACGCCATTCAGCGGCATATTCGCAGCCGGCATACTCCGCAAAGTACGGACCACCGAGGGTGTAATGCACCAGCGCTGCATCGGCGCGCGGCGCGTGGTAACCGACCAGATGATTCCAGCGATCCGGCAGCGCGCCAATCAAGGCGTCATCGTTCAGCCACTTGAATTGATGCAGCTCCAGCCCCGATGCGCTGTTCACATACTCTGGCGTCAGCGCCCTGCACTTTTCGTTGTTAAACAGCATCACGCTCGACCAGTTCTTTTTTTCATAGGTACTCTGGGGTTCGCCCAGAAATTTCGTGGTTTCCCGCGGCACGTGATGGTGCTTGACCACCATCACCGCATAGCGCGCGTCGCGCAACCCCCACAGCTTCGCAATATCGTCGAGCATCAGCATGTCGCAGTCCATGAACAGCGACCAGCCGGCAAAGCCCGCCAGATGCGGCGTCAGAAATCGTGAAAACGAAAAATCCGTGCTTTGCAAAGGGTGCCGCTCGCGCGTGAGCACGCCGTTCAATTGCGACAGCATCAGTGGCGCGATGGTCACCGGCTGCGTCGCGCGCACCTGAATGCTGTAGGCCAAAACGCTGTACGCTACGGCTTCACGCGGGTCGTAGCCGATAGTGACGGGTATCATCGCAAGATATTAATATATGTAGCAGGAAATGCCCGGATTGCGTCCTGCGAGAATACCATGCGCCCGCCACACGCGGCTGGCGGGTGCTCAGCAATCGATGCGGTGTGACGCGCGCACCGCCTATAATGCACGACAGCTACACTAGCGCACATCATGGCTCGACCTCCGAACGATCAGCTCGCACGAGCGCGGGATTTTCTGCACAACGCCAACGTTCCTGCTGCGATGGCGCTGGTGGATGCGCTGTTGCGCAAGGCGCCCGCCAACCCCGAAGCCAATTATCTGCTCGGTGTCATGCGGCTGATGGCGGGCGATGCGACAGCGGCGATGGCAGCGCTGGAAATCACACTGCGCGCTGATCCGCACCACGGCGCTGCGCTCGACAGCCTTGGCCTGTGCTACCTCATGCAATCCCGATTTCAGGATGCGGAAAAAGTGCTGCGCAAGGCCGCCGCAATGCCCCGCGCACCGGCAGTGGTGCTGATGCGTCTCGGCGTGGCGCTGCTGCAGCAACAAAAGGCCGGCGAGGCGATCACCGTACTGCAACGCGCTGCCGCGCTGGCGCCACA
>CAMATZ010000095.1 GCA_945861275.1 Bordetella parapertussis
CGCCGCATTGTTACGGATCTCAGGCGTGGCGCCACCGCACACGATCAATACGCTGGTGGGCGTGATCAACCCGACCGCTGATGAAACAGGTACTGCGCTACCCGCGGCATTCCCCTTTCTGCGGCCAGCGCAGCCTTGATCTGTTCTAACCGCGGGCTCAGCCAGTGGCTGGGCCCGTTGTTATTTTGCCTGCTGGCGGCGTGTGACAACACAAAGACCAGAAGTCCCGCCCCGGCGGTTGCCAAGACAGCCGTGCTGCCTGCAAAGCCCGCCTATGCGGCAGAATTAAAACAAGTCAACGCCGCCATCGAGCGCGGTATCACGCTCGCGGCTAAGCAAGCGGGCGGCACAGTCATTCCCCTCCAGGTCGTTGCGCTGTATCAGGAACGCGCCTGGCTGACGGGAAACTACGACGACTATGTAAAGGCCGAGGCACTGTTGGCGAGCGTGGCCGGGTCGAAGCCGTCTGCTTCTTTCTGCCTCGCGCAGGCGCGGCTGCATTACACCCTGCATCGTTTGAAGCAAGCGAGCGCCGCACTGGATTTATGTCCCACGAACGTTGAGCCGGCCGAAATGGCCTCAATCCGAGCGGACCTCGCTCTCTATAGCGGGCGCTACCGTGCAGCTGAAGGGATGTATCGCGCACTGGTCAACGATTCTGGGACTTCCTCGACTTACGTCCGCTCCGGCCTGCTCAAGAAATGGCAAGGATCTCCTGGCGAAGCCGCCGCTCTGCTCGAAGCTGCGGAGAAGCGCTATCACGCTGGTGCACCGGTGATGCTTGCCTGGCTCAAATTGCAGCGTGGACTGGTGGCGCTAGATCGCGGACGTTTTGACGAAGCGCTCGCAATGTACCGGCTCGCCTCCGATGCCCTCGACGGCTGGTGGCTGATCGACGAGCATATCGCAGAGGTGCTGTTGCTGAGCGGCAAGACCCGGGAAGCCAGACAACTCTACGAGAACATCATCGAGCGCACTGGTAATCCGGAATTCATGGATGCTCTGGCCGCGATCGAGCGTGAGGCAGGCCGCGAGGAGAATGCGAAAAAACTTACGCTGAAGGCGCGCGCGATTTATGAACAAAGGCTTGTTGCTTTTCCCGAGGCCGCAGCCGGCCACGCGCTGGATCATTTTTTGCAGGACCAGGCCGACGCGAAGTTTACCCTCGCGCTCGCGCAGAAAAACTTTGAGACGCGCCCGTACGGGGAATCTGCCATCGCCCTGGCGAAAGCGTGGATGCTGGCGGGAAAGCCCGACCGCGCCGTGCCGCTGATTGAGACCCAACTCGCCAACGGCTGGGATACTGCCCAAATCTATTGGGTACTGGGAGAAGCTCTGCGTAAGCTTGGCCAGCAGAAGCGAGCCGAGCACGCCAGGGCCGAGGCGTTGCGCAGGAATCCACACAGCGAAAAAATGTACGCCTACGTGCCGAGGACAGGCAAGGCGCAATAAGCGACTGCGCCGGCTAAAATCGACATAGCCTCGATCCATCACAGCGGATAGAGCTTGCTCGAATGCGCCCGCAAGCGGGCCTCGATGTCGCGATAGAAGGCGCCGATGCGCGCAGTGGCACAGGGCCGTACTGGGCCTATTGATCGGGCGTTCCGGGGGAGCGGCGCCCGATAAAAGCACAGGCCAGGGCGCAGGCCATGCACTGTGCCGCGATAAACCCCGCCACATCGGCCGGCTGTATACCCGCGAAGGTATTGCTGAAGGCGCGCGCAATGGTTACCGCGGGGTTCGCAAAAAAAGTGCTTGCGGTAAACCAGTAACCGGCAGTGACGATCAACGCCACCAGCAGCGGCACGCGTTCGGCAGCGTGGCGCAGGCCCAAATGAATGGTGGCGAGCAGCACGCCGGCGGCAAGAAATTCCGAAATCCATTGCGGCACGCCGCTACGCACCCTGGTGGAGAACTGAAGCACCGGCAGATCGAACATCAGATGCGTGAGCCACACGCCGATGATGCCGCCGCATACCTGCGCGGCAACGTAGGCCGCGAGTAAACTAAAAGTCAGTTCACCGCTGCGCCAAAAGGTCAGCGACACCGCTGGATTAAAGTGCGCGCCCGAGATGGGGCCCAGCACCGTGATCAATACATACAGCCCCGCACCGGTGGCGATGGAATTGCCAAGCAGCGCAATCGCGGCGTTGCCGTTTGCGAGCATCTCGCCCATGATGCCGGAGCCGACGACAATTGCGAGTAACAGCGCGGTGCCTGCGAATTCGGCGGTTATGCGGTGGGACGTTGATGTGTTCACATTAAGTTTCCGATTCGTCCAACTACTCACCAACTTGCATACTCCCCAACTGTAAAGTGGGTTTGTTTTTCCAATCTTCAACGCGCGGGAAATAATCTTTCCATCGCCTGATCAAGTACCGCTGTTTCACCAATCCGCTGCATTGCGCTGCGCCGTTCAGCATCGGTCATGCTTTCGAACGGCAACGCAAGCAGCATCTGGATGCGCTTCGCCATCACATCGTGTATCGCGCGAAAAGCCGCGCGCTTGTCCGCATCGCTGCCGCTAACCGCCGCGGGATCCGGCAGGCCCCAGTGCGCCGTTGACGGATGGCCGAGCCATACCGGGCACGCCTCTCCCGCCGCGCTGTCGCACACCGTGATGATCAAATCCATTGCGGGCGCACCGGGGACGCTGAATTCATCCCACGATTTCGAGCGCAGATTTTCTGCCGGGTAATTCATTTGCGCGCACAGTTCGGCGGCGAACGGATTCACCGTGCCGCCGGGATGCGAGCCTGCTGAGTAACCGCGCAGGCGGCCATGGGACAAGGTTGTCGCCAGCGCTTCGCCGAGTATCGAGCGCGCACTGTTGCCGGTGCACACAAAAAGCATGTTCAATGGACCCCTCATGGCGATATTTCCCAGCCAGCGCCTTTAATCAATAAATTATATTCAATAAAAACAAATACTTACAATTGACTATGCGGCGGCGGCTACTACCGTCTGCGGCTCGCCGACGATACTGCGCCATGGCGGAAAGACGATGCGAAATTCGCTGCCCGCGCCCGGCTCGGACTGAATCTCCAGTGTCGCCTGATGGCGCAACAGCACGTGCTTGACGATAGCCAGGCCCAAGCCGGTGCCGCCGGTTTCACGCGAGCGACCGCGATCGACGCGATAGAAGCGCTCGGTAAGCCGCGGTATATGTTCGGCGGCGATG